>JALCOL010000001.1 GCA_022649665.1 Enterococcaceae bacterium
GGAAAAACTGCTTAAAAGGATCCATTTTCTTGAAATAAAAAATCCCAAGCGGGTTTTTCTGCTCGCCTGGGATCCACTACATTTTATTCAGTTTGAAAGCTCACCAACACTATTTGACGAAGAGCCTTTATTCCTTCAAATTTACTTCCTCATAATATGGATCGCGAAGCCGCCGAATTCGCCAGCTAGATAGATATTTTTCAGCTTGCCTTCTTCGTCGTAGGCGGCAGTGTCCATATTAAAGTCGAGTCCTTTTTTCTTCAGTTCCTCGACAGCGCTTTCCAAATCGGGAGTTTTCATTGCGATGTGACCGTTTTTGCCTAAGAAAGGACTTTTCATGCATTCGAAATAATCGCCGGCAAATTCGGATTTTTGGCCGTGGCGCGGCTTCAAATTGAAGATGCTGCTTAAAAGCAATGCCAGCTTTTCTGCTTCTTGGGCATTTTCTGTATTGATACCGATATGTTCTAATTCAAATGTATTTGTCATTTTTGCACCTCGTTTGTGTTTTTACATCGGGAACATCAACAATGAGCCGACGGTGAGCGCTAATAAGCGAATGAAATATTGCGGAATGGTGAATTTCCAAAATTCTTTCGCGGTATATTTCCCGTAGCCCAAGACCATGGCCGGCATGCCGTCGATCGGCAAGAAGTGTCCGCACCAGCCGGAAATAACGATCGCACAAGCTGCGGCGGTCGGGTCGAGCCCAAGATTGGAGCAGACCGCGATGGCGAGCGGCGTGAAGACATAGACGGTCCCGATCGTTGAGCCGGTCAAAGTGGCGAGGAGACTGGTCAAAATACAGAAGGCAAAGATCATGAGGAAGGGATTGATGTTCGTTCCTAGCATATTTGCGACTGTTTGGCCGACTAAATTCGTCAAGCCAGTGCTGCCGAGTGCATCAGCGACACCGATAACGCCGGCCGACATTAAAATGATCGGCGCACTTAGCGCGTCTCTGATTTCGGTAAAGTTGAGGACTTTCGTGAATAAAATGACGGCAACAGACAGACCGGCCATTGCGTAGCCGGCGTCGCCGATTCGGCTTTGCAAAAGCATCCCGACCACTGCGAAAATAAATGCGCCATAAGTGACGATTTCTTTCCATTTTGGCAGGGACGGCGTGTTTTCGCTTTCTACTTCTTCCAGTTCTTCTTCATCTTCGCCTTTGATCGGATGATCAGGCAAAAATTTATACTGGATCACGCAGTTCAGTAAAAACCCAAGGGATAAAAATAAATTGACGATGGCAAATTTGAAGACGGAAATATGAACGGATTGTCCGGCAGCGCCAAGAACAGCGATCACGATCCCGTATTGGAGCGCGGTGTTAAAAGGGATCAGCGGGTGGTTGGCCGCAAATCCGGCAGTCATGATCACTTTTGAAGGCGGGAGCTTTTTATTATACGGCAAGGTCGACAGCAGACCGATCGCCAAGACATAATAAGCGGTGGAACCGGTGCCGAACATGCTGCAGCCCAGCATGACCACGAGGATGATCAGCATATACGATTTAAAGCCGCCTTTGTTCGCCATGGCAAACATCGCTTTTTTGAACACGACGATGAAATTGGTTTTTTGCAGTGCGGCGATAATGGCCATAAATTCAGCCAGCATGATGATCGTTGAATTTGAAAATCCGGCGAAGGCGCCTTTGATGTCCGTGATCCCGAAGATTACTAACAGCAAGCAGGCAAGCAGCGGCGGAGCTCCAAATGGTAGTTTTTCGATCATGATCAAAACGATCATCAGTGCGGTGATCGCCAAAGCAATAATCATTTGGATAGTCATAATAGCCTCCTATATATTCTTTACATCATTATCAGAAAGATAGAATATCCGCTTCATTAAGAAGAAAATATTCTATCCCGAGGCAGCACTTGCGGCAGTTAATTCATGCCTTTTGCTTTGTTTTCTTCCAAGACCGCTTTGATCGCTTCGATGCCTTCTTCAGGGATCTGATTGAATGGCGCGCGGCAAGGGCCGACGTGATAGCCTAAAAGGCGGGTGGCAGCTTTGACGATCGTATTTGGATTTCCGTACTTAAAGCAGGCGCGGAAACTTTGGATACTTTCATTGGCTTTTTTCGCTTCTTCGATCTTGCCTTCGATGAACAGATCATAAATCGAAGCCATCGTGTGCGGATACACATTTGCACAACCTGCAATGCCGCCGGTCCCGCCTGCTAACAGCGTCCAAATGATCAATTGGTCATTTCCGGACAATGTATAAAATTTCCCGTTTTGTTTCTTTTTGCCGGCTTCGATATAGCCGAGGATATTCGTGAAGTTCCCGCTGGAATCTTTTGCCCCGATGATGTTTTCGATTTCTGCTAAGCGTCCGACAGTTGCCGGAGCGATCGCGTTTCCGGTGCGGGCCGGGATGTTATACAAAACGATCGGCATATCGACTGCTTCTGCGACGGTTTTGTAGTGAGTGTACAATTCTTCTTGGCTGGCAGCGGCGAAACTCGGAGTAATGATCGAAAGAACATCAGCGCCGGCGGCTTGCGCCATCTTGCTTTGTTCGATCGTTTCTTTTGTCGAAAGTGTCCCGGTCCCGGCATATACAGGGACGCGGCCGGCAGCTTGGTCCACGACCGCTTCGAGCACCGCTTTCTTTTCTTGCGCGGTCAAAATGTAGCCTTCGCCGTTTGTTCCAAATGGGAAGATCCCGTGGATGCCGTTTTCGATCATTCGTTCGACTTGTACACGCAGCTCTTCCAAATTAATGCTTTCATCCTCATGCATCGGGGTCAAGATCGGGACAATAATTCCTTTCAATTCTGTTGGTTTCATACGAATCGCTCCTCTGATTTTTTAGTTTGGGTAAGATAAGAATGCGCTAACAATTATACGGTGTTCCAAAAGCAGCTTCTCGGAATAATCCGGAAAACCGCAAAAATATGACAGACTATTTTCGGTTTTCCTTCTTATTTCTCGAAGCTGAGCGTTTTTGTTACAATCTTTGTATTACTTTTTCACGCCTTCGCCGGAGGTCGGGTTGTACAAGCCTTCTGTTTCGCGTTTTTTGCCGAACAGGTCTTCAACGGTAAAGCGGACATATTTGATGCAAAGGCGATTTTTATATGCATAGACTAAATGCAGTGTGCCTTGCTGATCTTGATAGAGTGTCGGGTATTCAAACTGCGAGTTGTTTGTTTTGTTTTCGATGCCGATATAGCCTTCTGCCGGCTCAAAGATCCGTCCGAGCGGCCAAGTTTTTCCGAGGTCTTCGGTGACTGAAACGACGACGGGGTTCCGCAGCCCCGGCCAAGTAACTTTGCCGAATTCGGCGTGGTTTGCGGCGTTCATATTGTAGGCCAAAGCGATTTCGCCCGACTGCAATTTGATCGCACTGATACTGGCGTTGTTGTTCGGCAAAGTATTCGCTTCCGGAATGCTCCAGCTGTCGCCGTAATCAAAGGATTCGCTCGTGTATACGTGATCGGCAAAGCGGCTGCGCATAAAGGCGAGCAGGTGTCCGTCAGCGACTTCGACGACATTGGCATGGACGCGGCCGTTGCTTTCCGGCATGCGGACGGCCCGCCAAGTTTTGCCTTGGTCATCGGACAGCTGAAATTCGGTCGGGTCGTTCGTCAAGCCTTCCGGGGAGTCTTCGCACAGCCAAGTGCTGAAGAGCCAGCGGCCGTTGCTTAAAATCTGGATCGCTTGGCGGGAGAAAGTTCCTTCGTTGGCGAACAATACTTCCGGGTCCCCCCACGTATTGCCTTCGTCATTTGATTTTTGGACCATGATGATCGAAGTAAACTGCATATTGTCTTTGCCGGCTTGGCGGCTCAGCTGAGAAGTATAGATCAGCCAGATCTGGCCATCCGGCGCTCTGAAGAATGCCGGATTTTGTTCGCTGCGGTCTTTTCCTTGCGAGATCGTTTGCGGGACGGACCAGATTTGTGTTTCCGGATCAAGTTTGGAGACTACGATAGAGATGTCGCCGCTGCCTTCAAAACTGCCGGCAAACCAGGCACATAACATTCCGCCATCGTGCGTTTCGATCAAGGCAGGGGCGTGCGCCGTATTGTGATCGCCAGTAGGGATCAGCCCGAAGTCGATATTTAAAAAGTCGTCGCGGTACATCACGCCATTCGGCTCTGATTTTCTTACTTTCGGCAAGTGTGCTGCCATTTCAAATCCTCCTTTTGGATTGCTGTTCTTAAGAGTTTTCAGCTAAGCGGATCGCGTAATCGATCGCATTCTCAAGGCTTAATTCGCTGGCGCTCCATTTTCCGGCTTGGTCGAATGCGGTTCCGTGATCGACTGAGGTGCGGATGATCGGCAGGTTCAAAGTGATATTGACGCCTTGAACGGCTTTCCAGCTGCCAGCTTTCTGATCGTAGACAAAGCCTAAAACTTTTAACGGGATATGCCCTTGATCGTGATACATTGCGACCACGATGTCGTACATGCCGCCATTTGCTTTTGAGAAGACGGTGTCAGGCGGAAGTGCCCCGACGGCATCGATGCCTTCTGCACGGGCGGCTGCGACGGCCGGATTGATTTCATTGATTTCTTCCTGCCCGAACAAGCCGTTTTCGCCTGCATGCGGATTCAATCCGGCAACTGCGATCCGCGGATTTTTGATGCCCAATTTCTTGCAGGCGGCATTCGCGATCCGGATCACATCGAGCACTCGTTCTTTCGTGACTAAGTCGCAAGCTTCGCGCAAAGAAACATGAGTAGAGACGTGAACGACGCGCAGATTTCTGTCTGCCAGCATCATCGTATATTTGTCAGTGCCGGTGAACTTCGCATAGATCTCCGTATGGCCGGCATAGTGATGACCAGCCGCATTCATCGCTTCTTTGTTCAGCGGATTCGTCACGGTCGCATCGACTTCTTTGGCCAAGGCTAATTCGATGACTTTTTTTACATATTGAAAAGCGGCGTTTCCAGCCATTTTGGAGACTTCGCCGATCGGCAGCTCTGCCATGTCAACGACATTCATGTCGATCAAATCGATCGTCCCGAACGTGTATTTTCCTTCGCTGGGTTTTTGGATAGGATGGATCGTGAGCTTCACTTCCGGATGCTTCGCTAAATAATAGGCTAAGACACTTTTGTCGCCGATCAATAGCGGTTTGCAGCGTTCATACAACGCCGGCTTTTGAAATTCTTTTAATGAGATTTCAGGGCCGATCCCGGCTGGGTCGCCCATTGTGATCCCAATGATTTTTTTCATAGCATGAAAACTCCTTTTCAGCGATTTAGTGCCAAGGTGCTTCTTACAGAATTTCTAAATAGATCTTGCGGGCGTCTTCCGGCGTGACTTCGCGTTGATTGTTGACGAGAAGCCGTGTGACTTCCATCCCGGCGGCAACTAAACCATCCAGATCTTCTTCCGGCACATTGAAAGTTTTTAGACTTGTCGGGATTTCCAATACTTCGACGATTTCTTCCAGCTGATTGATCATGTAATGCGCTTTTTCATCAACGCTCAAGCCTTTATTTCCGTCTTTGATGACGCGGTCGTAAGCGGCTGCCAAGAGATCCTTGATCGCTGGTTCATTGAAGCGCATCACCGGTGTCAATAAGATCGCATTCGAAACGCCGTGGGGAATGTGGTATTTGCCGCCAAGCGGATAAGAAAGTGCGTGGACTGCAGTCGTTCCGGATGAAGTGATCGCAACCCCGGCGTAAAACGAACCCAATAACATATTGCTTTTGGCTTCCAATGCCTCAGGATTCGTGCACGCTTCAATGATATTGTTCATGATCAAGTCGAGTGCCTCTAAGGCGAATGTATTGCTGATCGGATTCGCTTTGGCAGAGGTGAAGCATTCGATCGCGTGGCATAAGGCATCTACACCAGTCGCTGCAGCGATCGCTTTCGGCAGGTTTTTGATCATCCGGCTTTCCAAGATCACGTAATCAGCGATCATTTCCGGATTGACGATCCCGATCTTGAGTTCTTTTTCAGGCACGCCGACGATACTGTTTGGCGTAGCTTCAGAGCCGGTCCCGGCAGTCGTCGGGATCATCAAGGTCGTCGTTTGTTTTTTCGCAAGCAGCGGATCATCCAGCAGATCTTTTACGGTATAGTCATCGGTCGTGAGGATCGAAGCAAGTTTCGCGACATCCATCACGCTGCCGCCGCCGATCGCGATAATGAGATCGGCATTTTCTTTTTTGCATTCGTCGATCATCATTTGCGCTTCCAGATAGCTGGGTTCTGCGGGGATGTCGGAAATGATCGTATAATCGATGCCGGCTTCTTCGATCAAAGCTTGCGGCTGTGCGACCAGTCCAGCGCCTAAAATTCCTTTGTCCGTGAAGATCACGATTTTTTGAACATCATTTTTGATGATCGTGCTCAACTGTTCCATGGCGTGTTCGCCCGCGATCACATTGCGCGGCATTTTTAAACTATAATCTGTTAACATATTATTCCTCCTGATCTGTATGGATCTGACTGATTTCTTCAAACAATTCTGCATTGCCGAAACCACCGGATTTGGTGATCACCTGCATTTTTTTGTGATCCCATTCGATCGTGGCCAGCACGACCCCCGGGCTGATTTCAGCAACCGGCTCGATTTTATTCACTCCTAAGACTTTCATCGACTGAAACAAAGTGTCGCCGCCGGTAAAGAGAAACGTATTTTCCAAATGTTCCGCCCACAAAGCTTGGGTCAATGCCCCTAAAGATTTGCCGATGCGAAAACGATATTCCGAAGGGGATAAATGATTTTCTGCGCTGTACATCGCGATTCCTTTGGTCGTTTCGTCATTCAGCGTTTCGAAGACTATCAATGGATATTCTTTCATCAACGATAAATAATTTTGCAGTTCTTTTTTGCCCTCAGCACTCTTCCAATATTCGCTGCTCAATAATTGGTGCGGTGTCAGCGAGATCCGCGGATATTTTCTTTTTTCAGCGTATTCGATCTGCATTTTAGTGATCGGGTTGACGCTGCCGCAGATGACGACTAACGGATTCTTTAATGTATAGGCAGGCGGTTGGCCATTTGGAAACAAATGCTTCGCCAGCACTTTGGCAAAACCAGCGCAGCCGACTGAAACACCGAGCAGCTTGGTCTTTTCTAAAGCTTTCAGCTGTTCGACCAGCATTTCATCAGTTTGTGCATCGAAGACCAGAACGTTTTGCGGATTTTTCGGGAGCGTGCTGCCTTTGACCAGCTGTGCATCGATATCAGCTTCATTTTTCAAACGCCGCAATACATTGCTTTCGGTCACCGGCTCATACGGATCATCTGCGAAGACACTTTCGCTCACCAAGGTTTGGCCGATATATAAATTTCCGTCGATCAATACGCGGTTCATTTCCGGATAAGCCGGCAGAAAAGGAATGACCGCTTGCCGGCTCGCATCTGCGACCGCTTTGATCTCAGCGCTGATATTGCCCCGCAAGCCTGAATCGACTTTTTTATATATGTAAGGAATACCCGCTTGTTCAGCGCTTACAATTATTTGTTTGATCAGTTGGTAAGCTGCTTCAAAACGCAGGTAGCGGCTTTCAGTGTTGATCACTAAGACGTCAATGGAGTCATCGACTTTTTTGTAATCCAAATCTGTCGCGGTCGAAACTAAGGTTTTGATCCCTTGATTAGAGAATTGTACGCCGGTATCAAGCGCGCCTGTAAAGTCATCGGCAATGACTAATAGCTTTAACATTTATTCACCACCTTTTTCTTCTTGCCCTCATTCTAATCGGTTCCAAAGAATTTTGATATTGAAAAAAGATAAAATTTGTTTATATTTGAAACGTTTTCAATAAAATAGAGTATTTTTCAGCTTGCCCGCGATATAATTGTTTATATATGAAACAATAGGAGGGGTTAGATGCTGTCTAAAATCAAACTGTTGGGGATCGCCCCGTATGAGGAATTAAACAATTCCATGAATATCGTCAGCAAACAATTTGCGGAAGTACACTCAGACATTTACACAGCAGATCTCGAAGAAGGACAGCGTTTGGCTGCCGAACTTTACAGCAACGGCTATGACGCGATCATTTCGCGCGGCGGTACTGCTGATCTGATCCGCCGTTCTGTCTCGATCCCGGTCATCGATGTCTCGATTTCGATTTACGATATTTTAGGTGCGATCCGTTTAGCGGAAAACTATACGAAGAACTTTGCGATCGTCGGCTATTCCAGCATTACTGCGAATGCGCATTTGCTTTGCGATATTTTGGGGTACAATATCAAAATCATTACGCTGGATGACGCGCTCGACGCCGGCGAGATTCTAGATACACTTTCCAAAGAACACTATGAAATGATTTTGTGCGACGCCATTACGAATCGCTTGGCCATCACGAAATCGCTCAATACGCTTTTGATCACTTCCGGTTTTGAAAGCATCAAGCATGCGTATCAAGAGGCGCTGACGATCGCGCAGCATTTAAAAAGAGTCAAGCATGAAAAAAACATTTTGGCACAGGGGATCGACAGTCAAAAGCAAGATTTTTTGATTTTTGATGAAGCGTTTCAGATCATTTTTTCGAATCTGGAGGAGGCGACCGAGCAAGCGCTGATGAAACATCTCGCTGCGAAAAAGAATTTAGACAAAGAAAGCCAGACTTATGCAACGATCAAAAACAAGATCTACCGCTTGCACCTCAAACGCTTTTCAGCGGATGGCGTGAGTTACTACAGCTGCCTGATCAAAGTTTCAGCACCGCCGGTCACGAACAATCGGCTGGGCATCCGTTACCAAAATCATGCGGAAGTCGCGGATATCTTTGCCACTAAGCTGCTTTTTACCAAATTTATCCCTGAACAGGCCAAGCAGGAGCTGCAAAAAATCAAAAATGATTATCACGCGATCATCATTATGGGCGAGACCGGTACCGCCAAAACAAGCATTGCCTATCAAGCGTATTTGCATCAAGAGATCCATAATAATCATTTGATCGCGATCGATGCGAAGCTGATCAATGAAAAAATGTGGAAATTCCTTGTAAATCCTTCAAACGGGCCGTTAGTCGATGCGAATAATACGATCTTGTTTGAGCATGTTGAGCAGTTTTCACTGGCAGACGCGGAACGCTTGATCGCGATCGTCAAAAATACCAAGCTTCTCCAAAGGAATCAGCTGCTTTTCACCTTCGACACCAATCGGTCAAAAGATGAAGCGATCTATCATCGGCTTTTGGTCGAGTTGAACTGTGCCAGTATTTACGCGCCGTCGCTCAAAGAACGCAAAAACGAACTCAGCATCATCACGACGCTGCTGTTGAATAAAATAAATATTGAATGCAACAAAGAAATCGTCGGCTTCGGGCCGAACGCGCTGAATGAGTTTTTGGCATATGACTGGCCCGGCAACTTGAATCAGCTGCAAGCCGCCATTAAAGAGCTCGTCATCAATGCAGCGACGCACTATATCTCAGAACATCAAGTGCTGATGCTTCTCAGAAAAGAACGGCTGATCCAAAACTTTTCGACGAATAAGAGTGCCTCGTTTACTTTTCAAAATACGGTCGAGCAGCCGACCCTTTTCGACTACACAAAAGAAATCATTTCAACGATCTTGGAGCAAAACGGCGGCAATCAAACAAAAACCGCCGAGCAGCTCGGGATCAGCCGAACAACGCTCTGGCGGTATTTGAAGGAAGACTAGAAAGTTCGATTTTCACTACTTATATCCGTGAAAGCAGTTTATAATGAATATCAACAACGAAAATTGTTCGCGGAGGTGCAGGGAATGGAAAAAGAATTTCGCACAATGACTTACGGCGCTGCCTCAAAAGACGTTGGCAAAATGCGACTTAAGCTAGACATCGAGAAAGGCGTCTTTTTTCCAAAAGGCGTTGAAGTAAAAGCCAAGGTTGATCTGGAGACGGGAAATGTTCAGTTCTATGTGGAAAAAGAGGATCTGGCGAAATTACAATAAATGAAGAAAAATGACCTTTTTGGTCTGGACGTCCAAAAAGATAAAGCCCATTTTTCCAGCACTAAATATTATAGAACCAAAGCTCAAGCACTTCTCAGAATCTGAGGAGTGCTTTTTGCTGTTTACAAGAAAAATGCATTAATTATATTTTTTAAATGTATTTTAATAACGATTATATAGACTTCGAATGCGCTTTCTATTAAGATAAATATCTCAGCAAACAATCTAATGTTTAACAGATAGCCAATTTAAAGAGATGTAATTATTTGATGGACTAAAAAACATATGTTGGAGGCAGATTATGGAAAAGAAAAAATGGTCATTGTTTGGGGGCGTCTTGCTTGCAGTATGTTTATTGAGCGGCTGTGGCAGCCAGAAGCAGTCAAACGCTTCATCATCTGCCGCGAAGCCGGTAGCTGCTCCAATAGAGAAGTCTGCCGAAAACCGAACAAGTTCGGATAAGCGATCAAGTTCATCTGCAGAAGAGAAAGAAGTTACAGAGCAATCTAACATGAAGCAAGAGATGAATTTTGACCAAATTAAGCAGGGCAACTACTCAAGTTTGTTGGGAGAATGGGAAGAGATTGCAGTATCGCTGAATCGGCACGATGGAAATGGAAATATTTGGGTAGCGAGTAAAGGGGAAACGATTTCAATTTCTCAAAATAAAATTTCTAATGAGTCGATGACACTGCAAGGAGGGACTATTAATGACGGCGAAAGTAAAACTGTTTCATTTAGTGAAAGAGATAATGCCTTGACTGCTGACACCGTTGCCGGTTCGATCCTTTGGAACATCTGCTTTTATCCGAAAGCTGCAGCAATGATCGGCTGGGGAGAAGAATTGCCAGCTTCGATCGATAACACCAAGGATCGAATCGTGATACGTACGAGTAATAATAGCTATGTTCAAGTTTTTCAAAGAAATAGTTCGACTTCGCTGAAAAAGCAAGATTCTGGCGACGAGACGTCAAATCGATCAGCTATGAAGCTAAGTGAAATTAAAACTGGGGATTATTCTAGCATCAGAGGGACCTGGAAAAATGCGCTCGAGCAGGAAATTGTTGTCAAGAATAATTCAATGAGCTTTTCTGATATTACTAATTTCGGAGAGGCAGGAAAAATAACTGGGTTGGATCTGAGTATTCCCGATTGGACTGAGCCGGACGGAACACCGAAAAGAGTTCCTTATATGGATGACAGTAATCTGGTCGCAGCGTATGAACAAAAATTGGTGTCTCATGAATATGAAGGCTTCTTTTCACTGAGAAGCGGGCTCCCAGGAGCAGCCATTTATATATCTTTTTTGCCGAAAGGAGTAAGCGGGGATATTCAAGAAGGGAACAATGGGGAGGACAGGATCGTGGCTGTTGGAACACAAAATAGTCCAACTGCAGTACCGGAAAAATGTGTTTACTATATGGTAAATAATTCGAAATAAAAATCAAAACAAAGTTCATATGTCAGATTTTTTGATGAAAGCACTTTTTTAGTTGATCTTTACAATAAAGAAGATTAAAGAGTTCTGTAATAGCGGAAAATCTAAATATTCATGTTTTGTGACTAGATCATGTGAGGCAAGCAACATTTTTTTCGGATTATCCATGAATTTTGATAAATTACTTTTCGCTAAACTCCGAATTTTAGGTGAGTTTTCATTGAAGTGCAGTGCTTTGATAATGGCTGTTTGTATGATCTTAGAGACTATTGTTTTTATGATAAAAATGAAATAGAGTAGGGGATAATTTTTTCGGGTGTTTCATAAGTAACGTTAAAATTAAAAAATAGGCGAACTTTTCAATCATCTTTATTGATAAAAAGGCAATAAAAATACGATTGTTCCTTTTTTAATATTTAAGAAAACGATTCCACAAAACCTAAATGTTATGAAATGAATAAAATCAAAAATATAATGTTTTTTTAGATGCTGATATATTGTATCAGAATAAAAAAACGAGTTAAGGATTACGGTTAAAATAGTGCAAAAAAGTGCTTGTTTTTCAGAAAATACCAATTATTTATATTGATTGATAAATATCGTTTTTTAATTTAAGATAAGTATATTAAAAGTGTTATTGGATTACTGCAAGTCAATAATTTAATTGGGGGAATGGATATGGCGGATTCAAAATTATTTAAATTAGAAGACGGAATGACTGCTGAAACAATCGGAATCGGTGTCGAAGGCTACTTAAGAGAAAAGAAAAATTTAATCGCTGAGGGAATGAAAACGCCCGAAGGCTATCTTGTTCAAGGGAAAGAAGAGAGCAAGTGGAAAAAAATTGCTGGTTTAGATCAGGCAACACAAGTGCAAATATTTCAATCAACACCTGATACGATAACAGTAAATGTTGGAACAGGTAAATGGGTGGATAAAGCAGCAAGCGCGGGAGTTGGAGCGGTTGTTTTCGCACCGCTTATGGCTACTGCAGCTTATGGAGCCTTTAAACAGCAAAAATTACCAAAAGAAATTTTTGATTTTGTAGAAAACTTTATTTTAACTGGTGGGAGAACAGCATCTGTCAGCATGGGACATAGTCTGGGTGCTAAGGAACAAGGAAAGGTTTCTTGTCCGAAATGTCATGCTTTAAATGACAAAGGGATGAAATTTTGCAGCTCCTGCGGCACGGAGTTGGGCACTACATGTCCAAATTGTAAAGAAACAGTGGATCTTGGAACTAAGTTTTGTCCACATTGCGGCACAAATATTGAAGAAGCTTCCGAACAGCACTGCAGCAATTGTGGAAATGTCATGGAAGCAGATGCCAAATTTTGTCCAGAATGTGGTACACCAGCGTAAAAATTTTTGCTGGCTTTAAAACTTCGATAGAGTTAAACACTTCACGGATTGAAACTGGGAATATAAAATAATAAAAACCGCCCTGAATGCCAGAGTTTTATCGGCCATTCAGGGTGGTTTTTGCTGATTTTTTATCTTTTCACCGCTTCACCGATCGCCACACCGTCTGCGTTTTTCCAATATTCCCAGCCGTTGCGCTGGCCGCCTAAAAGCAAAGCAGCTGCTTTAGAAACAGAGGAAGCGGTATAGTCTTGGACGAAAACCAAGCCGCCGATCGTGTCTTCGATGATCCCTTTTTCGATCAGGTCTTGACGCTCGTCGTTCAAAGAGTCCGAAGCGATATCTTTGATTTTGGAATAAAGCTGTGAGCCGGCGTAGATCGTCACGGTTTTATTTTTATTCAAGTAGCCTTCCGCTTGGACGCCTTTAGCTTCGAGATAAATATTCCGCTGGTCTTCGTGATCATAGTTGCCGTTTGAGCGGATATACGGATACATCGCGATCAGTTCGCGGATGATCTTTTTGCTGCGTGCGGCGATCGATTTCTTCGTCCATTCGCTTTTCGCATAGATTTCTTTATTCATGTGGATGTGGAGCGTATCGGCGAATATTTTCTTCTTTGCGGCGAAGTCTTTATTGCCCGCAGCGGAGTTGTCGGGTTTAGTGACCAGCGTCAAGTTGCCGATCGTATTGACGAGTTCAGTATACTCTTCACCGGACAAACGCGAGGCCTTTTCCCAATAAGCGGTACTGGACTGCGGCATGATATGTTCGATCGAAAGGTTGCTCATATCGAGTTTGGCGCTGTTTTCATGATTTTCGATCTTTTCCAGCAGCCAGCGGGTCAAACGCATCGAGTAGGCATTCGCGTTCGACATGTTCGCGATCAGACTGCGGTCGATCGGCAGTGCCATATTGTTCGACTGGTTGCGTGTCGCGAGCACGTAGGTGACGATGTCTTCAATTTTTTGATAACTGTTCTGATCGATATATTTTTTGACATTTTTCAAATAAGTCGGGAAAGCTTTGGAAACGTTGCTGGTGTCGCTGCCGTTAAAATACCGCCGGATCTGATAAATATTGACGATCCGCAAAACACTGTAGAACTGTGCCTCGGTGATCGCGTGATCGTGATAATACCACTCGGAGATCCCGAGCATAAAGGGCGCCGGCATCATGCTTTCAAAACTTTGGAAATCAGCCAGGACTTCCGCATATTTTCCAGCCGGTTCGCTGTAATACAATTTGGCAAAATAGTCAGAGTAGCGGACCAGCTTTTCAAGGAGCGCCGCATCGCTTTCAGTCTTCCGTGCTTCGTGATAATAATCTTTAAACGCTTGATAAGTTACATGTTTGGCAGAATATTCACCGGTGATCGCCGCAAGATAGTAGCGGAAGAAGTCTTCCATCCCTTTCGAGTTGTCGAAAACGTCTTCTAAGCGGCGCCAATATTTCTGATACAGCGCTGTTTGCTCTTCGTTAGTTTTATCCATCATGATGAAGTTGCGGATCAAGTCCGAAGCGGTCAAACGTTCACCTGTCGAGTTGATGCTCTCAAAGATCTGCTGCGCGTTGTCCTTTTCATCAAGCTTGATATAAACGATCGTAAAGCGTTTGAGAGCATAGAGCACTTGGTCAAAAGAATAGGTTTCGATCAAGGTTTTCAAATGCTCTTGCAGATACAGAAAGTTTTTGACGATATTGCTTTTGCTGTCTGTATTCAGTTCATCATAGCGCCCTTCCGTGATCAGCGCATAATCATTTCCATCGGCAACGGAAGGGTAGAGGCGCTGGCGAAAACGCGAATCTGCCGGTTCGGCATAATTTTGCAGATAGGTTTCATCGATCTCGCGGGCGCGGTATTCATTTCCGGCGAGCGATTTCATAGCGTGGGCGATCAAAAACATCGTGACCAGCCGCTGCTGACCATCGACGATCGAGCGTTCGGTTTTGTAGTCGACGATCGTTTCCAGATAGACGATCGTTCCCAAAAAATGCTGTTTCGATGCGGTTTTGTCGTTGATGAGCGAAACGAGATCATTCATCAGCTGAACGAGCTGCTTGCGGATCGTCCAAGTATATTTGCGCTGATAGATGGGAATCACAAATTGTTTCCCCAGCGCTTCCGGAATAAATTCATCTAATAATTTCCGCGGATTTGCTTCCATTACCCCATCTCCTTTGTTCAATCTAGTTGTGGTCATTATATCATATCGCGGCTGATTCGCTTTATTATGAAGGGGAGACAGTGATGGATGAATACAAAAAAAGAGCACGTTTTGATCAGCGCAATGCTGGCCAAAAAACGTACTCGCTCTTGGAACAACTTATTTCACTACACCGGATTCCAACGTCCAAATGATCTCAGAATGGTAGCTTTCGCCGGCTTTCCCTTGGTTGGCGGCCAGCTCCAGCTGGACTTTGTTTTTGTTCCAGTGATAGTTCGTTTGCTTTTGGGCCTGCTTGCCTTTCGCAGAGAAGATCGTTTGATCTTCTTTCGACAAATGGATCTCGCCTGGGGCATTGAGGGCCAATGGATCGGTGAATTCGCCTTTTGGCAGAACGAGCTGGGCGTCCTTCAAGACTTTTCGCGGATCTTTTGTGCTGACAAAATCCGTCATTCGGGCTTTGACGGTCCAAGCTGCTTCGCCGGGGCGGTCATCATACACTTTGATCTGCTGCGTTTCAGCAGGGGAGGCTGCGCGGGCACTGACGACTTGCGCTTTCGGTGAAAGGGCCGTGGTTCCGAATTCAAAGTCGGCGGGAACCTCATCGAAACGCAATGTTCCCGGGTCCGGCAATGCCTCAGTGACGAGGAGTGTCTTTCCCGCGAGAAAAACAGCATCGTGATATGGAAGATCCGCAGTCGGCTGCAGGTTCCCAGCTGTATCTTGCAGGCGCAGCTGCAAATGGTCGTCCTTTTTCAAAGCGAGGCTTTGCGGCAAATCCAGCGTGAAACAGCCATCTGCAGAGACAATTGTTTCAACTGCCGTCGCTTGCCCATTTTTCTCGAGCCGCACTGTGCTGCCGGCTTCGCCGAAACCTTCGATCATCGTCGCGGAAGCTGAGATTTCCGTCAAGTCATCTTTGAGGCGGCCGTCTTGCGGCGGCGTGACATCGACGACCGTCGATGCTTCTGCGAGGTCGGCTCCTGGAGTAGGCAAGTGCCACTGTTTGCCGTCGACTCCGCGCCACGCGTTCAATACTTTGATCTTGTGGCCGGCGGTTAGAAATTCATTGTTCGGGGCTGCGATCTTGACGATCCCGGCGCGGGCTGGTTCGCCGTAGATCGACTCCGGCACACCGGAAGTCATTCCTGTCAGCGTCACAAGCAGCTGATCGTTTTCATCGAAAAGCCCGACTTCGAGCTTGACTTCATCAGTATACGCGTCGCGCAGCTTGTTTTTCGCTTCGGGAATGCTGACATGCGCATAGATGAATTTGTCAGCATCTGTCGGCGGCCGCAGCTCATCGATGAGCGCGGTCATATTGTTCGCAGTCATCCGCGAATAGTTCGTCATATGACCGAATTCGTGCGCCATCTGCCAATCGCTCGTAGACCAGAGATGACTCAGATCATAACCGGCTAAAGTGAAGTCCATCAGTGTATTCCAAACATGTGACGGATCCCCGGTGACGTCGCTGCCTTTGTACCAGACATTCAAGCTGGAGCTTTGATTGACAAAAGTCGAAGCGGGGCTGTTTGTTTCAAATACTTTTCCAAAATTGTAATTACAGAAATCATAGTATTTTGGAGCAGTCATTTTGAAATCCAGCATCCCGGCATTAAAGATCCCGCTTGTACGCGCCGCTGTTTTTCCGCGGGCGACGAAATACGTGCCTTCATCAGCGCGGATCTTGAGACTGTTATGCGTTGCATCGATCGCAGCGCCATTGTCTGCCGTGATGTCGATGGAGGAGTCCGCGTCTTTCACGTTGAATTCATTCGCATTGCCGGCCGCGTATTGGATCGCTTGATTCTCACCATCCCTGCCGGGGTCGCGGATGACGCCGTCGCCGTAGTTGCGTACGACAAAATTCGAGCCGCCGGATACATTGATCTTGTTATTGCCGCCGTACATCCGGATCGCGGGCGCATACCCAGCGGTTTTTAATACGTTGATCTCTGAAGCGCGGGTGATATTGAAAGTCATGTCGCCGGCGAAACGGAAGCGCAGTGTCGCGGTGAGCGAATTATAGTCGCCGTCCGAGATCAAATCGATCCGGGAACCGTCATCGACATTGAATGCGCCGCCCGCACTTTGCAAAAGCACTGCACAAGTGTGTTTTGAATGGCTTTCCAAAACAGAATGATTGAAAACATTCAAGGTGGAGCCGGGCGCGTTGATCACGAACAATCCGCCGTTATTGCCGTCATTTTTGATATTGCCGTTCATGCTCAAACGGGAATGATCGGCGATCGTGATCGCAGAGGTCCCTTCGATCTGCCAAACTTGGCCGTTGAAGGTATGGCGGTTGCTGTTGGTTTCGACAGTTGAGGCGCCGTTGATCAAAACGGTACTGCCGTTTTCTTGCGTATAATAAAATTTGACCGCATTGGATAAGACTTCGGAGCGGGTGATCGTCAAATTCTTCGCTATGATCGCCGGCTCATCGCTTTTCCCGCGGTCATAAGTCACGGCGGCGTTTTCGATCGCAAGTGATCCTTCTTTCATGTTGGCGAGCCCGGTTTTATTATTTGCGGCAGCGCCGATCGTACCAGTCAAAAGGGCTTTCCCGCTGCCTTTGAACAAATAGGCATTTTTGCTGCCGCTCAGTACGACGTTCGCGAGGGTCAATTCGCCGCTGGGAGCGACTTCGAATGATTTTTCTTTGATGTTCAGTGCGTGTCCGTCAAAATCGATCATTGTTTTTGCGGAAATTTTTGGAAGCCGCTCCTTTGCAGTCAGATCCGCCGCGACAGTGATGTGGGGCTCCTGGGCAAGCAAAGCGTTTTTCAGCGCTGACCAAGAGCGGACTTCTGCTGTCGGCGGGGCGGCGTCAAGACTTCTTTTGCTTCGTCCGCTTTCAGGTGCCGGCGTTTCCGGCGTTTCTGCACTGGGGACTGTTGCCTCTGCGGTGCTGCTGGTAGTCGCGGCGTTTTCTGTGGCTGAACTTGGTGTCGTGCTTTCGCTGCTGGGCGTTTCGCTTGTATTTGCGCTTTCCGCAGTTTCTTGCGTGAAAGTGAGCTCTTTGAGGCGGCTGATCGTTTCGCCATTTCGCTGATGTTCGCCGGTGATTTTTGCTTCTTTCGGCAAACGGTCATGTTCGACAGAAAAATGAAGCCGGGTCTTCTGGGTGAGTTCATCTAACGAAATCACAAGCTCATTTTCAGCAGCTGCTACTAGTTTTTCCAAACCGGGATTGCGGCTTGCTTCATAAGTAAGGCCCGGCGGCAAACTGATCTTCAACCGATCTTCATTTTGAGCGCTCATCAGTGTATCCGGTGTGTATACCAGCTCGACCGTGAGCTGTTCGGTGTCCGTGGAAAGTGTTTTTTCAGGTGCCTCAAAGGAAATCTGCGGGTCTTCTGGCAATTCTGCGGCATAGAAAGTGCAAAGCGGCGTGAAGGTGCTCAAAAGCAGCAAGCCGCAAGTTGCCAGCAGCAGTAATTTATTTTTCATCACGCCTCCTCCTATTCTGCCGGATCAGGAAAAAGAGGGCGAGGACCACGAGTCCAATTCCCAAGTATTGGAAGCCGCGTCCAAACATTTCGCCCATGGCCGGCAAGTTTTTTTCTGCGCCGGTTTTCGCAGGGGTTTTGCGACTGGCTCCTTCGTTTCCAGCGGGCGCTGCATCCCCCCACTCGCTCAATTCGATTGTGACCTCGCTATCAGCGTCAGCCGCAAAAGCAAGCTGAGGAAACAGCGCAAGTGTGCAAAGCAGAGTGATGAATATCTTCAAACATCGATTCAACAATGGATTCCACCCGCTTTCATCAATTATTCTTTTTTCGTGGTTTTTTGATCAGGAGAACGAGCAGGATCACCAGCAGAATACAGAAGATCCCGAGCAATAGATACAGCAAATAGTTCGGCTTCGGCTTTGGATCATTGAGCGAATTTTCATTCAGCTTCTCGGCATCTGCAGCCTTGACGGTGAAATCCTGATCCCACTTCCAATTTTTTTCCTGCCATTTCGGATCTTTTGTTTTGGCGTTCAAGTGCAGCGTATAGTCGCCGGCTTTGAGCTGTCCTTCTTTCAAAAAGATCGAAAAGTCGAAATGTGAGTTCGGTGCCATGATTTTATCCGCCGAATCGCTGCGATAGAGCACTTTCTTGCTTCCTTTTTTTGTAACTTCCCCTTGGAAGCTCAAGTTGGTCGTCACAGCTCGGCGATCGTTTTGGATCTTGGCATTGATGACTTTATGGTAATTGTTTAAGTCCGGCTTGATCGTCAATAAGTTTAAATGCGGGTCGCTGACTTCTT
Source organism: Enterococcaceae bacterium (assembly GCA_022649665.1). Classification (GTDB taxonomy): domain Bacteria; phylum Bacillota; class Bacilli; order Lactobacillales; family Enterococcaceae; genus JALCOL01. Next base: position 19,111 of record JALCOL010000001.1, read on the forward strand.
TGGCGACCGTTAATTTGACCGCCAGTGCATAAGCAAAACGGTTTTCGATATTGACGCCGGTCTTTGCCTTCTTATTCTCATCATCCGCTGCTTTGTCAAAATACCAAGAACCCAAAATGACCCCTTCTTCGGCGTTTTCCGGCACATGGATCTTCAGCGAAACGGTCTTTTTCGCACCGGCGGGAATCAAAAGCGGATTTTGCTCAACGACTTCCGCGATCGATGAAAATGGGATCGTGAGACTTTGATCCAATTCTTTTTTCGCCGGTTCTTTCGTGTAGCTGATCTCACCGTTATTATTTGTCGAGGCGGTGAAGGCTTGCGTGCTGAAAGCAGAATCTTGTTCGCTGCTGTTGGTGAGCTGTGCTTGGATCATAAGCTCATCTCCTGGTTTTACTAAAAGATCATAAAAAGAACTGGCTGGATCGACTTGAGGGACCTCGGGATCCAATTTCATCACGCTGAACCCAGCCGCCGACGGATTATCTGTTTGTTCGGCGAATGCCGATGTTCCGGAAAAGAAAAGTATCCCGAGTATACTGATAAGGAAATATTTGATCGTTTTCACTCGTCATCCCTCCAAAGTCATTCCGGCTATTTAAAGACGGAAGCGGTCATCGTCCAAGTCAAATCAGAAACGAAGCAGCCTTCTTTGGCTTGCCCGGCTGGAATCGTCAATTCAGTCGGCGCAACGGTCAATCGGCCTTTGTCGTCGCGGCCTTCGCCTAACAGGCTGGTCGTCGTTGCTTTGCCGAGATCGCTGTCAGCAGTTTTGGTGCCGAAGATCTTCTGCTCTTCACCATCAGCTAGAGCGACTGCCGGTGAAGCGATCCGGTCAGGGCCGACCGGAGTTTGAGGATTGCTGATCTCATTTCTGACCGCGCCGGCCGGGATACTCAACGTCGTGCCTTTGATCGCTTTGTTTTTGGCAGTATCAACAAATGCAGTGCGTTTTACACTGACTGTCCAGCCGTTTTTGTCGGTCCGGTGATCCGAAACTTGCAAGTAGCTTTGGCTCGTGCGAGCTGGATCTGCTTTGGTTTTATAGGTTGCGCCGCTCAGATCGACTTCATGTGTGCCAAAGTGAAAATTCGGGACAACGTCTAAAGAAAGCGGGCCATTTTGACCAGTGATGGTCGGTTTGTCGGGATCTTTTGGATCGATCGTGATCGGAGTGCCTGGATTTTCGGGATTGACCGGACCGGTCGGGCTATCGTGAGTAGTGAAACCGATCGTTGCATCAGATGTGGATGCCTCGCCTTCTGCGGCGAAAGCGGCTGGAGCGGCGGCCAATGCGAAAGTACTGAAAAGCAGAGTGGTAGTGATCAATTTTGTTGTTTTCATGGGAGATCTCCTTTTTGATAATTATTTTGCTGCTTCAGCGGAAAGAATCCAAAAAAGCTGGGTGGTGTAGCTGCCGGGTTGCGCAGTATTTGCAGGAATGCGGAGACTAACGTTTCGCGCTTCCCATTCGTTCGTTGTGGTTCCTTTGCTTGCCAGAGATTTCGAATGGGCCGCGGCTTCAAAAATGGTTTGTTCGTCAGTGGTGATCTGGACCATTTTAGAAGAAAGACTAGAATCATCCGCCTTTGAGGTGCTGTGTACCGTCCCAGCCGGCAGCGTCAGGTACGCCCCTGTTAATACATGCTTCGTCGCCTGATCCGTCAGCGGGCGGTCTTGTTTGACCTTGACTTTCCAGCCGTAAATCTCAGTGTCGCGGTTATCGGTCACTTGCAGATACTGGCGTTCCCCGCGGTTGCCGCGTGCTTGATAGTCATGAGCGGCATGGTACATTTTCTGTTGTCCGAATGAAAAGCTTGCGGGGACGACATCCAGCGACAACGGGCCCGCCATATCCGTCTTTTTATTCAAATCATCCGGCGAGCCTTCTTTCGTTGGATCACGTGGATCGCGCGGGGGCGTCGGACTCAGATGCGGTTCAAAATCAATGCTGATCTGCGAGTCGATCGAGGGAGCAGTTTCCGAAGCTGCCTCAGCACTGCTTGACAGCGCTAAACTGATGCACGAAAGCATCAAAGTGCCGAACAAAATTTTTTTCATTTTTTCACCTCCCGCCCACGTATTTTGCCGCTTGGAACAATGGATCGATTTGGCCGCGCCTCCGTTAAAAAACGATTCTCCGGCTTATTTTCAGTATAATAGCCATTTAAAACTCATAACTTTCACATTTTTTTGAGATGGATAAAAAAATGCGAGTTTTTCTGCGGATGCTTTTGTTTGGCAGATGTAAATAAAAATTCCATTTGCTTTTACGATCATTGGCAAAAAAAATAAACCCGTTCTTCCGCTTTCAATAGTTCATTGAGGAAGAACGAGTTATTTTCATTTATTTTTCATTTATTGTGCGGCACATCGCCGAAGAACGGGTTCATTCATACCGTTCTTCATAAATTTGATCAAGCAGCCCTTTGATATTTTCTAAATCATAATTCGTATCGACTTTCGGCAAGTAGTAAAATGTGCGGTATCGAATGCCCAACAGAGATTTTCGCGAGTTTGTCAGCAGAAGATCATAATGGCCGCTTGGTGCGGCGCGCTCGATCTTGACATGATAAGAAGTTTCTAAAAATGTGCGCAAACGCGAAATGACCGCGGCAACGATCGGCCAGTCGTCATAGATCAAGACACCGATCTTCAAGCGATCGAATGAATGATCGTGTACTTGGATCAAAATATCGAAATATCTTCTGGAAATGATTTCTCTCATCTGTTCGGAAGCGGGAAGATCCAAGGCTGCCAAAGTCGTTGTCATCTGTTGGACAGAAAGCCGCCAAAGCCGCTGATAGATTTCTTCGTTGAGGACTCGCGTGATGCTTTCACCGGAAAACAAATAGAAAGTCCCGTGAAAATAGATGATTTTGTGATGCAGCTGAGTGATCAGGTATTTGATCCGGACCGTGTCGAGATGAGAAATATTTTCTTCATTGAGCGGATAATACTGATCGATGCGTTGTATGAAAAGTTCATTGACCTGATCGACCGGCCGACTTGCTAGTTGCAGATAGTTTTCGAGTGCTTGGACATTTGGATTTGCCAAGTCGATGGTTTCCATCGAACAAAGAAAAATATAGATATTATAGACTTCAAAATCATTGAAACGAAAGGCATATTGGCTCAAAAAACCAAAGATCCAGTTTTTCAGCGCGCGATAGAGCTCATTGGTCTCCAAGGAGCTGATCTCTGCGGGATCGAGCAGGTTCTTTTTGCGGTCCATCATCGCGAAGCGGGCAAACGAGACGTCCAGCCAAATGCTTAAATGCAGCTTGCCGGTCAGCGAGATTTGGAGATGCTGCTTTTTTTCAAAAAAGGCGACAAAAGCTTTGATCGGATACTTTTCCCCGTAATACTCCTGCAGCTCATCGATCGAATAGACGGCAACGATCAAACTATAGGCAAGAAAGCGGATCTGGCTTTCCGGACCGATGATCGTACCATTTTTGATCTGCAGCGAAAATTCTTTCAAAAGGAGATTCAGCTTTTTGATCCGCCGAAAGAGGGTCGCTTCACTCATGTACAACAGCTTCGATAATTTTAAAACCGTGCATTTCCCGCGCTTTAAGATCGTCCGCAAAATTTGATAATTTTTGGAATTTCGCAAAAAGCGGTGGTAGATCGCGGAGAAATCGAAACTGTCAGACGGCAGCAGGATAATGCGTTTATTTGCAAAAGAATCTTCAGTCGTGATTTTTATGTCAGGAGCTTGTTTTTTCAGCAGCTCTTCGGTTTGGGCCAGCAATTGATTGAGATTATTGACGCTCAAATTGAGAGTGCTCCGCAACTGATGATAAGAGCAGCCGCGCACGCCGGTTTTCTGCAGCATTTTGAGCAGTTGGATCTGTTTTTTTTCGGTTCCTTCGACAAAATCAAAAATATCCATCTTTATTCATATCCTTCAAGGAGTACAAAAAGCGGCAGGCAAATTCTTCCTCTTCAGTTTCTCAAAATTTTCAGCCGGGCGCAACCAGTTCCGCCGAAACGCTATTCCTTATCGGCTCAGCGGGATCACGATCGTGAAAGTCGTGCCGCCCTTTGAGCTGTCAAGCTGGAGCAGCCAATCATTTTTCTTGATGATCGAGGCAACGGTGAAAAGCCCCAGCCCTGTCCCGCCGTTTTCTGAACGCGTCGTGAAAAACGGGGTGAAGATCTTTTTCTCGATCGCTTTCGGGATCCCGGGACCGTTGTCTTGGACTTGGATCATTGCGAAGTCTTTATTGCGGTAGACAAATGAATGTTTCCGGAATTTTTTCCGCAGTTCAGGGGAGGCTTTAGCGATCGTGACGGTGATCTCGGCGACTTTATCGGCCGCTTGATACGCATTGGTGATCAAGTTGTAGAGGATCACCAAAAGATCTTCTTTTTCAAACGCTGCGGTCCCGGCCGAATGGGGCTCGAACGCTAAATGAACGGACTTCGGCGTCAAAAGCTTCATTGTTTCGACCGCTTCAGCGACGACGTCTTCTACGGTGAGTGCTTCTTTTTTGCCGGCGCTTGCTTTGGAAAAACGCAGCACATTGCCGGACAGTTTTTGGCCGCGCTGGGCTGCTTCGTATACTTCGGTCAGATCAGCCACCAACTCAGGATCGCCTTGATGTTCATCGATCAAAAGCTGGAGATTGCCGAGCAGCGGTGTCAAAAAATTGTTCATGTCATGGACGATCGAAGTCGTCAAAAGGCCGATCGTTTCCAATTTCGACTCCTGCAGCATTTGTTTTTCCAAGTCGTGTTTTTCTTCTTGGATCTTTTGCCGCTCTAAAAGCCGCTGATTTTCGAGAAACGCTTGATTTTTTTTCGAATAATTCCGGAAATTGATGATGGTCAAGAGCAAGACAGCTAAAAGAATCGCTAAGATCCCGAGATTGATCAAGAGGTCCTGCAAAATAATGCCGGAACGTTCATTGAAATCAGCTGTGCTGGCGACGACCCAATGCGCTTTGCCGATCGTGATCCAGCGAAAGGCGCTGATCTTAAGGACCTGCTTCCGCTCAGGACTGGTCCACCAATAGGAGTTGTAGCTCATCACGCCTTCTTTACGGCTGGCTTGGGCATGCTCGACTTTTTCCAGATCACGATAATCGAGTTCGGGATATTTCTTTTTCCGGTCTTCAACGATCGACAGACCCAGCTGCTCATTTTCGGGATGGATCACGACTTTCATCGCCGCGTTTTTGACCATCGTGTAGCCGTGCAGATCATTATTTTTGCCGTTGATCTCTTGGCGGAACAACTGCTGGAGGTCGAGCGGGACGACGAGCAGGCCGCGCAGCACTCCGTTTTCGGTTTTGATCGGCTGATACAAGTTGATATAAGAAGAATCATCGGCGAAATATTCTGCGCCGTTTTGCAAGACTTTTCCCGCAAGCGCTTTGTCAAAATAGCGATCTCGTTGTATACTTTTGGGAGGGACGGCTTGGGAAGATAACATGGTGTTTTGCTCTTCAAGACCGGCTAATGCGTTTCCGTTCGGATCAAAGAGATAAATGCCTTCCAGCGGGCAATCATCGCTGAAGAGCGCCTGCCGCACCTTTTCCGGATCAGCAAATGTCAGCGGGGCGCCGTCTGGAAAGTCATCAACTGCAAAAGTTGCTAAGGCATTTGCGTGGCTTTTGATCTCTAAAGACAAGATTTTTGTAGCATAATCATTGACTTTAACGAGCTGCTCCTGTCCGCGTTTGAGCGCGTTTTTTTGTGTCGAGCGGTAGCTGGCCGCGGTAAAGAAGATCCCGGCAACGATCAACAGCAAAACTGCTGCCAAACTGAGATTCAGCCATTTTTCAGAAGGTTTGTTAGACATAGCATTCCTTTCTTTGCGAAAAGCATCATTACCTAGGAGGAAACCAATGCGAGATGAGAAAATATTAGTTGTCGACGATGACCCGGCGATCCGCCGGCTGATTTGGAAATCGCTGCAATCTACCGGCATCCTCATTTACCAAAGCGATTCGATCGAAAAAACTCTCGACATCATGTCGCGCGTCAAGTTCGATTTATTTCTGCTCGACATCAGCTTGGAACATGAAAAAGACGGCTATCACTTGGCACAGATGATCCGTGAGCAGGATCCGCTGATCCCGATCATTTTTCTGAGCGGTAAAAAAAGCGAGGAAGATATCATCACCGGCCTTGAGACCGGTGCCGATTACTACATGACCAAACCTTTTTCACCGGCCCTCTTAAAAGCACAAGTTGTCGCGACGCTCGACCGCGCGCAGGTGATCCATGCCCAGCAGCAGAAGCGGCCGACTAATGAGATCAAAGTCGGTGATTTTCGTTTTGACAAAGTGCGGTATCAACTATTCAAAAAAGAGCAGCTGATCCACCTGTCGTCAAAGGAGATGCAGCTGATGCAATTCTTTATGGAAAACCCCGATCAAGTATTTTCGAAAGAACAGATCTACCGGAGCGTTTGGAACGACGGGAAAGTCGATGCCAATACGATCATGGTCTTTATCAATTATCTGCGCAACAAGATCGAGGATAATCCGAAAGAAGCGAAATATCTGAAAACGATCTGGGGCGTCGGCTATACCTTTTTGCCGAGCGGCAAGTAGTGGCTTAAAAAATACCTTCCAAAAAGGCAAAATAGATCGCCAAAGCCAAGAGGTCGGCAGAACCGCCCGGACTCAAGTGGCGGCGGATCAATCGCTGATCATAGCGCTTTAATTCATCAAGCAGCTTTTCTTTTGAGAGGTCGGCTTGGTGGATTTTTTTTGTTTCTTCTTGGACTTTGCGCCAGCCCGCCACATCGCCGCGGTGCAGAAGATTGCCGTCTTCGACTTCGCTCATCGATAAAACAAGCGTCCGCAAAAGGCGTGTTTCAGGATCTTCATGCGGCAAAGCGCGCAAGTGCGGCAATAATAATTCGCGCAGCGCTGGATAGCCTTTGGACGCTTCGCCGCGGATCCCGGTCAGGCCCTTTTCTAAATAAAGCTGCTCGCCGTATGTCAGCTTTTTTTTCAAATGAAGATCGGCAAAGTCTTCTTCAAGCAAGTGTTGTGTCATTTGCGCTGCGATCTGAAAAATCTGCTCGCTGTCGGCGGCTTCGAGCGGGAGTGTCGGCTGCTTTTGGAGAAAGCGAGCGGTCGCAGCGAGCAGGATCGCGAATGAAAAGTTTGCACCTTTATGCGTGTTGATGCCATTTGTCGCGCGCATCATCGCTTTTTCCGCCGCGGCCCCGATGCAGCGGATCTTTTTAAAAAGCGCCTCTTCGCTGCCGCGGTGCATAAAGCCGGCTTCGGCATATTGCGGCAAAAAAGGGGCCAGCCCGACGATGCTGTCGATGAATGTAAAAAAATCCATGTCGTCATGTGCACCGTTCGTTTCGCGGTCGACAAGCCCGGGCTTGGGCGTCAGTGTCACTTCATAAAGCAGTGCCTTTTGTGCATAAGCGGCGATCGTTTGGATCAGCGGATTAACCAATTTGACGTCGCTCCATTTCTTTGATGATAAATGCCAGCGAAAAATTCAAATGATCATGCGTGATCAGCTGGATCTGTTCCGCATCGCGGTTTTTCATTCCGCGGTAGATCAGCCAGTGTTCTTCAAGCGCGATGTCCCGTCGATCAGATGAGCGGATCGCGATATCGCGAAAGTAGACCAAATAAGCTTGCAGATCGGTCACGATCGCTTTTAAACGGCGCATCTGGCTTTTTTCATAAATAAATGAGTTGAAATCGGAAAAGTTTTGCAGGACTTGATCGACCTTGTTTGCTTTGTTGAGCGCTTCGCCGCGCTCTAAGAGCTGATAGAGCGCATCGAAGTCGGCAGGCGTCATCAGCTGCATGGCTTTGACTGCCGCAAGGGTATCGAGTGCTTTGCGGATATCGTAGATCTCGTAAGCATCTTTGATGCTGATCCCTTTAACAACGATCCCGATCCGAGGGACACGTTCGACCAGCTGTTCTTTCGCGAGTTCCTGCAGAGCGTAACGGATCGGCGTACGGCTGATGTTCAAGACATCGGCGAATTCTTTTTCATTGATCCGGGAGCCGGCCGGCAGATCGCCAAGCACGATCGTTTTTCTGAATGCTTCATAGACGGAGATTTTGAGCGGTTTATTTTGCGTCAGGTCCAAATTTTTTTTGACGGCCTCGATTGTTGAACTCATGAGCTCACTCCTTCACAATTGTCTGCGACTTTCGAAAATGCCCGACTCCTTGTTATTTGAATCATATAACATCTATTTGAAAATATCCATATGCAGTCTGAGATCTCGCGCAAAAAATCCAAATAAAAAGGGACCGCGACAAAAGTCTTGTCACGGTCCGGGTCCCAGCGATGTGGTCTCTCAAAAGCTGCTTCTTTGAGAATAAGCGGAGCACTTTTGCCGCAATCTCTCATAGTAAAACTTCTTTATTGCGGAAGATAGAAAGGAACATACCCTAACAGCATGACGGTAATGACGAAGATTGCGAAGACACCGAGAGCATATTTCGCAGATTCACGCTGCCATTGACCCATGTCAAGTCCAGTCAGGCGGAGCAGGAGGTAAATAAAGGCCACTAATGGAGAAAGCAAGTGGAATGCTTGTCCCATCAAAGAAGCGAGCGCCATTTGCATATTCGTGAAGCCGTATGCGTGCCCTGCTTCGGCCAAGACCGGCATCACGCCGAAGTAGAAGCCGTCATTGGAAATGAAGAACGTTCCCGGTGCGGAGATCAAGGCGATCACGAGTCCCCAGAAACCGGCCAGCTGTTTCGGAATGATCTGGGTAAAGCTGTGAGCCAGCGCGTCGGCCATCCCGGAGCCTTGGAAAAGGCCCATGAATACCCCGGCTGCGAAGACCAAGATCACGACTTGCACTGCATCGCCGCCATTTGCGCCGATTCGTGCGGATTGGTCTTTCAAGATCGGGTAGTTGACCATCAGTGCGATACAAGTACCCACAAGGAACAACAAAAGCGGCGGTTGCGGGAACCAGCCAGGAAGTCCAAGCTGTTCAGAGAAAGAGCTGAGAACGAGCCAAGCGATCAGACCGATCGTCAAGATCGCGTTGAACAAGAATTTGTTCGGGCGGCGGATCTCAAGCGTATTCGGATCGGTCACTTTGACCATCTCATCGATTTCAGCATCGCTCAATTCAGTCACTCCTAAACGCGCACGTTCTTGTTTCCCCATGCGGCGGGCAACGAAAAAGATCACGTATAATAAGGAAAGGACCATTCCCGGAGCCAGATAGGATAAAATCTCAGCGTCAACGTTCAAAACGGCCATTGCGCGGGCAGTCGGACCGCCCCATGGAAGCAGGTTCATGATCGTATTTTGCAAAATGATCAAAACACCCAAGTTCATCATTTTCATTCCGAGTTTTTTATAGATCGGAATGAACGCCGAGCAGCAGATCAAGGTCGTCGTTGTACCGTCCCCGTTCAGCGAAACGGCTGCCGCAACGACGGCGGTCGCCATCAAGACTTTCATCGGATCGCCTTTTGCGAAGTGGATCATTTTTTTCGTAACTGGATCGAACAAGCCGGCGTCCAGCATGATCGAGAAGTAAAGGATCGCAAACAATAACATGATCCCGGTGTTCGAAGTCGTCTTGATTCCTTCCAGGACGAATTCTCCGATATTTCCTTTTTTCGAGACACCGGCGATCATTGCGACGAGCGTGAAGAGGATCGGGATCACGACCAGCGAAGTGAACGGCGACAATTTTTTCTTCATGATGACATACATGAAGACGACGATCATAGCATAAGCGAGAATGGTGAGCAGCATGTTTTTTCTTCCTTTCTGATTTTCGATTTTTTACAAAGATCTAGGCAAAAATGCAAGCGCTAACAACATCTACCGATAAAAAACGGGGTTTATATGATAATGATTTCACAATAGCGATTTGACACCGTCTCTATCTGCTTTGTTGGCAATAGAATAATAAAAATCTGAAAGTATTGAAAGGAAAAGTTATAAAAAAAACACGAAAAAAACAATTTCGGATCGATCTTCTTAGCAAGTGCTTAAAATGTTATTAATGAAATCTTAGTGCGTTGAAAACGCTGATTTATCAAGGGTTCCGGCGATTTTTTGGCGATCGGTCCCGAAATGAACAATAAAAAAACAATATTTAACAGTACAAAAGACTGGGAGTTTAGCCGATCAGCACTATAATGTAGGTGATAAGAGCAAGTTTGGAAGGGAGTGAGACCATGGGATTGTTTGAAAGGTTATTCGGAAAAAAACAGGAACCAAGTATTCCAAAGAACGAAGAAGAATCCGCTGCTCATCAGTCCGCCGCCCCTGCGAGTGAATGGGAAGAGCTTCCGGCTTTCATTGAAGCTGATCCAGCGGAGTACGAGCTGGTCAGCGTCATCGCGACTGCGATCGCAGCCGGCGAGCAGCCGGACAGCAAGTTTATTGTTAAAAAGATCTTGAAGCGCAATCCGGAAGCAAAAATCGTTTCGCTGGTCGCTGCGAGCCTCGCAGCCGGCGCGATCGATGATTGTCAATTAGTCGTGAAAAAAATATCAAAGAAAAAACAAATTGGAGGATAAATCATGTTACGAAAATTTAAAATCTCAATTGATGGAAAAGAATATTTAGTTGAAATGGAAGAAATCGGCGGCACGCCGCAGCCGGCTCCAGCGCCCGCTGCTCCCGCACCGCAAGCCCAAGCCGCTCCTGTACAACCGGCTCCGGCGGAACCTGAAGCCCCGGCACCGGCAGCGACACCCGCCGGCGCCGATGCGATCACCGCACCGATGCCCGGAACGATTTTGAAGATCTTAGTCAACGTCGGCGATGAAGTCAAAGAAAATCAGCCGGTCATGATCTTGGAAGCGATGAAGATGGAAAATGAAGTGGTTGCCAATCATGCGGGGGTCGTCAAAGGGATCCATGTGAACCAGGGCGAGATGGTCAATCCAGGCGAGGCACTGATCACGATCAGCTGAGTGTGAACGCTTGGCTGTTAAATAATCGAAGAGGAAGTGAAGTTAGTGGAAACACTTATTCAAGGGGTTTTAGGAATGGGCCAAGAGCCCGGCCGCTTAGTGATGATGCTGGTCGGTGCGGTCTTGATGTATTTAGGGATCAAAAAAGAATATGAACCGACCTTGCTGGTGCCGATGGGACTAGGCGCGATTTTAGTCAACTTTCCCAATTCAGGAGTATTGAGTGCGGGCGGTGAACCGGGACCGTTTCAAGTGCTGTTCGACGCCGGGATCAGTACGGAATTATTCCCATTATTGCTGTTCATCGGGATCGGCGCGATGATCGATTTCGGCCCGCTGCTCCAAAATCCATTTTTGCTGATGTTCGGCGCAGCGGCACAGTTCGGGATCTTTTTCACGATCGTGGTCGCTGTCTTGCTGGGTTTTGATATCAACGATGCTGCTTCGATCGGGATCATCGGCGCCGCTGACGGCCCGACATCGATCTTTGTGGCGAATACACTGAATTCGAAATATATGGGGGCGATCATGGTCGCTGCATACTCCTATATGGCGCTTGTCCCGATCATTCAGCCAGTCGCGATCAAAGCGGTCACGACCAAACACGAACGGCGGATCCGGATGACTTACCGCGCCGGCGAAGTTTCCAAAACAGCGAAGATCTTGTTCCCGATCGTGATCTCGATCGTCGCGGGCTTGATCGCGCCAGTTTCGCTGCCGCTGGTGGGCTTCCTGATGTTTGGGAATCTGCTGCGGGAATGCGGCGTCTTGGACCGGCTTTCAGTCTCTGCGCAAAATGAATTGGTCAACTTGATCAGCATCTTGCTGGGGCTGACGATCTCAGTGAAATTGCAATATGAAGAGTTCTTGCAGCTCGATACCTTGATGGTCATCGGCTTGGGGCTGGTCGCTTTCGTGATGGATTCGATCGGCGGCGTCTTGTTCGCGAAATTCTTGAATTTGTTCCGCAAAGAAAAAATCAATCCAATGATCGGTGCTGCCGGAATCTCAGCATTCCCGATGTCCAGCCGCGTGATCCAAAGAATGGCGACAGAAGAAGATCCGCAGAACTTTATCTTGATGCACGCTGCCGGAGCGAATGTCTCTGGTCAGATCGCTTCTGTAATTGCCGGCGGCCTGGTGTTGGCGCTGCTTGTCTAACCATCGAAAGGAGAATCATTCATGTCAGCAGATCTATCGAAAGCATTTGAACTTTTAGTATTAGGTTGGGGCGGCGTTTTCGTCGTGATCTTCATCATTTATCTCGCATCGATCGCACTCTCCAAAATCTTCAAAAATAAATAATCCAAGAAGGGTTTGCCGATGTTCGAAATCAAAAGACTCTGGCTGGACCGCGATAAAAAAGCACAGCGTCAGTGGACGGAATTGCTGAAAGAAGCCGGGCTCGATCCGCATGAAGAAGTGGAATATACCGTCGGCGCTTATGACGGTGAAACACTTGCGGCAAGTGCATCATACGATCGCAACATCATCAAGTGTTTGGCGGTCAACGCTCATTACCGTTCTGCGAATCTTTTGACGCAGCTGATGATCTTGTTGATGGAGCGTTTGCGCGAAGAAGGAAAGCGGCATTTCTTCGTCTATACCAAGCCGCAGAACAAACAGATCTTTTCTTCTTTGGGATTTCGCCAGATCATTGAAAATGACCGGATCCTTTTTATGGAACAAGGTACGCCCGACTTTAACGACTATCGGCACTTGCTTGAAAAAGCCAAAAAACCGGGGCGCGGGGCAGCGATCGTGATGAATGCCAACCCCTTCACGAAAGGGCATCAGTATCTCGCGGAGCGCGCTGCCAGCGTCACGCCGGAAGTCTACGTGTTCGTTTTATCGGCCGACCGCTCTGAATTTTCAGATCAAGATCGTTTCGCGATGGTCCAGGCAGGACTTGCGCATTTGAAAAATGTGACCGTTCTGCCGACCAATGATTATCTGGTGTCTTCAGCAACTTTCCCTTCATATTTTTTGAAGGAGAAGGCGCAGGCGGACTTGGCACGCGTCCAAGCAGATCTCGATAGTCAGCTCTTCAAGGAAAAAATCGCGCCGATTTTAGCGATCGACACACGTTTTGTCGGTGAAGAGCCTTATTCACAAGTGACAGCGATCTACAATCAAGAGATGAAAAAGGTCTTTCAGCCGGAGCTGCAGTTAGTCGTTGTTCCGCGCCTTGAAGCTGATCAAGCGATCATCAGTGCGACAAAGGTCCGGCAAGCACTGAAAGAAAAAGATGAAACGGTACTCAAAACATTTTTGCCGGAAACGACTCTGCACTATTTAAAAAACAAAAATCTTCTATAGAGGTGAGAAAAGTGGAAATTACAAAAAATGCGGTCGCCGGAACGGTTGAATCGAGCGATATCATGATCACAGTCGACCCGAATGAATCAGCCGAGATCACCATCGAGCTCGAAAGCAGCGTCGAAAAGCAGTTCGGCCGCCAGATCCGCGAGGTGATCCAAACGACGTTGAAAAAAATGGGGGTCACAGCCGCCAAAGTCACAGCTGTCGACAAAGGTGCTTTGAATTGTACGATCGAGGCCCGGACGATCACCGCAATCCACCGTTCGACCGGTCAAGAAGCCTATAACTGGGAGGAGATCGATTCATGGAACGTTTAAGAAGAACGATGATGTTTGTCCCCGGATCCAATGCTGCGATGCTGCGCGATGCACCGTTATACGGTTCAGACTCGATCATGTTCGACTTGGAAGACGCGGTTTCGCTCAAAGAAAAAGATTCCGCCCGGACACTGGTGCACTTCGCTTTGAAGACGTTTGATTACAGTCAAGTCGAAACGGTCGTCCGGATCAATGGGCTGGATTCTGTCGGCGCGCTTGATGTTGAGGCGATGGTTTTAGCTGGCGTCAATGTGATCCGGCTGCCGAAAACTGAAACCGCACAAGACATCATCGATGTAGATGCGGTGATCACAAAAGTTGAAAAAGAAAACGGGATCGCCGTCGGGACCACTAAAATGATGGCAGCGATCGAATCCGCGGAAGGAACGTTGAATGCGCTGGCGATCGCCCAAGCTTCAGAGCGTCTGATCGGGATCGCGCTCGGCGCGGAAGACTATGTGACGAACTTGAAAACGAAGCGCTACGCGGATGGGCAAGAACTGTTCTTTGCCCGCAGCATGATCTTGCACGCGGCTCGCACCGCCGGAATCGCAGCGATCGACACGGTCTATTCCGATGTCGACAATACTGCAGGCTTTAAGCAAGAAGTCGAATTGATCAAACAGCTGGGCTTTGACGGCAAATCAGTCATCAATCCGCGGCAGATCCCGATCGTGAATGCGATCTATGCTCCGACCGAAAAAGAGATCCAAAACGCAAAAGAAGTGATCTGGGCGATCCGTGAAGCCGAAGAAAAGGGTTCGGGTGTGATCGCGCTGAACGGTAAAATGATCGATAAGCCGATCGTTGAACGCGCTGAACGTGTGATCGCGTTGGCGAAAGCGGCGAAACTGATTGCTGAGGAGGACATTTGATCATGGTGATGAATAAAATTGGCAGAGAGATCCCGGAAGAATATGCCGCACAATACGGCGTTTTTGAAGGAGAGCTCGCGCATATCGATACATACCAAGAGGCAAGCCGCCGGATCACACCGGTAAAGCCGCGTGATAACAAGCTTTTGGGCGGGATCCGTGAAGCGATCGAGAAGACCGGCTTGAAAGATGGTGCGACGATCTCCTTCCACCATCATTTTCGTGAAGGCGACTATGTGATGAACATGGTCTTAAAAGAAATCGCGGAAATGGGCTTCAAAAACATTTCGATCGCGCCAAGTTCGATCGCAAATGTCCATGAGCCGTTGATCGAACACATCAAAAATGGGGTCGTGACCAATATCACTTCAAGCGGTCTGCGTGATAAAGTTGGAGCCGCGATCTCGAGCGGCATTATGGAAAACCCGGTCGTGATCCGATCGCACGGCGGTCGTGCCCGTGCGATCGCCGCCGGGGATGTGCATATCGACGTCGCCTTTTTAGGAGTTCCGAGTTCAGATGCCTACGGGAATGCGAATGGGACGGTCGGCAAAGCGACATGCGGCTCGCTGGGCTACGCGATGGTCGATGCGCGCTATGCGGATAAAGTCGTACTGATCACGGATACATTGATGCCATATCCGAATACCCCGATCAGCATCCCGCAAACAGATGTCGATTATGTCGTGGAAGTCGAAGCGATCGGCGACCCGAATGGAATCGCCAAAGGGGCGACACGGTTCACGAAAAATCCGAAAGAATTGCTGATCGCTGAATATGCATCCAAAGTGATCACGCATTCGCCGTATTATCAAGACGGCTTTTCTTTTCAAACAGGAACAGGCGGCGCCTCGCTTGCGGTGACCCGTTTCCTGCGTGAAGCAATGATCAAAGACGGCATCAAAGCGAGCTTTGCGCTGGGCGGCATCACGAACGCGATCGTTGAACTTTTAGATGAGGGACTCGTACAAAAAGTGATCGATGTCCAAGATTTCGATCATCCATCGGCGATTTCGCTCGGAGAAGATGCCAATCACTATGAGATCGACGCGAATATGTATGCTTCACCGCTCAGCAAAGGGGCGGCGATCAATCAGCTCGATACCGCGATCCTTTCCGCGCTTGAGATCGACACAGCTTTCAATGTCAATGTCATGACCGGCTCAGACGGCGTGATCCGCGGTGCTTCCGGCGGACACTCTGATACGAGCATGGCGTCTAAGATGAGTTTGGTGATCGCACCGCTTGTCCGCGGCCGGATCCCAACAGTTGTTGAGACCGTCAATACTGTAGTTACTCCCGGATCAAGCGTCGATGTCGTTGTGACAGAGATCGGGATCGCGATCAACCCGGCGCGTCAGGACTTGCTCGAACATTTTAAAAAATTGGATGTGCCGCAATACACGATCGAAGAACTGAAAGAAAAAGCGTACCGCGTGGTCGGTGATCCGGATCCGATCCAATACGGCGATAAAGTCGTTGCGTTGATCGAGTATCGCGATGGGACTTTGATCGATGTGGTGAAAAATGTGTAATGAACTATTTGACGGACCGGTCGTCAATTTGAATGAAATGATGGCAGCTCGGGAATACCGGGCGTTCCGGCAGATGGAATTGCTGAAGACCGATCCGTCGAATTCACTGCTTTCAGCAACGATGAATATCCCGGGTCCGGTAAAAGTTTCCGCAGAACTCCGCGCGATTTTTTCAACGATCACTGATGAAGTCGAAGAGGCGACCCGCGATGTGATCCCGCTAGCGAATTTGTATCTTAGTGAAAAGACCGGTCTGGAATATTATTTATTAGTGCCGCTGCCGGCACTGGAGCTGAAGCGCCGGATGATCGCCATCGAAGAGCAGCAGCCGTTTGGCCGGCTGGTCGATTTGGATGTTTTGCGGCTGAAAGACGGTCATTTGGAAATCTTGGGCCGCAAAGATCTCGATCTGCCGCGGAGAAAATGCTTTATTTGCGAGCGCGACGCCAAAGAGTGCGGCCGCACGCGGCGCCATTCAGTGGAAGAGATGCAAGCAAAAATCATTGAAATCGTAAAAAAAGGAAAGGAGCACCGGAATGTCTAAAAAAATTCGTTTTACCGAAACGGTCCTGCGCGACGGCCAGCAAAGCCAGATCGCGACACGGATGCCGACTTCTGATATGCTGCCGATCATCAAGACGATGGACGAAGCAGGCTATCATGCGATCGAAATGTGGGGCGGCGCGACGTTTGATGCTTGTCTCCGCTATTTGAACGAAGATCCGTGGGAAAGACTGCGCAAGATCCGTGCGGAAGTCAAAAATACCAAACTGCAAATGCTCCTGCGTGGTCAAAACCTGCTGGGCTATAAAAACTATGCGGACGATGTCGTGCGCGATGTCGTTGAAAAATCGATCAAAAACGGGATCGATGTGATCCGCGTGTTCGATGCTTTGAATGATCTCCGCAACTTGAAAACTTCGGTCGTCGCTGCCAAAGAAGCAGGCGGCGAGTGTCAAACGGCGATCTCTTATACGACGAGTGCGATCCATACGATCGACTACTTCGTTCAATTAGCCAAAGAGATGGCGCAGCTGGGGGCGGACTCGATCTGTATCAAAGATATGGCAGGCGTATTGACACCAGAGACCGGCTTTGAGCTGGTCAGCCGTATCAAAGACGCGGTTGATCTGCCGCTGGAAGTTCATACGCATGCGACGAGCGGGATCGCTGAAATGACCTATTTGAAAGCCGCTGAAGCCGGGGCGGACATCCTTGATACTGCGATCTCTTCTTTTTCTGGCGGCACCAGCCAGCCGGCCACCGAATCGATGGCGATCGCTTTAGAGGGAATGGGATTTGATACGGGACTCAAAACAGACAAACTGGCAGCGATCGCTGATTATTTCAATCCGATCCGCGACCGTTTCCGCAAAGAAGGGCTCTTAAATCCGAAAGTCAAAGATACTGAACCGAAAACGCTGATCTATCAGGTTCCGGGCGGGATGCTGTCCAATTTGCTGAGCCAGCTTACCGAACAAGGACTGCAGGACAAATATGATGAAGTGCTTGCCGAAGTACCGAAAGTCCGGGCGGATCTGGGTTATCCGCCGCTTGTGACGCCGCTGTCGCAAATGGTCGGCACGCAAGCTTTGATGAACGTCATTTCCGGTGCCCGCTACAAAATGGTCCCGAATGAGATCAAAGATTATGTCCGCGGACTTTATGGGCGTCCGCCGGCACCGATCGCTAAAGAGATCCAGGAAAAGATCATCGGCAACGAAAAAGTGATCACCGAGCGCCCGGCAGATTTGATCGCACCGCAATTGCCGGAGTTCCGCAAAGAAATCAAACAGTATGCACACTCTGAAGAAGATGTGCTGATGTATGCGTTGTTCCCGCAGCAAGCGAAAGATTTCCTCGGCCGCCGGGAAGATCCATTCTATGATGTACCGCTTCAAACGATCGAAGTATCGATCGATATCCCTTAATAAAAAACGCGCTGCGAGCGTGAGAAACATTTCACTGCTCGAGCGCGTATTTTTTAATATTTTTGCTGCGGATCATGAAACGCTTTGACGCGCTCCAAAATGAACAAGACCGCGACTAAGATCAAGATCGCCCCGGACAGAAAGAATGTATCGATCCCGCTGCCGTGCGCCAGCAGAAATTCGCGCAAGATCGCGGTGATGCTGATCAAGATCAAATAGCGGACCGGAATGTGGTGTCCTTCTTTAACGTAGCGCAGAAGCATCAAGATCACTTCCAGCAAGATGAAAAGGGTCGCGATCCCGTCGACCAAGATCGACAGCTCAGTAAACGAGCGCAGCGGGATCACTTGGATCGTCAATTTGTAGATCGCTTCACCCATCACGAAAATCATGACCAAGATCAAAAAAGCCAGCATCAAATCGACAAAAGAGCTGATGATTTTTTCAAAATTTTTAAAAAGTTTTTCCAATGTTTCCCTCCCGCAGTTTGTCCTCTATTTTCATTATATTCAATCTGTGTTTACATTACGTTGAAAAGACAATAAAAAAACAATATAATATTTATTTTTCTGCGAATAGATCACTTTTTTAATGAATATTTCAAGAGATTCTTCCGTGCTATACATCGACTTGCTGCAGAAAGCATGTCTTTTTTGGAATGATGATGCAAAAGAGATTTAATTTCAAATTTGAGGCGCAGTACATAGAGAAAAACGCTACATAAAAAGAATAAATAAATAAAATTTTCTATTTACATTCAGAAAATATATGCTATAATTTCGTTAACTTAAAAAAATGAATGGTTAACAAAAAGGAGAAATGTTATGCAAAAAAATATTCGGTCAGTCATTTTAGCGGGGATGTTCGCAGCGGTGATCGGCGTTTTGGCACAATTTTCGATTCCGCTCCCATTCAGCCCAGTGCCGTTGACACTGCAGACATTCGCGATCGGTTTGACGGCAACGATCTTGGGCAGCAAGACCGGCACCTACGCGATCGTCGGCTATTTATTGATGGGGATGATCGGGCTGCCGGTTTTTGCAGGCGGCGGTGCCGGGATCTCTTCACTAGTCGGTCCGACCGGCGGCTTTTTAGTCGGCTTTATCTTCAATGGACTGATCACCGGGCTGATCATTGAAAAAACCAAATTCAACTATTTCTGGGCGATCGTCGCAAATATCGTCGGTGCGGTGGTTACGCTGGCCTTCGGGACTGCCTGGCTGAAAGTCAGCGGCAGCATGCCTTGGCCACACGCATTTACGGCTGGGTTCTTCCCATTCGTTCTGCCGGGCATCATCAAAGCGGTCGCTGCCTCATACATCGGCGTCCTTGTCGGCAAACGGCTGCCATTTATCAACAAAATCTATCGCCACGCTTAAAGTGGAATTTTGCTTGATCGTGGCAAAAGGATTTTCATCCTGCCGCTTTTGGTGTATTCTATCAGAGGTGGTGGAAAAATGAATTCTAAAGAAAAAATGCTTGAATTGATCAAAAAGAAGCAGGGCGGCGGAAGATCCAAACGGATGAGCGCGCCGAAAAATGATCGCAAAAATATGCGAAAAGGACCAAAAATCTTTAATAAGTAAACTGCGGCACTTCCCGAAATCGGGAAGTGTTTTTTTTTTTGCGGCAAGGCTTCCTTTTTGACTTTCTTTCCAAAGAACAATAGCATGGGGATTGAGGACAAGAATAATTCTCGTTGTCTGGAATTTTCATGATCAGGTTCATTTGTTTTGTTACACAGCAAATTTCCATAGAGACCAGGATTTTGAAAGGAGCGGCAAAAAATGCAAGTTGTTTTAGGTTCTGATAAGGATGGTTTCGAACTGAAAGAATTCGTTAAAGGGTATTTGGAAAAGCAGGGGATCGACGTGATCGATGTTACGCCCGAACCAGCGAAAAACTTTATCGACTCTTCCCTGGCAGTCACGAAAAAAGTGCTGCAAGACGGAATCAAAAAAGCAATCATGTTCGACGAATACGGTGTCGGCAGTACGATGGCTTCCGGGAAAGTCAAAGGGATGGTCACCGCAAACGTTGAAGAAGAGCGCACTGCACACATGACAGCGCTGCATAACGGGGCGAAAGCGATCGCGCTTGGTTCAGGGATCGTCAGCAAGGAACTTGCGAAAACGATCATCAAACGGTATTTAGAAACGGATTATGCCGGCGGACGCCACCAAGTTCGCTTGAATATGTTAGAGGAGATGATCTAAACATGGCCAAAGATATTTTTGAATATGATGAAGATCGCGCACAACCAGAATTTGTAGATCCGAAAATCGACAAACATAAAATCATCGCACTGGCAAATGATCATATCGTGACCAGTGTCAAAATGGAGCTTTCCGATCATTTGAAAGCAGAAGGCTACCGCGTCCTTGATCTGGGGACGTATGACAATACGCGGACCCATTATCCGATCTACGGCAAGCGTGCTGCAGAAGCGGTCGCTGACGGCCGGGCAGACTGCGCGATCGTGATGTGCGGGACCGGGATCGGGATCGGGACTGCTGCCAATAAAAACGAAGGCGTGCGCTGTGCGATCGCCGGCGACATCACCCAAGCGGTTTATGCCAAAGAAGAGCTCAATGCGAATATCTTGGCAGTTGCCGGGATTGTTCTCGGGCGCGATTTCATTTTTGATATCGCAGATTATTATCTCAACGCTGAATACAAACCAAGCGCTGAAAATGAAGAGCTGATCCGGCAGATCGATCAGATCGCCAAACCGAATCCGGAACAAAAAGATAATCCGCATTTCTTTGACAGCGAAAACAAGAAATGGGCCGAGGGTGTCTACCACGACTAGCGGTAAAACAACATCTAAAACCTGCATTTGCACAAACCGCATTTGCAGGTTTTTTTCTGTAAAGACACTTGACAATTTTTTTTTGAGTTGTTATAGTGAACAAGGAAAATCGAATAGATGATTTGTTAGGTGAGATTCCTATACAAACACAGGCTGCTGCCCAAAAATGTCGAGAGACGCCAATGGGTAGAACAGGAATTGTCGAAGATAAGGCTTTTCTTAAGGCAGCTAAAAGAGGCAGCTCTTTTTACGTTGTATAGTGTCAAAGCTCAACGATGAGATCGAGATACTTTTTTTGTGTGTATTTTCAACCTTTCGCTGAGTATTTGGCGAGAGGTTTTTTTGTTATGAAAAGGATCATTTTTCAGGAGGTGAGGCAGATGGAAGACGATAGTCGAGCGAGCAAGCGGGAGAACAGCGAAGCGAGAGGGCATTTCCCTGCCTTGCCGCCGCGCTTTCTCTAAAAAAACAGAGAAAGAAGGAAAAATGATGAAATATACAGTAAATTACACGGCTTTTGCGCAAAACAAGATCGAAACGCTGCTTGAAACGTTTCAAACGAATGATCAAGGGCTGAGCGCTGAACAAGTATTGCGTGCGCGGACGGCTTACGGTGAAAATAAGCTGAGCACAACACGCAAAACGCCTTTTCTCATTGAAATGTTCAAAGCATACATCACGCCCTTTACCCTAGTATTGATCGCGCTCGGAGTTATTTCGTTCGTTACGGATTATTTATTGGCTTCACCAGCAGAGCGGGATCTGTTCGGTGTCGTGATCATTTTCGCAATGGTCTTTGTGAGCGGGACGATGACGATGATCCAAGCAGTCCGTTCCACCCAAGCAGCCGAAAAATTGAAATCATTAGTCAAAGTAACGGCCACGGTCAAACGCGGCGGGAAATTTGGCGAGATCCCGACAGAGGAGCTCGTCTGCGGGGATGTCGTAAAGCTGGCAGCGGGCGATATGATCCCCGCTGACTTGCGGCTCATTTCGACCAAAGATCTTTTTGTTTCGCAAGCCGCGTTGACAGGGGAGAGCTATCCAGTCGAAAAAAATGCCCAAGCGGTCCCAAATGAAGCCGCGGCGGAAACAAGCTATCACAACTTGGCCTTCACCGGCAGCAATGTGATCAGCGGCAGTGCCGAGGGAATCGTGATCGCGACCGGGAATCAAACATTGTTCGGCAAGACGGCACAAGACTTGACGGCGCGTCCCGTACAAACGAATTTTGAGCTGGGACTGAAGAAGACTTCGTTTTTATTGATCAAATTCATGGCACTGATGGCACCAACGGTCATTGTGATCAATGGTTTGACAAAAGGCGATTGGATGGAAGCTTTTTTGTTCGGCTTGTCCGTCGCAGTCGGCTTGACCCCTGAAATGCTGCCGATGATCGTTACGACGAATCTCGTCAAAGGGGCTTCCAAGATGGCAAAAAAAGGCACGATCATCAAAAATTTGAACGCGATCCAAAATTTTGGTGCGATCGATGTCTTGTGCACCGACAAAACGGGGACTCTAACACAAGACAAGATCATTTTAGAATATCATTTGAGCTGCGACGGCAAAGAAGATCCGCGCGTATTGCGGCACGCTTTTTTGAACAGCTATTACCAGACCGGCCTGAAAAATCTGCTGGATGTCGCGATCATCGAAGCAGCCGATCAGGAACTTGATCAGGCCGAATATCATTATCAAAAAGTCGATGAGATCCCCTTTGATTTTGAACGCCGGCGCATGAGTGTCGTCGTCGCCGATCAGGCGGGCA
This sequence comes from Enterococcaceae bacterium, assembly GCA_022649665.1. GTDB lineage: Bacteria > Bacillota > Bacilli > Lactobacillales > Enterococcaceae > JALCOL01. The sequence goes on from JALCOL010000001.1 coordinate 41,581, forward strand.
AGACCCAAATGATCACGAAAGGCGCTGTTGAAGAAATGCTCGCGATTTCAAGCTTTGTCGAATTGAACGGCCGGGTCGTACCGCTGAGTGCTGAAGTAAAAAAAGCCGTCTTAGCGAAAGTCAAAGAACTGAACAGCGGCGGAATGCGGGTCTTAGGTGTCGCGCAAAAAACGAACCCCAGTGTGGTCGGCGAATTTTCAGTCAAAGATGAAACCGAAATGGTTTTGATCGGCTATCTGGCCTTTTTGGATCCGCCGAAAACAACGACGCAAGCCGCACTGAACGCCCTGAAAGAACAAGGGATCGCAGTGAAAGTCTTGACGGGTGATAACGGTCTGGTGACGCAAGCCGTCTGCCGGCAAGTCGGCATCGATGCTGAGCACTTGGTGACGGGCGAAGAAGTCGAAAAAATGAGCGACTGGGAACTCGGCCAAGTCCTTGAAAAATATCAGATCCTCGTGAAACTTAATCCGCAGCAAAAAGCGCGGATCACAAAAATCCTGCGCAGTAATGGACATGCTGTCGGCTTTCTCGGCGATGGGATCAACGATGCACCGGCAATGAAAGCCGCGGATGTCGGGATCTCGGTCGATACGGCAGTTGATATCGCAAAAGAATCTGCAGATGTCATTTTGCTTGAAAAAGATCTGATGGTTTTGGAGCGCGGGATCGTCTCGGGGCGCAACGTCTTTGGCAATATTATGAAATATATCAAAGCAACAGTCAGCTCAAACTTCGGCAATATGTTTTCGGTCCTCGTAGCGAGCACCTTCCTGCCGTTTCTGCCGATGCTGCCGCTGCAGCTTTTGTTCTTGAATTTGATCTATGACATTTCCTGCATTTCGATCCCGTGGGATAAAATGGATCAGGAATACCTGGCAAAACCAAAAAAATGGCAGGCGCAAAGCATCGGCAAGTTCATGATCTGGTTTGGACCGACTAGCTCGGTCTTCGATATCACGACGTATTTGGCAATGTATTTTGTGATCTGCCCGCTCGTGATCGGCGGAAGCTATCACAGTTTGAGCGGCACCCAGCAGCTTGCTTTTATTGCGCTTTTCCATGCCGGCTGGTTCGTCGAATCGCTTTGGACGCAGACGCTTGTGCTGCATGCTCTGCGGACGCCGAAGATCCCGTTTTTGGAAAGCCGTGCCGCTTTCGGGATGACGTTCGTCACGTCCGCCGGCATTTTGACCGGTTCAGTGCTGCCGTTCACATCGTTCGGCCGAAATTTGGGATTGGCACAGCTGCCGCTTGCTTATTGGCTTGTTTTAGGCGCGACGATCCTTTTGTACTTGCTGTTAGTCACCATGGTGAAAAAACACTTTATCCAAAGAAACGGTGAACTGCTGTGAAACGCTGTTTATCGGCTAGCGGGCCGTGACATCACATATGTCACAGGCCCGTTTTTCGATTATTTCACAAAACTGCTTGCCTTTGCCGCAACTTCGTCAGTCTTGCGGCCGCTCATATATAGATAACGCCGGAAACCTGGTATAATTAGGGAAATATGCAATAATTCTTTTGAAAAAAGACACGGAGGTGCTTATGATGAAGCAATATATCGGGATCGATATCGGCGGAACGATGATCAAATTCGCTTTGATCGATCAAGCAGGGAAGATCGGAAAAAAATGGCGGATCCCAACGAACCTTGCAGAGAACGGCGCTTATATTCCAAGCGAAATCGCTGAAAGCATTGAAAACGAGCTGCCGACTGCGCTTGAGAGCGTCAAAGGGATCGGCATCGGAGTCCCTGGACCGATCTCGCGTTCGGGGGAAACCGTTTTGGAGGCAGTCAATCTTGGCTGGAAAAAGCTGCCGCTCAAAAAAGGGCTCGAGGAGCGGCTCGGGATCCCAGTTGCGCTGATCAATGACGCGAATGCGGCCGCGCTCGGCGAAATGTGGCAAGGGGTTTCCAAGGGCAAACGAAATTTGCTGTTTGTGACACTCGGGACTGGTGTTGGCGGCGGGATCGTGCTCAACGGAAAAATCTTGAACGGTGTCCACTCTTCCGGCGGCGAAATCGGCCATATCCCGATCTCCTCATCTGAACACCGGCTTTGCGGTTGCGGAAATATCAATTGCTTAGAAACTTTCTGTTCGGCGAATGGCCTGGTCAAAACGATGAAAGTCGTTGATCCGGAACGCGCAGCCGTTCATCCGGGATTTACCGCAGTCGATATTTTCAAGTGGGTTGCCGCGGGTGACCTTCGCGCGCAAGAAGCACTTGCGGCCACGATCGAGCGCTTGGGGATGGTACTGGCAGGGATCATGAATACGATCGATGTTGAAGAGATCGTGATCGGCGGCGGCTTGTCTGAAGCAGGCGACGCTTTGCTTGCTCCGCTGCGGCTCGTGGTCGACGCACACATTTTTCCGCAGATCCGCGGGAATTACCATGTGAAAAAGGCGGCGCTCGGCAATGATGCCGGGATCTATGGCGCTGTATACTATTGTCAGTCTGTTCATGAGATGATCGATTAAAAAGTTCAAGAGTTGCTAAAAATCAAAGAGTGCCGGGAGTACAATGAAAGAAAACTTTGTCGCACGGCGGCTGATTTTTCTGCCGGCGCTTTTTCTCATTGTCAGCGGCCGCTTGTTCCATCAATGGATCTCGCTAACCGCAAGTATTGTTTTATATCTTTTCTTTATCGTCTCTTCATATATTTTTTGTTATTTTTTGATAAAGAAGAAAAAGCTGGTAATGAAATGAAGAAACTGAAGAAATATCAATAAGCCTGAGCGGAGTTGTTGGACCGCTCAGGTTTTTTAGTTAAAATTTTGTTTATTTTGGAAAAATTACTTAAATACTTTAATTGGCTTTCATCTACAGATATGATAGGGAAAATAAGATTTTTTTAGGAAGTGATAATTTGAAGAAAATATCTGCACCGCTCATATGTGAAATTGATTATGAAAAAGAAGCCATTTTAAATTTAGAAAAATTAGTTGGGAAAGGTGACCATGCAAAGTACCTTCTTCGTTTTCCGACAGTCTATATAGTGAATAATCAAGAGCACAATAATAAGTATGCAGTGTATGTAGGAGAAACAACTGATATTAAAAGACGATCACTTGAACATTTACAGATTGATCCAGAGCATAGAGAAGATTGGCAGCGATTAGTTGCTTCAAAGACGACAAAAATGTTTTTGATTGGGCATGATCATTTTAACAAATCGCTAGCCCTAGATATCGAGAACAAATTAATGCATTATCTGTCCAGTGTGGATGCGATCAGCTTTGTTTATAATCGCAGAACTAATCAGCAAAATGAATATTATACATCCGATGAGATGGATACTATTTTTTCTAAAATATGGCGCAATCTACACATGAGAAACAAAGAATTATTCCCACTTGAACAAGTGATCCGCGACTCGGCGCTATTCAAAGCATCGCCTTTTCATAAATTAACTAGGGAACAATTCGATGCCCAAGATATGATAATTATGAAGATTGAGGAGGCACTGAATCGGGAGAAAGAAGGCCAATTGATTTTGGTAAGTGGAGAAGCTGGATCAGGAAAAACTGTTTTAATGAGCAGTTTATTTTATGAGCTTTTTCAACTTTCTGCGAAAACAAGCGATAATCCGATCCTAAGAAACAGTTCACAATGTTTGTTGGTAAACCATGATCAGCAGCTAACTGTCTATCAGCAGATTGCGAAAAAACTAGGAATTTTATCAAAACGAAATCCAAAAGTGGTCGATAAACCGACCCCGTTTATCACGCGGCATACTACGGATGAAAAAACTGATGTAATCATCGTGGATGAAGCGCATCTGCTCTGGACACAAGGAAAACAAGCTTATCAAGGACAAAACCAACTGAAGGATCTGTTAAACCGGGCAAAAGTGGTTGTGGCGATTTTTGATCAAAATCAAATTCTTTCACGTGAACAATATTGGGAAAATGATGAATTGTTAGAGGTAATCCATCAAGCAAACTTAGCTGGAAATTATATTAAATTGCATGATCAGCTGCGCATCAATGGGAATGCAGAAACTGTGAATTGGATCCGGGATGTAGTCGATAAGCAGAGAATTATGAACATTCCAAAAGATGAAAAATATGACTTGCAAGTTTTTCGATCTCCAGAACAAATGTATGAAGCAATCAAAAAGAAAGCAAAAAATGAAAAGTCTGGAATTTCCCGGATATTGGCAACTTTTGATTGGCCTTATGTCGATAAGGGCAGACCTGAGAATCATAATAATTGGAATGTAACTGTCGGAGACTTTCAATTACCGTGGAATTTGCAGCTGCCAGTCTCAAAAGAACTGAAATTCAAAAATAGAACGTTAGCGTGGGCAGAACAACCGCAAACGATTGGGGAGGTCGGCTCTACATTTACGATTCAAGGTTTCGATTTAAACTATGCCGGAGTGATTATCGGCCCGTCGGTAAAATATCGGAGAGGAAAAATCATCTTTGATGCAAACGAGAGTAAAAATAAAAAAGCAACTCAGAGACGCACCCTCAAGTCAGGGGAGAAAACCTACGTATATGACCAACTGCTGAAAAATGAATTGAACGTTCTTTTGACACGAGGGGTCAACGGACTGTACTTGTATGCTGTAGATGATGCACTACAAGAAAAGTTATTGGCAGCACAAAGAGGTGATTTATAAAAATGGGAACAAAGAATATGATGAATGAAATAAATAATTTTCGGGATGAGCGTAACTGGCGTCAATTTCATAATGAGAAAGATTTGGCAATCTCGATTTCTATCGAAGCAGCTGAACTTTTAGAACTTTATCAATGGAAAAAGCCGGCAGAGGTCAAGAAGAAAAACTTTGAAAGGCTCGAAGAGGAACTGGCTGATGTGCTGATCTATTCATATATGCTCACAGATAATTTAAATATGGATATTGATGAAATTATCGCTAAAAAGCTGAAAAAGAATAGCCTGAAATATCCTGTCAAAAAAAGCTGTGGGAAAAGTTTGAAATACGATGAATTATAAGTGACAGACTGAATTTTCCTTGTGGTTTAAAAAAATATAAAAAATAGTTATATTATAATATAACTAAAAATAAATAAAATTATGAATAAATGCTGAAATAGAAAAATCGGAAAACTGGAATCATTGGCCATTACTTTGTGCGCCAACAAGTGCCAGTTTTATGGATAACACGCGGCTGGCGGCACATGTTGAAAAAATAAAAAAATTTCAATGGAGGGACCGTCGGTAAAAAATGCAAGGAATTGCTAACAGACAGCAGGTCTGAAAACTGCATTTGCCAAGACCATTAATGTTGTCTCTGAGTGTAAATAAATCAATGCAGATGAGCATTGGAGAATAAGCGGCGAATGCTCGATCATCCGCTGCTTATTCTTTATTTGCAATATTTAAAAGGAAACAGAAATTTGATAGTAAATTAAAAATGCTTGCATTAAATAAATATGAGCTTGAACTAATAAAAAACACTTTATAAAATACTGATTTAAGGATGAATATTTTAGATCAAAATTTGATTTTTGGAATAGATGTGTTAATGCTATATTAGAGATAGGATGAATTTGTAGATACCTTTTTAATGTGTATTGCTTACTGCAAAAGATAAGCGATTTTTTGAAAGTAGGAACAAAAAATGACATTTATTGCACATATTCGCAAAAAGGATGAGGAAGAGCAATTATTAAAAAATCATTTATATGAAAGTGCGAAAATTTCTGGTGTTTGTGGTGAAAAAATCGGTTTGGAAAAAATTTGTTTCTTGGCTGGACTAATGCATGATGCTGGCAAATTCTCGACGGAATTCCAACGATATTTGCAAGCAGCATATCAAGATAGCGACAGCGTGGTAGTTGGAAGTGTAGATCATTCCACTTATGGCGCGCGTATCGTGGCGCAAGCAGCGGAACCAGGTGGCCGAATCGGTAAATTACTTACTGAACTTGTTGGTAACGCGATAATGTCTCACCATAGCCGAAAAGGATTATTAGACTATGTCTCTGCAGTGGATCAGAACGCTGCGCCTTATTGGGAACGGATTACAGTAAAGGATCTGCCTGCATATTTAGAAGTAAGGGAACGTTTTTTTAGTGAGGTTATTTCTGAAAGCGCATTCAAAAAACTGATTGTTCAAGCTGCAAATGAACTTGAATCATTATTCAGGCAATTCAAACCAACAAAATATGATTTATTTTTTACTGCAAAATTTATTTACAGCTGTCTATTAGAGGGAGACCGCTCCAGTACACGATTATTTGAAGAGAAATCAAAACCAGAAATTTTTGATTATTCAGCTGCGCTAGTCATTTGTCAAAAGCATGTCGCGGCGAAATTTCTAGAATTTCAAACAGGTAAAAAGACTTCGATCAATGAATGGCGGATGAAACTTGCAGATCAGGCACTTGAAAAAGCAGGAGAAAAAACGGGAATTTTTAGCTTGCCAATTCCGACAGGTGGCGGAAAAACATTTACTAGTTTGCGTTTTGCAATTGAACATGCTCTGATCCGGAAAAAAGAACGCATCATTTACGTGGCACCGTATACTACGATTTTGGAGCAGAATGCTGCAGAAGTTCGTGAAGTAATCCAGCAAGATAGTTGGGTCTTTGAACATCATTCAAATGTGTTTCGCGATGAAGAGAAAAGCAGCGAAGATAATGAACGGCAAGAAGCGCTTTTGCGCGATACATGGGAAGCCCCGTTGATTTTTACCACGATGGTCCAATTTCTGGACAATGCTTTTGGCGGGGGTACGCGAAATCCACGACGTTTTCATCAGTTAGTGAATGCTGTGATTATTTTTGATGAGGCTCAAGCACTTCCGGTCAAATGTACAAGCCTTTTCAATTGTTTAAATAATTTTTTAGCAAAATATTGTAATACCAGCATTATTTTGTGTACCGCAACCCAACCTGATTTCAGCGAACTGAAAATCGGAATGCAGGAAGCGGAACCGTTGATTGCCGATCTTCAAAAAGTTGAATGCGCTTTTCGACGAGTCAAAGTTGTAAATGAATGTAAAGATCAAGGGTGGAATCAAGCAGAAATCGTAGATAAAATATGCGCGATTTTGAAGAAAGAATCTAGCTTATTAGTGATTTTAAATACAAAGAAAATCGTACAAGAAGTATATCGAAAGGTTCATGATTTAGCAGACAAAGATCTGTATATCGTGCATCTAAGTACCGGTATGTGTCCAGCGCATCGCAAAGAAAAAATTGATGAATTGCGAAAACTGCTAAAACAAGATCCAACCAAACGGAAAAAAATTTGCTGCATCACGACACCGCTGATTGAAGCAGGAGTAGATATCAGCTTTTCAAGTGTTCTTCGTTCAATTTCTGGATTGGATTCCATAGCACAGGCCGCAGGTAGATGTAATCGCCACGGAGAATTTGCAGAAAGAAAGCCGATTTACCTAATTAATCCACAAGCCGATATCGAAAACCTCAGTCATCTGAAAGAAATTAAAATAAGACGCGATTTAACGGAGAGACTGCTGAAGGATCTAACGCTCCGTGGGGAGACAGATCTTTTGGGGAGCGGCGCGGTCAATGAGTATTTTCATAAATTATATCAAGGACATGAGCAAAACGGCGGATCGCTAAACTATCCGCTAAAAAAAGAAGAACAAACAACACCTTTTCATTTGTTTGAAATGATCGGGCCCAATAAGCAGAGCGTGAATATTTACAGTTTGGCCCACCAAAACCAACCGCTTCCTTCCGTCTTTTCTTACAGCTCTGCGACGATCGCGAAATACTTTTCAGTAATTGATACCGTTGCGACAGGAGTCGTGGTTCCATACAGGGAAGGGAAGCATCTAATCGAACAGTTGAATGGATCGTTCGACCCGCAAAAAAGAAAAGGATTGTTTAAGGCACTTCAACCATATACGGTGAATCTTTTCCGATATGAATTTGAAAACTTGGATAAGCAAAGAGCGATCATGGAGCTTAATGTTGGAAATATTTATGCTTTGGAAGATTTTGCATACAACGAGGAATTTGGCTTGGACATTGCAGCTGAAAGTCCGATGCCGGATTTAATCAATGGAGGTTAAAAAATGAAGAACCAGATTTCTTATCGCGTTTGGGGAAAATACGCACTGTTCACCGATCCGCTCACGAAGCTCGGTGGTGAAAAAGCTTCATATCAAGTACCGACGTATCAAGCGCTGAAAGGCATCACAGAATCAATTTACTGGAAGCCGACGATTATTTATGTGATAGATGAAGTTCGGATCGTAAATCCGATCCGAATGGAATCAAAAGGGATCCGGCCACTGGTTTACAACAAAGTAAGCAAGGGTGATCTCGCATACTATAGTTATTTGCGAAACCCATGTTACGAGGTGAAGGTTCATTTTGAATTTAATCTACATCGACCGGATTTGAAAAAAGACTGGAATGAAAACAAACATTATCAAATTTTAAAGCGCTCGGTCGAACGCGGCGGGCGGCGTGATATCTTTTTGGGGACGCGTGAATGTCAAGGATATGTTGAGCCTTGCGAGTTTGGAAAAGAACGGGGCTTTTATGATGATTATCCTGGAACGATCGATCTTGGAACGATGGTGCACGGGCTTTCTTATCCGGACGAAACGGGAAGCGATAAGTTGTCAGTCCGCTTGTGGCGTCCAGCGATGGAAAAAGGTCGAATTCATTTTGTCCGACCAGAAGAGTGCACGATCACGCGTCCACTTCGTGAAATGCAGGCGAAGGAATTCACGGTTGAGACCATTGAACTTGCAGAGACATTGTTTGAAGAAATCGAAAAAGGTGAGCGGATATGACGTGGATGCAAGATCTATATGCAACCTATGAAAAGAATCGTGATGCAATCGGCAAAATCGAAACGAGTTTCAAAGGTGAGCAGATGCTGCTCCCGGTCGGCTACGCTTCGCCGCAAGCGCAAATCGAGGTGACGATCTCACCAGATGGAGAATTTCTGGATGCAAAAGTGATCGAAGAAAAATCAGAACGACTGACGCCGATCCCAGTGACGGAATCTTCTTCTAATCGGACAATCACGCCGGCACCGCATCCGCTGCATGACTATTTAAAATATGTTGCTGGAGATTATGAAAAATATACTACTGCGTATAAAAAAGAAAATCTTCATAAACTTTATCTGGATTTTTTAGGAAGCTGGTCAGAAAGCGAATTTTCCGATCCACGGGTGAAGGCGATCTATGAATATTTGAAGAAAGGAACTTTGATCAAGGATCTAATTGAAAAAGGGGTCCTGCATGAAAAAGAGGGAAAACTATTCAGCAAATGGGATAAATCAATGGTGGAAGAACGCGGAGAAAAACCAGCGATTTTTAAAGCCGTCAGCAGTGCGGATGGAGAAATAGGCGCATTTGTCCGCTTTACGACACATGACTCCAATAGTAAGGAACAGGAAGTAAAAGTTTGGCAAGATTTGGCAGTGGCGGAAAGTTTCAATCGATTTTATCAAACACGGCTGGGTTCTCAAGGAATCGATTATATTTCTGGAAGATCAGAACCATTTACTTCAGCTTTTGGGTCAGGGATCCGCTATGGTGGCGATCAGGCAAAATTGATCTCAGCAAACGATCCGAAAAATTTTACGTATCGAGGACGTTTCATCACGAAAGAACAAGTCGCACAGATCGGCTACTTGACGATTCAAAAGTCTCAAAATGCATTAAAATGGTTGATCCAAAAGCAAGGTTATCTGCAAGACGGCCGGGTATTTCTCATTTGGGACGAGGCAGCTAAAAAGATCCCACAGCTGCAAGACGATTATGCAGACCTTTTTGCGCCAGAAGAAGAGGAACAAAACGAAAAAATCGATCTGACACAGGCGGAGTATGCTCATAAAGTTAGAGCTGCCCTAAACGGTTATCGTACAAGTTTAGACAATAGCAGCAAAATCAACATCATGATCATCGATGCCGCAACTCCTGGGAGAATGGGTGTACTCTACTATAATTCACTCAATAAAGAAGATTATTTCAAACGAATCGAAACTTGGCACCGGAAAGGCTGGTGGCACCACAGCCGGTATGTGAACAAGCACTGGTACCGCTATTGGGGAGTTCCAAACATTCGCGAAATCGCGCAGCTGGCTTATGGTGCAAGAGCAAATGAAAAGATGCTCAATCAGGTCGTCGAAAATTTATTCACTTGCATCGCGGATGGAAGACGTATCCCGACACAAATTTATCAGCAGCTGCTGCGCCGTACTTCAAATCCGGCCAGCATGGAGGAATGGGAATGGGCAAAAGCGCTGACTTGTGCCTGTTCGATCACCAAATTGTATTTTGATAAGGAGGAATTGACAGTGAGTTTGAATCAAGATTACATCGATCGCAGCTATTTATATGGTCGGTTGCTGGCAGTCGCTGATGCAATGGAAAAGCGTGCCTTGAAAAACAGTGGGGCAGCTCGTACAACAAGCGCTAAGCGCTATATGAATGCTTTCAGCATGCAGCCATTTAAGACTTGGAAAATCATTCGTGAAAATTTGATCCCTTACGAAATGAAACTTGGCGATCAGGCGATCTTTTACCAGCAACTTTTTCAAGAAATCAGCAGTAAATTCGTGATCGATGAATTTAACGATAAGCCGCTCGATGGATGTTATTTACTGGGTTATGATAGCCAGTTGCAAGAAATATACAATCATAATAAACCTCAGGAGGAACAATAAAATGAACCCAATCCAAAATAAAATCGATTTTACCGTGATTTTTTCAGTAAAGAATGCAAATCCGAACGGAGATCCACTAAACGGTAACCGGCCGCGCCAAAATTTTGATGGATTCGGCGAAGTGTCCGATGTGTGTTTGAAACGAAAAATCAGGAATCGTTTGCAAGATATGGGAAAAAAGATTTTTGTCCAATCGGCTGACCGCGCCGAAGACGGAATCAACAATTTGTTTGAACGTGCTGAAAGCATTGATGGATTAAAAGAAATCCTCAAAGCAAATGAGAAAAAATCGAGCGGTCAAGCGGATGAATTCGCATATTTAGCAAGTAAAGAATGGATCGATGTCCGCTCATTCGGACAAGTCTTTGCTTTTGCTAAGAATAAACTTTCGGTAGGTGTACGCGGACCAGTTTCCATCCAACTGGCTGAAAGCATCGATCCGATCACAATCAATTCGATGCAGATCACCAAAAGCGTCAATTCAGTCCCTGGAGAAGGAAAAACTTCAGATACGATGGGGACAAAACATTTTGTCGACTTCGGATTGTATATTTTCCACGGATCGATCAATCCGCAGCTGGCGGAGAAAACGGGCTTTAGTACAGAAGACGCTGAATCGATCAAAGAAGCACTGCGCACTTTATTTGAAAATGATGCTTCCTCGGCTCGTCCAGAAGGGACAATGGCGGTCGAAAAACTTTATTGGTGGGAGCATCCAGGGAAAATGGGATCACATTCCGCTGCAAAAGTCCATCAATCAGTGAAGGTTCATAAAAAAGAGGGAATCAATCAGCCACGTGCGGTTTCCGATTATGAGATTAGGGTCGAACCGCTGTCAAATGTTGAAATGACTGAAATCGAAGGAATTTAAAATGTATGACGAAGCAGATTATTTGATGATCTCAGGAATCCAGCACTTTTTATTCTGTCGCCGCCAGTGGGCTTTGATTCATATTGAACAGCAGTGGGAAGAGAACCATTTGACCGTGGAAGGCGAGTACATCCACAAACGCGTTGACCAACCGCAAATCAAAGAGAAACGCGGAGAAAAAATAACGATCCGCGGCATGCGGATCCATTCTCCGGAACTGGGACTTACTGGGATCTGCGATGCGGTTGAATTGATCGAAGATGCACAAGGTATTGCGCTGGCCGGCTATGCGGGGCGGTATCGTGTGCTCCCGATAGAGTATAAACATGGGAAAAAGAAATATGATCAGAGCGATGAAATGCAGCTGATCGCACAAATCGTTTGTCTGGAAGAAATGATGGCGACAGAGATCCCGTATGGTGAAATATTTTACCATGAGACTCGTAAGCGCGTACAGCTGGAAGCAACTGCTGAAAAACGGCGCAAATTAGCGGAGAGCGTGGGAGAGATGCATGATTATTTTGCGAGACGCTTTACACCAAAAGTAAAGCCGAGCCCAAAATGTAAAAAGTGTTCACTTCAAGAGATCTGTTTACCCACGCTTGCCGTCAAGCAGAAAGTGAGTACCTATCTTTCGAGGAAGCTAGCCGAGTGAGAAAATTGCTGAACACATTATTTATCACTGCACCTGATGCTTATTTGCGTCTAGATGGGCAAAATATTGTTATTCAACAAGAGCAAAAGATTATCGGACGTGTCCCACTGCATAACTTGGAAGCAGTCGTGACCAATGGATATACAGGCGTGAGTCCAGGTTTGATGGGGGCATGCTGCGATCAGCAGATCGCCTTGACTTTCTTGACGAATTCCGGGCGATTTCGCTGCCGCGTTTCGGGGCCGACTCGTGGAAACGTCTCGCTGCGGAAAAAGCAATATGCATTATCAGAGGAGGCAGCTGCCAGCTGCCAACTCGCAAATTATTTTATTATCGGCAAGTTATACAATCAGCGATGGATGATCGAACGATTCACACGCGATTATCCCATGCGTGTCGACGTGGGACTGTTCAAGCAAATCTCACAAGAATTCAAGACCGGGATCGAGACGATCCGCGCGACAAAAGACTTAGAAACACTCCGAGGGATTGAAGGTCAGCTCGCGAACCGCTATTTCATGCTTTTTGATCAATTTATTTTACAGCAAAGAGAAGATTTTCGTTTTTATGGGCGAAATCGGCGACCGCCGCTTGACAATGTAAACGCACTGTTGTCACTTGCTTACTCTCTGCTCACAAATGACTGCGCAGCAGCACTTGAAACCGTGGGACTCGATCCGTATGTCGGTTTTTTGCATCAAGATCGTCCAGGAAGAAGTTCGCTTGCATTAGATTTAATTGAAGAGTTGCGAGGAGTTTATGCTGACCGCTTCGTGATCCAACTAATCAATAAAAAGATCATTCAAAAGAAACATTTCGATAAAAAACCGAATGGTGCGGTATTATTGACAGATGATGGAAGAAAAATATTCTTTTCAAGTTGGCAGGAAAGAAAGCAGGAACGGCTCGTTCATCCTTATTTGGGAGAAAAAATTGAGTGGGGACTGGTTCCATACAGCCAAGCGTTGCTACTTGCCAGATATTTGCGTGATGATCTTGACGGCTATCCACCATTTTTATGGAAGTAGGTGAGGAATTATGTTGATATTAGCGACTTATGATGTCGCTACCGGTTCGAAAAGCGGTGCAAAACGCTTACGAAAAGTGGCAAAAATTTGTCAGAATTATGGCGTAAGGGTCCAAAATTCAGTATTTGAATGTGTAGTGGATCAGACGCAGTACACCACACTTAAACTCCAACTTTTAGATATTATTGACCCTACAGCTGATTCGTTGCGCTTTTATCAATTAGGTAATCAATATCAAAACAAAGTGGAACATTTTGGTGCAAAAAAAGCATTAAAAGTCGAGGGAAATTTAATCTTCTGAATTTGGTGCGAACCATAAGTAAACATAAAAATACGGGATATTCGCACCAAAATTTCAATGAAAAAACTTGAACACAGTGCCTTTTCCTCATTTTATTTTAATGAAACTTGCTATGAATATGTAATTTTGTGAATAAATTCCTGATTTTGCGGATTATTCACGGTCGCACCCCACGTGGGTGCGTGGATTGAAATGACATAGTCATCATTTAACCACGGATTGTCCGTGTCGCACCCCACGTGGGTGCGTGGATTGAAATATTTTGACCGTCAACAACTATTGGCACTTTAAAGCGTCGCACCCCACGTGGGTGCGTGGATTGAAATAAAATTGATGACACTGAATTGACGTATAGCGGTGCGTCGCACCCCACGTGGGTGCGTGGATTGAAATCTAGTGTGGTGCCAATATAATCAACAACTTTAAGTCGCACCCCACGTGGGTGCGTGGATTGAAATTCACCCGCTTGCCAACTATCTTGACGCTTTGTTGTCGCACCCCACGTGGGTGCGTGGATTGAAATTTGGATTAGCGCTCACAAAGGACCTATTCAGTAGTCGCACCCCACGTGGGTGCGTGGATTGAAATAGATTTATCAACCTCTTTTTTAATCCGGATAAGGTCGCACCCCACGTGGGTGCGTGGATTGAAATTGTATCACATCCGCAGGAGAAAAGATCGATAATAGTCGCACCCCACGTGGGTGCGTGGATTGAAATGCAGCAGATAAAAATGCCCCGTTACGCCTTTGCCGTCGCACCCCACGTGGGTGCGTGGATTGAAATAAGAATAATTGGTCAAGCGGTCGATACTTCACTGGTCGCACCCCACGTGGGTGCGTGGATTGAAATCCGCTAGCAAAGCGGATGCACAGGGGTTTGGTTCGGTCGCACCCCACGTGGGTGCGTGGATTGAAATCCCTCAAAGCTTCTGAAATAACGATATATTTCTCGTCGCACCCCACGTGGGTGCGTGGATTGAAATTAGCAATCACAGCTTCCGTATCTCCGTGCATTAGCGTCGCACCCCACGTGGGTGCGTGGATTGAAATACAGTCAACGATATTCCAGAACAAGTAGTTGCAGTCGCACCCCACGTGGGTGCGTGGATTGAAATGGTTATCCTTACAATTTCCGTCTGGGGACTACAAAGTCGCACCCCACGTGGGTGCGTGGATTGAAATATCATCATCGGCTGAAAAATGTGCCTCAATATCGTCGCACCCCACGTGGGTGCGTGGATTGAAATTATTTACTGGATAGTGATTTAGCTTGACGATACTGTCGCACCCCACGTGGGTGCGTGGATTGAAATGCCTTCTCGTGTTACCGAAGAATCTGGAGAATACGTCGCACCCCACGTGGGTGCGTGGATTGAAATTCGTCTGAGATGTTCGCCACCATCGATGTTTGGGTCGCACCCCACGTGGGTGCGTGGATTGAAATACCAACCTTGATTACGATATCTCCAGTTTGGAGGTCGCACCCCACGTGGGTGCGTGGATTGAAATTAAATTTTTGATATCTTTTTCAAAATCGCGGAGTCGCACCCCACGTGGGTGCGTGGATTGAAATACATTGAAAAATTTAACCGATTCCTCCGCTGGAAGTCGCACCCCACGTGGGTGCGTGGATTGAAATCAACTAGTCGTTAAAAACACTTTAAAACAAGATCGTCGCACCCCACGTGGGTGCGTGGATTGAAATTCAATTGGTTTCTCCTATTCTGGTTAGTGTGTCTGTCGCACCCCACGTGGGTGCGTGGATTGAAATTCCTCCTTTAAAAATCCTTTGCCAAGATCATAAGTCGCACCCCACGTGGGTGCGTGGATTGAAATATTGATTGAGTACGCACATACCAGTGATGAATTCCGTCGCACCCCACGTGGGTGCGTGGATTGAAATACGGATCATCATTGCGACACCGCTGTTCGTCATGTCGCACCCCACGTGGGTGCGTGGATTGAAATGCAGCAGATAAAAATGCCCCGTTACGCCTTTGCCGTCGCACCCCACGTGGGTGCGTGGATTGAAATTTTCGTTGCGAATCGGCATGGCACGTTCTCGATGTCGCACCCCACGTGGGTGCGTGGATTGAAATACTGAACCCTTTCCACATCGAATCAAAAAATCCGTCGCACCCCACGTGGGTGCGTGGATTGAAATTTTATCAATCATCGAGCTTGCTCAGCGCCTTTCGTCGCACCCCACGTGGGTGCGTGGATTGAAATCCCTCACCTACACGGGCGATTTGCTCATGCGTGATGTCGCACCCCACGTGGGTGCGTGGATTGAAATCTTTTTTTGGATTAAGTAGCATCGTAAAAGCACAGGTCGCACCCCACGTGGGTGCGTGGATTGAAATAGACGCGCTTTGACAGCGACGAGAAGCCTTTTTGTCGCACCCCACGTGGGTGCGTGGATTGAAATATTTTAAAGGTCAAGATGATTTTCTTGCGCTTCGGTCGCACCCCACGTGGGTGCGTGGATTGAAATATTATAGATCCGACGATAAAATTAACGCGTTTCGTCGCACCCCACGTGGGTGCGTGGATTGAAATATATCCTGTCGGCTGCACCCATTCCGGCGTGCCGTCGCACCCCACGTGGGTGCGTGGATTGAAATATGTATAATTCCTCAATGATTGTCTGCGTATCCTGTCGCACCCCACGTGGGTGCGTGGATTGAAATAAATTTATAAGAATCTTTGTCTTCCGGCGAAATTGTCGCACCCCACGTGGGTGCGTGGATTGAAATCAATTTATCTGTCTCCTTTTTAACATCTTCATCGGTCGCACCCCACGTGGGTGCGTGGATTGAAATCGAGCGTTAATCAACTACATGAAAGAAAACGACCGTCGCACCCCACGTGGGTGCGTGGATTGAAATATTTATAACAAGAACGTCATCATCCGAATCAAGGTCGCACCCCACGTGGGTGCGTGGATTGAAATGATTCTGGCGGCTCTGGTGCATCTTTCAACTTCTGTCGCACCCCACGTGGGTGCGTGGATTGAAATTTATGTATTAAAAAAAGCCCGGCATTTGCCAAGCTCGTCGCACCCCACGTGGGTGCGTGGATTGAAATGTTAAATGTCTGCTGTCCGATCGTGTGCAGCTCGGTCGCACCCCACGTGGGTGCGTGGATTGAAATGTAACTCAAGCCAGATTCCGCGACGAAATCGATGTCGCACCCCACGTGGGTGCGTGGATTGAAATCTGGTGTCGGGATTGAACCCGGCAAATGCTCTTTAGTCGCACCCCACGTGGGTGCGTGGATTGAAATCATTTACAGCCACCTCTCTTTCCATTCAACTGTCGTCGCACCCCACGTGGGTGCGTGGATTGAAATGTATCCGCTTGGTCCTCTTTTAACGTCTCTGCTTGTCGCACCCCACGTGGGTGCGTGGATTGAAATATCGCGGAGCATACCATGATCAATGAGTTGACCGTCGCACCCCACGTGGGTGCGTGGATTGAAATGTAAATCATCCGTGAGTTTTGACCGGTTTAATTCGTCGCACCCCACGTGGGTGCGTGGATTGAAATGAGAATCCCTTGACCAATGAACATCAAAAACTGAGTCGCACCCCACGTGGGTGCGTGGATTGAAATGTTGAGACTGACGATTATGATGTGCTGATCGTCAAGTCGCACCCCACGTGGGTGCGTGGATTGAAATAACGGCACTCATATAATTTGCGACAAAATCTTTGAGTCGCACCCCACGTGGGTGCGTGGATTGAAATGATGACCGTGCGAGGGATACCGTCTACGATGATCGTCGCACCCCACGTGGGTGCGTGGATTGAAATCTGTCAAAGTAGTAAGAACAAACGCTAACGATGAAGTCGCACCCCACGTGGGTGCGTGGATTGAAATAGGCGGAGGTGTTGGCAGATCTAAAAGCCGTCGCACGTCGCACCCCACGTGGGTGCGTGGATTGAAATAAAGAAAGCCCCGATAATGATCGTCGTATCGAAAAGTCGCACCCCACGTGGGTGCGTGGATTGAAATCGTTTGCCGTCCTGCCGTGTACTTGCCTTGCTTCAGTCGCACCCCACGTGGGTGCGTGGATTGAAATCCATCTGATAATTTGATTTTAAGCTCGCCTTGACGTCGCACCCCACGTGGGTGCGTGGATTGAAATAACTCAATTGGATCAAGTAAAGTTGTTGAAAAATGTCGCACCCCACGTGGGTGCGTGGATTGAAATTTCTTGCTGATCTATAAAATCGCTTAGAAGGTCAGTCGCACCCCACGTGGGTGCGTGGATTGAAATCCAATCACGAAAAGCACTAATAATCAAACGGCTCAGTCGCACCCCACGTGGGTGCGTGGATTGAAATTTCCGCTGTGATCGGATCGCCACAAGCTATTTCACGTCGCACCCCACGTGGATGCGTGGATTGAAATATATCCGCGTCGTTTGGCCTTGATTTCCCAAGCAAAGTCGCACCCCACGTGGGTACGTGGATTGAAATATTTAAAGCTTCATAAGAATTATCATTCGAATTTTTATGAGTATTTTTTATTACATACAAAAAATCTGGAAAAAGATCTACATAAAATGCTCTAAGCAGGTCGATCGTAGAAACCATTTTCTTTAGAGTCGCCTCTTCATATATTTTTTGTTATTTTTTGATAAAGAAGAAAAAGCTGGTAATGAAATGAAGAAACTGAAGAAATATCAATAAGCCTGAGCGGAGTTGTTGGACCGCTCAGTTTTTTTGCGTAATTAAGTAGTGCAGATCAAGTACATTGATGTAGATTATTTGAATGGATAAGTCGTAAAAAAACTTTTATTATGTAATCTATTCGTCTGGATTTGATGTTACTATGAAGTTAGAGAAAAACAAAAGGAATCATCGTCCGTTACTTTGCCTGTTAAAAAAGAGGGGCAGATTTGATGAAGAAAAAGCGGCAAGAAGAGAAAAAACAAGCGATTACTTTATTTTTGGAATTGAAAATTTTGCTCGAAGAAGACCAAGCAAATGCGACAGAGTACTTTGGTGTGATCCAGCTGCTTGACGGGGCGGTCCAGCGGGTATCCAAAGAGAAACAGATTCCCCAGCTGCAAGCCGGTGCTGTATTTGAGAATGTGTGCGCGCTCGCACTTGTTGAAAAAGTAAAATTTTCAGCGGAAGCATCCGCAGCGCTGCAAAGAATCAAAGAATTCGCTCAACCAAAGGGTATTTTGGGTGGATTCAGTTTGTTCAATGTTGTCAATCTATTTCCACTATTCAGATAATAAAAAAGATGGAGCCGCGACGATTTTTCTTGTCGCGGCTCCATTTGTTGGATAAACGGTGTTCCAAAAGCAGCTTCTTCGGATTTTTTTCATACTTCCCGAAGTTGCGCAGCTTCAACGTTTTTTATACGTTTAATTTCCGGCTGGCCATCCAGTGGACCATTTCAGGATCTGTGTGTGAGAAAAATTGACTTTCTTCTTGATCCAGAGTTTTGATGGCGGCTTGATCATCGGCCGTCAGCTCAAAATCAAAGATATCTAGATTTTGTGCCATTCGTTCCGGTTTGACTGATTTTGCCAGAACGATGATGTCTTGTTCGATCAGCCATCGCAAGATCACTTGCGCGATTGATTTGTGATGCTTTTCAGCAATTTTTGCCAAAGTTGGATTGGTAAAAAGGCCATGTTTTCCTTCTGCGAACGGGGCCCATGCCTCGGGGGCGACATTCGCGTCCCGCAGTGCCTGCAGCGTTTTTACCTGCTGCTGGAACGGATTGATCTCGATCTGGTCGACTTGCGGTGCAGTCTTATTGAATTCTGCCAAGTCGACAACTTGTGCGGCATCGAAATTCGACACGCCGATCGCTCGCACTTTTCCTTGGGTCTGCAATTCCTCCATTGCCCGCCAAGCACCGAAGACATCGTTATACGGCTGATGGATCAGCAGCAGATCGACATAATCCATTTTGAGGCGGGATAAGGAACGCTCAAAGGAAGTTTTGACTCCTTCATAACTGACATTTTCCACCCAGATCTTCGTTGTTACAAACAATTCATCGCGGCGGACCGGGGCATCCGCGATCCCCCGCCCAACTGCTTCTTCATTCATATAGCTTTGTGCGGTATCGATATGACGGTATCCAGCGTCGATGGCATTTGCGACAGCAGTCTCCGCTTCTTGCGGATCGGTGATTTGAAAAGTCCCGAAGCCCAGCGCCGGTACTTCTACACCGTTACTCAATCTGATCGTTTTCATATGATTTTCCTCCATTTTGATGTTCGTTTTCTTTACTATAAACCTTGGGGCCGGCTTGATGGCAAGAATTATGCCTCGCAGCGTCGCTATTTATGTATCAAAGAAGTCTTTTTTCTTGCTTGCGTGCCGCACTCTATAGATAATAAAGGCAGAAAGCGGGGAAAAACATGTTGAATGAAACGTATACGTTGATGAATGGCGTGAAGATCCCGAAGATCGGCTTCGGGACTTGGATGATCGATAACGATCGAGCAGCGGAAGCCGTTCGCACGGCGGTCAAAATCGGTTATCGGCATATCGATACGGCGGAAGCTTATGAAAATGAAGAAGGCGTCGGCGAAGGTGTCCGCACCGCGGGCGTGGACCGCAAAGAACTTTTTGTTACAACCAAACTGGCGGCGGAAATCAAAGATTATGACGGGGCACGAGCAGCAATCAATGAGTCGCTCAGAAAATTAGATATTGACTATCTTGATATGATGATCATCCATAGTCCGAAACCGTGGGCAGAGTTTCAAGGAGACGAGCACTTTTTTGAGGGAAATATCGCGGCTTGGCGGGCTCTTGAAGAGGCCTACCGTGCCGGTAAATTGCGCGCGATCGGGGTATCGAATTTCGAAATCGTTGATTTGGAGAATTTATTTAAACATACTGAAATCAAACCGATGGTCAATCAGATCTTAGCGCATATCGGCCATACCCCGATCGATGTCATTGATTTCTCGCAAAAGAACGGGCTGATCGTCGAAGCATACTCGCCGATCGCGCATGGCGAGATGCTTCATAATGAAGTGATCGCTGCGATGGCGCAAAAATACAAAGTATCGATCCCGCAGCTTGCGATCCGCTATTGTCTGCAGCTGAATCTGCTGCCGCTGGCCAAAACGGAAAATCCGGCGCATATGAAAAACAATGCGGATGTCGATTTTGTGATCAGCGCTGAAGATATGGAGGCACTCGCGCATCTCGCGCACTTTGATTATGGGAATGACCGCGAGATCCCAGTTTACCGGAAAGTTTCAGAAGATCCCAAAAAGTAACCATGGATCCGTGGGTGCGAAAGTTGCGAGATAAGAAAAAATCCGAAAACAGGGACATGACAAGGCTTGACGTCATGTCCCTGCTTTTTGCGTTTTGTGGTAGAAACGATCACTAAAACCCTTATAAAATCAATTTGGAAGCGGATCCAACTTAGAGATTTTTTTACTAAAAGGTAGAATTTTTGCACAAAGATAAAAGGTATTATGTTAAACTTATCTTTAACAAAAATAATGACAGTTGGGATGCGTACTTTTTCAAATTGGAAAGCCACATTCGTTTGTCAGGACAGGGGAGATTCGATGGGATTTATTGGGGTTTTGAGCCTGATTTTAATTTCCACGACTTTGGCGTCTCATTTTTCAAAAAAAATCGGGATACCAGCGGTCATCGGGCAATTGTTGGTAGGGGTCATTTTGGGGAAAGGGATGCTGGATATCGTTCATTCCGATATGCTTGTCCAAGAGTTTTCAGAAATCGGCGTGATTCTTTTGATGTTTTTAGCTGGAATTGAAAGCGATTTCGGTTTGCTGAAGAAATATATGAAGCCGGCGCTTTATGTGGCGTGTCTCGGAATGCTTTTTCCGATCGTGATGAGCTGGGGTTCCGGTGTGCTTTTGGGTGTGAACGGAAAAGAAGCGCTGTTTTTCGGGATCGTTTTGGCGGCAACTTCGGTCAGTATCTCGGTCGAAGTGATGAAAGAGCTGCATGTTGTCGATTCGAAAGAAGGGACGACGATTCTGGGAGCGGCGGTCATCGATGATATTTTAACGGTCTTGCTGGTCAGCCTTGGGATCTCATTTTTGACAGGTGAAAACGATACAAGCGCCGGCGAATCGCTTTTCGGGATCGGTCTGCAGCTTATTTACTTTATTTTGATCTATTTCGTCGTGCGCTGGATCGCCCCGTATTTGCTCAAGCTCAGCAAGCGCTTGTTTGCCAGCTCAGCGGTCATTATCACTTCGCTGATCATTTGTCTGGTAATGGCTTTTTTGGCAGACAAAGTCGGGCTCAGTTCGGTCATCGGCGCTTTCTTTGCCGGGATCGCGGTCGGACAGACCGATGTCCGCAAGGAAGTTCATTTCAATACTGAAGCGCTGGGCTATTCAGTATTTATTCCGGTATTTTTCGTCAGCATCGGTTTGAATGTCGAATTTGCGGCATTGGGGGAGCAATTGATCTTCATCGCACTCTTTGTGATCGTTGCCTTGATATCGAAGCTGATCGGCGGCTACTTCGGGGCCAAATTTTCAGGCTTTAGCAATCATAGTTCAATGATGATCGGCGCTGGGATGGTCTCACGCGGTGAAATGGCGCTGGTCATTTTGCAGCTCGGCGTTGCGGGCAAACTGCTTACGAACGAATATTATTCGGCGCTCGTGATCGTGATCCTTTTGACGACCTTGATCTCGCCTTTGGTATTGAAGTTTTTTACAAAGAAAGTATCACAAGCTGCAGCCGAACAAACTGCCGAACAAATGGTGCCGTTCACCGTCGAAGAGAACCACCAGACGATTTGACCGGTGCAGTAAAAAAGCCTTCCAACCGAAATGGTGGAAGGCTTTTTTGTAAATAAACGGTGTTCCAAAAGCAGCTTCTTCGGAAATAATCCGAAAAATCTCAAAAATATAAGAAACTATTTTCGGATTTTTCTTCTTATTTCTCGAAGCTGGGCACTTTTGTCCCAGCCTCTTTTTGCAGATAAACGGTGTTTCAAAAGCAGCTTCTTCGGAACAGCCTGGATTTTAGTGTGCTGAGATCAAGCTGGGTTCGCTTTTGTATTCTTTGAGCTGTGTTTTCAATTGCGTTTCATCGATCGTCAGAAGCTCCCGGTCTTTCATGACGAAGTGTCCGCCGATGATGCTGTCGTTGACGTGGCTGCCTTTGGCGATCTCGACCATTGTATTGGCATTGATGCCGCCTGATAAATAATCGAGATTGCTGGTGTCAAGCGAGATTAGATCAGCTTTCTTGCCGACTTTGATCGCACCAAGGTCGGGATCGACGGAGTGGGTCGCCATGCTGAGGATCTCTTTGGCATTGACGAGCGCATAATCACCTTTTGATTTTGAATACAGCTGCATCAGCGCCGAGAAAAGACGCATTTCGCGGAAAATATCGAGACCGCCGTGGCCGGCACCGTCTGTTCCAAGGTATGTCCCGATATGACGGTAAAGGAGCGCGTCGGTTTCCGGGATCCCTTTGGCACTGTTCGAATACGGGCAGTGGACGACTTTCGTATCGTTGTCTTGGATGAGCTGTTTTTCGTTTTCAGAAAGGAACAAGCTGTGCGGACCGATAAATTTATCGTGGAGCGCACCGAGTTTTTCCAAATATTCATAAGGACGCAGATTTTCTTTTTCGATGACGTTTAGGATCTCGGACTCGTATTCGTTCATGTGGCAGGAGGTCAATAGATGCTGCTCCTTGCCGTAAACGAGGACACTTTCCTGGAGTTCTTTCGTCGCGGCCGGGAGCGTTGTGATCCCTAAGATCGGCGAGAGAAGTTCGTTTTCTTTCAGTGCATCGATCAATTCAAGGTTGCGCGCGAACGCTTCTTCGGGCGTTGTGCGGAGGGTATCGAATGGGATCAGATCGGTCGTTTGATAGCCGATCGCTCCGCGCATTTTGATCGCGCTCAAAGTATCGATCATTTCGATCGCAAGCGGACAGCCGGAGTCGATAAACGAGGTCGTACCGTTTTTGATCATCACGGCCGCCGCGGTTTTGGCTGATAATTTAACAAAGTCTTTTGTCAGCGAAGCTTCGAACGGAACATTGATCCGCTGCCAAACGATCGGCTTTTCAAACAAGAGCTTGCCTTGCAGAAATTGCTGGCTGATGTGGATATGATTATCGACCAGACCGGGAAGCCATACTTTATCAGAACAAATCGTTGTTTTGGCGCTTTGGCCGGTAAACGGAACGAAGCGGCCGTCTTTGATCGCAAGATCATTTTGCTGCAGTTCAAAATTTTCATCTAAATAGTGCGCATTTTTCAATAGAATATCTAACATCACTAGTTACCCTCCTATTATTTTGGCCAGCGCGATGATGATCGAAAAGATCGCGACTGCTTTTTTCAAAAGATTTTGATTGATCCGGTGGCCGTTGCGGCCGCCCATGATCACTCCCGCCCCGTGCCCGATGAGCGCGGTCGGCAGGATCGGACCAATGATGCTTAAATTCGAATTCATCAGATAGCCGACTGCTGACGGAACGCCGATAAAGATCGAGTTGAACAGCGAGATCGCCACAGCTTCGTGGACTTCGATTCCCAGCATGATCAAGATCGGCAGGACAACGATCGGACCGCCTGCCCCCGTTACGGAACAGATGAACCCCGTCACAAAGCCGATCGCGATCAAAACGAAATTATTATACTTTTTCACTTTCGGCTGCTCTTTGTTTTTTCGCAAAAGGATCGAGAACCCGGAAAACAAAACGACCAAGTATAAAATGAGGCTCATGATGTGCTCAGGGATCAAGAGATTTGCTTTGACACCGAGAAAGCTGGCGAAGAAGCTGCCGACGCTGATGATGCTGGCGAGTTTCACATTCAACAGTTTATTGCGGAAATAGCTGAAGCTGCCCAGCACACCTGAAACGATGAAGGCGGAAAAGCTCAGCGCCAGCGCTTCAACAGTATCCAAATGCATGACACTGACATAAAAGATCGGCAGCAAGAAGCCCGCGATGCCGCTAAGTCCAACTAAGAGACCGACGATTAAATTCACAATAAATACGAGTATCAATTTTTTCCCCTCTTTATGTTAAATTTGATTTCCGGCCTGCGGCAAACTGAGCTTCTTTCCTCATCAATTGTTGAATAGATCATTCATTATTTGTGACGGAAGCCCCCAAGCATTCTTCTTGCGGTTCCTCTGGTTTTTTTTCAATCGCCGGAGCCTTTTTCAGCAGGCTTTTAAAATTGAAGAAAATATTCAGCGTGATCGCAGTCAGTGCACCGGAAAGGATCCCGCTGCCGAAAATACTTTGAACGATCACTGGGAAGTTTGCGTAAAAATTTGGATAAACCGATGGCAGCATGCACATGCCAAGGCTGATCCCAACGATCAGCATGCTGTGGTTTTCTTTCAGTTCAACTTGTTTCAAGATATTGACAGCACTGCCGATGATCGCTCCGAACATCGCGAAAGCGACCCCGCCCAAAACAGGTTTGGGAACAACTGAGATCAAAGCGGAGAATTTAGGGATCAAACCGACTAGGACCAGAATGAAACCAGCTGCGGCAGTTGCATAGCGGCTGCGTTTTTTCGCAAGTTCGAGAACCCCGACGTTTTCAGCGAAGGCGGTCGGTTGGACACCGTTGAAGATCCCCGCTAATAAAGTAACGATCCCGAGAGTTTTCATCGTTTTGCCGAATTGCGCATTTGTCAATTTTTTACCAACGATATTATGGATCCCCATCGAGGTACCGGAAACGGCAACCATCGACAAGATCATGACGATCAAAAAGGAAACGCTGACGGTGATGCTGAATTGCGGCAGACCATAATGGAAAGGCATGATCAGCCCGAACCACGGAGCATCAGCGACGGGTTTGAAGTTGACCATTCCCATGAAAGCAGCGGCAACGGTCCCGCAGATCAGTGCAATCAAAATACTGAGGTCGCCCAAGAATCCTTTCAAATATTTGCTTAAGATCAGGTGGAAGACGAAAACACCAAGAGCTAAGAAAAGCGCGGTATTGTTGACGCTTGCAGTCAACTGGTTCGCTTTGCCGTCCATGATCCAGCGGTACGTATTCGGGAACAGCGCGACACCCAAGACCATCAAGTTCGTTCCGACGACTAGCGGCGGGAAGAAACGGCGCAGCCGCATCCAAAACGGCGCGACCAAAAAGCAAAACAGACCGGCCGTCATCGTGCCGCCGGCGATCAGACAAAAACCAGCCGGGATCGACGGAGCGTGTTCAAGCGTGACAGTAGCGACGGAGGCGACCGCGAAGTTCGCGCCCATTACCATCGGCAAGAGCGGCGTCGTGCGCGGGATCACGTTCAGCGAAGCGAGGATCGTTGCGATCCCGCCGGAGAAAACGACGGCACTGACGAAAAAGATCGTTTGTGCTGCACTCAAGCCGACGTTGGCGGAGACGATCAAAGGAACGGTGATCCCGCCCAAGATCGCGACGACAGCGTGCTGAAAACCTAAAGGGATACTTTGACTAAGGGGCAGTTTTTCATCTGCGTAGGAAAATTCTTCATGTTCATTCATTCTAATCGTTCTCCTTTTCAACAAAAAAGTTTTTTGTGGGTTTCTGCGGATCATTTCGGTTTTCCTGAGAGTTATTGATCGGCAGATTCACTTGGATATTTTTCGTTGAAAAGAGGTTGGATGAAGAAAGAAGAAATCTTTTCAATTTGCCGATTAAACACGTTACAGATAAACCATTGATCGTAGAGATAAAATCAATACTCATACTCTCACTCCTGTTGTAATGTGGCGACAATATTTGATTCGATCGTACGTATAAAAAATGATGACAACGTTTCCTTGTCTTTTGTATCCGCCTCCTTGTTTGCAAATACGAACATTACTTGCTCTTTATACTTTGAATTGTAGCTGATATAATAAGGGCGAAAAAGGACACTTGGGTATTTTTTTTAGAAATGCGGAGGATTTTATGAATATTAATCATTTAGTAGAATTAAATGCAGATTTCCGCTTTTTTACCGAGCGGATGACGGCGGAAGTCAAAGATAATTTTTTTGTCAAACGTTATCATATCGGCGAGCTGATCCACAGCAAAGGCGAGAAGCTCGATTATTTCGGGATCTTGGTCAAAGGCAAGACACGGGTCATTAATGAGTTTGAAAACGGCAACGTCTATATGCTGGAGACCAATCCGGCGATCGATTTCATCGGCGAAGTCACGATTTTGGCGCGCCAGCCGCTGGCGAGCGTTACGATCGAAGCGGCTGAGGAATGCGTCGTCTTCGGGCTTGCCCGAAGGTACGCTGAAAAATGGATTTTCTCCGATATCGATATTTTGGGGTTGATCTCGTCTCGAGTAGCCTATAAGCTGTACCGCAATTCGCTGAATCGCGGGATGCGGCTGTTTTATCCGTCGGAATTTATCTTTCTCGATTATTTGATCAAAGAAGGTTCAGAAAACGATATCAAGCGCGTCAAAACGTTTAAAATCAATAAGACGCGGCTAGTCATCTCTGAAGAGATCGGCATGAATATCAAAACGCTGAACCGAGTGGTCGCCAAGCTGAAGGATAAGGGATATTTTCTGCTGAATAAAGGAAAAATCGTGATCACCGAAGACAGTATCGCCAAGTCGACTGCGTATATCGATTCGCTGAAATCCGTCTAAAAAGTCGAAATTTTTGACAAAATATACCACTATCAGAGAAAATCCAATTAGTAACTGCTGTTTTCTTTTGCAGAACTCGCAAGGGTCGAGCAAGAGCGGAAGGAGAATTTCGATGACAGATTTCAAAGAACCAATTACTTTTCGACGCGGAGTCACGTTGAAAAATCGTCTATTGATGTCGCCGATGACGACGGAAATGAGCTTTTACAACGGCATCGTGACGGATAATGATATCCGCTACTATGAAAATCGAGCTGCCGGGGTGGGAGCGATCATTACCGGTGCGATGAACGTTGCGCCGCTCGGCAAAGGCTGGCACGGCGCACCCGGGATTTTTGACGACAAATTTATTGCAGGTTTGAAGCGCTTGACGGATGCGGTCCATGCCAAGGGCGCAAAAATCTTTTTGCAGCTCCATCACGCCGGCCGGATGACGAACAGCGCGGTTCTCTGGGGAGCACAGCCGCTTGCTCCGAGTGCTGTCGCCGCTGAACGGCCCGGCGCTGAGGTGCCGCGCGCAATGACGGCCGAAGAAGTCTTGGATACGATCGAAGCGTTCAAACAAGGAGCGTTTCGAGCTATCGAGGCGGGCTTTGACGGGGTCGAGCTTCACGGCGCGAATACGTATCTGATCCAGCAGTTTTTCTCTCCGCATTCCAATCGGCGGACCGATGAATGGGGCGGGACACTTGAAAAGCGCTACCATTTTATCGACCGTTTAGTCGCGACCGTCACTGAGGCGATCGATCAAGAAGGTCCGCGTGATTTTATCGTCGGTTACCGTTTTTCGCCGGAAGAATATGAAACACCGGGGATCCGCATGGACGATACGGAATATTTGATCAAACATCTGCGGGAAACAACACTTGACTACCTGCACCTGTCGATGAATGATCTGCGCCGAAAATCCGTCAGCGATGCTTACCAAGAAAAGCCGATCATGGCTTATATCCATGAATTTATCGCGGGCAAGATCCCTTTGATCGGCGTCGGCGGGATCCAAACAACGCAAGACGTCGATGATACACTGACAAACGCGGAAATGGCAGCGGTCGGCACGTCGCTTTTGATCGATCCGAATTGGGCGGAAAAGACATTGGCCGGTAAAGGCGACATGATCCGGACGCGGGCCGATCTGCCGCAAGAAGACAATGTCGACCGGGACGCGGGCGGCACTTTGTGGGAGTTCGTCCACCACATGCGCCCTGATAAAAACTATTAAAAAAGGTCCTGTGACATAAGTTGATGTCACAGGACCTTTTTCCGAATAAACGGTGTTTCAAAAGCAGCTTCTTCGGATTAGGAGCCGAAAAATCTCAAAAATATAAGAAACTATTTTCGGATTTTTCTTCTTATTTCTCGAAGCTGGACACTTTTGTCCCAACCTCTTTTTCCGAATAAACGGTATTTCAAAAGCAGCTTCTTCGGCTTATTTCTCGAAGCTGGGCACTTTTGTTACAACTTCTTTGGATTACGCTTCGATTTTTTCAGGAGTTTTGCACCAGAACTTTTCGGCGATTTTTTGCCCTTGATCGATCTTAGCCCATTGTTCAGCGATCGAAAGTTCATTGCCGCAGTCGCAAGAAGCGAAGCCGCATTGGTGAGAGAGAAAGAGTCGTTCTTTCGGCAAGATGCGGCTGGCTTTTTCTAAGAGATCATAGACCCGCTTCTCGTCATCGAGTGTCGCAGTTTTGCTGGAGAGCAAGCCGAGCACGACTTCCACATCCGGCCGATCCTGCAAAACGTTCAGTGCCGCAAGATCACCTGCGCGCTCGTCGTCCCATTCAAGAAAGAAGCGGTCATAGTGCTGATCGTGCAGGAATTTTTCAGCGATCGCCTGATAGCTCCCGCCAGCTGCATGACGGCTCTGATAATTTCCGCGGCAGTTGTGCGTCCAAACTTTCAGACCGAGTGCATGGCCGAAATCAGCGACTTCATTGTTGATCGCGATAAAGGTATCCGCCAAGTCTTCAAGTCCGTCATTTCCTTCCGCGAAGAAGCTTTGGTCATTGTCATCGGCGAACAGTTCCCACAAGCAGTCATCGAATTGGATGATCTCGCCGCCGGCTGCTTTGTATTCTGTCAAAAATTCTTTATAGGCATCGAGCAAGCCGTCTTTCAAAGCTTCTTGCGTCGGATAAATTTGTCCTTCGCCGGTCAAACCGTTAAAGATCGCGAGTTCAGTGAAAGCATGTGCTGCTCCCCAGACGGTTGTTTTGACGGTGTGATCGCCTGCTTGCGCTTTGATTTCTTTAAAAATATCGATGAAGTGATGATTTTTACCAGAGAGCGGAGCGGTGATCCGGATCCCGATATCTTTGCGCGTTTCAAAATGTCCGCCGTCCTCCAAATCTTGGAAATGATATCCGTGGTCGGCAATGTAGCGCTCGATGCCGGAAAATCCCCATAAAAAATCCAGATGCCACATTGATTTCGAATATTCGCCGTCCGTCAAAACGGTGATCCCATGCGCTTTTTGCTCAGCCAAGATCTTTTCGATCGCTGCCTTTTCGGTTTCTTCGTAACCATTTAAATCATCGTAAAATGGATAGCTGATATCTTCGCGCTGTTCGATTTTGTTTTTATAAGCCAGCAAATCAGCTGGACGCAGCAATGAGCCGACTAATTGAAATTTGGATGTTGTCATAAATGATTCCCCCTGTGTATTTTTGATTGAAGCTAGTGTATCAGGGATCATGCAAGATAGATAATACATATTATTTTAATGTTGCTATAGGATGCAACTATACCAGCGAAACGGCGGTTTTTGTAAGCGGTTTTACTATCGAAATCGCGCGAAAAGGTGTACATTGGAGACAGAAAGGCAGGTGCATTATGACTAGTTCAAAACCACGAGATCCAATGAAAGATGAACTGTTGTCCCCGGATAATTCGGTGTTCGTGCTGATCGACTATCAACCGACCCAAGTGAACTCGATCAACTCGATGGATCGTCATCAGCTGATCGAAAGCGTGACCGCACTGACTGCAATGATCAAATCTTATCAGGTGCCGATCATTCTCTCAACGGTCAATGTGACCAATGGCCGCAACCAAGATACGATCCCGCAACTCAAAGAGCTTTTGACAGACGTGCCGAGTTATGACCGGACCTCGATCAATGCTTGGGAAGATGCGGATTTTAAAGCAGCGCTTGAGGCAACCGGCCGCAAGAAGATCATTATTGCCGCTCTTTGGACCGAAGCTTGTTTGACATTCCCGGCGCTTGATGCGCTGAAAGAAGGCTATGAAGTGTTTCCAGTCGTCGATGCAGTCGGCGGAACAAGTGTCATCGCTCACGAAACGGCACTCCGGCGCGTCGAACAAGCGGGGGCGCAGCTGAGTTCGTTTGCCCAGATCGCTTGCGAGTTCCAGCGCGACTGGAACCGGACCGAAACGGTGCCGCTTTTTATCAAAGCGATGCAGGAGAAAGGAATCTTTTTGAAATTGAAATGAGGCGGGAAAATGCTGGATGTGATCGGTTCGATCAAAAATTTGAATGACACCGCTGCACGCCATTTTCTGCATATCAAAAATCAGCATGACTTCATCCGGATCTGGGCGATCCAGTTCGAGATCGCTTATACCGATTTTCGGGTGATCCAAATGGCGCTCCAGCTGGCAGGAAAAATGGAATTGCTGAAAAAATTTACGAAACGTTATCAAGCAGTTTATGAATTTGAATATGCTTTTGCTAAAGGCGGTTTGACCGGGTTCAATCAGGAATTCGGTACGAAGATCGCAGAATACGGCGCAGCACAGCAAAAACTAGCAGATGTGTTGGACGAGATCAAACGCGAATCTCCGCCAGAGCCGGAAAACGATCTGCTTTAAGGAGGCGCTGGATGAAAAAAGATTTGGTTTATGACGAAAAAAATCAGTTGGCATTGGACGTTTACGAGCCTGAGCAAATCGAGGCGGCGATCTTGCTGATCCATGGCGGCGGCTGGTTTCGCGGCGACAAGCAGAAAGAAAAACAATTGGCGGAACGCCTCGCAGACGATCACTTTTTAGTGGTATCACCGAATTACCGCTTAGCGCCCGACTTCCTTTATCCAGCTGCGCTGGTTGATGTTTTTGCGGCATATGAGTGGCTGCGGGCAGCTGATTATCCGCTTCCTGCAGGCAAAATCGCCGCACTCGGCTCCTCAGCCGGCGGGAATCTGGCGATCGAGCTCGCACTTCAAAAAGGGATCCCGGCTGCTTCTTGGTCAGGGATCATCGATTTAGCAGACTGGGTCGCCCATCACGAAGCGGTCGCCGCAGCAATGAATCAAAAACCCGACTTTGATCAGCAAGATCCGGCAAAGATCGATCAAAGCGGATTGAATGATGCGTTTTATAAATGGTTTGTATTGAATTACGTCGGTCAAAATCAAAAACTTTTGCAGGAAGCTGATCCGCTGCAGCGTGTTTCACCGGCGGCGGGACCGATCTTTATGGCGAATTCGCTCAAAGAGCTGGTTCCGCTGAGCGGCGTTTTCAAATTGCAGGCCGCATTGACAAAAAACAAGGTCCCGAGCGAAACGCGGATCCTCGCGGGAACGGTCCACGGCGAAGGATATACGGAGCTGGTTTATCAAAACACGGTCAACTTTTTGCGCGATTCGTTTCTTTAAAATAACCGAAGTGGAGCACAAGCGCTCAGCCGTTTGCTGCTCCTTTTTTTGCGTGCGAATCTTTTCGTCTTCCGCCGGAATCGTGCTACACTTTTCTTACGAAATGAAAAGTCTGGAAGGGGGAAATCAAGTGTTTTTAGCAATCAATGAAATCAGACATTCCAAATTGCGGTATGCATTGATCGCCGGGGTGATGTTTTTGATCGCATATCTGGTCTTTTTTTTGACCGGACTGGCGTACGGCCTCGCCCAAGAACAGCGGATGGCGGTGGACAAGTGGGATGCAGACGCGATCATTTTGACGAAAGATGCCAACTCCACGCTTGGGATGTCGATGATCAGCCGCAAAGATGCCGCAAAAGTTTCCGCGGGGAAAACGGCTTTTTTAGCACAGACGGCTGCCGTCGTTCACACGAAAAACAGCAGTGAAAAAAAGATCAATGCCAATTTTTTCGGGATCGAAAAAGAGCAATTCTTGCTGCCGAATCTAGTAGAAGGCAAGGCATTTCAAGGGGATAACGAAGCGATCGGCGACATCAGCCTGAAAGAACGCTACGGAATGAAGCTGGGGGATGTGATCAAGATCTCGGGGAACGCGAAGACTTTCAAACTGACGGGATTTACGGATCAAGCGCAGCTGAATGTCGCCCCGGTTTTGTATGTATCGATCCCGGCGTTTCAAGAGGTTCGTTTTGAAAAAGCGGACACGAGCGAGAATGCCCGGATCAATGCGGTCGTGGTGCGCGGCAAAGTGGACCGGCTGCCGAGTGATCTGGAGAGGATCAGTATCGGAAAATTCATCAATGATCTTCCGGGCTACAGCGCACAAGTCATGACATTCGGCTTCATGATCGGCTTTTTGATCGTGATCGCGGCGATCGTGATCGGCATTTTTATTTATGTACTCACGATGCAGAAAGCAAATATTTTCGGCGTGATGAAAGCGCAAGGGATCTCTGACGGCTTTATCGCAAAATCAGTTGTGGTGCAGACCTTCCTTTTAGCCCTTTTCGGCGTCGGCTTGGGATTTGCCGGCACGATTTTGACGGCGCTGCTCTTACCGGCAGCTGTGCCGTTTCAAGTCAATTGGCTGTTCTTCGGCGGAGTCAGTCTCTTGATGCTGCTGGTCGCAGTTGTCGGCGCGTTCTTCTCAGTGCGCGCGATCGTCAAGATCGATCCGCTTCGGGCGATCGGATAGGAGGGTCAAATGGACGCAATCGAATTTCAAAAAGTTGATAAAAAATTCAAAGACGGCGACGTGATCATCGAAGCGCTGAAACCGACGAATTTTACGATCCAAAAAGGTGAATTTGCTGCGGTGATCGGGCCATCTGGTTCAGGAAAGAGCACCTTTCTGACGATCGCCGGCGGACTGCAGACGCCTTCGAGCGGAGAAGTCTTGATCGGCGAAGAGCCTTTCAGTACATTGGCTGAAAAGGAACGCGCGCGTGTCCGCTTCAAAAAAATCGGTTTTATTTTGCAAGCTTCCAATCTGGTTCCGTTTTTGACGATCAAAAAGCAGTTCGTTTTAGTCGATAAAGTCAATCGGACGAATAATTCTGCCTATGCCGCACAATTATTTGAACAGCTGGGGATCAAAAAGCTCGCCAACAAATATCCGGAAGAGATCTCGGGCGGTGAA
The DNA here is from genome assembly GCA_022649665.1 of Enterococcaceae bacterium. Taxonomy (GTDB): domain Bacteria; phylum Bacillota; class Bacilli; order Lactobacillales; family Enterococcaceae; genus JALCOL01. The sequence goes on from JALCOL010000001.1 coordinate 74,956, forward strand.
CGCCAGCGGGTGGCGATCGCACGCGCGTTGTACAATGACCCGACGATCATTTTAGCAGATGAACCGACCGCAAGTTTGGATTCAAAACGCGCTTTTGAAGTCGTTGATATTCTGGCACAAGAAACAAAAGAGAAAAACAAGGCGACGATCATGGTGACGCATGACACGCGGATGACTGCGAAATGCGATAAAGTATTTCAGATGAAAGACGGGATCTTGGAGCTTTGCTGAAAAGCGGTTTCGTCAAAAATGTGATGTTTTCGAATAAAAATAAGGGTGCGACAAATTTTTGTCACACCCTTATCTAGCTCATTTGAAGTGTTCTTTGGTGTCTTTTCCCATTTTTTTAAAATCATCTGCAATACTCTGTCCTTTATCAGCATATTGTTTACCAATCTTTTTTCCTTCTTCAGCGTACATGTTCCCTAATTCTTCACCAATTTCTTTCATTTCTTGTGCCTTTTTCTTCATTTCATTGATTTTATCTTCAATACTCATTTTAACTTCCTCCTTGAATCAAGCTTTTTGTGTACTAAGTTGTCTGAGTTGAGTTTCGGCGGCGGTTGGACTAATTGTACCTTCATCAAGCTGATTGATAATTTCCAAAATTGTTAGTAGTGTAGCTGTGAGGAACTCATCATCATTTGCAAGAACAGCTATATCAATAAATTTATTTAAATTTTGATAATTATCAGTTGAACCTAAAGGAACTTTTATATTTTTTCCTTTGTCGTGAATCACATTATCAGCCATTTTGGAAGCAATTCTAATAAGGCGCTTTGCTGCTTTGCTCTTTGCCTTCTTCTCGCGAAAAGCTGGCAAAAACAATGCTACAACAACCGCGATCAATTCGGCTATTCCGGATACCCATTCAGCCATATTACCAAGTTCCAATTTTCTTCATCTTCTTTTTAGATTCAGCTAAATCTTTTTGCATGTTAATATTAAAGAAATGATAGATAAGTCATATCTGCAGATATATTTTATCTATAGACTGACGATACAACTGCCATTAAAAGAAGTCAAAAGATAATACTTGAGAAATAGGTGAAGTTAATTTATGAAATTAAACAGTCCATTCGTTCAAGCAATTGGAATTCTTATAATGTTGGCTGAGTTACCTCCGGAAGTTTCACTTAAAGCGAAGCAATTGAGTGAGCGAATGGAGGTATCACAAGGGTATTTGCAAAAAATAGCAAAAAATTTGAAAGATGCTGATTTGATTCGATCAAATGCTTCAAAAAATGGAGGCTATCAATTGCAGCACGATGTTGATGACATTTCTTTTTTGGATATTTTTAATGCAACCGAAGGAAAACAAAGCTTTTATGAAAGCGTGGATATGCATCCAATTCAATCTATGTTTATTTCACAAGATCTAGTCGAAAAAGAAACTGAAACAGTTTTCGGCATATTAGAAGAGGCTGAAGAAAGATATCGTTCTATATTAGCATCCCACTTATTAAGTGAAGTTGTCCCACGAAATGAATCGGGAGAATTGAATCATTTTGATTGGTCAAAACAATGACGAGAGGAAGCATAAGCCATGAAACAGGAATCTTTATTTTCTAAAGAGATGGACAGCGGCGCTCCTTTGGCGGCACGTGTGCGCCCGCAGACGCTTGCTGAATATGTTGGGCAAGAGCAGCTTTTGGGACCGGGGAAAATCTTGCGGGAGATGATCGAAAAAGATCAAGTCAGCTCGATGATCTTTTGGGGGCCGCCGGGTGTCGGAAAAACAACACTGGCCGAGATCATCGCCAAACAGACACATTCAGTGTTTATTACTTTCAGTGCGGTCAACAGCGGGATCAAAGAGATTCGCAAGATCATGAAAGAAGCGGAAGAAAACCGCGAGCTTGGGCAGCGGACGATTCTGTTCATCGATGAAATCCATCGTTTCAATAAAGCGCAGCAAGATGCCTTTTTGCCGTATGTTGAAAGAGGCAGCATCGTTTTGATCGGTGCGACGACTGAAAATCCTTCTTTTGAGATCAATTCAGCGCTTTTGTCGCGGACGAAGGTGTTTGTGCTGAAAAGCCTGACATCCAAAGACATTCTGCAAGTTTTGAAAAATGCGCTTGCTTCGCCGAAAGCATTTCCGGGACTCGTGATCGCGATCAGCGAAAAGGCGCTGGGAGAAATCGCGCTTTTTTCAAACGGTGATGCGCGGGTCGCGCTCAATACGCTTGAGATGGCGGTGATCAACGGTGATAAAGAAGGAAAAAACGTGACAGTCGATCCCGATATCCTGCAAGACTTGATCGGCAAAAAGACGCTGCTCTATGATAAAAACGGTGAAGAACATTACAACATCATCTCCGCCCTGCACAAGTCGATGCGCAACAGCGATGCGGACGCGGCGGTCTATTGGTTGGCGCGGATGCTTGAAGGCGGGGAAGATCCGCTCTACATTGCGCGCCGCCTCGTGCGGTTTGCGAGCGAAGACATTGGCTTGGCTGATACGAATGCGCTCAATCTGGCGATCAATGTTTTCCAAGCTTGTCAATTTTTAGGAATGCCGGAATGCGATGTCCATTTGACGGAGTGTGTGATCTACTTAGCGCTTGCACCAAAGTCGAACGCCGTTTACAAAGCGCGAAACGAAGTCAAAGCGGACATCAAGCGCACACTCAATGAACCGGTGCCGCTCCAGATCAGAAACGGTGTCACAAATCTGATGAAAGATATCGGCTACGGTAAAGGCTATCAATACGCGCACCATGAAAAGGACAAGCTGACGACGATGGAAACCGTGCCGGAATCGATCCGCGGCCATCAATACTATTTTCCAACAGAACAAGGAAATGAAGGGCGCTTTAAAAAACGACTGGAATACATCAAAGAATGGAAAAAGACGCACCAGCCGAAAAATGAAAAGTAAACAAAAGGTTAAAGAACATGCCATTGATTATTTCATCGATGGCATGTTTTTTAATTTTTTAATAAATATTGGAATATCTTTGGTTTTTAAAGTCAAACGGGGAGATCCAAAGTGAAAAAGCACTCGGGAAATTTGTCATATCAATCGTTATTAAAATATAATATAATTACAAGTATTAAAATAAAAAGCAGAGGCTGGCAATGCCCCGCTTTTAGAAGATTCAATAAACACCTTGCAAAAATGATTCGTTTTTTATATAACCGCGGAGGAGAGGAGGAAAAAATGAAGATTCTGCAAGTAGCACCCGTTTCCAACCGCTTCAACGCCTTTTTGCTCCCGCATCTTAAAGCATTGGAGAGCGACGGATATGAAATCGAATTGGCTTGTGCAACAAAAGAGCCGCTCGATCCCGCCATTGCTCATCTTCGGCAGCATGAGATCGCTTTTGACCATGTTCCGGCTTCCAGGAAAAATAATCAAGCGTTTCAAGAAATGAAGCGGCTGATCGGCCGAGAAAATTTTGATATGATCCATACGTATACGCCGACGGTTTCCGCGATCACGCGGATCGCAGCTCAAAAGTCGCAGGCGACGATCCTTTATACGCCGGAAGGATTTGATTTTTATCAAGGCTGCCCGCGGCGAAATCGGATGCTGGCTTATCCGGTCGAAAAGTGGCTGGCGCAAACGACTGATATTTTGATCACTTTTACCCAAGAGGATTATGAAGCCGCCCAAGCTTTGCCGCTGCGGCGCGGCGGCGAAGTGTGCCGGATCGAGGGGTTGGGGATCGAGATTTCTGATGATGCCGATCCGAAAAAAAGGAAGGCACTCATGGAACAGTTCAGTCTGTCCGAGAAGGATGAAGTATTGATTTTTGCGGCGGAGCTGAGCGAACAAAAAAATCAGCGGATGCTGATCAATATGATGGAGATCCTGCTGCAGTATAAGCCGCGCACATGTTTGTTCCTATTAGGTGAAGGACCGAAAAAAGCGGAGTATCAAGCACTGATCCGTCAGAAAAAACTAGCAACACGTATCTTTTTGCCGGGACAGCCAAAAGAAGTCGCGCCCTTTTTACAATTAGCAGATCTCGTAGTCTCCTCTTCCAAACAAGAGGGGATGCCGGTCAGCATCATGGAAGCTTTAGCGCACGGAAAGCCCGTCGTCGCGACGCGTGTCAGAGGGCATACCGATGTCATCCAGCAGCCGGGCGTCGGCAAACTTGTGGCGAGTGAAGAAGAAATGGTCGAAGCAGTTATTCGCATTTTGGACCATCCGGAGAATTATCACGGCTTTCTGCCGGAAAAATTTTCGACGGAAGCCGTCGTTGCCGAAACAAGAAAAATCTATTGCAGCGCCAAAAGCAAAGTATTGGACATGCGGAAATCAGGATAAGAGACACCTTGGAAAGGGGGCAGCGGGAAATGGATATTTATTTCGATAAGAATTACGGGAAATTATGGGAGAAAATCGAAGGCGGAGAAGCCGTCAATTATTATCATGAAAGCGATCTGGGAAAGATCAGCTATTCCTTTATTAAACGGCGCCTGCCGCAAATGATCGATCAGCAGCAATATTTCGATATCATCACTCCCTACGGATACAGCGGACCTTGGATCTGTGCCTGCAAAGGCCGGCGGGAAGCACTGATCGAGGAGTTCAATCAAGAATTTTTACAATACTGCCAAAAAGAACGGATCGTTTCGGAATTCGTCCGTTTCCACCCGCTGCTCAAAAACCATCAAGAGTTCGCGCCGATGTTTCACCCGGAAGAGCGCTGCAAAACAGTGGGGATCCAAGTTCGACCGAGCAGAACGATCGCCGCAGAGTTTTCGAAGATCTGCCAAGCGCGGTTTCGCAAAGCGCAGCATGCGGGATTTGACGTTTCACTTATTCATCCGGTGAAAGATCTTTCACAATTTGGCTGGTTTTATCGCGAACAAATGCGGCTGGCTGGTGCGGCAGATTGGTATATTTTTGATGATGAGCATTTCGAAAAAATGGTCGAGTTGTATGGGGAGCATCTTTTGCTGATCAAAGTTGTGAAAGCGGATCAAATCATTGGGATGCAGCTCGCTTTCGTTTGGGAAAAGTGGATGCACATCCATCTCTCCTGCTGCCGCCGCGGCAATAAAAACTGGATCAGCCCCTATATTTATATGCTGGGCCTAGCTGCAGAATGGGCGGAACGAAATGAGATCGCGGTGATCCACTTGGGCGGCGGTCTCGAAAATGGCGAAAGCGACTGCATGTATCAAACGAAAAAGAAATTGACGCATCAAGGGCTTTACGACTTCTTCGTCGCAAAGCGGATCCATCTTCCGGCGATTTATCACGAACTGTGTCAAAAAGCCGGCGTGCAGGACATGGGGGATTATTTCCCGATTTATCGGCCGATCAAAGTGCGCTACTAAAGGACCTGCTTTGTTTGCGAAAAGGTCTGCACCTGCTCTACAATGAGAAAAAGGGGGCAGGTGTGATGGAGAAAAGTGAAAAAATCAGGATCCTGCAAGATCTGATCAAAATTCCTTCGGTGAACGGCAAAGAAGCAGAAGTCGCCGATTACTTAGCCAAGCTGTTTGCAAAATACGGAATTTCTTCGAAAAGAATCGTTTTTGAACCAGGCCGCGATAATCTCATCGCGGAATTGAAAAGCGGCCGCGGCAAAAAAGTATTAGGGATCGCGGGACACCTGGATGTCGTTGCTGCTGGAGATGACAAGCTCTGGAAATATCCGCCGTTCAGCGCACAGATCGATGGGAACCGCTTGTACGGCCGCGGCTCGACTGACATGAAAAGCGGATTGGCAGCACTTGCGATCGCGCTCATCGAACTGGTTGAGAAAAAGACGCCATTGAATGGGACACTTCGTTTTATGGGGACAGTCGGCGAAGAGGTCGGCGAGCTCGGGGCTGGACAACTCACAAAGATGGGCTATGCAGACGATTTGGCTGGACTTTTGATCGGCGAGCCGACGAATGATAATTTAGCTTACACGCATATGGGATCACTTAATTATTCGGTCCTCTCGCATGGTAAAGAAGCGCACAGTTCGATGCCGCGGGAAGGCTTCAATGCGATCGATCATTTGAATGAATTCATCACTCGTGCCAATCAAGCAATGCAGAAAGTCGCTGAGAAATATCAAGATCCGGCACTGGGGCACACGATCCACAATGTGACGATGATCCAAGGCGGCACGCAAGTCAACAGTATTCCCGGATCTGCCGCACTAAAAGCTAATATCCGCACGATCCCCGAATTCGGCAACGAAAAGGTCATCGCACTCCTCAAAAAAATCACGAATGAACTAAATGAGCACGCGGCTTACAAGCTCGAACTCCATGTCGATTATGACAAGATCCCTGTCCAAGCCGATAAAAATTCTTCCTTGATCCGGACGATCCAGCGACAATTTTCAAAGCCGCTGCCGCTCATCGGAATCTCCGCTACAACTGACGCGGCAGAGTTTACAAAAGCCCCGCATCCGTTTGATCTGGTCGTTTTTGGGCCGGGGATACCGACGCTGCCGCATCAAATAAATGAGTACGTCGAGATCGATAATTATTTGGCAATGATCGAGAAATATCAAGATATTTTTGCAGACTATTTAAAGTAGGATACGTGAAGAGGATTTTAGAAAAGTGCTCAATTTCAATAAATAAGAAGAAAAGTCCGAAAATAGGGGGCTGTGACAAGAATTTTTGTCACAGCCCCCTATTTGCATGGCGAGTATCGTAAAAGTAATTTTTGCCTTTAGTCCAAGCTTTTGTCTAGAATCGAACGCAGTACTTTTTCACGAAGTTCAAGTGTATCGATATGATTATGAATTTCAAAAGCACGGATCAAAAGATCGCAGAGGAATAATTGGGATACTTTTCCGGCGAGCGAAGCGCCGTTAAAAAATTCTTCGATCGCTGTTTGCAAAACGATATCAGCGAGTTGGGCGATCGGCGAAAGCAGGTAATTGGTGATCGCAATGATTTTCACCTGATTTTTTTGAGCGATCTTCAGCGAATCATAGGTGTCTTTTGTTTTGCCCGAAAGCGAAAGGCCGATCACTAAATCGCTGGGGGAAAGCAGAGAGGCGACTTGGGCTTGAAAATGCGGATCACTGATGGCATGCGCTTGGACGCCGACGCGTAAAAACATTGCTTCAAGGTCATTACCGGTATTGCCGCTCGAACCCACCCCAAAAATATAAATTTTCTCTGCCTTGCCGATCAAATGGACGGCTTTTTTTAACTGCGCAATATCAAGGAGACGCTGGGTCATGGTGAGTGCTTCTTGGATGCTTTGGGTACTTTTATCCGCAAAATTTTGTTCTTTTTCACTGTGGTTCTTTTCGCTGAAGTCTTCTTTTGCCAGTTCGATTTTCAGATCGGCGAAGCCGTTGAATCCTAGTTTTTGGCAAAAGCGGACGATCGTCGCGTCACCCACCGCGGCGCCTTCTTTGACTTCTGTCATTGTGCTGTAGATTACTTTTTCTCCCAGCGACAATAGATAATCAGCGACCTTTTTTTCAGACTTTGTCAGGTCGTGCAAATGTTCTTGGATCAAATAATTTAGTTTCATTGACCGGCTCCTTCTAAGTAGTTTCTGTCTAAAGTATACGCTAAAGAAAAATTTTTTTCAGTTGCTATTTACAGAGATGAAAGCGCATGCTATATTTGTTTTGGAGAAAAACTCCAAAATATAAATAATACGGAGGTAAATTGGAGATGGAGAAAGAACGATTTTTGGAAATGATCAAAGAAGGGCTGATCGTCTCCTGTCAAGCGCTCCCAGGAGAGCCGCTTTATACCGAAAGCGGCGGGGTCATGCCGCTCTTAGCACTTGCGGCTGAAGAGGGCGGCGCAGTCGGGATCCGTGCCAATTCTGTCCGAGACATTTTGGAGATCAAAGAAAAAGTCAGTTTGCCGATGATCGGGATCATTAAAAAGGACTATCCGCCAGAAGCGCCGTACATCACACCGACGATGAAAGAAGTTGATGAGCTGGCAGCGGCGGGTGTCGAAGTGATCGCACTTGATTGTACATTGCGCAAACGGCATGACGGTTTGACGATCAACGCATTCATTCAGCAAGTCAAAGAAAAGTATCCTGCGCAGCTTTTGATGGCTGACATCGCCACTTTTCAAGAAGGGAAAAACGCATTTGAAGCGGGCGTCGATTTTGTCGGTACGACGCTGAGCGGCTATACCGCAGAATCACAAGGCGTACCAGGACCAAATCTTGAATTGATCAAAAATTTAGTGGATGCCGGAGTCTCGGTGATCGCTGAAGGTCAAATCCACACCCCTGAGCAGGCAAAGGTGATCCAGGCAATGGGAGTCAAGGGAATCGTTGTCGGCGGAGCGATCACACGTCCGAAAGAGATCACAGAACGCTTTGCTGCTGCCTTGAAAAAATAAGGAGGGAAATCAATGTTTAAAAAATTTTCACAACTGGGGCGCGCTTTTATGCTGCCGATCGCGATTCTGCCGGCTGCCGGCCTTTTGCTGGGCCTTGGCGGAGCGCTGACGAACAAAAGTGCTGTCGCTGCGTATCCGTTTCTGAATCAAGGCTGGCTGCAGACGATCTTAAGCGTGATGAGTTTTGCCGGAAACGCTGTTTTTGTTAATTTAGCACTGATTTTTGCGATCGGGATCGCGGTCGGCTTAGCAAAAGGCGATAAAGGGACCGCAGGACTTGCTGGCGGGGTCGCTTTTCTCGTGTACACCGCAACGATCAGCGGACTTTTGGAATTATTTTCTCCAAAAGGCGCGACGATCGATACCGGGGTCGTTGGCTCGATCGTGATCGGCGGGACGGTCGCTTTCTTGCATAATCGCTACCGGAAGATCGAACTGCCGCCATTTTTAGGATTTTTCGGCGGATCGCGCTTCATCCCGATCGTTTCCTCTTTTGCTGCAATTATTATCGGCGCGTTCTTTTATATGATTTGGCCGCCGATCCAAGATGGACTGGTGATCGTGGGACATCAAATCGCAAAAATGGGCAGTATCGGAACATTCTTTTATGGATTTTTGCTGCGGTTGACGGGGGCAGTTGGGCTTCACCATACGATCTATCCGCTTTTCTGGTATACATCGCTTGGCGGGACAGAAGTCGTTGCCGGAAAAACGATCCAAGGCGCACAAAATATTTTCTTTGCACAGCTTGCTGATCCAAACCACCGCGGTTTGTTTACTTACGGCACGCGATTTTTTGCCGGTCGCTTTGCGACAATGATGTTCGGTTTGCCGGCTGCTTGTTTAGCAATGTATCGGGCGATCCCTAAGAAAAATCGCGAAAAAAACGGCGGATTATATTTCAGCGGAGCGCTGACTTCCTTTTTGACAGGGATCACCGAACCAGTCGAATATATGTTTTTATTCGTAGCACCCTGGCTTTATGTGATCCATGCATTTTTAGATGGCTTATCCTTTTTCTTTGCTGATATAATGAATATAAGAATCGGAAACTCTTTTTCGGGCGGATTGATCGATTTCCTGCTGTTCGGCGTTTTGCAAGGGAATGACAAAACGAACTGGATCAAAGTGATTCCGTTCGGGATCGCTTGGGCTTTCGTTTATTATTTCGTCTTCAGCTTCTGCATCAAAAAATTCCATGTCGCGATCCCCGGGATGAATGCAGAGGATGAGCTGCCGCAAACAGAAGCAGCTTCCGCGCAGCCTTCCACATTAGCAGAGGAGTCGCTGCAAGTGATCGAGGCTTTGGGAGGCGCAAACAATATCGAATCGGTGGCAGCGTGTGCAACGCGCCTGCGGGTAGCAGTTGCAAATGGGAAAGAGGTGAATCAGCGGGCGATCAAAGACTTGGGAGCAACGGCAGTCTTTGAAGTCCAGGGCGGAATTCAGGCGGTATTCGGCGGCAAAGCAGATCTGCTTAGTCAAGAGATCAATCAGATTTTGGGAACGGATGACTAGGAGGAAAAAAGATGTTCGAGAAATTCAAGAAGAAAAAGACGCTGAATTTGTTTGCACCAGTCGATGGGGAACTGCAAGATCTGACAAAAGTGCCGGATCCGGTCTTCGCGCAAAAAATGATGGGCGAAGGATTTGCGGTAATGCCCAGTGCGGCGGAGATCTATTCACCTGTTACAGGAGAGGTCACCAGTATTTTTAAAACGAAACATGCGATCAGTTTAAAAAGTCCCGCGGGGCTTGAAGTATTGGTGCATATCGGACTGGATACGGTTGGATTGAACGGAGGACCTTTTTCGATGGCTGTTAAGGAAGGCGACTCAGTGACGAAAGATACACTTTTAGCAACGGCGGACTTTGCAGCAATCAAAGAAGCCGGAAAAAACGAGGCCGTGCTGGTCGTTTTGCCGAATGGAAAAGACTTATTGGATCAATTTGCTTTGCGCCCGGAAAAAGACGTCGTGCACGGCGAAGAAGTTGCCGATCTGAAACTCAAGTGATCATGAAAAAAGCGGAGGTGTTCAATGAATTATGACCAAAAGATAGCAAAACGAAATAATAAAGCGCAGTTCGTTGCGAAAATCGGTCTCGGCATCTCATTTATCATTTCAGCAGGTTTATGGATTGATTATTTATTTTTCTATGATTCTACTGTGGGAGCATTTCGGTTGCTGTATTGCTTTTTTTCGGGTTTATTGGGTATTGTATGTGCATTATCTCTAGCAAATAAAAGATTAAAAACTTGGTTGATCGTCATCAACTGTGTAATAGCTTTTAGTTTCCCAATTCTTTTTTTGATTGCTGCACGACTTGGTTTTTAAGCGTTCCTGCAGCTTATAATCTACAAAGAACTAAAAAACATCTAGTAATTAAACAAGATCTGTAAAACATTGATATTGAATGTTTTACAGATCTTGTTTTCTAATGTCTATAATATACAAACCAAGACAAATACGGAATATTAAAAAAGCGCTTGCAAAAAAAGAAATAATGGCTTAAACTCAAGTTATGAAAATATTATCAATAAAATCATAATAATGAAAATATAACCAAAAAAAACTAACGCTGTCATGGAAAATTTTTGAAGTCTAGTATCAGAATGATTAGTAAGCACCGAGTTGCACAAAGTGTATGAAGCATCCGTGCATGGTTTTTTATCCGGGGCTGCTTTTCGAGTGATTGTTCAGAATATATTTCTTTTTAGTAAAACTTTCATCGTTGATTGATAGTTTTTAGAGTACAATTCTTCATTCAAAAGTAGATAAGTGATGACATCAATCAAGAAAAGTGAGGAAAGTTGATCGTTGAAAAACTTCTCATCAGAAATATAAAATGATTGGCTGGTCAAATAAGCATTATTTGCTGTCTTGGCTAGGAAACTATCTTTATGTTTTGTAATTGCTTGTATATTAGCGCCTTGTTTTGCAGCTATTTTGACAGCTTCAACAATTTCGGAAGTTTCCCCAGAATTAGAAATCACAATTAGCATGTCATCGGCAGATAGTAAACAAGATTGTGCCACCATATTATAGCTATCCGTAATACTTTGAGCATTAATTCCCATTCGAGCGAGTCTGACTGAAAATTCAATTGCTGTGAGACCGGAACTTCCAATTCCGATAACCAATATTTTTTTTGCCCATTTTATATCAGAAATAAACTGCAATAATTGCTTTTCTTTGATGATTTTACTGGATTCTAATAAAACTTCTTCATAAAAGGAGGTGATTGTCGCAATCGAATCGGAAGGCATATCACAATCTCGCAGTTCACCCTCAATTAGAGTTTTGAATTCAATAAAATTTCTGTAATTTAGTCGCTGACAAAAACGAGTAATTGTTGAAGGAGATGTCGGGATTTTTTCTGCTAATTCGGTAATGGACAATGGTGCCAGTTCTTTTTCATGACGAAGGACATATGAAGCAACGGCATGTTCACTTTTAGATAGATTCATTTCAGCTTTTTGTAAGCGCATTCTGAAAGATTGATAATTCATGTTTTTCTCCTCATATTCCTTTTGTAGATATCGTAGTATATATAATTTATAAAATCAATAACCAAAAGAAAGGATGAATTTTTATGGAAAGGAAATTAAGAGTAGGGGTTATCGGTGTTGGGCAGATGGGAACGTATCATGCACAAATATACAGTCGATTACCACAGGTGGAACTAGTCGCACTTTGTGAATTTGATAATGAAAGAAGAGCCGAGGTTGAGAAAGAGTTTGGAACGAAAGTCTGCAAATATTATCAAGATTTGTTGTCAGATAACGAGATCGACGCAGTAAGCATTGTACTGCCGGATAATATTCATCGTGAAGCTGTTGAGTTGGCGGTTAAATATAACAAGCATATTTTATTAGAGAAGCCATTAGCGAAAGAATTGTCTGATGGAAAAGCTCTTTATGAAATTACAAAAGACTATCAAAAGGTATTTTCTGTAGGTTTTTTGCTGCGTTATGATCCACGGTTTGCTATGGTCAAAGAGCGTTTAGACGCTGGAGAACTTGGTGATATTATTCATTTGTATTGTCGGAGAAATAGTCCAATTATCGGACCGAGAAGATATATTGGGGCTTCTGATCTGAGCATGCATGTGATGAGTCATGATATTGACTATATAAATTGGTACATGGGATGTGATCCAATTAGTGTAGTAGCAAAAAATAGGAGCGTTTTGTTAAAAGAAAATAATATGAATGATGTGATTTATGCACTTGTTACGTATGCAAATGGGGCTATCGCCTGTTTAGAAGCGTGTTGGGTACTTCCGGAAAATTCTCCAACGATGATTGATGATCAATTAGAGTTGGTCGGAACAAAAGGAGTAGCATATATAGATTCTTCTGATAAAGGTGTTCGCTTTATTGGACAAGCCGGTGTTGAATTTCCAGATACTCGTCATTGGTATTACATGAATGGCGAAATTTATGGCGATTTAGCAGTAGAAGTCGAAACGTTTGTAAATGATTCGATTGCAAATAAAAAATCAACTATTACTCCTAAAGCTGCTCTTGATTCCCTGAAAGTAGTAGATGCAATTGAACGTTCAATAAAAGAAGGAAAAGAAGTTTCTATATATTAATGGGAACAGCAATAGGAAGAAAAGTTGTAAAAAACTACTTAAGGAGTACGCGATATGGCATCTATCAGAGTACAAGCCCAAAAAATGGGAAGTAGATTAAGTGGGATGGTAATCCCAAATCTAGGCGCTTTCATGGCGTGGGGAATATTAACGGCTATCGGAATAGCATTAAATAACGAATTGTTGAAAGAATTTATCTCACCAATGCTAAATTATTTGTTGCCGTTATTAATCGCATTTGCCGGCGGGCGTGCAGTTTACGGGTATCGTGGAGGGGTTATCGGAACCGTTGCTACAATGGGAGCAATTATCGGAGCAGATGTAACTATGTTTTTAGGAGCAATGATTCTGGGACCTCTATCTGCATGGATTTTAAAAAAATTTGATAAAACTATTGATGGAAAGATCCCAACGGGTTTTGAGCTATTAATAAATAATTTCTCTGTTGGAATTATTGGAGCGTTGATAGCAGTTGCTGGCGTATTGATTATAGCACCGATCATAACAGTATTGACTAATGTAATGTCAGTTGGTGTTGACTGGATGATTGAACATAAAGTACTCCCTTTTACAGCTATATTTATTGAACCAGCTAAAGTATTGTTTTTGAATAATGCGATTGGGCAAGGAATACTAAGCCCATTGGGAAGCACACAATTAGCTGAGTATGGAAAATCAGTACTTTATCTACTAGAATCAAATCCTGGCCCGGGATTAGGCATATTATTGGGGTATATGATTGCTGGGAAAGGAAATTCAAAAGCCTCTGCTTTTGGAGCGAGCATCATTCATTTGTTCGGAGGGATTCATGAGATCTATTTCCCATTTGTGTTGATGAATCCTGCACTAGTTATTGCTTTGATTGCTGGAGGAATTACTAGTACTTTCTTATTTACATTATTTAAAGTCGGACTGGTCGGTGTCGCATCCCCTGGGAGTATATTAACAATTATGGTCATGTCTGCTAGCGGAGACCATCTAAAAATACTATTTGCAGTGGCAATGTCTGCATTAGTTTCATTCCTTATTTCAATTCCATTAATCAAGCGTTCAAAGACTGACGACCAAGCATTTCAGACAGCAGCAAAAGAAATGGAGAATTTAAAAGGCAAAAAAAGTAGTGTATCTTCCGTTTTTGAATCCAGAGAAGCTGCTGCAAATTATAAAAATATGAAACTAATTGCTTATGCATGTGATGCTGGATTGGGTTCTAGTGCAATGGGAGCCAGTGTACTACAGAAAAAAATTAATAAAGCAGGTATAAAGGATGTGAAAGTATTTCATATTTCAATTGATGATCTTCCTATTGAATGTGATTTGATTATTACACAGAAATCTTTATTAGATAGAGTAAAAGAAAAGCAACCCGGCATTCAAATTATTGGCATCACCGATTTCATAAATGCACCGGAGTACCAAATAATAGTTTCATCATTATTACAAGCAAAAAATATTAATGGAGGATAATCGATGTCACGATTAGTTATTATGGACTTTGACGGGGTCATTATTGATACAGAGTATGTCTGGTTTGGAATTTTTCAAGAATGGTTTAAGAAAAAAGCTAATTATGATCTTTCCAAAAGGGAATTTTCATTAGCGATTGGAGCAGATTCAAACAGACTACTGACTTACCTAGAGAAAGAAAAAAATATAAAGATTAATCGTAAATCTTTCCAAAAAGAAACACAACAGCTCTTTATTGAAAAAAGCAGAGACCTCCCCCCCCTAAATGGAGTAGAAAAATTTATAAAGAATATTAAAAAAAAAGGATGGATATTGAGTTTAGCAACTTCTTCAAAGATAGAAAAGCCGCTTTTTCATTTGAAAAGGCTGAAGTTGTTAAAATATTTCGATTATATAGTTACAGCTGACTTAGTTGAAAACATCAAACCCGAACCTGACTTATTTTTGAAAGCAATAGAGCTAGCTAACGTGGAAAAAAAAAATGCTATAATAATTGAAGATTCAAAAAATGGTCTCATCGCCGGAATGAGAGCAGGAATAGATGTTATAATATGTCCGAATCGCTTAACAAGATTTGAAGATTTTACAGGATGTGTAGATATCGTAAAGTCTTTAGAAGAGATTGAACTATAAAAACTATTTAAGATTTGAGGGGGAAATATGCAGCTTCAGAATATTACTGAGCAAGATATACAAGTAGGGATTAAAGCAAAAGATTGGGAAGAGGCAATCAGGAAGTCTGCAGCACCATTAGTTATGAGAGGATCCATTGAAGAAACTTATGTAGAAAGCATTATTGATTCTGTTAAACGTAACGGACCTTACTTTGTTCTCACAAAGCATGTTGCTTTGGCACATGCTCGACCAGAAACTGGTGTCAACAATTTGGACTTGA
Source organism: Enterococcaceae bacterium (assembly GCA_022649665.1). Taxonomy (GTDB): domain Bacteria; phylum Bacillota; class Bacilli; order Lactobacillales; family Enterococcaceae; genus JALCOL01. Next base: position 90,218 of record JALCOL010000001.1, read on the forward strand.
ACTTTACTATACTTGAGAATCCGGTAAGTTTTGGACATAAAGAATTAGATCCCATCAAAATGATTATTACGCTGGCAGCTACAGATGCATCTTCTCATTTAGAGGTAATTGCTGATTTAACAGATATTTTGATCGATGAAAAATTATTGGAGAAAATTTTTTCTGCTAAAACTACTAATGAAGTCTATTTGCTATTATCAGGGAAGGGATAGGATTTCTTATGCTGTTAGGGATTGATATTGGTGGAACAGCTTTAAAAAGTGCCTTGCTTTCAGAGAAAAACCACTCGATAGAATTTATAAACAATCAAAGCGAACCGACTCAAGCTAAAGAAAGAGGGGGCAGAGGTCTCCTAAAACGTGTTTTAGAGATTATTAAAGAATGTCAAAGTAAACATGACATATCAGGAGTTGCAATCTCGACTGCTGGTATGGTTGATGGAGAAACATTTGAAATAGTTTATGCAAATGAAAATATCCCAAAGTATAAAGGTATAAATTTTGTTGAAGGGATTCGAGAAGAGACAGGGTTGCTTAGTGTCGTTGAAAATGACGTGAATGCTGCCACATTAGGGGAGTGGAAGTATGGTGCTGGAAAGAATTCCTCTTCAATTTTATGCTTGGCAATTGGGACCGGTGTTGGGGGTGGGATGATCCTCAACGAAAGGTTAATTCGTGGTGCTACAGATAGTGCAGGTGAAGTTGGATATATGACCTTAGAAAACAGTACATTTGAAAAATTAGCATCTACTCAACAACTTGTAAGGTCTGTACAAATGAAAAAAAATAATTTTTCAATTGATGGGAAAGAAATATTTGAATTAGCAAAAAAAGGTGACAAAGATTGTCAACAGGAAATAGAAAGATTTATCAATTATCTTTGTATGGGTATCAACAACTGTGCCTGTGTTATAAATCCTGAAAAAGTTATTCTTGGTGGCGGAATAATGGAACAAAAATCGTATTTGCTGCCTCGAATCAATCGGGAAATTAATAACATTTTTAAAGAAAGAACTGGGAAACCTGAAATTGTCGCTGCTGCATTAGGGAATTCGGCTTGTTTAGCAGGTGTATATTGGTTGTTCAATTCATATTACGATTATAATCATATGTTTTAGATTAAAAAGCATTGACACAACTCAAAACTCCCCATAATCTTCAGATAAACATTAGAAGATTATGGGGAGTTTTAATAGCTCTAGCAAATATTGATAATATTGTGATTCTATAAATCATTTCTAAGTGCAATCGCCAAAATAGACTCAATTATATGGCTATTTAACACGATATAGTGTCCCACAGATCCATTTTGGACAGCTTTTTGAGCCATAATAGAAAAATCAGTCTCATCAATTCCCAACTCGCTGAGATTTTTGTGCATACCGCATTCGGTAAAGAACTCTTGGACCTTTTTTACAGCTAACGAGGCCAACTCCTTTTTAGAATAGGCAAGCGAGTCATAATGAAAGACACGGACAGCTAGTTGGGCTAGCTTTTCAGGTTTGTGTTCTGCAGCGTAGGACATCCAAGCAGGAAAGATAATTGCCATTCCCTCGCCGTGAGCAATGTCATAGCGGGCACTTAGTTCATGCTCAATCCGATGCGAACCCCAATCGGAAATCCTTCCAGTATCTAGAAGGTTATTATGGGCGACAGAAGCGGTCCACATGATTTCAGCACGAATTTCGTAGGAATGCATATTTTGATGAAGTTTTGAGGCATTGATCAAAAGAGATTGCATGGCTCCTTCAAGCAGAAAATCTGTTAAATGGACAGATTGAGAATTCGAAAAATATCTTTCTAATAAATGTGAGAAAATATCGACGATCCCTACATAAGTTGGATAAGGCGGCAGCGAAAGAGTAAAGAGAGGATTTAAAATGGAAAATTTTGGAATGAGCAATTCATGTTCGCATCCAAGCTTTTCTTGTTTATTAGAAATAATCGAAGCATTAGACATTTCTGATCCTGAAGAAGGCAAGGTCAAGAGAGTGCCAATAGGAAGCGCCGTTTTTGGTTCAGCTTTGCCTGTGTAAAAGTCCCAAACGTCACCTTCGTAAGGGACTCCGATAGCAATAGCCTTTGCGGTGTCTATCGCACTCCCACCTCCAATAGCAAGAACGAAGCCGATTTGATTATTTCGACAAATATCAATAGCTTCTTTGACATGTTCTAAATGCGGATTCGGAACGACCTTGTCGTAGTCGAAAATTTTAATGTTTTTCTTTTCAAATTGGGAAGATAATGCATCAGATAATTTCAAACGGTTTAGTGAATCTTTTCCATGAACTAAAAGCACTTTAGATGAAAAAGGGAGAATTTCTTGAGCAATATTTTTCTCGCTGTCTTTTCCAAAGATAATTTTTGCTGGATTATAGTAAGTAAAGTTTTCCATAAAAGTCTCCTTTTGTTAGCTATCAGCAATGATTAGGTTGATGTTTTGATCTGCTAAAGATTGATTAGTTTCTTTATCTAAGTTCTTATCAGTAATTATATTTTCAATTTCAGATAGATCTGCAATTTTAAAAAGTGATGGAGTATCAAATTTTGTATAATCGACAATTAAATAGGTTTTATTTGCATTCTTTAACATGATTTGGCGTAAAGCACCTTCGATGGAGCTATTATCAGTAACTCCGTGAGTTAAACAAAGTGTAGAACAGCTGACAAAAGCTTTGTCTGCGAAGAATTGAGATAGACTATTTGTTGCAGTATAGCCAACAAACGAATCGGAGCTTCTACGAAGTACCCCTCCGGTGCAAATCAATTTTATTTTTGAAGAGTTTTCAGCTAGTTGACTGATTTTAAGTGAGTTAGTAATTATAGTTACTTTAATTTTGGATTCTTTGATTTTTACTGCAATTTCATAAGCAGTGGTGCTAGAATCCAACATGATAGTGTCGTTAGACTGAATGAATTCCATTGCTTTATTTGCAATTTTTTCTTTCTCTGTTTTATAGATATTTTCTCTGATGCGAATGGGAACCTCTTTATCATACTCTTTGGGCAAATAGGCTCCGCCATGGACACGCTTTAGTTTTTTCTGTTTTTCCAGTTCTTCTAGATCTCGGCGAATGGTTTCTTCTGTTACATTGAGCTCTTGACTCAAGGCAGAAACGATAATACTTCCATTTTCCAGAAGCTGATCTTCAATAAATTTATGTCGTTCAAGTTTTAGCATATAATCACCACTTCAATTTAATAGGATGTTTTCAATTATATATTACAATAAATTCAAAGAAAATACAACATTTACAAAGAAAACATGTTGCTTTTTCTTCGTTTTTGTTGTATATTTTTTTGTAAATAACATTTTCAAAAAAATGGAGGGATGATGATGAAGGAAGTACCAGTTTCAATTCGTTGGGACAAAGATGCTGTAATTATTTTGGATCAAACAAAATTACCAACGGAAACAGTTTATATTCGTGTTGATACCCCAGGGAAAATGCATGAATGCATCAAAAATTTGACGATCCGAGGAGCAGGAGCGCTTAGTATTGGAGGAGCCTATGGTGTATATTTAGGAATTCAAAATTTGAAAGCGGATTCATTAGGGGAGATGAAAGCTGCTGTAGAACAAGTAGCAGATTATATGGCTACTGCCCGCCCAACAGCTGTAAAGCTATTTGTAATGATTGATAAAATACGGAAAAAAAGCAGGGAAAGTCAGGCACGATCAATAGCAGAATTCAAAAACGAGATTCTTACAAAATGTCATGAGATTAGGCAAGAAAACATAGAAGCATGCAAAAAAATTGGTGAATTCGGACTGACACTTTTTAAAGACGGAATGACAGTGCTTACTCATTGTAATGCAGGCAGTTATGCAACTGTAGAAAGAGGATCAGCACTTTCACCTTTCTATTTAGCAAAAGAAAAAGGAATCAATTTGAAAGTTATTGCAGATGAGACGCGACCACTCCTTCAGGGAGCGCGATTAACTGCTCATGAATTACATCAAGCAGATATTGATGTGACACTGATTTGTGATGATATGGCTGCGTATTGCATGCAAAAGGGAATGATTGATGCCGTGATCGTTTCAAGTGACCGAATAGCAGCAAATGGAGACTTGGTAAATAAAATCGGAACCTACAATATCGCAATTGCAGCAAATTACCATCATATACCGTTTTATATGGCTTCGACATTTGCAAGTGTTGATTTTTCGATTGCTAATGGAAAAAAATTCCAATTGAAGAACGCCCGTCTTCTGAAATCACCAACGGATTTGGAAAACAAACTGCACCATCTGGTATTAATATCTATAACCCTGCATTTGATGTGACCCCAAATGAACTAATTACTGCAATGATTTTTGAAAAAGGTATTTTGTATCCAAATCCATCTTACAAAGATGCATTATTAAAAATGAAGGAGATGTAAATATGACTGACCAAATGCTACCAGGATTACAATTGAGACCTGGACAAATATCAAAGCGTGTGATTACTGTTGGAGATCCTGAGAGAGCGAAAAGAATTTCTGAGCTTTTAGAAAATGTCGAAGAAATTCAGCGGAATCGTGAATACTGGACATTTAAAGGAATCTACAAAAATAAAGAAATTATGGTTATTTCTCATGGGATCGGAGCAAGTGGAGCAATGCTTGCATTTATTGGAATGATGAAAGGTGGTGCTGAAGTCGTTATACGGGTTGGAACCTGTGGTGGACTACAGCAAGATATAAAAGCTGGGTCATTGATCATTGCCACGTCTGCTGCTAGAGAAGATGGCGTAACAGACATGTATGTGCCAAAGTCTTATCCTGCGATTGCTGATTTTACTGTTACCCAACAGTTATTAACAGAATCAAAAAAATCAAAGACAAATGTCTTTCAAGGAGTAATCGTGACTCATGGCGCCTTTTATGGCGGAATCTTACCGACTAATACAGAGTATCAAGCAGAGACAGGTGCCTTGGGATTAGAAATGGAGCTAGCAGCTTTATATATTGCTGCATCAATGTTCAGAAAAAAAGCAGGATCAATTTTGTCGGTTGACGGTTCTGCATTAGCAGTGCTCGAATGCGCTGAAGATAATGATCCAGATCCAGAGGTATTAGAAAAAACTGTTAATGAAAGTATCCAGATCGCTCTCGATGCAATTGTAAATATCGAGGTATCCAACTTATGAATATACTGGAAGCCAAAAAGGAAGTTTTGGATGTCGCGAAAAAGGCACATCAGGAAAAACTTGTTGCAGGGACAAGCGGAAATGTGAGCATCTATTTGAAATCAAAAGATCTTGTTGTGATTACTCCTAGCAGTATTCCGTACGCCTCAATGAAAGACAGTGATATTAGCGTGATCACTTTGGATGGAAAAGTAGTTGATGGAAAACATTCACCATCTTCTGAATGGCCGATGCATACAGAAATATATAGAAAATTAGAAAAAGAGTGTGCTCTAGTTCATACTCATTCTCCATATGCAACAAGTTTTGCTGTTTGTAATGAAGGAATCCCAGAGATATTGATAGAGATGAAGCCATTTATCGGTGGTGATATCAAAGTAGTACCCTTTGCTCCAGCAGGTTCTCAAGAATTAGGGGAAATTACTGCACCGTTTTTAATAGATCGCAACGCTTGTTTATTAGCGAATCATGGAACGCTAAGCGTCGGTGATAATTTAGAAAAAGCGTTCTTCTCTAGCATTTATTTAGAAGACGCTGCCAAGATATACCATTTAGCCAAAAGTGTAGGTAATCCGAGAATTATTTAAAATGACAATAACAAAATACTATCGTTGTTTTATTTTGAAGTAATAGGATTCTAGCGATTTGCTTACAAAGTTAATCATTGTTCAAAGCCTTTTGACAGTCGAAGCAAAAAGCAACGATTTTAATCGTGGATTTAAAAAGGAGATCAAAATGGACAAAAGAAAAAAACTTGGCTTCTTAGATTTGATGAGTATTTCCATTGGACAGATAACCGGATCGGGAATTATGGTACTGACAGGAGTCAGCATTGGATTAACAGGATATGGAACACCATGGGCATTTATTGTTGGAGCGCTCATTACCTTATTTCCGGTAGTCTGCATAGCAGCACTTGGCTCTGCAGCGCCTTCTAATGGGGGGATGTATACGTATGTGAGAGATTATATAGGAAAAAAAACAGGATTGTTTTATGTTGTCCTCTTAGTCACTGGACAATTAGTAATAGCAGTTTATGCCTTGAGTTTTGCTGAATACTTATCTTCTTTGGTATCAATCAATATTCGACTTGTTGCAGCTGCAGTCATGACAATATGCTTCGTTATTAATATTATAGGAATTCGAATGGCTGCAAAGTTGCAAACGGTCTTAGTAATTTGTTTGTTATTAGCTCTGGGTTTGTTTTCATTCTATGGGTTGCCGCAAGTGACTGACTTTAAACCTTTTTTTGAAATGAAATCTGTAATGCCAAATGGGATTGTCCAATTTTTTGTAGCATCAGCATTATTGCGGTTTGCAATGGTCGGCTCAGAATATATTTCGGAATTGGGAAGTGAAACAAAAAATCCAGGGAAAATGATCCCTTTTGTAATGATTTTTTCAACGCTAGTTGTTGCGCTCTTTTACTTTGTTTTGGGAATCGTGGCAGCGGGAGTATTACCGATCAATAAAGTGGCATTCCAACCTTTAACATTAGTTGCAAAACAAATATTGCCGAATCCAATCTTTGTTTTCTTTATTATCGGTGGAGCGTTAGCAAACTTTTTCAGTTCATTGAACGGTGTGTTTTCTTGGTGCACCCGTGGTCTTGCAATGGCAATTGATGACGGTTGGTTTCCAAAAGGATTAGCAAAAAAAAATAAGACCTTCGGAACCCAACACTACTTGCTCCTAATATTCTATATTGTCGGTATGGCGCCAATTTTATTTGATATGGATATTACTTATATTTCGATGCTGGGGAATGGCGTTGGGATGATTTTCGGAATTATTCCAGCATTTGCGTTATTTTTCTTGGTTAAGAAAAATCCGGAAGCTTATCGGAAGGCAGCATTTAAACTGCCTGTGCCACTAACAAAAATTTTGCCGGTGATTAGTTTAATACTTTTTAGTTATGGATCATATCTATCGTTTGGGGATTTGAACCGGACGGGCTGGATTATTCTCTTTGTATTTCTGATCCTTGTTATTGCCTACGCAAACATTAAGGGAAGAAGCATCGATCTACAGGCAACCGAAAGACTAGCAACACAAGACAACTTAACGGCAATAGAAAAAGAAAGGGAGGGATAAAGTGCGCTTTAACATACATTACAAATGGATGTCTGAATAACTGTTAATATAAATCGTTGTTTTGCTTTTTCTGTTCTCAAGGATGTTTTCTTACAAAGAAGAGAATTTTTAATTGCAAAATATGAATAGTGCTCTGACAATATACAGTAAAAGTTAGAAAATGAAATATAGATTTCTAAATTCGTACTTTAAGCAGTCACCCCGCAAATAATCTTCACTAATTATTTGCGGAGTGATTGCTTTTTTGTGATTTTTGTATTCTTGCTAAGAATACAAAAATCATGTAAAGAAATTTTTTGCGATATTTTTAGTATCCAGCGATATAAAACGAGGTTTATATTTAAAAACTTCTTCATTAATGTGTAAAAACATATAGGTTTTATATTATAAGGGTTATGTTAAAGTCAACACAAAGACAACGCTTTCTTACAAAGGAGGTGTAAAAATGAGCAAAGCAGATTATCGAAGGAAAAAATTGTTAGAAATGCTGTTTGATGAGAAGGAATTTAAACCAACTAAATATTTTAGCAAAGCAATGGCGGTTTCTAATAAGACTATTTTAACAGATGTTGAACAATTAAATAAAAAAATAGCTAGTCGTAATCTTACGATAGAAAAAGTACCTAGACATGGCATTTTATTAAAACGAAATGGATTGGTTTTTTCCGATGTTAAGGAAATTTTTCAAGATGTGAAAAATTATTTGGGTACTGCTGAAGAACGAAGACTCTCTATGTTTTGCTTATTTTTAAACGCTCGAAATGAAATAGCGATCGAAACATTGGAGAATACTTTTTATGTTTCTGATGCAACAGTCAAAAAAGATATCGAGTTCTTATACCGATATCTTAAAGATTATTCCATCTCATTTTCGCAAAGCAACGGATCTTTTATGCTTAAAGGAAATGAATCAAATATTCAGATTGCTTTTAGAAACTATGCACTTAATTATTTTGAAAATAATTTCAGTTCTAGAGAAGAATTATCAGCGAATATCAATCTTTATTTTGACGCCGATTTAATAAAAGCAGCAGAGGCTGTTTTAAATAAATTTAGATTATATTTCAACACGGAGAAAGCGAATCAATATTTCGCATCAATTTATTTAACAATAATTACACTATTCACTCGTTTAAGTAATAATCATCATATTTATATCAATAAAAATACAAACGGTGATTTGAGTGATATGCAGTTATATATGCTTTCGTATGAAATCTCTGATTTTGTTAGCGAGAGATATGGGATCCAATTTTGGTACCAAGACACCTATTTTTTGTCGCAAAATCTATATGGATTAAATATTGAACCACAAAATGAAAGCATAGACCAATTTGATAAAAAGTATCAAGAGGCAGTCAATTATGTAATATCAGAAATTGGATTGCTTTTAGGTGTAGATCTATCAAATGATGTTGAACTTGCTAAAGCACTCCTCAATCATCTCGTTCCAATGGTTTATCGGTTAAAAAGAAATATATATGTTAAAAATCCCTTATTTGAAGAAATAAAAAATCGATACTTGTTGCTCTATTCATTAATGTGTTATGCATCTAATCGAATATCACAGATGTTTGAAGTCACTCTGACAGGGGATGAAATTTCCTTTTTAGTAATTTATGTACAGATTTCACTGGAGAGAAATTTTGGGGTTCATTTTCGAAATATTTATCTGCTATTGCCAAAGGGATTTATTACAGCCGAACTTATATATACTAAGATTCGCCGTATCATACCAGCAACAGATAATGTCATCATGACCTCTGCGAAAGAGTTTGAATCAGCCAATATTTCTCCACAAGACATTATTGTTACTAATAGCGAAGGTCGTAAACAGTTGAAGGGGATCCGAAATAACATAGTTGTTGTTTCAGCTTTAATGGATTCGACAGATATCGATAAGATCATTAGTTCCTATTATGATGACTATTATAATAGCTCAAATCAAGATAAGGATCATAAGGGCAAATGGATAAATCCAAAATTGATATTTCTGAATAAAAATTTTTCAACGAAAAATGAATGTTTAGATTTTATGATTCAAAAATATAATGACTTAGGAATTGTTTCAAAAAAATTTGGTCATACAGTCTATTTGCGAGAAAAATTAGGTGATACAAGTTTTTCCGTAAATGTTGCTTTACCTCATGCTGATCCCGAGGAGGTGTTTCAAACCGCGATTGGAATTATGACTTTAAAAAATCAAATACCATGGGGGGTGAACGATGTAAGAATAGTTGTTTTCTTGGCAATCTCTTACAAAGATGTTCAGAAAGCTAAGAATGTGTTGACTGATTTGCTAGAGTTTATTGAGTCGGATGAAAATCGAGAAAAAATGTTATCTGTTACCCGCAAAGAAGATATGGTGAAGTTGCTGCTTAATTAGGGGGTGAAGCTATGACTGATATTTTTGAGGATATGTATCTTGATGAGAAATTAGTGGATAGGCAAATTGAGGCGAATACTAATCTGGCAGCTTTAGAAACACTAGCTGCTAAGTTGTACGCTGGAGGTTATGTGAACGAAGGCTTTGTTACTGCAATTGAAGAACGAGAGAACACGTTTGCTACTGGGCTACAATTGGATAATCTGGGCGTAGCAATTCCTCATACTGATGCTAAGTATGTTATTAAACAATCAATGGCTATTGGGATTTTGAAGGATCCTGTTGATTTTCAAATGATGGGAACTCCTGAAATTACTGTTCCCGTAAAAATAATTTTTATGTTAGCAATTAAAGAACCAAAAAAACAGTTAGAATTTTTACAGCGTTTAATTGATGTCTTTCAGGATGCTGAAAAGGTTTCAAAAATTTTAGCAGCAAAAAGTGATGAAGAAGTCGTACATGTATTCAAGTCTATTATATAGAGGGTGGAGAAAATGAAAAATATTTTATTAGCTTGTGGATCAGGAATTGCAACCTCAACTGCGGTACATCAAAAATTAAACAAGATATTAGATGAAAACGGATACAAAGGGAAATATAAAATCAATCAAATCAAAGTTTCTGAAGCAGTAGGAAAACAAGATAATTATGATTTTCTAATCTCGACTACTATGGCGCCGCAAGGATTAAAAATCCCGTATATCTCTGGTGTCAGCTTTTTAACTGGGGTTGGTAAAGATAAAACGATTCAAGAGATACTTAAACTGATGGGAGAATAAGTATAAGGAGGTATTAAAATGGATGCAGTTATTGGTTTTTTTCAGTTTATCCAGGGATTAGGGGTATCCGTTGTTATGCCAATTATCATTACGATAATTGGCGTTGCATTTGGAACTGGCATTGGGAAGGCTCTGCGGGCTGGTTTAACGGTAGGTGTTGGTTTTATTGGATTAAACCTTGTTATCAATTCGTTGCTAGGAACCAGCTTATCACCTGCAGTACAGGCAATGGTCGAAAGATTCGGGTTAAGTCTATCAACAATTGATGTCGGCTGGCCTGCGTCAGCAGCAATTGCAATGGGGTCAACAGTAGGCCTAATAATCATTCCGCTCGGATTAGTGGTTAATATTGTGATGTTATTAACGAATACTACTCAAACAGTGGATGTAGATATTTGGGATTATTGGCACTTTGCTTTTACCGGCGCATTGGTGGCCATTCTAACAAAAAGTTTGCCGCTTGGAATTATCGCAGCGGTTGTTAATATGGTTATCGTCATGGTATTAGGTGACGTTACTGCACCAAAAGTGGAAGAGTCTTTACAGCTGCCAGGTGTTTCATTGCCTCACGGTTTTACGACTGCCTATGCTCCGATCGCTATGGTAATAAACAAGGGAATCGACATGGTTCCTGGTATAAACAAAATAAACATTAATATGGATACAGTTCAAAAAAGATTTGGAGTATTCGGAGAGCCCATTTTAATTGGTACAGTCATGGGACTTGTGATTGGTATTTTAGCTGGATATAACGTAACAAAAGTTTTAACTTTAGGAGTTTCGCTGGGAGCTGTTTTAGTTTTGATTCCTAAAATGGCAGCGTTGTTGATGGAAGGATTGATTCCTATTAGCGATGCAGCTAGTGAATTTATCGAAAAACGCTTTAAAAATCGCGGAAAAATTTATATTGGACTAGATTCAGCAGTCGGTGTTGGACATCCGGTAACATTGGCAATTTCTTTTATTTTAGTTCCAATGTTGATTTTTATTGCAGTTGTTTTACCAGGTAACACTGTCCTTCCATTTGCTGACTTGGCAGTAATTCCGTGGATGTTCGTTTTAATCACACCAATTGTTAAAGAAAATGGTTTTAGAGGAATCATCGTTGGGATTGTAGTCTTAGTGTTAGGACTATGGATCGCTACGGACCTTGCTCCATATATTACTGAAGCAGCAAAAAATGTCGGATTTAAAATGCCAAAAGGCGCAAGTATGATTTCTTCAATTTGTGATGGAGCAAACCCGTTGACATGGCTTCTATTTAAAGTGAATTCATTTGGTTATATTGGATCCGCGATTGGGGCTGTTGTCGCTCTAGCAATGGCTATTTGGAATCGAGGACGCATTAAAAAAGAAGCGAAGAGATTGCATGGAGAAAATTCAGCAGAATTGAGTTAATTACAAAGAAAGGCAAGGGATGGATATGAGAAGCTATATCTATGATAAGACATTGTATTTGTTTGATGTGGTAATTACAGGAAGCATCTCTCTGTTGGCACTAATTGCTTTTATCATCTTAGCATTTTTCAATATTTATCCTTTGCTGATGCTTGTATTTTCATTGGTTGCATTTTATAGCTTTTGGAATTCATTTATTGCAAGGGTTCATCCAAAACAAATTTTGTTAGATGGTGACCAGCTTTCTTTTATCTCCTTCGGACGGGAGGAAAAATTTGTTCTTGGAACTCTAAAGAGTTTTAGGATTCGAGAATTTCCATCGGCTGCAAAAATTTATCTGCGTATCAATGATAGACGAGCTATCGAAAAGCGTTATTGGATAAATGCCAGAAATTATAACGATGGGAAAGAATTATTTATGACTCTATTGGATATGGAGTATAGAAAACATCCAAATACTTTAAAAGCACGAGCGAGAAGAACTAATACAGCATATCTTCAGGCCGAGAAAAAAGAGAAAGGGTGTAGCTGAATGTATGAAAAAGAAAAACAGCAAATTATCAATTGTGCACTTAAATTAGATAAATATGGACTGATCGCACTTTCTGGTGGAAATGTTAGTCAGAGGATGCCCGATGGGAATATTTTGATCACACCTAGCGGCATGATATATGGGGATATGGTGGCTGAAGATGTTTTGCTCGTTGATGAAAGCGGAACAGTTCAAGAAGGAACTAGAAAAGTCAGTGTCGACACAATTGCACTTTGCTATATTTACCGACATATGCCGAAGGTGAATGCTGTTATTCATACACATCAGCCATTTGCCACAGGACTAGGTTTAGTTTCTAATCAAATCGATTGTGATCTGACGACGATTGCTAATGCAGTAAAAGGAGATGTCCCTGTTGCTCCTTATAGTTCGGCGGCTAGTGAGGATATGGGGGTCAAGGTGGTCGACTATATCGGGAATAAACTTGCAGTAGTATTGAAAAATCATGGAGTTGTTTCTGTAGGGAAAGATTTAAAAGAGGCTTTGTATGCTGCTGTTTATTTAGAAGAGGGCGCAAAAACGCAGTATATCGCTCAAACAGCTGGAGGAAAAATTTCCAAATTGACCCCAGAACAAGTTCAAGATGCGGTTAAAATTTTCGAATCCTATGGTCAACCAAAAGATGAGGGGATGCAGTAAATGTTAGTTACATCAAAAGAATTGTTCGAAAAAGCAAGAGCAGGACATTATGCAATTCCAGCCCCTAATTACTTTGATTTAGATTCGGCTAGAACATATATTAAAGTAGCCGAAACACTCAATAAACCAGTAATTTTAGCGTGTGCTCAAGCTCACATGGAGGAGCTGATTCCTATTGAAGAAGCAGCTCTGATCGGTAAATACTTTGCGAAGAAAACGAGAATTCCCGTTGTGCTTCATTTAGATCATGGCCAAGATATTGAAACAGTAAAAAAAGCAATTGAATTAGGATTTTCATCTGTCATGATAGATGCTTCAACGGAGCCATTTGAAAGAAATATTGCAATTACAAAAGAAGTAGTGGAACTTGCGCATAAAAATGGTGTTGTTGTGGAAGCCGAGATAGGACACGTTGGTGCTGGAGAAAATTATGAAAATCATGCTATCGTTGATTCGATTTATACTGAAGTAGCGGATGCTGTATCGTTTGTCAAAGCAACAAAAGTCGATTCGCTGGCAGTTTCAATTGGAACCGCTCATGGATTTTACAAAGGAACACCAAAGATTAATTTTGAAAGATTAAAAGAAATTTTTCAAGCTATTCAAACACCCCTGGTTCTTCATGGTGGATCATCCACTGGAGATGAAAATCTGAAGGAATGCGCAATGAATGGCATATCGAAAATTAATATTTTTACTGATTTAGTTGATGCTGCAATGAGAGGAATCCATGAAAAAAATCCGCAAGATTATTTCTCTCTAAAGGAAATATCAAATCAGTTTATGTATGAAGAACTAGCGCATTATTACAAGGTTTTTCAAACAAGATAGGGGGATATCCATGAGTAAAAGAGTAATTCGTAGTCCTTTTCTAGTTATAAACCCTAAAGCTTTTCTTTATGGAAATAGCTCACTAGAATTAGCATTAGAAGCGGATAAGCTTTCAGAAAAATATGATATTGATATTATATTTACAGCACAGTATGTAGATATTCCTACCATAAAAGAAAAAGTAAAACATTTGATTTTGACGACACAACACATGGATGGATTCAAACCAGGACCCGGAATGGGGAAAATCTTGCCTAAAGCATTAGCAGAAGCAGGAGTTGAAGCTACTTTTTTAAATCATGCTGAACATCCTCTCACAATCCATCAATTATCTGAAGCAGTTAAATATGCTGAAAAATATGATATTCTGACGATTATTTGTGCAGATTCTATAATGGATGCAAAAATGATTGCTGTTTTGGAGCCGGATGTTTTACTGTGCGAACCAACTGAATTGATAGGGACTGGTAAAGTTAGTGACGATGCGTATATGGAAAAAACAAATAAAATGGTTCGTGAGCTAAGTCCGAATTCACTTATTTTGCAGGCTGCTGGAATCAGTAGTGGCGCTGACGTAAAAAAAGCTATCCAATTGGGAGCAGATGGTTCCGGTGGAACGACTGGAATAGTAAAAGCAGCAAATCCAATCGGAGTAGTTGAAGATATGCTGAAAGAATTGAGTCAGTTAAAGGGAGGGAAATCATGAGTTACTATTTTTCCGAAATATCTTTAAAATCATATAATGGGCGCGTTACTTATTTGAATATTAGTGACCAAATAAGAGCAGCTGTAAAAGAAAGTGATATTAAAAATGGAATGGTGCTTGTTCAAACACCGCACACAACTTGTTCAATAATGTTTGAGGAATTCGTTCATGACAAAGATTTTAATGGGGATGAATTTTTGCAAGTAGACTTGAATCATATTCTTGACCAAATCGTACCGCGTGAACTAACAGAAAATCGCGATTATCGTTACCCTGGACCAAAACATGTTCAATTTTTAAAAGAAATTGCTAAAGATCATCCTGAATATCCAGATGATCCAAGTACCATTTTAAATGGAGACGCTCATATTAGGGCTTCCCTTTTTGGATGTGAAAAAACTTTTGGTTTGAAAGATAGCGAGTTATTAATCGGAACAGTCGGATATATTTATTTTGTTGATTGGGATCAAAACCGTTCCCGTGATCGAAAATGTTTTATCATCATAATGGGTGAATAATCAAAATAAATCACTTCAATCTGTTAGTCTTCTTCAGATTTGAAGTGATTTATTAGGTATTTCTGGAATAGGCCAGATTTTTAATTGAAGCTGTAAGCAGGGAGGTTTCTAATGGCAAAGCTGGCTCCATCAATTATGTGTGCAGATTCCTTAAATCTGACAAATGAACTATTCAAATTACGACAGGCAAAAATCAATTGGTTACATTGCGATGTTATGGACGGCATCTTTGTAAATAATCTTGCTATGGCGCCATATAGTATAAAATCGATAATAGATTTAGGTCACTTTACAACAGATGTACATTTGGCGTGCGTTGAACCAGAAAAATATGTTAGGCTGTTTGCGCCTATTCGTCCAAATTTTATAACATTTCATATAGAAACCAGTAGTGACCCTTTAAAAATAATCAATCAAATCCATGGTTTAGGAATTAAAGCGGGAGTAGCAATTAGTCCGGAGACAAGAATAGAAGCAGTTTATCCATTAATAGAAAAAGTAGATCTAATTCTAATAATGACAGTTAATCCAGGATTTGCTGGTCAAATCTTTCAATCTTCTGTTATAAAGAAGCTTGAGAGCCTAGATATTAAGATGATGGGGGCAAAAAAGCGACCGCTTATTGAAGTGGATGGTAATATATATGATAAAACAATAGAAAAAATTGCTCAATTTAAAATTGATCTTTTTGTAATTGGGACGTCAGCACTATTTAATCAACAGGAAGGAAACTATTGTGAAAAAATTAAATACTTAGATTCAGTCATTGAGAAGAATAGCTGATATTTCAATTTCTCAATGATAAAAAAAGCCTGAGACCAAACGCATCCGCGTTATCTCAGGCTTTCTTTTATTGGACAGCACTCATCGAGCTGTATTTGATTTGCGATTGTGCGAAGCCGGCTGTTTCAGCAACGATATATAGCGGCCGGCCGCGTGAGGAGTCGAAGATCCGCCCGACGTAGCTGCCGATAAGGCCGATCGCGAGCAAGATGAACGAGCTGCAGAGGAAGAGTGCGCTGATAATGCCAGCTGTGCCGCTTTGGGAAGCGAGGCTCACGATCAAAGTGACCAGAAACATCAAGAGGAACAATCCGCTCAGCCATGTACCGATCACCAGCGGAACTTTAGAAAAACTGGTGATGCCGTTCATTGCCAGATTCAACATTTTTCGCAGCGGATATTTTGATTGTCCGGCGAGCCGCTCTTGGCGATCGTATAGAACGGCAGTCTGCTTGAAGCCGACCCACGAGACCATTCCGCGAACAAAAGGATCAGTCTCATTCATTTTCTTCAAGACGTTGACGACTTGCCGGTCCATTAAACGAAAGTCGCCGGTATCGACTGGGATTTCGATAGTCGTGATCATTCGCAACGTGCGGTAAAAAAGGGAAGCCGTGGCTTTTTTGAACCAAGTTTCTCCTTCGCGGGCCCGCCGTTTGCCGTAAACGACGGCGTAGCCTTGCTGCCATTTTTCGAGCATCAGCGGAATCACGTTGGGGGGATCTTGCAGATCGCCATCCATTACGACGACGGCATCGCCTGAAGCATAGCGGATCCCAGCAGAGATCGCCAATTGATGACCAAAGTTGCGGGAGAAGCGGATCAGCTTCAAAGCCGGATCGTTTTGCATTCCTTGGCGGATCAGTTCTGCGGTCCGGTCTGTCGAGCCGTCATCGACAAAGATCAGTTCGTAATGTTCCGGTCGAGCCGCGACATAAGTTTTAAGAGCAGCCAATGTCTGGTCGATCCCGGCTTCTTCATTGAAGACCGGGAGAACGACCGAGATCAGCTTATCATTGAAAGTCTGCATCCTATTTCACTTCTTTCTTAGTCAGCTGAAAGTTCATAAAGTGTTCCGCTTCCGCCCATGCCGCCACCTTGCATTTCGCCTTGTGCAGCGCCAGTTCCGCCCGGTGTACCAGCTCCGTCTGGTACATTTCCTGCAGTACTGTTTTGTTGACCGGTATTCGGCTGATTGGCAGTTGCTTGGGCAGATGAAGCATTTCCTGTGCTGCTGGTGCTGGATTTGCTAGAAGACAATGTGATCTTCTTGCCGTTTTTCTCGACCCATTTAGCGATTGTCGAGTTGCTGCTTCTGCCGGAGAGGTAATAGTATTTCACTTTGCCCTCTTTGACGAGTGCTTTGAACTCTTTCAAGGTGATCGCCGGATCGGTGCCGTTGAAGCCGCCGGTCGCCATGACCGCTTTGCCGCTCTTGATAATGTAAGGAGCGGCAGTTCCGGCGTCAGAAGTGGCAAATAAATAAGTCGCCGATTCTTGGTGTTTGAGGACATAGCTGAGAAGTTCAGAGTCGACGGAACCGTTGCCGATCCCGCCGCCCATGCCGCCGCCTTGACTTTGCTCTAAAAGACTTGGTCCCGCAGTCGGGATCGCTGAAGATTCTGCAGCGAGTGTCGGAGTCGCCGACCACCAAGCCGGGGCAACTAGGATCGCTGCGAGCGTTAAGCCCATTGCTGGTTTAATGAATTTCGTCTGTTTGGCGATGAATAAACCAATCAAAGAAAGGGTGCCCAGAGCAGCGAGTGCCCATGGCTGCCAACTATAATAAAGACTGACATACCAAGCCTCCAGTGCAATCGTGACTGCCAGGGCTGCTGGTAAGAGGAAGGTCGAAGCGCGCCAACCTTTTTTGAAAAATTGTTTGGCAAGCGTCGTGAGCCCAATGGCGGCAAGTGCAGCGATCGGCGGCGCCAGCATGATCATATAATATGGATGGAAGAAGCTTGCGACTGCAAAGAAACCATATACGGGAACAAGCCAGCCGATCCAGAACCACAGATGTCCTTGCTGGATCGTTGTTTGATACCATTTTTTCTTGGGATCGCGGTAATAAGCGTAAGCGCTAATGAAGCCGATCAGTGCTAAGGGCAAAAGCCAGCTGATCAATGGACCCAAATCGCTTTGCAGAAGCCGGAGCGGACCAGCCGAGCCGATCGCGAAGGCTCCGCCGCCTCCGCCAGTACCGTCGGGGCCGCCTTTGCCTTTCGCGCCGGTTTTCCCTTGCCCCATCATGCCTTCAGCACCGCCAGGAGCAGCTTGCTGAGCATTTTGCGTATTTCCGTCTTGCTGGCCATTTTGCTGAGTGGGCGGGGTTCCGCCTTGCTGCGTTCCGCCATCAGCTCCGTTCGGCGGCGTTCCTTGTGCAGCTTGCCCGTCATTTTGGGCGGTTTGTCCGCCAGGAGCGCCGCCATTTCCGCCAGCACCGCCGTTTGGCATCTCTTGGCTGTTTTTGTTCATTCCCGGAAAGGCTCCGCCTGTCCCGGTCGATTGACCTAAGAGACGTTCTGTTCCGTTATAACCAAAGGCAAGTTCAAGTTCGGAATTTTTTTGCGAACTGCCGACATAGGGGCGTGAACTTGCTGAAGTTGAATCGACCGCGACCGGCCAAGCAAGCGTTAAAGCGATAAGTGCCGCCGTTGCGCCGATCAAAGTCAAGACTCGTTTTTTGATCGATTGTCTTGAAGAAATCCAATAAACGAAATACATTGCCGGTAAAATCATGAATGCTTGGAGCATTTTAATGTTGAACGAGACACCGATCAAACCAAAACTGAGGAGAACGAGCCAGGCCCGTTTTTTTTCGATGGCCGTAAAAAGAAAATCTGCTGCTAATAATAGGAAGAAAATCAAGATCGCATCCATATTATTCGTCCGCGAATCGGCAACGACGATCGGCGTCAATGTCATAAAGAGTGCCGCCAGCCGCGCTGCCCAGGGGCCGAATTTTGGTTTGATCATGTGATACAGGAGGCCGACGCTGCCGAGACCTGCTAAAACAGAAGGCAGCACGATCGACCAGCCGTGGACCCCGAAGATCTTAGCGAAGATTGCCATGATCCAAAGCGCAACGGGCGGTTTATCGACGGTAATAAAGCCTGCCGGATCAAAAGCTGCGTACCAGAAATTATGCCAGCTTTGCGTCATGCTTACGATCGCCGCTGTGTAATAATCATTGGCGCTTCCGGCTTTCCAAATGTTCCAGCCGTAAAACCAAGCGGCCATCAGCAAAATCACGACGAGCCACCAATCAATTTTTAAATGCCGTTTTCTCTTTTCCAAAAGTACTCACATCCCTTAATAGTTATTGCTTGTCTTTAAAGACCCACCATTTACATAGGCAAAAGTTCGTGGGCACGGTGATCATCAAGCTGAACATCGGTGCCAGCCACTTTGCCAAATGGAGCTGATCATTCCATACAGCGGTCAGCACCATACTCAAAATGAAAGTCAGACCGTAAGTTGCATAATACTTCGGCGCGATCACGCTCAGCTGCCGCGAATTTTTCGCACGGAAGACCCAGCTGTCATTGAGAAAAAGTCCGAGGATCGATGTCGTTCCGTACCCGATGCCCATTGCGATCGTGGGAGAAATCACGCGGAAAAGTATCAAATAGATCAAGTAAGTCAGGATCGTATTGACCCCGCCGACCAGCGCGAATTGTGTCAATTGCCGCAATTTTGCCATCGCTTTCGCCTCTTTTCTTGCTGGAGATCCAACTATGAACAGATTATGCTGAAAAACATAAAAACAGCTTAAATAAAATGGAACCTGCGAAGAGTGAATGAATTATTTAATTTACATTATTCGATAAATAAATATCGATAAACAATATAAAATTATTGACATTAGGTAAAAAAGACAGTATAGTTAAACCATAGAAAAGCGAGAGGATGAAAAAAGATGAAAGAACAAGCGAAAATATTTAAAGTGTTGAAATGGATCTTTACGATCGGAATGATCTTGTTAGGGATGGCATTGGTAGCATTTATCGCAATGGAGATTGTTTTGCGGATCCCGAGCGTTGCCAACATGGTTGAAGTGACTACAAAAGCGAATTTATCGATCAGTGCCGCAGAAGCGGTGAAAATATTTATCACGCCGTTCTTCATTTTAGGCTTTCTCGTCAACTTGCTCGTTTTCGCCGGCGTCTTCTTTTACGGACGGAAGTTTTTCAGCAATTTAGATGATGGCAAGATCTTTGTGGAAGAAAACATATCGTCGGCCAAAAAAATCAGCATCTTGTTCGTGATCTTGACCTTTACATCAGAATTGCCGAATCTCTTGATCATCGACTTTCAGCCGAAGACTGAACTTGATCTCAGCATGAACTTTACGTATTTGCTGGTCGCTTTGATCATTTGGGCACTTGCGAAAATCCTGGAAGAAGCCAAAGCGATCGCTGATGAAAATCAGTTTACGATTTAGGGTGGTGAAAAAGATGATTCAAGTAAATTTAGATGTTGTGATGGCCAAACGCAAAATCAGCTCAAAAGAATTAGCCGAAGAGATCGGGATCTCAAACGCCAACTTATCGATTTTAAAAACCGGCAAAGCTAAAGCGATCCGTTTTTCGACCTTGAACGAAATCTGTGAAGCACTGGCTTGCCAACCGGGGGACATTTTGGAATATGTGGAAGAATAAAAAACGGCTGCCCTTCGAATGAAGCGGCAGCCATTTTTTTATCGATCAAGAGCGGGATCTATGATATAACTAGAATAATGAAATAGTTTGGAGGGCTGAGGAAGGTTGAAGAGATTAGAGGTAGTCGGGGCTATTTTAGTCAAAAATGAAGAAATTTTATGTGCGCAACGAGGAGAAACCAAAACACTTGCTCGTCTTTGGGAATTTCCTGGGGGAAAAATCGAAGCGGGCGAGACCGCTCGGCAAGCACTTGTCCGGGAGCTAACTGAGGAACTATCGATTGAAGTCGAAGTGGCACCAACCGCTTTTTTATCGAATGAGTACGAATATGATTTTGCAAAAATTCATCTAAGTACATTTGTTTGCCATTTAAAAGAAGGAGTACCAAAGTTATCGGAACATTTAGAAGTGAAATGGCTGCCAATCTATAAATTAGATCAGCTCAAATGGGCTCCGGCAGATATTCCAACGGTAGATAAATTAATGAATCAGGGGTTGTAGACGAAAAATGGACTTATTGGAAAAATCATTAAAAAAAGCATTTATCAACCAATTGATCGAAGGATCGATTTATGATCCGAAATTGGTTATCAATCAACCAAGTAAAAAGGAATATGTACTTGATCTCTTGCAGGAAGAACTTGACCAATGTCATGAATTCTTTTTTTCAGTTGCATTTATTACGCAAGATGGTCTAAATGGTTTAAAAAGTCATCTTGTTGATTTAGAAAGTCGGGGGATCAAAGGGCGCATTTTAACTTCGACATATTTGCAATTCAACCAGCCCTTTGTATTTGAATCGCTGATGAAGATCCCCAATATCGAAGTGAGAATTTCAGAAAAAACTGGTTTCCATGCGAAGGGCTATTTATTTGAACAGGACGATTATCAATCGTTTGTCATTGGTAGTTCCAATTTGACGATGAGCGCCCTCAAGGTAAATTATGAATGGAATGTGCGCCTAACTTCGTATGAACAGGGAGCGCTTTTGAATCAAGTGAAAGCGACAATGCAGGAAGAATGGGAAAAGTCATCAGCGTTAACAGCTGATTGGATTGTTGCATATGAAAAAAATTATCATCCTGAAAATTCTTTTGCAGAAATGAAAGCGATTACGGATCAAGCAACTTCACTAGCAGAATATGTTCATCCGAATAAAATGCAAGAGAAGGCGCTGGACCAAATTAACGATCTGCGCGTGGAAGGCGCTAAAAAAGCGTTAGTCATTTCGGCAACTGGAACAGGAAAAACATATCTCGCTGCATTTGACGTTGCGCAATATCATCCAAAAAAAATGCTATTTATCGTCCATCGGGAACAAATCTTAAAAGCAGCGATGGCGTCATTTAAAAAAGTAATCCATGGTGAAGAATCGGACTTTGGAATTTTGTCGGGGAATCGTAAAGATATCAAGGCCAAATATTTATTTGCAACGATCCAGACGATATCGAAAAGAGAGTATCAAGAGATATTTGCGCAAGACGCATTCGATTATATGATTATTGATGAAGTGCATAAAGCGGGAGCAGAATCCTATCGCAAGACGATCGATTATTTCTCTCCTGATTTTTTATTAGGGATGACGGCGACACCAGAACGGACTGATGATTTCAATATTTTTGAATTATTTGACTATAATATTGCTTATGAGATACGCTTGCAGGAAGCTTTAGCTGAAAATTTATTATGTCCGTTCCATTATTTCGGTGTGACAGATTATGAAAAAAATGGAGAAGTGATCTCAGAAACTGCTGATTTACAATATTTGGTTGTTGATGAGCGTATTGATTATTTGCTAGAGAAAATCGATTACTACGGATCCAGTAAAAATAAGCCACGAGGTTTGATCTTTTGTAGCCGGAAAGATGAAGCAAAAAAATTATGCGAAAGTTTTAATAAACGCGGCCGACTTTCCGCTTGTTTGACCGGGGAAGACCCAATTGATAAAAGAGAACGTGAAGTGGAACGCCTAGAAAATGGCGAGATCCAATATATTTTCACTGTAGATGTATTTAACGAGGGAATTGATATTCCTATGATCAATCAGGTTATTATGTTGCGAAATACCCAATCTAGCATTATCTTTATCCAACAACTGGGCCGTGGGTTGCGAAAGGATCCCTCAAAAGATTTTGTGACAGTGATCGACTTTATCGGAAATTATAAAAATAATTATATGATCCCAATGGCCTTGTCAGGAGATATTTCTAATAATAAAAACAATCTTAGAAGAAATACGTATGAAACGAACTATATTACTGGCGTTTCTTCTGTGAATTTTGAAAAAGTTGCGAAAGAACGTGTTTTCCAATCAATTGATCTGGCAAAATTAGACTCCATTAGCGAACTTCGCAAAAATTATAAAAACTTGAAAATTCGTCTGAATCGCATTCCGTATTTAGCTGATTTTCAAGAAAATAATGTTATTGACCCGCAGATTTTTTTCTCTCCGAGACTCCAATTGACTAGTTATTATGATTTTTTACTGAAAATGGATGTGAAAGAAGGAGAAATCACTGAAAGTGAAAATAAAATGTTGGGCTTTCTTTCGCGAGAAATAATGCCTGGAATGCGAAAACAGGAATTAATCATTATTGCAGAGATGATAAAATGCCGTAGAGAGATTTCGTTTAATCATTTGCAGAAGATGTATCAGCGCGAAGATCTATCGGCAGACCCAGCAACCTTCAATTCTGTTTTAGCAACATTGACGACAAATTTTTATACTGGAATGGATGGAAAGAAATATTCAGGAGCGGCGATCATCGATGTTGATGAGAAGAAGTCAATTATATTTCTAAGCGAAGCGTTTTTATCAGCGACTAAAAACTGCTATTTTGTCCAACTTGTGGAAGATATTATTCGAACGGCACTCATGAAAAGCAATAAATATGATTTAAGGAAATGTTTAACGCGCTATCAAAAATATCAGCGAAAAGAAGCAATTCGACTTTTGAACTGGAAGACACAAATAGTGAATCAAAATATAGGCGGATATGTGCTGGATAAAGAAAATAAAAAATTCGCCATTTTTGTTACTTTGGAAAAAGGTGAAGATTTTCAAGGAGCATTGATGGCCTATGAGGATGCGTTACTTGATGAAAAAACGATGCGCTGGTTTAGCAAGGCTGGGCGGTCGTTAAAATCTCCGGAAATCAAAGTATTGCAAGCACCTGATGAATGGGAAATCGATGTTTTCGCAAAGAAATCAGATGATGAGGGGACCGATTTTTATTATCTTGGTGAGGTTAAGCCAAAACAAGAGACGATTCAAGAAATGATGAAAACCAATCAAGAAGGCAAGAAACAGCGGGTAGTTGAGATGGAGTTGGAATTTCTTGATCCTATCGATTACAAATTATTTAAATATTTAGCTCGCGACTAAAAAACCAGCAGACGACTTTTCACGGTCGTCCGCTGGTTTTTTGCAGCTATTCGATGGGGCTGTCGGCGGTGATTCCCAAAATATTGATATCTTCTTCATCGGGATCATAAGCCAGTTCGAGATAAAAATCTTTTTCTTCGGTATCTTCTTGCGTGAAGTCTTCAGCTTCAGCGGTCAGGAGATAGACATCACCTGCATCTGTCGTTTTTTCAAAAGCGACATTTTCAAGGCGCACCTCACTAAGTTTGAACAGCACACCGTCTTCCGAATCGATCTTTTGAAAATCATTGATCTCATCGACGATTGCCTGCCACTCATCTTCATCACTGAGCACTCGGCGAATTTCTTTTGAGTAATCCATTGCAGTCGCTCCTTTAGCTCTTTTTCTTTATTTTACCGCACTAAGCAGTTTCCGCCTAATATTTGCTAGTCTTGGTAGAAGAAAGAGCGGATCAAAGCCTCGACTTCCGCGTTCGCCGGCAAAGCGCGATGAGTCGCATCGTCAGTGATCGCTTTTTCTTGATAAGAAGCCGTGTTTCCATAAAGAAGTACGCCGGCTTGCACGCTGGCGACCGGCACCGTGCCGTCGGAATAGCTGTCAGCTGTATTACCGTAAACATTCATCATCTGAAAACTCGGCAAGATATTGGCTTGGTCAGCTAATAGACGACTCAGCTGATCGGTCGTGTTTTTTGGTTTGGTAAATGTAGCAGTTTTAGCATTGTCGTTGAAACTGGTGCCGTTGTATGGAGTGCCGATCGTCATCAAGCGGTCGAGCGCCGGATCACTCGCATCGGCTTCATTTTCTAAATAGTTGGTGATCACGAGACCGCCGTTCGAGTGGCCCAGAAAATTATAAGAAGAAAAGCGATAATTAGCAGCCAAATAAGTCAACGCTGTTTTGAACCATTTCGCTTGCTCGGGGACCGCTTTTTCACTGTTGTCTTCAAAGGCGATCACGATGACCGGATGCTGGCTGTTGCCGGTCAGAGCACCGTTGACAGTGAGCGAATCATCCGTTTTTACTGTGATTTTCATCACATCAAGATCCTGATAAGTCTTTTTCATGTCGGCTAACAGATCATCAAAACGATTTTGCGTGGCATTGGTGCCCGGCACCATGATCAGCGGTTCGCTGATGGGAATTGGCTCAGTGCTGTCGGCTTGTGCGGTATTGGCAGAAAAGATGTGAAAGATGCTGCTGAAAAATCCCAAAAGAATCACTCCTAAAAGAATCGTTTTATTCGCCATTATTTCGCTCGCCTCGCTTCTTTGCCTAGAGAATAGCAAGGACGGCTTAACGCCGACTTAATAGCGAACCATGATGAAATTGTATGCCGGAACGACAAAAAAACCAAGGATTTCGCATGGAGCGATTCCTTGGCTTTGAGTGATCAATTGACCATTTGTTCATTGACATATTGGGCATAAAGCGGGTGTGAAGCGATCAAATCGTGATGATTGCCCGAGCCGGTTACTTGACCGTCTTCGATGAAATAGATCCTGTCAGCATCGACGATCGTCGACAGACGATGAGCGATCACAAGCGTCGTGCGCCCGATCATCAAGTGTTCAAGCGCCTGCTGGACTTTCTCTTCCGATTCGGAATCGAGACTGGCAGTCGCCTCATCGAGCATCAAGATCTTCGGATTGCGCAGGAAAGCGCGGGCGATCGCGATCCGCTGCTTTTGCCCACCGGAAAGCTTGACGCCGCGTTCACCGATCTCCGTTTCGAGTTTGGCAGGGAAGGCTTCAACGAATTGATCCGCATAAGCAAGTGCTAAGCCGTGCCAAAGTTCTTGATCAGTCGGCTGATAATCGAGACCGTATTGGAGATTTTCGCGGATACTGCCGGCAAATACTGCACTGTCCTGCGAAACGTAGCCGATCTGTGAACGCCAGCTCGATAAATCGATATCTTCAAGCTCCGTTCCGCCGATCGCGATCGTTCCGTGATCAGGCGTATAGAAGCGTTCCAAAAGCGAAAAGATCGTCGATTTCCCGCCGCCGCTCGGACCAGCGAAGGCAACGACTGTATTAGGGGCAGCTTCAAAGGAAACATTGGCGAGGATCGGATTTTTTGCTTCATAGCGAAAAGAAATATTTTTAACGGCAAGTGTTTTTCCGGCAACATCCACTGCTTTGCCTGCGTTTTTCTTTTCTGTCGGTGTGTTCAAAATTTCTTGGATCCGTTCGGTGGAACCCATCGCTTTTTGAACTTGTGAGAAGAACGTCGCAAACGTCATGACAGGGGCCATGATATTGAACAGATACAGCAGGAAAGCGACCAGTGTGCCGCTGGTCAGTGTGCCAGACTCCACGCGGATCGCGCCGTAGCCTAAAACACTGACGAACAATCCGAGCATCGCCGCCATCATGATCGGCTGAAGGATCGCTTCGACTTTTGCATCTTTGATCCCAAATTTGAAAATCTTTTGAATCAGTGCAGCCCCGGACTTTTCTTCAAATTTTTCACCATTGCTGGCTTTGATCAAGCGAACTTCCGAAAGCTTTTCACTGGCATCTGCATTAAAATCCGCCGTTGCGGCTTGCAGTTGTTTGCCGATTTTGACCATGATCTTCCCGATCGGAAGCATCACCAGCGCGATCAAAGGGATGACGCCGAACATCAAGATCGCCATTTTCCAGTCCATCACGAACAAAATGATCATTGAACCGATCAGCTGGATCCCGCCGGTGATAAAGTTGGGAAATTGCGAAGTAACGAGATCTTTAACGATCGTCGTGTCATTGACAAGGCGCGAGCTGCTTTCGCCGGATTTGTGTTCATCGAAATAGCTGACCGGCAAGAGCAGAAGATGATTCCACAACTTTTCGCGAAGCGTTTTGACCGCGCCTTCGCCGGCATACCGCAGAAAGTATCCGCCCAAAGTACCGAAACCCAGCTGGATCGCAAATGCGGTGACCAAAACAGCGATCATTTGCCCGTTTAGACGCGCCAATGCGCTGGTGTCGACCAAGTTTTTTGTCAGTTGTGGAATAAGCAGGCTGGCGCCGCTCGTGATCAAACTCAGCAGCATCCCGAGCAGAAATAACTTTTTATTGGGATTGACGCTGTTGATCAAGCGTAAAAAGTCGCTGAATTTGAATTTTTTTGTCGGCTGCGGAACATCCTCCCACAGCAAAGTTTCATCACGCATTTTTCATTTTCTCCTTTGCGGCTGTTTTCAAATTGCAGCGCTAAAAATCTTTCCATTCATCCTCATCATCCGGTTTGTGCGGGTCATGGGGTTTGCCGCCGAATGGACCGGGTCCGAAAGAATGCGGTCCGTGATGGAATCCGCGGGCGAAAGGTCCGCCAAAGCCGCCGAAACCTTGAGAAAAATCAAAACCGCAATCTTTCATTTTGTTTTTGAACTCTTTGCGCAGCGCTTTTTTGTCTTCGGCAGACATGTCGCGCCAATCCGCGCCGTATTCATCCATCATTTCGTCGCGAAAGCCTTGCATCATGCGCAGCCGATCGAGCGGATCAACGAAACGGTCGGCTTTTTGTTTGAAATCAGCATTCCAGCCGGCCGAGATCTTTTCCAAAAAGTCGCTGAATTCTTTTTGTTCGGTTTCATTCAAGCCCGAGAAAAAGCTTTCGGAGGCATCTTTTTCTTTGGAGGCAGTAAGTTCAGCCGCTCTATTTTTGCCGTTTTCGGTCAAATAGACACGTTTGATGCGTTTGTCATTTTCATCAGCGGTCCGAGTGATCCAATCATTTATTTCCATTTTCTTCAAAAGTTCTGCTAACGAACTCGGCCGCAAGTCAAGAACTTCCGCGAGGTAGCTTTGGACCAAGCCGTCTTCTTCTTTCAAGATCGCAAGGACGCGGTCTTGTCCGGAAAGCTTTTGTTTTTTCTGATGCAGGAAGGCATTGCTGGCCTCCGCAATAAATCGCAATTGTTTCATTAGTTGATCAGTAAGTTGACTCATATCGATCGCTTCTTTCTTTTTATTAGTTCGGTGCCGAACTGATTACAAAATGATTATAGTTCTGTACCGAACTAATTGTCAAGCGATAAAGAATAATTTTTTAAAAAAGCAGCTGGTGTTCAAAAAGGAGGTTGAGACAAAAGTGTCCAGCTTCAAGAAATAAGAAGAAAAATCCGAAAATAGTTTCTTATATTTTTGAGATTTTTCGGCTCCTAATCCGAAGAAGCTGCTTTTGAAACACCGTTTATTCGGAAAAAGAGGCTGGGACATGACTTTTGTCCCAGCCTCTTTCCGATAAAAATATTTAATTTGCTGTTTCAAGGTTTGATATATGCATAGCCGGACGCTTGGAGCTCGATCAAATCTAAAACACCGGCGGGAACGACCTTCACGTTGGGCGGAAGCTGGCTTTCAGCGATATGTTGTGCCCGCAGCGCATTGCGGCAAGCATGGAAAGCCGCTTTGTCCTCTTTGATAAACGCTTGATTTTCCGCAGCTAAATATCCTTTAACAGCACCGCCGTTCACAGAGACCACGACGACGGCCTCCGGGACTTCTTTAAAAAGGTTGTGGATATTTTTGGTGGTTTCGTCCCATTTGGCAGTTTCATCGATATGGAAGACAGCTTTCATGCGGCTCACTCCTTATTTTTTGATGATCATATTGATCGCTTTTTCAAGACGTTCCTGCTGTTCATCAGGGTCTTCCTCAGGATTTTCAAAACAGCCCTTCAAGTTATCGGCAACGATCAAACCCATCGTCCGGTCGATGCTCGAGCGGATCGCGCTCAACTGGGTGACAACATCGAAACATTCTTTTTCCTCTTCGATCATTTTTTGGATGCCGCGCAGCTGGCCTTCCGCGCGCCGCAGCCGGTTCAATACTTTTTTCTTTTCATCCGCTTCTACGCTCATTTCTCTCACCTCGTTTGCTGCATTTCTCTTTAAATATACCGTCAGGGGGTATAATAGTCAAAGAATCTGCACAAAGCAAACAGAGCTGCGACAAAGATCTTGTCACAGCTCAGGTTTTCCGGATATTTGGTATTTCAAAAGAAGTATCTCCAGCTTTTTAGTCGGCGCGCAGAGCAGCCATCGTGATGTAATTATACGGCTGATTGAAGTGCGGCAGAAAGAAGATGTCCAGCAATTTCAATTTATCGATCGTCACTCGTTCTTCGATCGCAAGCGAGAACATGTGGATCAGCATCGAGATGTCTTCGTGAGAAGCAAGCTGGGCGCCGACGATCCGGCGCGAAGAGGCTTCATAGACGATGCGGATCTTGACTTTTTCATTTTCATGCATAAAGCCTGGTCGCTGAAGATCTTCATAATCTGTGTGTTTGACGACGATTCCGGCCTTTTCAGCCGCCTCGACAGAAAGCCCAGTCGCGATCATGTTGAGGCCGTAGATCGAGATCCCGTTCGAACCTTGAACCCCGGGGGACTCGACCGGCGTGCCGCCGATATTGAAGCCGGCAATGATGCCCGAACGCACCGCGTTAGAAGCGAGCGCGATATACGTTGTTTTTTCAAGCGCGTTGGAATAGATCGTCGCGCAGTCGCCGATCGCATAGACATCGGGATCGCTGGTTTTTTGATGGCGATCCACCAAATAGGCGCCGTTGCTGAAAGTTTCCAGATGTTCTTTGCCGAGCGCGCTGTTCGGCAGAAAGCCGATCGCATTGATCACCATGTCAACGGGATATTCGCCTTTAGTCGTCACGATCGCTTCGACGTTCTCGCGGCCTTTGTACTCTTTAGCAAGTTCGCCGTAATGGAGCTCGATTCCGTGAGCTGCTAAATTTTGATCCATGTCGTCGGTAAACCATTTATCATAGTAGTTCGGCAAACTGCGGTCGGCTGCATCAAAAAGCAGGACTTTTTTTCCGCGCCGTTGAGCCGCTTCAGCGATTTCGACGCCAATATAGCCGGCCCCGACGACGGCGACAGTTTTGATTTCTTCATTGGCCAACTCGTGATCGACCGCCTGACCTTCTTGGAAAAGCTTCAAAAAGTGGATATGGTTCAAATCGCGTCCCGGTATTTTTGGAGAGATCGGAATCGAACCGGTCGCAAGGATCAATTTATCATAACTTTGGGTAAAAGTTTCGCCGGACTCGGCCTGACAATACACTTCTTGTTTTGTGAAGTCGATACTGTCAACGCTCGTTGCCATATGGACTTGCGCCCCCTTGGCGGTAAAATTGCCTTCGTTCGTATAAAACAATCCTTCGTAGGAATCGATCTGCCGGCCGACCCAGAGTGCTGTTCCGCACCCCAAATAGCTTAAATTCGTATTGCGATCGATCATAACGACTTGTTGATCCGAAAAATTATCGAGCAGCGTATTGGCTGCGGCGATTCCTGCATGATTGGCACCGATGATTACTGTTTTTGTCATTGTTCTCCCTCCAATTTCAACTCGTGTGAAATGAAAACGCTCTATTCATTTTAGAATAATTTTAATGTGTACGCAACTTGAAATGGAGGAATTTGAAAATAAATTTAAATAACGTTTATGATTCCGCAGATTGGATCGTGCGGCGGGCTAAAATGCGTCCCAAAATAAAAGCACCGATCACTTGCATGATCGATTTTACGATGATTTGACCGATGATCGCTGCAGGGACCGCGGACCAGGGTAAAAACCCAGCGCCTAAAGGACTTAGACCGATCAAAACGAAAATCGTCGAATCGAGAGTTCCGCCGAACAAGCCGCTGATCGCGACTCGCCAAGCCATCGAAAGATTTAAACGGGAGTAGATCTCGGTATCAGTCGTTTCAGAAACACAAAAAGAAACGGCAGAGGCTGCGACAATCAAAAGCGTGTCGCCGAGCGCTTTGGAGATCACGGCTGAAAGGATCAAAGCGGTCAAGATGCAAAGATAAGTTTTGTTGCGGCCGATCCGGTTTTGAACAAGATCGCGAAGTACAAAGGTCGCACCGACGATGAATGTACCGGCGGGAACGAGGAAGATCCCCAAATGCAGGGGTTGGATGGACGCCGTGATGACATTGGCACCGACGATCGAAATGAGATAAGCGAGGATACGCAGCATAAGTAAATTCTCCTTTTTATAAGTTGGTCTGCCGTGCTTTTTTGGCTAAATATTTTTCAAGTCCGCGTTTACGAAGTTTACAGGAGGGGCACTCGCCGCAGCCGTCGCCTTGGATGCCGTTGTAGCAAGTCAACGTTTCAGTGCGGACGTAATCGAGGACGCCGAGCGTATCGGACATTTCCCAAACTTCCGATTTATCGAGCCACATCAAAGGTGTGTCGATCACCAGCGTATCATCAAGCGCCAAGTTGAGCGAAAGATTGAGCGACTGGATAAAATTGAAGCGGCAGTCCGGATAACCGCTGAAGTCGGCTTGGCTGACACCGGTCACGAGATGCTTGGCGCCGATCTGGCGCGCTAAAATCCCGGCAAACGATAGAAACAGCAAGTTGCGCCCCGGGACGAACGTATTCGGCAGATCGCCGTTTTCGCCGGCTTTCACTGGGATCGTGGTTCGCGTCAAAGCGTTCGGTGCCAGCTGGTTCAAAAGATCCATATTGAGAAGATGCTGTTTGACACCTTGCTCAGCCGCGATTTTTTTCGCACACTCGATCTCGCGAGCGTGGCGCTGGCCATAATCGAATGTGACGACTTCAACCTCTAAAAAGTGCTTTTTTGCCCAAAACAGGCAAGTGGTACTGTCTTGACCGCCGCTGAAGACGATCAATGCTTTTTCTTTTTTCATTTTTCTGTTCCTTTCGAATAAAAAAGGACGATCCGCTAAGAAACGGCTCGCCCTTTCTTAGTTTTTTAACGATGGTCGCTAAGAACATCGATTATCGGTTGTCTATTTTTTCGGGGTATAGATCATGGTTCATCAAACGATATTCTGCCATCTCGGTAAATTTCGACTCGGGGCGCCCCCAATTGCACCACGGGTCGATCGAGAGGCCGCCGCGCGGCGTAAATTTTCCCCAGACCTCGATATAGCGGGGATGCAAAAGCTCGATCAGATCGTTCATGATGATGTTGACGCAGTCTTCATGGAAATCGCCATGATTGCGGAAACTGAATAAATAAAGTTTCAGCGACTTGCTTTCGACGAGGCGCTCATCAGGGATATAAGATAAATAGATCGTTGCAAAATCCGGCTGGCCGGTGATCGGGCACAAACTTGTAAATTCGGGACAATTGAACTTGACGAAATAGTCGCGTTCTTGATGCAGATTTTTTACGGCTTCCAAAAGTTCCGGTGCGTAATCAGTCGGATATTTAGTTTTTTGATTTCCCAAAAGCGTCAGTTCATCTAGGCTTTCTTCTTTTCTGGACATCGTTTTCCTCCTATCAGCAGAAACAAAAAAGCCATGCCGCTATGCGGACATGGCTGAGTCAGTCAAATTCATCACATAGTTTTTTATAGAGGGTAGCTACTACCTCTTGGAACACTTGCATTATAAAAGAGAACTGCTCCACCGTCAATGAAAATTTTATTGAAAATCTTTCCGGTATTGAAGAAACATGTAAACGTCCCCGGCAAGAAAGGCGATCGCATACTTATAAACGAAAAATTGATTCATCAAATAATCCTTTGGAAAAATCGTGTCGCAGATAAAGATCGCGATCAAAACGGTAAATGCCCAATTTTTATAATAGCCGTTGGTCCGTTCGTCAGCGGCACCTAATTTGCGGATGAAAAAAAATATACCGACAAGCGCGGCGAGGAGTAGGAGCATCGCACTCCCGACAAAAATATTCCAGTGCAGCGAACTGGCCTGTGCCCATTCTTTCAGCGGGTAGAACAAAGCATTCGGGATATCGGCGAGTGAGCGGATTTTCATAAGTTGTCATTTCCTTTCTGATATTGAAATAAGTCAGTCAGCGGGACTTGGAAAAAATCGGCCAGCCGAAAAGCCAAGAGAAGGGTCGGCACATAGTTTCCTTTTTCCATAACAAAGATCGTCTGTTTGGAAACGCCGACGCGCTCTGCCAGCTCTTGCTGAGTCAAGCGCTTCAAGACGCGGTGTTCGTAAACAGTATTGTCGATCGAGTCGCCGAAGTCTTTTTTCATTGGGATCACCTCAATGGTTATTATAAAATAAAGTTTGCTATAAGTAAAGTATATTTATATTTATTAAATGTAAAGATATATATGAAATGCAGAAATTATCGGGAAACACGCCGAAAAGATGATATACTATTAATAAAAACATAAGTTTTGAACAAAAAAGGAGGCGATTCGCCAGTGGAATTAGTGCTCAAAGATGTGACAAAGAAATTCGACGAGAAAGTTATTTTTGATCAAGCCAGCTATACTTTTGAAAAAGGAAAGATCTATGGTCTCTTAGGACGGAACGGTTCGGGGAAGACGACGCTTTTTAATTGCATTTCACGCAACTTGTCGATCGATTCCGGTGAGATCGCGCTGCAAGAAGGAGACGTGCTGGAGCCGGACTATCCGGATACCGATATCGGGTATGTCTATACCACGCCGCATCTGCCGGCTTTCATGACGGCAGCGGAATTCGTCAAATTTTTTATTGAGATCAACCGCGAACGCATATCATCTCCGCTCGCTCCGCAAGAATATTTAACACAAGTCGGGATCGAGCCGGAAGATCAGAACCGCTTGTTGAAAGACTTTTCACACGGGATGAGAAACAAAGTCCAGATGCTTGTCACGTTTCTTGTCCATCCGCCGGTCATGCTTTTGGATGAACCGTTGACAAGTTTCGATGTCGTCGCGGCGCATGAGATGAAAGAAATGATCCTTGATCTGCGGAAAGACTCAGTCATCATTTTCTCGACGCATATTTTGCAGCTGGCACAAGACTTGTGTGATGAGATCGTGCTTTTGCATCATCAAAAGCTCCAGCCGGTCGATGCTTCCAGGATCCACGACAAAGATTTTGAAGAAGAAGTGATCGCGCTGCTGACCGACGGAAAAGAGGCGGCGAATGAAAGCTGATATTTTGAGGCGCAGCTACTGGCGACAAGCTTTTCACCAGTCGTGGGAAAAACAGCAGGTCGCTCTTTTTGAAAAAATGAATGGGATGCTTTATTTTTTGCGCAAGATCCCTTGGCTTGGAAAAAAGATCCCGCTGAAAATTTTCGCCGATGAAGATACGAAAACGGTTCTTTTTTGGTTTGTGGCCGCATTCAGCTTGCTGACACAGATCATATTCAAATTTATCTGGCTGTTCGGCTTGTCTTTTCTGGCAAAAGCACTCAGCAGCGGATTTTCGGTTTTTCCCGTTCCCAAGCACCTTTCACTGGCGGACGGTTTTTCAGTTTGGGTGATCTGGTTTGCGCTTTGGTGGATGGTCATGAATGGCATGACCGATCAGATGGATCAAAAGGAGTTGGCATTTGCGCGGAACTTTGCACTGTCGCCGACGGTCTTTTTAAAAAATACAGCGATCGTCAACTGCTGCTACCAGATGATCTATTATTTGCCGGCCTTGCTGGTTTATGCGATCTTGTTCCGCAATCCCTTTTATTTGCTGAACGGGATGCTTCTTTATTTAGGAGGGTACCTCTTCGGTTTATGGGCGACCCGTGTGTTTTACATCCGAAAATTCACGCACCGGACCGCATTTTTTATCGGCTACTCGTTAGTGATGCTGGGGCTTGCGATCGGCGGAGCTTTTTCGGGAGCAGCATATTATTTTTCGGTCGTTTTTCGGAATTTTCTGCTCTTTCCGTTTCTTTTGGCAGCAGTGGTCTTGCTTTTGACGCGTCTGGGCAAATTCAAAAAAGAAAATGAGTATTTGCATTACCGCGTGGAAAAAGGAAATATCGCCGAAGCCGCGCTGGTGAATGTAAAAAATCAGGGGTATTTTGCAACGGGCGTTGAGATGCAGAAAAAATTGACATTGACTGATGCGGCGATCCCTGCCAAATACACCGGCAGCCAGTATCTGAATGCCCTTTTATTTGCGCGCTACCGCCCGATGCTTTACGCTGGGATGAAGCGCCGCGTGGCGGGGCTGCTTGCCGCAGTCGTGCTCGCGATCATTTTAGGTATTTTGGCGCGCCGCGCGGTCGCTCAAAAAGAATTGTTGGAAATTGTGACGATGATCTTGCCGCTTTTATTCTTTGTTTTTTATCTGCTTGGCTACGGGAAAAAGATCGTACAGATGGTGTTCGTCAATTGCGACATCGCGATGCTTTACTATCCTTTTTACCGCGAACCGCGCGCGATCATCAATGGATTTTTATTTCGTTTCAAAAAAACCGTGCAGTATAATGCAGTGCTCGCGCTTGGGGTCTGGCTGATCTTTGCTGCTTTCGGCATCGCCAGCGGAAATCGGCTGCCATTGACATTTTACGGTGTATTGACGATTTTGCTCGTCGCTTTGATGCTTTTGTTCAGTTTTCATGAACTGTTCATCTATTATATACTGCAGCCGTTTACGAGTGATATGGAAGTCGTCAATCCGATCTATCGAATCGTTTCGGGGGCATTGTACTGGATCTCCTACATCAATACCCAGATCCATACCAGCGGCTTTACGTACTCGCTGATCATCTCGGCGGTCGTTTTCGTTTATTTCGGGGTCGGAATGGTCTTTTTGTACCGCAAAGCCCCGCAAACATTTAAAATCAAAAATTGATTCTTTGAGGAGGAAACTATGTTAGAAGTCAAAGACCTTGTCAAACTGTTCGGCAGCTATCATGCCGTCGAACATTTGAGCTTTCAGATCGATGATGGTGAAATATTAGGGTTGATCGGTCAAAACGGTGCCGGCAAAACGACGACTTTTCGGTTGATCTTGGATTTTTTGCGGCCCGATCACGGAGAAGTATTGTGGAATGGCAGTCATTTAGGGGCTGCTGAATACAATTTGATCGGCTATTTGCCGGAAGAACGCGGATTGTATCCGAAAGAAACGATCGAAGAGCAGCTCATTTACTTCGCCCGGCTGCGCGGCAAGACCAAAAAGGAAATCGAACCGAAAATCGATGAGTGGATGACGAAATTTGAAGTCAAAGGGAAGAAAACCGACAAAGTCAAATCATTGTCAAAAGGAAATCAGCAAAAGGTCCAGCTGATCGCGACGCTGATCCATGATCCGAAACTGATCATTTTAGATGAACCGTTCAGCGGTCTCGACCCGGTGAATGCGGAACTCTTGAAAAACGGGATCTTAGAGCTGAAGAAAAACGGCGCCTGCGTAATTTTTTCCAGCCACAATATGGAAAATGTTGAGAAGATCTGCGACCATTTGGTCATGCTCAAAAACGGCGAAACGGTTTTGAATGGCCGTGTTCATGAGATCCGCGAATCATTCGGCCGTACGAAAGTTTATTTGGAGTCGCCGCTTGCTGCAGAGGAGATCAAGCAGATAGCTGGGGTACAAACAGTTGCCGCGCATGACGACGGCAGCCTTGAGATCACGCTGAGTGAGCCGGACGCTGGTAAGGAAATCTTCACGCGCGCGACGGCCCATGGTTATATTCCCATGTTCAATCAGCAGCCGCCGACACTCGAAGAAATATTCAAATGGAAGGCGGAGGGAACACATGCGTAAATTTTGGGTCATTGCCTTAGACGTCTACCGAAAAAATGTCAAATCGATCTCTTTTTTGATCATGATCTTGATTCCGTTTATTATGTTGGGGATCGTTTATTTGGCCGGGTTCTTTGCCTCGCAGGCAAACGATATCAATAAAATCGGGATTTATTCGCAAAATGCGGAAGTCGCCAAGACACTAGCAGCTTCAAAGGACAAGGAATACGATTTTGTCGCGCTTTCTTCTGAAAAAGAAGGCGAGAAGCAGCTGAAAAATGAAAAAATCGATGCATTATTATCCGTTACGATCTCTGGCGATCAAATTTCGGGCGAACTGCTCAGTACTTCTTCACTAGGACAATCAACAGATCTCCAGATCCAGCAGCTTTTGAGCGGTCTGCAGTCAAGTGCACGCGCCCAGCAGTTTGGTTTGACGGCTGAACAAGTAGCTGCGCTCTCGCAGCCGGCTAAATTTGAAAAGAAAAAAGTCAGCTTTGATGAAGGCAAGATGAAAGTCGGCGACGATCATGGCGCGATCCAATTCATGATCAGCTTCGCAGCGACGATCGTGTTGTTCGTCTTTATCATCACCTATGCGCAGATCATCGCCCAAGAGATCGCTTCAGAAAAAGGAACGCGCATCATGGAGATCATTCTCTCCAGTACTAAAGCGCGCACGCATTTTTACGGAAAGCTGGTCGGTGTGCTGCTGGTCGCGGTAACGCAGCTTCTGCTTTACGGGCTGATCTTCGGCGTCAGCTGGTCAAAAATCAAAGAGATGGATTTTGCGAAATCTTTTTTGGAAGGCTTCAGTTTGAAAGGGATCAGCGGATCGTTTATCGTCTTTACGATTTTATTCGTGATCTTGGGGATCCTGCTGTATGCCATTCTCGCGGCCCTTTGCGGTTCACTGGTCAATAAAGCCGAAGACACGGCAAAAGCGATCCTGCCGGTGACGTACCTTTCGCTTGGCGGATATATGCTCGGGATCACGCTCGGAACGAATGATCCGAATAACATCGTCGTGAAAGTCACTTCGTATATTCCGTTTCTTTCTTCCTACTTGATGCCGACGCGGCTCGCCAATGAAACGGTGAATACTGCTGGCGCTCTGATGTCAGTAGCGATCCTTGTCGTCTTCACGCTTCTGTTGATGATGATCTCGGCAAGAATGTATAAATCAAATGTTTTGATCTACAACGCCAACGGGGTCTTTGCTTCGCTGAAACAATCCTTGGCGCTGATGCGGACAGAAAAAGAGAAATAAATAAAACAAGCGATCGGTCTTGCTGTTTTCAGCAGATCGGTCGCTTATTTATGTTTCGCTGGAAGATGATAGAAGAAGAGCAAGCCGAGAGGGCCTAAGATCCATGAGAATTTCCAAATAATGTAAAACAGCAAAATTTTCAGCAAGTACCAAACGATGACTTGCCAACTGCCAAGATGCAAAATGTTTTGATAGCTGGGAAAAAAAAGACTGCGGATTTTGCGCGGAAGGCGCTTTTTTGCCCAAACACCTAAAAAAAGGGCGGCAAAGGGAAAAGTGATCAGGTTGAGCAGATAAAGATAGGTTGCCAAAAGCGAAGTATAAGATTGCAGGCGGAACGCAATGAAAGAAAATAGAAAAGCCAAGAGCCAAAACTTTGCCGGCTGACTGCGCAAAAGCGGGCGGAAAAATGATTGATTATTATTTGTCATGAGGATTCTCCTGTTTCGATTGTTTCAGGTGCTTCTTGTAATATAGCATGTTTCAGAGAAGTAAGAAATATGAAAATGTTTTCTTCAAGCAGAATCCAATCAAAAAGACGAACAAACTGGGATTTCAGTCTGTTCGTCTTTTTTAAAAGAGACTTAAGAAAAAATCAGCTCAGTGCGAGCATTTTGTCAAGCGCGCGGAGCGCATCGCCCGTTGTTTTTTGATCTACCGTGACCGGCTGAAGCGGTCGGTTATTGGCCAAGCTGTCAAGTGTCCATGCCAAGTGCGGCAAGCGGATCCGGTTCATCGTCAAGCAAGCGCACGCGACAGGATTGATCAAAGAGATCTTTTGGGGAAGCCGCGCTTTCATCCGGGTCACTAGATTGTGATCGGTCCCGACCGCCCAATGGGTATCTTTCGGTGAATTTTTAACGGCATTCATGATCTTGTTCGTTGAACCAGAATCATCGGCGGCTTGAACGACTTCAAAAGGACATTCGGGATGGACGATCACTTTGATATCCGGATCATTTTTACGGAGTTTGTCGATCTGGTCCACTGTAAACTGCTGATGGACCGAACACCAGCCATTCCACAAAATCACGCGGATCTTTTCGGTTTCTTTGGCGCGGAGCCGGTTTGCTCCTTGATCCCACAAAGCCATTTGTTCAAGCGGGATTCCTAGATGATAAGCGGTATTGCGTCCCAGATGCTGATCAGGCAGAAAGAAGATGCGTTTCTTTTGCGTAAAAGCCCACTTCAATACTTTTTCAGCATTGCTCGAAGTCACGATCGCTCCGCCGTGGCGGCCGACAAAGGCTTTGATCGCTGCGCTTGAATTCACATAAGTGATCGGCATGATTTCATTTGGATAGATCGTATCTAACGTGTCCCACGCTGTCTGCAGCTGATGGGGGTCGGCCATGTCAGCCATTGAACAGCCGGCATGCGGATCAGGCAGATAAACGTGCTGATTTTGTTCGGTCAGCATATCGGCTGTCTCCGCCATAAAATGAACACCGCAGAAAACGATATGCTCTGCTGTTTTATTTTTTGCTGCAAGCTGCGCGAGCTGGAGTGAATCGCCAACTTCATCGGCAAAATCGACAACTTCATCTTTTTGGTAGTGATGCGCTAAAAGCAGCAATTGATCGCCGAGAGACGCCTTGGCTTCGCGAATGATCGCCTGCAGCTGTTTTTGGTCTGCGTCCAAATAAAATGACGGAATTTGTTGGGCGCTGAAAGTATCAAGCAGATTCATGACTTTGCTCCTTTCCGGCTGTTGAAGCTGATATCGAGGGCTTTTACGGAATGCGTCAAGCAGCCCAATGAAATATAATCGACGCCTGAACCGCGGTAACTTGCGAGATTAGCCAAAGTGATCCCGCCAGACGCTTCGAGGATATTGTCTTTGCGGTAGGGCAAGTATTCTTTGATTTCCGCGGGCGTGCGGTTATCGAGCATGATCACGTCCGCCTTGGCAGCGACCGCCTCTTTGAATTGTGCGAGTGTTTCGACTTCAACTTCGACCTTGATCATGTGGCCGCACTTTTTTCGGACCGCCGCAACGGCTGCGGTGATCCCGCCGGCGTAAGCGATGTGATTATCTTTCAGCATGATCCCGTCGTCGAGCCCAAAACGATGATTGAAGCCGCCGCCTTGCGTGACGGCATATTTGTCAAGCATTCGGAGCCCGGGAACTGTTTTGCGGGTATCGCAGATCCGGATCTGCGGATCGTTCAGCGTTTCAACTGCGTGCCGCGTTGCGGTAGCGATGCCGCTCATGCGCTGCCATAAGTTTAAAATCACGCGTTCTGCTGTGAGAAGTGTTCGGGTCGGCCCTGTGGCAGTCGCTAAGATCGTTCCCTTTTTTTGGAAACTTCCTTCAGAAACGAGCGGCTGAAACACGACATCCGTGCTCAGCTGATGGTAAACGCGCGGGGCAATATCGAGACCGCAAACGATCCCGTCTTCTTTTAAGAGAAATTCGCCTTCGTCAGTGTCTTCCGGCGAAAAAATAGCTTCGCTGCTCCAATCACCACGGCCGATATCTTCACTGAGAAAATGGCGCAGGCTTTTTTCAAGCTGAATGCTGTTCATAATGTTCATCCTTTCGGTAATGGGCGCCAAGACTCTTTGTCCGCTTTAAAGCGGCTTGCGCCGCGAATTGAGCGATCAGGCACAAGTTTGCGGTTTCCAGTTCGGAAAAAAGAAAGGCAGGCGGCAAGTCGAAAAATTGATAGCGGGCCAGCCATGCAAGCAGATCAAGAAGACCCGCTTCGGTACGCTCGATC
The DNA here is from genome assembly GCA_022649665.1 of Enterococcaceae bacterium. Taxonomy (GTDB): domain Bacteria; phylum Bacillota; class Bacilli; order Lactobacillales; family Enterococcaceae; genus JALCOL01. The sequence goes on from JALCOL010000001.1 coordinate 130,534, forward strand.
CCAAGCTCGCGCCAAGCATGGGTCTGCAGTTCACTGCGGCTTGGCAGTTTGAAAACTGCCGCCGAAGGGAGATGTGCTGCGTGCTTGTTTTCGGGCACTGTTGGCGTGCTTAAAATCTGGCGGGCAGCACGTTCAGAAAAAACGAGGCATTCCAAAAGTGAATTGCTTGCCAAGCGGTTGGCGCCGTGAACGCCGGTACAAGCAGTTTCGCCGACTGCATACAAATTCGGCAGACTCGTCCGGCCGTTCAAATCAGTCTGGATGCCGCCCATCATAAAGTGCGCCCCTGGGCGAACCGGGATCCGCTTAGTGGTTCGATAAGGAATTTGATGCTTTTGGAGGTTGGCGGTGATCTGCGGGAAGCGCTCTTCAAAGTCGTGGATCGCCGAGATATCGAGAAATACTTTTTTTCCTTCAGCATAAGCTGTCGTCAAGACGCGCGCGACAACATCACGCGGCGAAAGATCTTTTAATGGATAATCTTTCATTAAAGGAGCGTCATCTTCATCCACTAGGATCGCACCGGCACCGCGGACTGCTTCTGAGATGAGACCATAGCATTTTTCGTTTTTGGTCAAAAGTGTCGGATGAAACTGGATAAATTCCATATCGCTCAAAGCAGCACCAGCCCTCAGCGCCATCGCCATTCCGTCACCGGTGATCGTCTGGTCATTCGTGCTGAGCGGGAACAAGCCGCCCAAGCCGCCGGTCGCCAGTATAACAAAGTCAGCGAAAGCGGACTGCAATTCGCCGTGTTCATCGAAATAGCGGATCCCAGTGCAGCGGCCCTCCGTCACGATCAAGGAAACGACCGGACAGTTTTCATGCCAAGCGACGTTGTTCAGCTCGCTTTGAACGAACAATGTGACATATTTGCCGGTTTGGTCGCCGTGACAGTGCAAGATCCGCGGCAAACGGTGCGCGCCTTCTAAGCCAAAACGGAGCGTGCCATCCGGATTGCGGTCGAAAGCCATCCCTTCATTGATCAGTTCATGGATGACTGCGACGCCTTCTTTGGTCAAGGTTTCTACCGCACGGACATCATTGTGATGAACGCCGGCTTTAAGGGTGTCTTCAGCGTGAGCGTGCCATGAATCTTTTTCCGGCACCGCTGCGGCGACGCCCCCTTGCGCCAAGTAGGAGTTGCATTCCGTTCGGCGGCCTTTCGTATAAATCGAAACTTCGCAAGTATTCTGCAGATAATAGGCGGTGCGCGTCCCAGCCAAGCCGGAGCCGACAATCAGTACTTTCTTCATTTATCCCATCCCTTTATGTAAAAAGCCAGTGATCTCTTGACAAGTATTTTCCGCTATTTTAGGATAAGTGTCAAGACACATGCTGAGGTGAGAAAAATGCTTTATTTTGATTACGCGGCTACGGCACCGATGACGCCGAGTGCATTAGCGGCTTATACGCAAGCGGCAGAAAAATATTTCGGTAATCCCAATAGTCCGCACCTTGCCGGGCAAGAAGCGGCCGAACTGCTGGAGCTTTGCCGTTCAAGGTTCGCGGCACGCTTGCAAGTCCCAGCGGAAAGCATTATCTTCACTTCCGGCGGGAGCGAAAGCAACCGCTTGGCGCTGCAAATGAGTTTGAATCAATTGCCGGAAAAAAAGCGGGTAATTGCGACGCCGCTTGAACATTCGAGTATTTTGAATTATTTGCGGCAGGATCCAGCTGTTGAGCTAGTCCTCTTGCCGCTGCACGCAGGAAAAGTTTTAGCCGCTGATTTGAAACAAGCGCTGCAGGCGCCCGGCGGGTTGGTAGTGATCCAGCAGCTCCATTCGGTGACCGGGATCGTTCAGGATATTGCAGAGTTGGCAGCACTTGCGCGGCAGCACGGCTATTTATTTCATTGCGACGGTGTCCAGGCGTTCAGCAAACTCGCTTTTCCGCGCGCTGTGACCTCTTTCAGCTGCGCGGCGCATAAGATCGGCGGGCCCAAGAGCGGCGGAGCGCTCTATTTAGATCCGGCTGCGGGTTTTACGCCGCTGATCCCCGGCACGACGCAAGAAAACGGTTTTCGTGCGGGCACCGTCGATGTCCCGGCGGTCGCAAGCTTTACCACCGCAGCGGAAGAAGCGTTCGATCACGGTGCAGAAACGCGAAAAAAATTTGCAGCGTATGAGCGACTGCTGGATGAAACGCTGCCGGATTGGCGGGGGATCGCTTATTCGCATCATCCGGGGATCGTCGGGCTGTTTGCGCCGCAAAAGTCAGGAGCGCAAGTAATGGCGGAACTTTCGGCACGCGGGATCTGTTTATCGACGACTTCGGCTTGCAATACAGGTGGCGGCGCGGACCAGTCGCTCTTAGCATTGGGCTATACGCCCGACGAAGCGCGGCGCTTTCTCCGGATCTCTTTTGGGGCAGCAACGACGGAAGAAGAAGTGCAGGAGTTGAGCCAAGCACTAAAAGAAACAGAATCGAGCATATAAATCAGCTGATATTGCTGATGATTTGGGAAGATACACAAAAAAATCATCATTTCTAAAGTTATTTATTAGTTTATAAACAAAGTAAAAAAATTACAATTTTAATTATTTTCATAACGAAGGTATATTATTTATCAAAAAAAGTACTCGGCGGGTGCTCTTTTGATAAAATACCTCGTTTTTTTTAGATATAATTATATTTGTAAAACAATGGGAAAGGAGGCTCTGCCGAGCAAAGTACTTATTTTTTGGCGATTCGATAAATGAAAGGGCTTTCAAAATGAATTTTGGCAAAATGGCGGAGTAAAACAGGAAACAAGTCCCGAAGACAAGGGTGAGGGTGATGAAAAGATTGTTTCAAAATAAACGGTTTTTGGTGGTTGGGATATGGATCATTGTTTTTTCGAATTTTCTGCCGCTGCTGGCTTCTGCGGCAAGTCCGAGTACGCTTTATCCGTATGATGCGATTTCCGTCAACGGAGCAGAAAAAGATAAAGAATCACTCGTATTGGAACGCCGGACGGATGCCGCTGCGACGTATGTCATTACGTTGAAAAGCCGCATGGATGGGAAACTTTCAGTCGAAAAAAATCCAGATGCAATACTCGCACAATTAGCCACCGCAGAACAAAAAAATACGGGAAGTCCAGTCGTTGCGATGCATCAGGAGGCGGGGAAAGAATATGCAGATCTTGAATTAAAAAAGGGCGAGTCGGTCAGTTTCACAGTAACACTTCAAGAAAAAGGAACGCTGCAGGAACTCGATGCCCTGTTCACTCCGGCGCCCCTCGAAACGGATTTCACAGTTGCTGAAGCGGAGCCGGTGATCCAGCCGTTTGCATTCAAACTCTTTGAGATCAAAACCGCTGCAACGCCAGCGGCTTTGTCAACTTCTGCCAGCAGCGCATCAACGGGTCCATCAACAACGTCTGCGCGTGCGGGAACAACTACGACGGCAGCAGACGCAGCAAGTGATGCAGAGAAGCGTCCGCAAACGGATCGTGTCGGGGCAGTGCAGAGCGGATTTATCGGCAGCTGCCCATATACGCTGCAGTCTACGAATCTGGTTATTTATCCGGGCGACATGGGGCAAGCGGACTATCCAGGATCGATCGATATGAAAACTTTGCGGACAGAATATGGTACACAAATATACTACATCAAGTTTGTCTCAGATAGTGCAGGCAATAAGATCTATGCGCCGGCTTCTTGCGAAGATCTTTTCAAAGGCGGTCTTCATGAGGCAGATTATGGAGGAGTTGATACATTTACTGATTTAGACTGGATTGATTTTGGTGATCACTTTGATACCAGCCGCGTCACCGATATGGAGGGAATGTTTCAGGGTAATCTTTTTTTGCACAATATCATTGGAATGTCCACTTGGGACACTTCGCAAGTGACGAATCTGGCTAGGATGTTCGCAAGAAATCGATCGTTGAATTCAGTAGGCGATATCAGCGGCTGGAATACCAGCTGCGTCACAAATATGGCCGGATTATTTATCGATAATCGGACGCTGCGTACTGCGGGAAATCTTGGTAAATGGGACGTTTCCAAGGTCACAAATATGCAGCTAATGTTTAACGATTGTTCAAACATAAGACTTCCTGACGATTTGAACAGTTGGAATACTTCAAACGTCACGGACATGTCATTTATGTTCTTTGGATGCACTTGGCAGGAGAAGCTTGGAAAAATCAGCAAGTGGGACACCTCGAGCGTTACGACAATGGAAGGGATGTTTACCTACGACTGGGCGATCACAACGGAAGGCATCAGCGACTTGGGCAGTTGGGATGTCTCAAAAGTGACGAATTTCAAGCGAATGTTTCTAGATACGTGGAATTTGTCCACTCTTGATTTCGAAAATTGGAAGATCAGCAAAGGCGCTGTGGTCGATGATATGCTGAGCGGTTCCGGGATCAGCAAGATCATTTTAGGCACGGAAATCAAGCAAACGATCACGCTCCCCGGACAAAAGCTGCGTGTCGGTTCGAAAGAAAACGGTGATTGGACTGCTTGGGTCGGGGTCGGCACGGGTTCTGAAGCTGCTCCGGAAGGCGAAGTCTTAACGGCGAAAACATATCTCAGCGAAACGAATACAGCCGATACGTATATCATCGCCAAACCGAAAGTCAAAGCGATCGATCTTCAAGTCAATGACGCGTGGAAGCCCGCGACCGGTGTTCCGAATATCAAATTTATGATCACCAATAAGAACGCGAAGGCGGTAAACAAAACAATCAATGAAGATGCATTCGGCGATGCGGCGACGTTCGTGACGGATCCGAACGGCAAGATCTTGATGCGCTATCTGCCCGCGACCGCCTTTTATGATTATCAGGCACAAGAAGATCTGGCGAATTCGAATCAAAATTACTGGCCGCTTGCCGAAGTGCCGGATGCCGCCTCGCCAGTCGCGACGGTTTATGAGCTGCAGAGAAATGCTACTTCAGGAACGATCACGCCAATCAAAAATCCGCTTTATGTCGTGCCGAAAGTCGTGATCCACATCAACGCGCAAGACACCAGCGGCAACGCGCTTTCGGGAATCGTTTTTGAATTAGATCATAACGGCATCCCGGTCACTCAACTCGGCAGCAAAACTTTCGTTCAGCCGGTGACGGGCGCTGACGGCAGCTATACGATCGAAAATTACTATATTAAAGAGCCGGGGGACTATACGCTCAAGATCGTGAAGGATCTTTCCGCTGGCTATGATCCGGCAAACGGCGATACGTTCACTGCCGATACAGTCGATCCGACAAAAACGCTGATCAATTTTGGCGGCACTTACCAGATTAATGTGAAACTTGTAAAATACAAGACCCGTTTGCCATTGACTGGCGGCAAGGGGTTTGGCCGATCGAGCGCGATGATTTTGATCAGCGGCGGAATCCTGGCAGTCGGTTTGAGCGCTAAACATAAGAAAAAACCGCGCGTAAAAAAATAGTCTGGTCGCAGTGCGGCTGAGGCAAAGCTGCATAAAATATCGGGAAAAAAATAAGGGATTTCACGAAGCACTCATTCGAATGTTTCGCGAAATCCCTTTTTTAGTTCATAAAATGATTTTTGCTCTCGTTTGTGAGAAGCAAAATACGACTAAATATCTTTAGCGATATAGTAAGCTTGCCAGATCGCGTCCATGATCTTGCCGGCATGGACCGCGTCGCCGATCAAGTAAGTTTCTTTATCGGCCGTTTGCAGCAATTGGGCAAATGGATCATTGGCTTTGTAGCCGATCGCACAGATGACAGTATCACCAGTGAACTCTTTTTTATGGCCGTCTTTGTCTTCAGCGATGACTGTAGTGCCGTCGATATGATCGACTTTCGTATTGAGCTGGACATCGATATGTTCGTACGGCAATAATTCAGCCATCATTTGCCAGTTCGGGAACGGCGTTTGTTTCGGACCGCCGCAAATTTGATCCGTCATTTCGATGATCGTGACCTTTTTGCCTTGGCGTTCCAGCCACAAGCCGGTTTCGCAGCCGACGAGCCCACCACCGATGATCGTGACGTTTTGGCCAACTTCCGCTTTTTTCAGCAAAACGTCCGCTGCCCGCAGCATTTGATCGCTGCCGAAGTTCGGCATGATGGGTTTCGAACCAGTTGCGGCAACGATGGCATCAAATGCAGGATCATCAAAATCATGTTTCGTTGCCGGATGGTTCAATTCAATGTGGACATTCGGCATTTTCGCGAGTTGTTTTTCAAACCAGATCAACAGTTGGCGGTCATAATCTTTGAAGCTCGGTGCAGATCCTGGGATCAAAGCACCGCCCAAGCGTTCATTGGCTTCCAAGATCGTGACTTCATGTCCGCGCAAGCCGCAGATATATGCCATTTCCATACCAGCCGGCCCGCCGCCGATCACGAGGATATTTTTCTTGACGAGCGGTGCGGCTAATTTGTATTCAGCTTCGTGTCCGCACTCCGGGTTGACAGTACAAGAATAAGGCAGGCCGTTGATCAACCGATTCAAACAGCCGTCATGACAAGAAATACATGGACGGACATCTTCCCAGTTATCTTCTTTTATCTTGTTGATGATGTCTGGATCTGCTAAAAGCGGGCGGCCAAACTCAACGAGATCGATATTTTTATCAAAAGCATCATTCAATGCTTCTGGATCATCCATTCGACCCGCAACTGCGACTGGAATATTGACCGCTTCTTTGACTTTTGCGGCGAATTCGTTGTAAATGCCTTTCTTTTCAAAATACATCGGCGGATGGTTCCAGAACCAGGCATCATAAGTACCGCAATCGACATTCAGCATATCATAGCCGGCTGCTTCGAAAGCTTGCGCGACTTTCAAGCCTTCCTCGACGTCGCGTCCTTGTTCAGCAAAATGTTCGCCAGGCAGGCCACCTTCACGCAAATGACGGATAAAGCTTTTCAGCGAATAGCGCAGCGTTACCGGGAAGTCTTCGCCGCATGCTTCTTTGATCGCTTTGACGATTTCGATCGGGAAGCGCAGCCGATTTTCCAAACTGCCGCCATATTCATCGGTCCGATGATTGAAAAACGACATCGTAAACTGATCCAGCAGATAACCTTCATGGACCGCGTGGATCTCGACACCGTCAAACCCGGATGCTTGACAGATTTTCGCGCCTTGTGCAAAGTGCTTGATCGTTTCTTTGATCTCGTCGACCGTCATGGCCCGATGATGCAGTTTCGGATCAAAGCGGTTTTCCTGCGGAGAAGGAGCCCACATTTTTTTCGAGGAGCCCGGGAAAGCCGAGCGGCCGGAGCCGGCGGAAATCATGCAGATGACTTTTGTCCCGTATTGATGGATCTGATCGACCATTTTCCGAGAAGAGTTCATGAAAGAAAATGGATCATAAATCGGACAAGGAACCGATAGGTCGCCCATGTCCTGATAATCGGCAGCGATCAGACCAGCGGTGATCATCCCGACGCCGCCTTTCGCCCGGCGAATATAAAGTTCTTGGATATTTTTGTTGAAGCCGCCGCGCGCATCCGCGTAGCCGACAAGTCCGAGAGGCGCCATCACTGAGCGATTTTTCAACTGGATCTTTCCGATGTGAGTGGGCGTAAAGAGCCGAGAGACATCGCGCTTCTGGATATTTTCCGTTACTAATACCATTTCGCATTCTCCTTTTGTTTTGATCATTTGCGCAATAGTGCACATATACAAATTCAGTATAACAACTGTTTTACTGGTGGCAAGAAAAGTGACTTCTATTATGCACAGATTTCCATCAAGTTTTTCGTCCAGAAGCTCTATTCATTTTTGCGACTTTCGGCGGATACCGTCAAAAAGCAGTCTTGATATACTGAAAGCAGCGCAGCAAGCACTCATCATCTCAAATTTTATTTATTTTTAGCGAAGGAGCAGGAGGAGAAACATGAAAAATATCGTGGAAGTAAAAGATGTTAAAAAAGTATATGGCAAAAGCAACGAAAAGCAGACTGAAGCGTTGAAAGACATCAGTTTCAGTGTGGAAAAAGGCGAATTTGTCGGGATCATGGGGGCATCCGGCTCGGGAAAATCGACATTGCTGAATATTTTGTCAACGCTTGATCTGCCGACTGCCGGCACGGTCGCGATCGATCAAAAGGACGTCACGAAACTGCGCGGCAATCAGCTGGCAGATTTCCGCAGCCGCGCGATTGGCTTTATTTTTCAAGAGTTCAATTTGTTGGAAAATTTGACGGTCAGAGAAAATATCGCGATCCCGCTCTCTTTGCAAGGCGTTCGGCCGCGGGAGATCAAGGAGCGGACGGAAAAAGTTGCCGCACGGCTTTCGATCACGGAAACACTCGACAAGTATCCTTCACAGATCTCCGGCGGCCAAAAACAGCGTGCCGCTTCCGCACGGGCTTTGATCACACAGCCGGCGATCCTTTTGGGGGATGAGCCAACCGGTTCGCTCGACTCGAAAAGTGCGCGCGACTTGCTGGATATGATGGAAGAATTGAATCAAAAAGACGCGATCTCGATTTTGCTGGTGACACATGATCCGGCTGCTGCCAGCTATTGCCGGCGGATCCTTTTTATCAAAGACGGCGTGATCCATCAAGAGGTCAAACGCGAAGGCAAGAGTCGCGAAGCGTTTTACCGCGAAGTGCTTGCGATTCTCGGCAATTTAGAACAATAAAGGGGGCTTTTGAAATGCTTTGGAAATTATCGCTTACCGGCATCAAAAGCCGCTTGCGGGATTATATCGTGTTGTTTTCAGGTTTAGTAATGGCTTCAGCTATTTTTTATATGTTTCAGTCGATGGCAGCGAATGAAGCTTTTTTGAAAAGCAATTCGATCTTGTCTGTGATCGTCGTCGTGTTTTACATCGGCTCTTTTTTATTGGCTTTGATCACACTGGTCTATATTTTATATGCCAATTCTTTTCTAATGGCGATGCGCCAGAAAGATTATGCGATGTTTATGATGCTCGGCGCGCGCAGCAGCAAGATCGGCCAGATGATCTTCATTGAAACTTTTGCCGTCGGGATCATCGCGACAGCGGTGGGTTCAGCGATCGGTGTCGGCTTGACGACCCTTGTCAATTATTTATTGACGAACCGGCTGGGGATCACGGTCAGCCATTTTTCACCGTTCAATCAAAAAGCGCTTTTGATCACGGGTGTATTTTTCACATTCTTGTTTTTGATCGCTTCGCTCAGCAATGCACGCAGGATCGCAAAAAAGCCGATCTTGTCACTTTTGCGCGCGAATCAAACACCGGTCCACGCAAAACGCAAATGGGCCCTCCTGTTCTTGGAAGCAGTCGGCGGTCTTTTGTGTTTAGCAGTCGGATATTATTTGATGGCAAATATCAAAGTATTCCAGCTGCCAGGATTTGCGGCGGCCGTGCTGGTGATCGTGCTGGGAACATATTTTGTCTTTCATGCAGTACTGATTTTCGTGATCCAGCTGTTGAAACATTCAGACCGTTTTGCACTGAAAAAATTGAACAATTTCACATTGGCGCAGCTCGATTTTCGGATCCAAGACTACACCAGAATGTTATCAATGGTCTCGATTCTTTTCGCACTCGCACTCGGGGCACTGACAGTCGGGTTGGGTTTTCGAAATGAGATCCCGAAATGGGCAGCGATGTCGTCGGCTTATGACCTGGTTTTGAATAATGCCCAAGAAGTCGATCAAAAGAAAGTTGCAGCCCTTCGGCCGACGTATGATGTGAGCTACCAGCAAAAAGAGGATGCGCAAACAGTCTATTATGTCAAAGAGCAATTTGATGAGCATCCACTGAAGTCCCGCCTTTTTACCGGCACCTCCAACGCAAAAGCGGTCCAATATCGCGGCAGCGATCTGCTCTCTTCGACGGAAGCGCAAATGAGCCTTAAACGAATGGAGCTGCCGGAGCAGCAGAAGAAAACGCAGAAATTTGTTTCGGCTGCGGAATTTGTCACACTTCCCGGAGCGACTGCGAATCTGGAAGTCGTTCAAGTCAAAGATTTTATGAAGCAGCGCGGTCCACTCAAAGCACTTGCGGAGAGCAATACAAAAAATAATCCGAGTCTAGCGGAAGATCCTTCTGGCGACTTTAAGCAAAAAGCCGTCGCATATGACATTTATAACGGAATGTTTTCAGGCTTTGAATTCATGGGATTCTTTTTAGGGATCGCATTTCTGGCAATGCTCGCCAGTTGTTTGATGTTCAAGATCCTCTCCGGTGCCAACAGCGACGAGATCCGCTATGCGATGCTTGCGAAGATCGGGACACGTAAAGCCCTTCTGAGCGGCTCCCTGCGCAAAGAGATCGGTGTCTTGTTCCTTGTTCCGGGGATTTTAGGAATGGTTCACGTCCTATTTGGATTAAAGATGTTTTCGATCTTGATGATGAATCCATACGACCGGATCTGGCTGCCGTTTTTGATTTTCCTTGTCCTGTATTTCATTTATTATCTGTTGACGATCTGGATCTATCAAAGCATCGTCTTGCGGAAAAAAGTGCAATAAAACGAATCGCTTCAGGGAAAGGGCTGCTGGAATCTTGATGATCCGGCGATTGGGACGGCGATAAAACTTTTTTCACGATCTTTCGTTTGCGCACGCGCGAATTTCTTGTATAATCAGGACAATAGCATACGGAGATTTGATGGATCAGGAATAAGGTGAAAAGCCTTAACAGCCCCTTTCTACTGTAACGCGGACGAAATTCGAAAAGCTCACTGCTGAAGCGGGAAGAGCGAAGAGTAGGATGAAACGAAGTCAGGATACTGCCCATCACTGAGCCGATACAACGATATCAGGGTGAAATTGTTTGGCGTCCAAAATTCAGTCTATCCAATAGGCTTATTTTGCGGCGCCTGCAGGAGAAAACCATTCCTTGGTTTTCTCCTTTTTTTATTGGAAAGAAGGTGCGACTTTGAAAGAACTTTCACGGCTCCATCCTTTTGCAGCGGCCGCTTATTTTACCGCAGTATTGTTTTTTTCAATGTTTGTTTTTCAGCCGCTGCTGCTTTCGATCTCACTTTCGGGTGCGATTTTCTTGGGCATTTGGGCCCGGTCCGCACGAACGATTTTTCAATGGATGCTGCGGCTTTTGCCGGGACTGGCGCTTGTTGTTTTTTTGAACGTATTTTTTGGTCCGCAAACGGGAAAGATCTTGTATCAAAATACCTTCTTTGCAGTCCATCAAACCAGTCTGGTGACCGGACTTTTGTTTGCCGCGCTGCTGTTGGCGATGGTCTTGTGGTTTGTCAGTTTCCAAGTCGTCCTGACGAAAGACAAGATTCTGTATGTATGCGGCCGGCTGTTTTCTTCACTCGGTTTGCTGCTTTCAATGATCTTCCGGCTTGTCCCGGTCTTCAGCCGTCAGCTGGAAAAAATCCAGCTCACTCAGTACAGTCTTGGTTTTTCACAACAGACGCTGCGGGAGAAAACAGCATTTCAAAAGCGCGTCTATACATTGCTGTTCACGTGGGGCGGCGAATACGCGATTCAGATGACTGACAGCATGCGCGCCAGAGGATACGGTACGAAAAAACGCACGACCTTCAATCCGTTTTACTCTTGGCGGACTGCTTGGAAAAGTGCAGGGTTTATTTTACTCACGAGCGCTGCTGCAGCGTGGTGTTTGCGCGGAGAATTCGGAATGCGCTTTTTCAATGAAGGATTTTTCGAACGGCCTTCTCAGTTGGTACTTATCGGGAATCTGCTGTTTTTACTGCTGGTTTTTTTGCCGGTTTGGCTCCATTTGGCGGAGATTTTTATTTGGCGGTATGCCCAAATGCGCTGGATGCGCGCAGAAAGGAGCCGCTGATGATAGAGATCGAGGATTTCTCTTTTTATTATCCGCAAAATGATGTACCCGCTTTGGATCAGCTGACGCTCAAGATCCCGAACGGCACTTTCAATGTCGTGATCGGCGAGAGCGGCAGCGGGAAGACAACACTGCTGCGGCAGTTCAAGCAGCGCCTGCGCCCGGCCGGTGTTCAGATCGGCACGATCAAATTGGACGGACAGACGCTGGCTGAGCTGCCGGAAATAAGCGAAGCCGCGAAGATCGGGTTTGTCGCGCAGCGAGCCGACGAACAGCTGGTGAGTGACAAAGTGTGGCATGAGCTGGCGTTCGGCTTGGAAAACCTGGGGATGCCGCAAGAAGTGATCTATCAGCGGATCGCGGAGATGAGCACCTTTTTCGGGATCGAAAGCTGGTTTGAACGCGATACGGATGCACTTTCCGGTGGGCAAAAACAGATCTTGAATCTGGCAAGCGTTTTAGCGATGCATCCAGCGCTCATCTTGCTGGATGAACCGGCGGCCCAACTAGATCCGCTGGCAGCCGCTGATTTTTTCCAGCTGCTGCGGCGCATCAACCAAGAGCTGGGGATCACGATCCTGCTGGCAGAGCATCGGTTGGAAGAGGTGCTGCCGCTGGCGGATCAATTACTGATCCTTGAACGCGGGAAACAAATTTTCTGTGCACCGCCCCAGCAATTGACACCGCAATTTTACCGCGAATACCCGGCGCTCTTCCATTATTTGCCGGCCGCCGCTCAGCTTGCACTCAAGACGCGCGATGAGTCCAATGAAAATGCGGCCCTTCCATTAACGATCCGGGACGGCCGCACCTATTTGCAAAGTTTCGGCTGTCCGCGTGCCGCCGCCCCTGCGGAAAACCAAGCGGCTCCTCGCTTGCAAAAGGCTGTGATTTTATCGGCGGAACATCTTTGGTTCCGCTATGAAAAAGCGGAGCAGGCGGTGTTGAGTGATTTATCGCTGAAAGTCCCTGAAAATGAGATTTTGGCGTTAGCCGGCGGCAATGGCTCCGGAAAAAGCACGCTCCTTACTTTATTGTCCGGGCTGCGCCCGCCGCTGCGCGGAACGCTCAAGCTTGCCGGCAAAAAAATCGGGAAATACCCGCCTGCCGTACTTGCGGAGCAGTGGATCGGCTACTTGCCGCAAGATCCGCAATTGGTCATGACGGAAGAGGCTGTCGCCGCGGATCTAAAGCTGGTCAGCAAATCACAAACTGCTTTTATGCGGGCCGCTGCAGCATTTTCACTTACACCGCTTCTAGAACGCCATCCATTTGATCTTTCCGGCGGCGAGCTGCAGTTGGCGGCGCTTGCGAAAGTCTGTTTGACAGAACCAAAGATCCTGCTCTTAGATGAGCCGACGAATGGAATCGATCCGGCGAAGCGCCAAGCACTGGGAGAAATTTTCTTGCAATTGAAAAAAGGCGGCACGACGATCATTTTTGCAACGCACGATTTAGAATTCGCGGCACAATTTGCCGACGAATGCGCGCTGCTCTTCAACGGACGGATCGTGATGCAAAAAGCAGTCAATGAGTTTTTGCGCACGAATTATTTTTATACGACAGCTGCGAACCGGATCGCGCGCGACTATTTTCCGCAAGCGGTCACGATCAAGGAGGTGGTACAATGTCTCAAAACGCATCTGCGCCAAAAAAATCCCGCGCAGCCCGACTGACCAGGACGATGCTCGCTTATTTGCTTTTTTTAGCTCTTTTTTTCTGGGCAGCGGTGCGGTACGGGCGCAGCAGTTATCTGCTGCTGAGTTTTCTGCTGATCGCAAGTTCGCTGCTGTTTTTCTTTTTCACATTTGAACATCGTCGTCCGCAAGCGCGCGAGCTGGTGATCGTTGCGGTCTTTGTCGTTTTTGCAGTGATCGGCCGCGTAGCGCTTTTTATGCTGCCGCAGTTTAAAGCGATGGCAGCGCTTGTGATTTTGAGCGGGATCGTCTTAGGCGCTGAGAGCGGCTTTTTAGTCGGCGCATTGAGTGCGCTCGTATCCAATATTTTTTTTACACAGGGTCCATGGACCCTGTGGCAAATGCTTGGCTTCGGACTGCTCGGCTTTTTGGCGGGGTGCTTGTATCGCGCCGGCTGGCTGAAAAAAAACCGCATCGCACTGAGTATTTTCGGATTTCTCAGCGTATGGCTGCTTTACGGCGGCATCATGAATGCGTCTTCGGTCGTCATGTTCACAAGCCGCTTCAGTTTCAAAGCTTTTCTGGCAATGATGGTCTCAAGCGCGCCGGCGGACTTCATTCATGCGCTGGCGACTGTTTTCTTTTTAAATCTTTTTTCGCACACGGTTTTTCAACAGATGCATCGTCTCAAGACGAAGTATCAAATTTTTGAATAAATGGAGGAATTATTATGAAAAAGTATTGGGCTCTATTTGCAGTGATCCTCAGCAGTTTGTTGCTGGTCACCGCCTGCGACAGCAGCAAGTCGCAGGAATCAGCAACATCGGAAACATCAGTGAGTACTGCCAGCAAGGAAAAAAGCCAGCAGGAAGCTGAGATCATTTTGCAAGAAGACGGCAAACAGCTTTCTGAAAAGACAGTCAAATTTTCCGAGGGCGCAAAATTGTTCGACGTATTGAGCAAGACATACTCAGTTGAAGCAAGTCAAGACGGCTTCATCACGGCGATCGATGGGCATAAACAAGACGCTGACGCTCAAAAATTCTGGCTCTTTACCGTCAACGGCAAACAAGCCGAAAAAGGCGCAAAAGACATCACGCTCCACGCTGGCGACAAAGTGGTATTCGATCTCCAAGTGACGAAGTAAAAACAAGTTAGATGAAAAAAGGGCGCTGACTTTTTTGTCAGGGCCCTTTTTTTAACGCTTATGCTTTTGTTTTTTGCGGATTTTACGCATGATTTTTTCACGTTCTTTGGCTGGATAAGATCGCAATGGTTTGCCGACTTTCGGCAATTGGACAGCTTGCTGGACCATTTGCTGGAAGGTTTGCGCCACTTTTTCGGTTTCCGCGGGAGCTTTTTCCGCCGTATCTTGCAGCGCGAGGGCGTTGATGATCGCTGAAGCATTGCGGATATAATTTTTTTCGTCTAAAAACTTCAAAAAGTCGCGGATCAATTCGCCAAAGCGATTTTCAAAACGCACGAACTGCGGGATCTTTTGCGGTAAAACAGTATCCCAGACTTCTCTAACGGCTTTGCCGGTCCAGCGTTTCGGGGTCAGCTGTTTTTCCTGATAGATCGTCAGCGCAAAGTCGTGCAAGAAGCCTGCTTGAGATTTGTCGCGCTTGCTGCCCGTCGAAGAAGCAAAAAATTCATCCGCCCATTCATTGATTTGTTTGTTGATATATTCGGCAGTTTTTTCTGAATACTGCGCCATTGCTCACACTCCATTTCTATTCCATGGATATTTTACCATATCGCCGGGGCTTGTCTAGCTGTCTGGGTGATTGCATCCCGCCGCAGAATCGATTAAGATACAAAAAGAAGATGAGGAGGAGCGTATGAAAAAAGAAGGATCATGGTTTTTGGTGATCGCTTTTGCGGTCATGGCGCTTTTGTTTTTCAGTTCAGCACAAACTTACGAACAGCAGTCGCAGATCGGTCTTTTGGGGCGCCTTTTGCACAACGAACCATTCAAAGCTTCATTGAGCAAGATCTCGTTTGATTATGCAGGAACGAATATTTCGATCCGCACCAACGGCTATTTTCATTTTGTTGAATTTTTTGTCCGCAAAGGGGCGCACTTTTTGACGTATTTCATTTTGGGCTTCAGCTGGTTTTTAGGCTTGATGCCGCGCGTCAAAAGTTATTCTTTGACTGCTATCGTCGCGTGGCTGGCCGCGACCGGTTATGCGGGACTCGACGAATTTCACCAGATGCTCACTGGCGGACGAACGCCGCTGTTTCAAGACGTTGTGCTCGACAGCTGTGCAGCGCTTGCCGCCGTCTTGCTTTTTGCGATGATCCGCCGGTTGCGGCGCGGCCGCTAGCGGATTTTGCGATTTTCATGGAAAGTAGTATGATAGTATTGTCTACTGGACGCTAAAGAAATTGAGGAGGAAAAATACCATGTCAGGACATAGTAAATGGAACAATATTCAAGGCCGAAAAAATGCGCAAGACGCAAAACGAGGCAAGATCTTTCAAAAGATCTCCAAGGAGATCTATATGGCGGCTAAAGCGGGCGGCCCTGACCCGACGTCCAACCCTCAATTGCGTTTGATGATCGATAAAGCACGTGCGAGCAATATGCCGAAAGACAATATTCAGCGCGCGATCAAAAAAGCAACTTCCGCAACTGACGGCGAGAATTATGAAGAAGTCGTTTATGAAGGATATGCACCAGGCGGAGTAGCGATCTTGGTCCACGCTTTGACGGACAACCGCAACCGGACGTCGACCAATGTACGGGTTGCTTTCAATAAAAATGGCGGTTCTTTAGGGGAAGCCGGTTCGGTCAGCTATATGTTCGACCGGAAAGGCTACATCGTGATCGAGCGTGAAGGACTGGATGTCACTGAAGACGAAATGCTGGATGAAGCGTTGGAAGCTGGCGCAGAAGACTTGCAAACTTCGCCGGAAGTTTTTGAACTTTATACTGCACCGGAAGACTTTACTGCTGTGCGCGACCAACTGGAAAAAGACGGATTCAAACTTGCGCACGCTGAGCTGACGATGGTTCCGCAAACGGAAACGCCAGTGCCGGAAAATAAGCAGGAACAATTCGATAATTTGATCGAACGCTTGGAAGAGGACGATGACGTCTCAGACGTCTATACGGCCGCTGAATAAAAAAATAATTTAGCAGCTGCTTAAGAAGCATGGCAAAAGTGCCATGCTTTTTTTTTGCGTATCTTTTGGTAAGGAGGTGAGAAGACGTGGAGATCCAGGAGACGGTCGAAGAACTGCTGGCGGCGGGCTTGGCAGCGGGGACCGCCGATATTTATTTTTTGCCCCGAAGCGATACATGCGAGATCAGCTTTCGCGGACAAAGAGAGAAAAAATGCTGGAAAAAGCTCGACTTGGCAGCCGGTGAAAAATTGATCCGTCACTTCAAATTTTTAGCAGCCATGGATATCGGCGAAAAACGCAAGCCGCAGACTGGCGCAGCAACTTTATATGTACACGAAGAAACAGTCCGGTTGCGCTTGTCGAGCGTTGGCGATTTTCAAGGAAAAGAGAGTTTGGTGATCCGGATTTTGCCGACGGAAGCAAGCGGGGCGAAAAAGGCTTCCTACTTTTTTCAAGAACAGCTCAGCTCCATTGAGTCTGCCCTCGGTCGGCGCGGTTTGTTTGTTTTTGCAGGACCGGTCGGCAGCGGGAAAACAACGACAATGTATCATTTGGCCCGCAAGAAATTTTACGGACGGCAAGTGATCGCGATCGAAGACCCGGTCGAAATCGAGGAGCCCGCCTTTTTGCAGCTGCAGACAAATGAAAAGATCCAAATGGATTATGAGGAGCTGATCAAGGCTTGTTTGCGCCACCGGCCAGATTGTTTGATTTTAGGCGAGATCCGCGATGCTGAAACAGCGAAAATGGCGGTGCGTGCTGCACTGACCGGCCATACCGTGCTGGCGACCGTCCACTCAGGGGAGTTGGCCGGGATCCCGGCGCGCTTGCGGGAACTCGGCGTATCGCAATCCGAAATCGAAGAGTGCATCAAAGGCATGATCTTTCAGCGTCTTCTGCCCGTCGCCTTTGAACACGGAAAAGAAGCAGTGCTCTTCGACCTCTATTTGCCGGAAAGGGGGGATCTTCATAGCAGCTGGAATCAAAGCCTCAAAAAATGCTGGTCAGCTGGATTCATTGAAACAAAAATTTTGCAGGAAGAAAAAATCATTGAATCCCAAAGCGGAGCAGCGCCTCTTATATTTCATGAAAGAGCTGCTGAAAAACGGCTTTTCGATCAATGAAAGCTTGGCGTTTATCACGAAATTGGAGGGGCCGGAAAAAGCCGCAGCGGCAGCTCTCTTACGTGAATTGGAAAAAGGTGCTCCGCTTGCGGAAGGATTCAAAGCAGTCGGCGCCTCGAAAAGTCTTCAGACACAAATCGCGCTTGCCGAGATCCATGGTGACTTTTTGGGAACGATCACGATCAGCGAAAAGACCCACCGAATGCTCGAAAAACAAAAGAAGCAGCTGCTCAAAGTCGCACTTTATCCGTGTATCCTGCTCTTGTTTTTACTGGGAATGCTCTTGGTGATGCAAGTCTATCTGCTGCCGCAGCTTCTTGAGATGCAGGAGGGCAAAAAAAGTTGGAGTTTCGCATTTTTTGAAGCCCTCCCGCAGATCATTTTACTGACAGTGCTCGGCCTTTTGCTAGCGGCATCTCTCGGCAAACGCTTCATGAGCCGCTGGCCCGTCTACCGGCGGACTTTGTTTTTGATCCGTTTGCCGATTATAGGCAAATGCTATCGTGAGTATTTGAGCGCTTATTTCAGCCGCGAGCTGGGGAAACTGTTCGCCCAAGGGCTGGAGATGAAAAAGATCTTGCAAGTACTGGTGGCAGAAGCCGCGCTGCCGGTCATGAAAGCTTGGGCGGAAGAGGTCGCGGAGGATACCGCAAAGGGGCTGGAAACCTTGAAGACTTTTGACCGCTGGGAATTTTTCAATACGGAGATGGGGCACATCGCAAACACCAGCAGCATGAGCGGACATTTAGGCGAAGAGCTGCTGCTCTATAGCGAGATGTGCTGGGAACGCTTGATGCAGCGCTTTGAAAAAATGATCCATTTGATCCAGCCGCTTGTTTTTTTATTTATTGCCTGCATGATTTTGCTGCTCTATAGTGCGCTGCTTTTGCCGATCTATAACACCAGCTGGGGGGATATGTGATGAAAAAGAAAAGAAAGAACGGTTTTACACTTTTAGAAATGCTGATCGTTTTAGGGATCATTGCAGTGCTGTTTTTGCTGTTTATTCCAAACATTACCAAACAAAGCGACAATATCCAGGGAACTGAAAAAGAAACGATCACGAATGTCGTCAAAACACAGCGCGAACTGTATACGCTGGAAAAAAATGAAAAACCGACAAGTTTGGATATGATGTATCAAGAAAAATATTTGACGAAAAAGCAGTTTGAGAAAGCCCAAAAATTATCGATCCCGGTCGATGTGGAATAAACGCGGCTTCACGCTTTTAGAAACGCTGATCGTGATGATGATCGCCAGTATGATGATGCTGCTAGCGCTTTTTGGCTGGGGACGCCTCCAGGACGACTTGGAGGAACAGCGTTTTTTAGCCAATTTTGAGCGCAATATCCAGCACATTCAGCAAGTAGCGATCATCCAAGAAGTCGTGACCTTCTTCCGTTTTTCAAAACAGGACGGCGAAATCACTTTTTACAGCCGGAAAAACGGATATTTGACCAAGATCCATGAGATGAAGATCCCGTCTGCGATCGAAGCGGCAGGCAGTGCGGAGACTCAGTTTCTGCGCGGTTCGGGGAATATCTCAAAGCTGACCAGCTATACGTTTCAATTAAAAAATCAACAGAAGAAAGTGACCTATCAATTTCAAGTAGGGAGCGGTCGATTTGAAATCAAAACGAACAGTACGAAAACTGCCGGCTTACCTGCTTTTGGAAACATTGTTTGCGCTGGGAATCGTCGCGGTGATCTTTACGACGATGTTTGAAGCGACGCTGTTTTTGGAAGAACAAAAACGAACTGTGCGCGCCCAAACGGCTGCTGCGCGGATCCTTTATGAACAGGCGCGCAGTTTGCGGTTAAACAAAGCGTATCCGCAGGAAGTCGAGCGGCAAGGGAAAACATTCGCGGTCACAGTCGATGCAGCCGCACGCCCGACGATCAGCGTTAAAGCCGCAGGGATCGATTATCATGTTGCCCCGGAATAAAGCGGCGTTCACGCTGCTTGAATGTCTTTGTGCGATGATGTTTATTGGTTGTTTGTTTCTCAGTTTGACAACGATCGTACAGCAAGTTGAAAAAACAAACTCGCGACTGGCGGGGCGTGCAGAAAAAGAGTGGGAACTATTTTTGCGCCAGCTGGCTTATGAAACAAAAGAGGCAGCTTTGACGCAAGTCACCCAATATAATTTGTATTTCTCCGATCCGACGATCGAAAGCCGAGAGATCGTGATCCGCCGTTATCAGGCAGATAAGATCCGCAAGACGACCGGCAGTAATAAGGGGCATCAGCTGCTTTTGACCGGACTAAAAGACGCGCGCTTCTCGGAAGAAGGCGAACAAGTGAAAGTAGAGGTCGAATTTTTGAGTGGAGAAAAATTTTGGACATATTGTCAATTTGAAACCGCAGCGGATCACTAAAAAATCCGGCGGGGTCTTGTTCACGATGCTGGTTTTTTACTGCTGCTCAGTCAGCTTTTGAGCTGGCAAATGGCTGAGCAGCAGCGCAGCTACCAGTTTTATCATGAATTGCAGCAGTCATATCAACGCCAGGCGCTGATCGAGTGCGCGCAATACGAATTGGAGCAATTGGGAGAGATCCCTGAAACCGGAAAATTGGAGTATTTGGAGGGAACTGTCAGCTATCGTTACCGCGAGGGAAAGTATGAATGGACTGTTGATTTAAAAAAGCCTGCCGCCCGCAGGTTTTTTTGGTGTTCTTTTCTGGGACTGTTTCCGCAAAATGGCGAAAAGCAATTGCACTTTGAGGTTGAATTCGTTACAATAAAACAGGTGCTCAATTGGAGTATAAACAGATGACCCAAAAGGACGTTTTTCCCGTAAAGGGGTGAATTTTTGACACAGAAACAGATCGAAACAGCATATGAAAAAATGCTGGAAGCTATCCAGATTTTAGAAAATGCGTTGAAGTCCGGCTTCTTGGAAGCGTATATCGAGAACGGCGAAAATATGCTGGAAGATTTCAAAGTCCAAGTGACTGACGGGATCCCAAATGAAACAGATCAAGCAGCACTGCATGATCTGTACCTGGCGATCAAGGACTTGAATGAAAAGCTCAGCCGTGCAGAAAAGCTGAAAGTTCTGGAGCTGCTGCTTTTACGCGGTTCAAAAGAAGACCATTTGCAGCCGAACCATCAGCTGACACCGGACGCTTTAGGGTTTCTATTTGTATTTTTTATCGAACAGTTTTATCCGAAAGGGCCAGTGCGTATTCTGGATGGGACCGTCGGCATGGGCAATTTGCTTTTAACGGTTTTGATCCATTTGAATGCGGCCGGTTGGAAGCCGTTCGGGATCGGGGTGGAAAATGATGACGCCTTGATCGAGATCGCAGCGATCAACAGTGAATTGACCGCTGCGCCGGTCCAGTTTTATCATCAAGATGCTCTGCAGCCGCTGTTGGAAGACGCGGTCGATGTGGCGATCGCCGATCTGCCGGTCGGCTACTATCCGCAAAATGAAACGGCAGAAAAATTTGCAGTCGCCGCGCCCGACGACGTTCATACTTATGCGCACCACATTTTGATGGAAGCGCTGATGAAGCAAGTCAAACCGGGCGGATTCGGGATTTTTCTTGTTCCGGCAAACCTGTTTGAAAGCCGGCAGACGAAAAATCTGAATCGATGGCTGAAAAAAACTGTTTATCTGCAAGGCATGATCCAGCTGCCTGAAAGGATGTTTGCGAGCAAGTCCTCACAAAAAAGTATTTTGATTCTCCAGCAGCCCGGCGAAAATGTGCAGCAAGCGCGGGAAGTATTGCTGGCTAAGCTGCCGTCTTTGAAAGATCCGGCAAAAATGCAAGAATTTTTCGCCGCTTTTCATACATGGAAAACCGAGAATCTCTCATAATTTAAAGAAAATCAAAGGAGTCTATCATGGCAAAAACAATTTCGATCAATGCAGGCAGTTCCAGTTTAAAATGGCAATTATTCAACATGCCAGAAGAACAAGTCGTTGCAAAAGGATTGGTAGAACGGATCGGCTTGAAAGATTCGATCTTCACGATCAAATATGACGATGGCAAAAAATACGAAGAGGTTTTGGACATCAACGATCATAATGTGGCAGTAAAGATGCTGCTTGAAAAATTGATCGATCTCAAAATCATCAAATCTTTTGACGAAATCACCGGCGTTGGCCACCGGATCGTTGCTGGCGGAGAATACTTCAAAAAGTCTGCGCTGATCGATGACGATGTACTGAAGAAAATCGAAGACTTGAGCGCCCTTGCACCGCTTCACAACCCGGCGAATGCGATGGGGATCAAAGCGTTCCGCAAAATCTTGCCGAACATCACCAGCGTGGCAGTGTTCGATACTTCTTTCCATGCCAACATGCCGAAAGTCAACTACTTGTATTCGATCCCGATGGAATATTATACAAAATATGCGGCCCGCAAATATGGCGCACACGGGACCAGCCATCGTTATGTGGCGAACCGCTGTGCAGACATCATGGGTCAGCCGATCGAAGATTTGAAATTGATCACTTGCCACATCGGAAACGGTGCATCAGTTTGTGCAGTCGAAGGCGGAAAATCTGTCGATACTTCGATGGGCTTCACGCCGCTTGCCGGCGTAACGATGGGGACTCGTTCAGGCGACGTCGATGCTTCCCTTTTGCCTTATTTGATGGATCACCTTGGGATGACGGATGTTCATAAAATGATCGACATCCTGAACACAAAATCCGGGATCCTCGGTTTGTCCGGAATCTCCAGCGATATGCGCGATATCGAAGCTGCTGTCAAAGAAGATAACGAGGCCGCGGAACTGGCGCTTGAAATCTATTGCGACCGGATCCGCAAATATATCGCTCAATATATTTCTGTTATGAATGGGGTCGACGCGATCGTATTCACAGCCGGTGTAGGCGAAAATGATACTGGGATGCGCGAACGTGTTTTGAAACCGATGACTTGGTTCGGGATCGATTTTGATGTTGAAACCAATAACAAGATCCACGGGAAAGAAGCCGAGATCACACTTCCCGACTCAAAAATCCGGGCATTCGTCATTCCGACCGATGAAGAATTGATGATCGCTCGCGATGTAGAACATTTCAAAAAATTAGGTAAATAAGCGCTAAAACAGATGACACATGCGATCGACCCGCTTTTGCGGGTCGGTTTTTTTTTATGCAAAAGAGTTATTATTTGCACAATAAGTCCATCCGCTTTACGATGGGTTGGTAGATAACTTAAGGAATTTATAAAGAAAACGAGGAGGAAGAAGAAAATGGACAAGATCAACAAGAATGATGAAAAGCAGCTGGAACATTTAGGAGCCTTTGAAATCAGCAATAAAATGCTGTCATTGGCACAAAAAAACGAAAAAAATAATATCTTTTTGAATGCTGGCCGCGGAAACCCGAACTGGATCAATAAAAAAGCCCGTTTGGCTTTCACTCGCATCGTTGAATTTGGGGTCCTTGAATCAGAACGCACAATGAAAGACGGCGATTTAGCCGGATATACCGAAAAAGACGGGATCCGCGAACGTTTTGAAACATTCCTCGATCCGGATAAAAACGAAACCGATCAATTTTTGATGAACGTCTTGAGTTATATCAAAGATGAGCTGCATTTGGACCGCGATGAAGTCGTAAAAGAATTTGTGGATGGCGTCATCGGCAATAATTATCCGGTCCCAAGCCGCATCCTGAAAAATTCCGAAACGATCATCAATCATTATCTGCAATCTGTCTTGTATCACGGAGAAGATTTGGAAAATGAAACGCAATTGTTCCCAACAGAAGGCGGGACTGCAGCGATCGTTTATATTTTCAATTCGCTGAAAGAAAACAAATTGATCAAACCGGGCGACAAGATCGCGCTCAACACGCCGATCTTTACGCCGTACATCCAGATCCCAGCCTTGAACGACTATGAAATGGTCGAAATCGACTTGGGCTCGAAAGAAGAAAATAATTGGGAAGTTTCGCCGAAAGAGATCGACAAATTACAGGATCCCGATATCAAAGCTTTCTTCATTGTCAATCCAAGCAACCCAGGTTCCAAAGCATTTGACCAAAAAGCATTGAATGAAATCAAAAAAGCCGTTGCGAAGAATCCGAACTTGATGATCATTACTGATGATGTTTACGGAACGTTCGTTGACGATTTCCAAACAGTTTACAGTGTCGCACCGAAAAATACTTTGCTTGTTTATTCTTACTCGAAACTCTTCGGAGCGACCGGCTGGCGCTTAGGGGTGATCGGTGTCAGCAAGGACAACGTCTTTGATAAATTGATCGCGGCACTTCCGCAAGCAGATAAACAAGCACTCGAAAAACGTTACAGTCTTGTTGTTTTGGAACCCGAAAAGATGAAATTCATCGACCGGATGGTAGCAGATTCCCGTTCGATCGGCTTGTATCATACTTCAGGCTTGTCAACACCGCAGCAGATCATGGAAGTCCTCTTCAGCTTGACGCATTTGGTTGAGAAGACGAAAAACGATCCGTATATCGCAGCTTCGAACAAATTGATCGATAAACGCTACGACGATTTGCATAAAGCCTTGACGTATCCGGAAGACAACAGCGAAACTTCTGCGAAATATTATTCGATCATCGATATTTACGAATTGGCTGAAAAGCGTCACGGCAAAGCGTTCCGCGAATACTTGGCAGACAACTTCGAACAAGTCGACTTCTTGCTGAAATTGGCTGAGAAGAACGGCGTTGTATTGATGGATGGTGTCGGGTTCGGTGCAGCACCTGGCGATTTGCGGGTTTCTGAGGCGAACCTGCCGACGGAAGATTACCGCTTGATCGGCCGTCAAGTATTGGAACTGCTTGATGAATATTATAAAACGTTTGAAGCACAAAAATAGGGGTGGATAGTGATGAAAGCAATTGTGGATTATTTGCTTGCCAATCCGATCATTCCGGTATTTCTTAGTCTGAGCCTAGGCTATCTGCTGGGGCGTCTCAAGATCAAAAGCTTCTCCGTCGGTTCGACGGTCGGGGTCTTGATCATTGCGCTTATTATCGGTCAAATCGGAGCTTTTAAGATCGATCCGCTTGTCAAAAGCATTTTCTTCGATCTCTTTATCTTTACGATCGGCTATGAAGTCGGACCTTCATTTATTCGCAGTTTGAAGAGTACCGGACTTAAGATCGTTGGCCAAAGTGTCTTCTTCGCGGTAGTTGCGTTTGCGATCGCGATGGTCTTGTTTAAACTATTCAAAGTCGACCTTGGCGAAGCGGCTGGGATCATCGCCGGCGCTTTAACGCAGTCGGCGGTCATCGGGACTGCCAACTCGTCGATCAATGGTCTTGATATTTCTTCAGCTGCTAAGGCAGCCTACAACTCGGAAGTCGCGATCGCGTACGCTTTGACCTATGTTTTCGGGACCGTCGGGGTGCTGGTCTTCTTGAAGAATATCGCGCCAGCGATCCTGCACGTCGATTTGAAAGAAGAAACGAAAAAATTGGCAGAAAAACTCAACTTCACTTCCGGAAGTTTTTCGCCATTGACTAGTTCTGTGCGGGTCAGAGGATTTTTGCTGGGAGACGATTCTCCGCTTGTCGGCAAAAAGATCTTGCAAATCGAAAAACAATATCACTATGAATTTGTTGTTGAGGCTGTGCTGCGCAAGGAAGAAAGCATCCCGGCAACCAGCGACTTGGTCCTTTCGCCAGGCGACGAGATCGTGGTCGTGGGCAATATGGAAGAATTTTTACAGTTGGAACAAAGTCATGGAACGACCGAAGTTTCAAACAAACAGTATCGTAATATCCAATTGAAAACGATCAATGTGATGCTGACGAATGCTTTTAATTTCCATGCTTTGCAAGATATGGTCAAGAGCGGCTTGATGATTACTTCCGTCGAACGCGACGGCAAAAAAGTGACCGATCTGACAACGATGCGCAGCGGTGACCGCTTGACGATTATCGGAACTCCGCGGGCACTGCAAAAGATCTTGCCGGAAATCGGCTATGAGATCGCCGAAGGACAAACGACCGATATCAGCTTCTTGACTATCGGGATCGTTCTCGGGGTTCTCTTGGGATCGATCGTGGTCAAAGCTTTCAATATCCCGATCACACTCGGTGAAGGCGGCGGCGCACTTTTCTTGGGGCTCTTCTTCGGATGGTACCAAGAAAAACACGCCAACATCGGCAATATCCCCGGACCCGTCCGCTGGGTCTTCAAGAGTCTCGGTTTGAACTTGTTCATCGCGGTAGTCGGGCTGCAAGCCGGCTCAGACTTTGTCAGCGCCCTAGTGAAGATGGGCTGGAAAGTATTGATCATCGGGGCGATCATCTCGATCCTTCCGCATTTCATCACATTGCTGTTCGGCCGATATGTCTTGAAGCTGAACGCGATCGATAATATCGGCTCCTTGACCGGGGCGGGTACGATCACCGCTGCTTTGAACGCGATCAATGAAGAAACCGGCAGCAGTTTGTTCGCCCTCAGTTATACACCAGGGTATGCAGTCGGCAATATTCTCTTGACGATCCTCGGACCGTTGACAGTTGCGCTTTTGAGTTAGGCAAAGCGCAAAATCAAAATCATAAGTAAAGGATCCCGCTTTTGCAGATGCAAAGGCGGGATCCTTTTTATTTCATTTTATATTTTTTTCGGCAGATCTGCATAAAAGCATCGTCCAAAAGCTGCAGATCTTTTTCGTTGATCGGGAAATGGACTAGAAGCGCTCGTTCTCCAGCTGAGCGGCTTTCTTCATTGAGTGAAGAAGCATAAATGAATAGATCGGATTTCTCTAGGTCAGCAGTAAAGCGCAGCTCGAATTTGTTTTGAAAATAGTTTTCCAAAATGCTCTTTAAGAAGCCTTCCGCCAGATGATTGAAGCTGGAGGACAAGCTGAGAACGACCCGCGGTTTATAGCAGGAAAACGGACAGAAGTAATTGCATAAAAAAAAGGAGAGGAACTGCATATGATCGGTCCGCCACGAGGGATGCTGATCGGAAAAAGTTTCCCAGAACTGTAAAAAGCGTTCTTGGTAAAAAGAGTCGCCAAACAGTGCATTTCGCTTGTTGAACGGCGATAAAAAGTGAAAAAGCGGATCGTTGAGCCGCAAAAAATCATTTGAGATCGTCCGCTTATAAAAAAAAGCATTTAAATCGAACGCCGGCTGTTCGTTGCATTTCAGCGGGAAGTATTGAAAAAAGGCACTGAGCCAATCCCTTTTTAATTCTTCAATATGTTCAACTGGTTTTTTTAAGCGCAGCAAAAAATCAAATAGTTCGGAACCATATAAAGAAATCAAAAAAAAGCGCCAATCGTCGCCGCTCCAAGCGGGCAAAAAATCGGGCAGAGGCGGCATCACAAAATGACCCAGCAGCATTTTTTCGGTATGGAGAAAAACCACCGGATCCCCGCGCTGGATCGCCTGGTTGATGATGTACAGCATAAAACTGAGATAGATCGTCTTCTCTTCAGACAGATCCAAATCGATATAGCGGGCGACTTTTTTTGCCAGCGGGGTGCACCGGCCGATCTCGCCGCCGGAAAGCTGGTCGGCTGCTTGGGATGAAAAGGCATTCAAAAAAGTATAAAAAAGCAGCCGGCGCTTCACTTCGTTGCCTTTGAGCCGCATTCGGCTCGAGAAGATGATCCGGAGATCGTATTCTTTGATGCCTTCGTTGATCAAGCGGATCTTGCGGGCCAAAGTCGACTCGCTGACGCCGTGGATTTGGCAAAATTCAGCGACAAGCACTTCTTCATTGAAAAAAACAGCGGCAAAAACTTCGAAAAGCAGCTCGCTTTGATTGAATTTTTGATAAAGTTCTTCCAGACTGACGAAATTTCGGATCAATTCGACACCGTTATGATTGATATTGAGAAGAACACTGCCGTCCGGGTATAAATTTTTAAGCGTTTCCTGCAAGTCCTTGCAGACCGCCAGAATCGTATTTGGACTGCTATAGCCCAGCAGCTCCTTGAGCGTCTTCGTAGAAATGATCGTTGCCTGATCATTTAAAATCTCGATGATGTCTTTTTGGATCTGGATATTTTTTTCTGTTTCCAGCATCTTTTTCACCTCGAATAAACCGAGAATCTCGGGAAAGCACGCAGCAATTCTGATTCTTTGCAATTATTATAGCGAGAATCGCAAGTAAAATAAACTTCCTTTCACAAGAAAAGCCAAATACTAAAGAAATACTTCATATTCTTACCCGCGCCGTCCCAAATTTTGAACTGATAATACTATCAGAAAATTCATATAATTGAATTATAAAAATGGTATCGGCTTGCAGAAAAATGATTCGAAAGTAATCGAAGATGCTTTAGCAGCTGATGCTTGCTGAAGCGAGGTGAGCGATCATGAACAAAGCGATCATCATTTTGCTGATGGCAGCTGGACTTCTCAATATGGCAGGCGGCTATCGAGTGTGTGCCGCAGCGGAGGTCGATATTATTCAAGAAACTGCTTTTCTGCTGCAGCAGTTCGGCAGTCATTTCAAAATCAATCGCAAAACGTCTGAAGATGTCGGGAAGATGCACACAGCAGAGCAAAAGAGCCTGGCGAAACTGGAAGAAGATGCGCGGGAATTTCCGCCAAAGATCCGTGAAAAAAAACAAGACAAAAAAGCAGCTGCATCGACAAAGACGGCTGAAACCTCGTTGAGCGAAACGACCGCTTCGAAAGAGCCAAGTGAAACCTCATCCTCTTCGGAAGAGTCAACTGAAATTTCGACCGCTTCGGCTTCTGCTGAAAGCAGTGTCCCGGAAACAACAGATCCGAAAGCTGCAGTCGTGCCGCAGCCGGCTCAGCGCACGGATGGATTTTATTTTAATGGAAATAATTTTGAACTGGCAGCTTTTTCGGGCAGCGGCTATACACCGCAGAACACGCCATATGTATATCAATGGAGCGATGATCCGACACATTATTTATTTGAAAGAAATTCGCCGGCGGGACGCATAGTTCGGTCATTGACTGTCGGCAGTACGGTTTCGATCAGGGGCGTGAACTATACCGTTTTTGAAGTCGAGATCGGCATTTCAAATGATGAGCGTGCATATGATCATCTGAAATCTAAGGGGGCGACCGTTACTTGGCAAGTTTGCGACACGAATGCACCAGAATCGACTTTGTCCTTCTGGTATGCTAAGTAATGTTAAAAACATCAAGACTTCGAGAGGGATGAGGAGTCTTGATGTTTATTTGCGTGTCGAAATCTGCTTGCTTTTTGTCGCCGCTTCGCGGAGGATAGAGAAGAAAAGGACAAAGCAAAGGAGAAATATAATGGAGACGATCGATTTTGAAAAATGGCCGCGAAAGGCACACTACCGCTTTTTTGAACAAATGGACAGTCCGCTGTATTTTATTTGCGCCGCAGTCGATGTGACTGCTTTTTATCAGGAAATCAAAAGACAAGGATTGCCGTTTTACTATAGTACGCTTTATGCCGCAACAAAAGCGCTCGACGCCATCGAGGCTTTCCGCTACCGCATCCATCAGCAAAAAATCGTAAAGATCAGCGGATCTATTCCGTCTTTCGTTGATTTGAAAAAAGGCAGCGAACTTTTTCAAATCACAAATTTGGCGATCGAAGGCCGAGATGCAGCACAATATTGCGCTGCGGCAGCCGAAAAGAGTGCTGCCCAGCTGGAACCCTTTCCAAAAGAGGAAGACCGCTGCGATATGATCTTTTTCTCGAGCATTCCCTGGGTCAGCTTTACCAGCTTATCCAACGAACTGACGCTTGATAAATATGATTCCAATCCGCGCATCACTTTCGGCAAATATCAAGCAGACGCTAACGGGCGCTTAATGATGCCAGTGTCGCTCCAAGTCAACCACATGTTGATCGACGGCCTCCATATCGGTCAATTTTTCAGCGAATTCCAAGAAATGCTCGACTGTTTTCCAGCTGTTTGAGTTTGCGGGTCATCCGTTTGACAGCACGCTGGTAGCGCCGACGATTTTGCCGCTCTTTTTTGGAATCAAAAGCCGGTGCATGGCAGCCGCGGAGGGCCTGCTTGCGCAAAGCCGGATCTTTTCTTTCAGAGTCAGCAGCTCCTTTTGGATCATAATGGTAATCAAGGAGCCGGTGAAGATGGTCATTTTGATCGGCATAATTAAAGGAACTTGTATTGATGATCGCTTCCAAGCGGTTTTCAGCTGGATGCCGAAGATCCATAAAAAGAAATTCACCCGCTTGATTCAAAATAAACTCTGCATGAAAATAATAGACGCGTTTATAATTCCAGCCGTGCGAAACTGCACGGCCTTCTTTGATTTTATTGTGGAGCCGGGCCGGTTCGCTGGTGCTTGGCGAAAACCCTTGCATTTTGCATTCGACATCGTATCGCAGGAGACGCTCGCGATCGGTCGCGCACAGCGGATAACTCTGGCGGATGAAAGTAACGAGCGCTTCATCCAGATAGTAGCGCAGCTGATGGGTTTGGCGCGCGAGCGGGCTTATTTCTTGCAAGCCGGCGGGGAAAGCGCGCTGGACCGCGGCAGAAAAATACCGCAAAAATGGATCGAGCGGACTCAACTGCCGCCAAAAATGTTTTTCCAGCTGCAGGTCGCCCTTTTCATCAAGTGTTGCACCAAGCAGCTGGAAAACGACCGCGAGCAAGCGGCGGGCATTTTTTTGTGTCCACGGAAAACGATTCATTTGATTACTGAATATGCGCGTCATGATAGGTGTTCCGACAATCGCAGTTTGCGCCAGCAGATTTTTCAAAGTCGCGCGGCGAGCTGAACCGGAAATTTTTTCCAATTTGCGATATAAAAGGTGGATCCAATAAGCGCGGACTGCTTCTTCCCAAGGTCTAAGGGCAGCGGACGCGAGGGCAGCGAAGATCAGCGGAAATTCCGCGAGTTCTTCAGTGATTCTTTCCGCGGCTGTCGCGTCAAAAGCATCTTCTTGCAGGAGCGTCAAACTGTCTGCAAGCACGGTGCATAAGCGCTCAAGAAGTGTGCCGGCCGCTTCTGCAGCGTTTTTTCGGAGGAGGCTTCTGAAGCTTGCTGCGGGAGCGAGGAGTTCGCGGAAAGCTGCAGCGGTTGCTGGATTCTCTAGATCCGCGCCTTCAAAAGGCATCCAGCCCGAAAAAGCGTCCGGCCTCTGCGCGGTTTGGATCAGCGGGCTGCTCTCGGCCAGCAAGAGCATGATCCCGTCGTTTGCCGCATGCAAAAGATCGTGTTTTTTACTTGATAAGCAGTCTGACATTTTCATCGCTTTCCTCCTTTCGCGAAGCTGTCCCGTTGCCGGCACGGAAAAATGGTGGTAGAATACTTATATTATAAAGAGAAATGAGGGATCTTGCATTGAAAAACTAAATCGACCCGTAAAGCTGCATTCAGACGAAGACCATCTCGGGGATTCGTGTGCAGATTTTCAGGATTGGTTTGGTTTTCGGCAGGGTCCTTTTTGCGTTCCTGCCTATCCTGAAAATAAGATAGGCTTTTTTTGACGAAATGAGGGATCGCATGTCAAAAATCGAATGCAAACAAGTTACTTTCGGTTTTGATCTTCAAGGAAAGAATTTATTTGAGCAGGTCTCGCTGGTGATCGACGATACATGGAAACTCGGTTTGATCGGCCGCAACGGCCGCGGAAAGACGACTTTTCTGCAGCTGCTTTTAGGAACTTATCCTTATCAAGGAAAGATCATCCATCAAAAGCATTTCCATTACTTTCCGCAGCCGATCGAAACACCAACGCGGCAGGTCAGTGAAATATTGGCGGAATCGGGAGAATTTGAGCGTTGGGAGATCGAAAAGGAATTCTACGAGCTCGGCCTTGCTCCTGCGCTTTTGGAACGTCCATTTGCGGAATTGTCTGGCGGCGAGCAAACAAAAGTCCGGCTGGCAGCACTCTTTTTGAACCAAAATGATTTTTTGCTGATCGATGAGCCGACCAATCATCTGGATCAGGCGGGCCGTGCGCTGGTCGCGGAATATCTGCGCAAAAAGCGGCAAGGATTTATTGTGGTCAGTCACGACCGGGCTTTTGTGGATGCAGTCGTTGATCATATCTTGAGTTTGGAAAAACAGCAAGTGACCTTGATCCAAGGCGACTTCACGCGTTATGAAGCACAAAAGCAGCGGACCGATGCTGCGGAAGCCGCACGCCAAACGAAACTGCAAAGCGAAATCAGCCGTTTGAAAGAAACCGCGGCACAAAAAAGTGTCTGGTCAGCGGGCCGCGAAAAAGAAAAGCACGGCGATCCGCGCAAAAAAGGAAGCGGTGCGATCAATGATAAAGGGTTTATCGGGGCCCGCGCGGCCCGTACGATGAACCGCGCGAAAAGCCTCGAAGCCCGCGCGGCACGCGAGATCAGCGAAAAAGAGCAGCTCTTGAAAAATCTTGAATACGTCGATTCGCTTTCGATCAAGATGCTGCCAAGCCATCACCGGATCCTGCTTGAAACCGAAGCACTTGAGTTAGCCTATGAGCAGCCGCTTTTTGCACCGCTCACTTTTCAGCTGAAGCGCGGCGAACAACGGGCGATTTTGGGGGCGAACGGTGCCGGCAAATCATCTTTGCTGAAAGCGCTGCTGGGAGACTTCAGCGGCACGATCAAAGGTACGGTCGCCCGGTCGGCTTCTGTGAAAATCAGCTGGATCCGGCAAGACTTTGAGAAAAATCACGGCACATTGCGCGAATTTGCACGCGTGCACCAGTTGGATTATCAAGAATTTTTAAATAATCTGCACAAACTTGGCGTTGAACGCCGCGTATTTGCACAAAGAATCGAATCAATGAGCATGGGGCAGCGCAAACGCGTCGAAGTCGCCAAGTCGCTGAGCACGCCCGCTGAACTTTATATTTGGGACGAACCGCTCAATTATTTGGATGTGTTCAATATCGAGCAGCTGGAGACCTTGATCGCCACCCAAAAGCCGACGCTGCTTTTGGTGGAACATGATCAAGCATTTATTCAGAACATCCACGCGCGGACGACCGTACTTGAAAGAGCCGATTCAGTGTAAAATCTTTTCTGTTTACGACCGAAGCCTGCTTCCTTTTTGAGGAAGAGGCTTCGGTTTTTTTTAGTTTTCATTTTTGCGAAGATATTCGTTGACCAGTTGGTCAATAAGCAGTACACTCAACTCGAAAGCAGAGTTGGGTAAACGCCATATACAAAGGAGTGATCCAAATGACAGAGACGATCATCAAACTTGAGCATCTCCAAAAGAGTTTTGGGAAAGTCCAAGCATTGAAAGATGTTACGTTTGCTTTGCCGCAAGGGGAAGTACTAGGTTTTTTGGGGCCGAACGGTTCTGGCAAGTCGACGACGATCCGGATCTTGCTGGGGATGTTGAAAAAAGACGGCGGAAGCGCGGCGGTCTTCGGTGAGGACCCGTGGCATGATGACCTTTCGATCCATCCGCGCGTTTCATATATTCCGGGGGATGTGTACCTTTGGCCAAATTTATCAGGCGGCGAGATCATTGATCTGCTGCTGCGCCTGAATGATCATGAACACAATGCCAAGACTGATGAATTGATCAAAATTTTTCAGTTCGATCCGAAAAAGAAGGCGCGGACCTATTCAAAAGGAAATCGGCAGAAAGTCGCTTTGATCGCAGCACTTTCGCAAGACGCGGAGCTGTATATTTTCGATGAGCCGACTGCGGGACTAGATCCTTTAAACGAGCTGACTTTTCAAAATGAAGTCCTCAAGCTGAAAGCGGCCGGGAAAAGTGTGCTTCTTTCCAGTCACATTCTCTCTGAAGTCGAGCGGATGTGCGACGCGATCGTGATCATCCGGGAAGGCGTCGTGATCGAAAACGGCAATCTAGCGCAGCTGCAGCATTTATCGCGGCTTCATATCAAAGTACAAACGAAAAAATCACTGGAAGAAGTCGCAAAGCTGAAAGGGATCCATGAGATCCATTT
Organism: Enterococcaceae bacterium; assembly: GCA_022649665.1. Taxonomy (GTDB): domain Bacteria; phylum Bacillota; class Bacilli; order Lactobacillales; family Enterococcaceae; genus JALCOL01. Next base: position 163,944 of record JALCOL010000001.1, read on the forward strand.
TGGCGATGACGCAAAAATGATCGCGGATTTCGATGTCGACCGTGCGGAAATGGGCGCCGTGATGGATGCACTGGCAGCGCGTGAAATCGTTGATTTGACATCGACGCCGCCAACACTGGAAGACCTTTTCATGCACTATTATGCGGAGCATCAAGGGAGTGATCAGCATGACACGCAATGATCATCACTTCGGCTATTTATTAAAAGCGAATCTTAAACAAAACTTGCGCTTTATTTTGATTTGGATGCTGGTCTTGGTCCTGATGATCGTCAGCGGGGCTGTCAAGTTTCAAGCGTTGTTCGAATCCGATGCCAAAGGAGTCGCAAAAATGATCGCAATGCTGAAAACACCGGGAATGGCGGGAGTTTTCGGGGCACTGCCAAGTGCGGGAACGGAGAGCCAAGCGACAGTTTTCGCGGGAGTCATGATCGTTTTTATGGTGATCTTAGGCGCGCTTTTCATGATTCCGCTGGCAATCAACAACACACGCGGCCAGGAAGAAGACGGTCTTTTGGAAATGGTCCGCGCGCGCAATGTCGGGCGGACAGCTTCACTCACGGCAACGATCGTCGAGCTGGTTGGTTTGAACGTGCTCCTTGGACTTTTATATTTCATCGGACTGAGTGCGGCGCATCTCAAAGGTGCTGATCTCGCCGGCAATCTGCTTTTCTGTTTGGATCTGGCGGTTGCCAATTTGATGTTTGCGGCATTGGCGCTTTTGATCGCACAGCTCGCCAGTTCAACGCGCAGTGCAACGATGCTGACGTATGCGATCGTCGCCGTGATATATTTGGTGCGTGTCGTGACAGACATCAAAGACCCCACGCTGACTTGGCTTTCGCCGATGGGCTGGGCGCAAAAAACCGATGCGTATACCACGAATAATTTTTGGCCGGTCATTTTGATGTTGGCGGCGGCAAGTCTTCTGGCCGGCGCAGCCGCCGTGATCAGCAAAAATCGTGATCTGGGTGCCGGGATTCTTCCTGAACGGAGCGGCAGAGCGCGCGCTTCTGAGTGGTTGCGATCGGTGCCGGCGTTATTGATCCGGACGGAACGCAATGCGATCGCTGCATGGCTGATCGGCAGCGTACTTTTCGGTGCAGTCTTCGGGAGCGTGATCGGCAATGCCGGGGATGTGCTCAAAGAAAATCCGGTTTATCGCAAGATGCTGAGTATCGAGCAGCTCAATGTCGCTGACCGGACGATGACGCTTTCCTTTATGAATATGTTTATCCTGATTTTTATTACGCTGGCGATCGTGGCGGGCGCGCAGCTGATTTTTCGTTTGCGGCACGATGATGATCACGGATATCTCGACATCATCCACGCGGAAAAAGCGAGTCGCATGAAAATCGCTGCCAGCTATTTCGGGATCGGGCTGCTCTTTGCGATCATCGTCTATGCACTCAGTGTCTTTGTCGTCTTTTTTATCGGCAACGCGACCCTTAAAACACCGCTTGAGCTGAAATATTTGCTGCGGATGATGGCGGCTGGAATTCCGGCAGTGACGGCATTTCTCGGTTTGGCGATTCTTTTGATCGGCGCCGTACCGCGCGTCGCCAGTCTTTTTTGGATCTATATGGGAAGCGGCTTGATCGTTCAGCTTTTCGGGGCGCTCTTAAGTTTGCCGAAACATGCCGGAGCGTTCACACCGTTCGGCTGGCTGAATGATACCCCGCTCCATGCGCCGCAAACTCTGGCGATCTGGCTGATGATGATCGCGACGATTCTCTTAGTCGCCGGCGGGATGCTGGGATATAAACGGCGGGATCTGGAGTGAGGAGCAAATGAAAAATATCGTGAGCGATCCGCAAAAAGTCGCGCGTATTCTTCGTGCGGCAATGAATATTTTCGGCGAGTCCGGCTACGCGGACAGCAGCACCAATCGAATCGCCCAGGAAGCCGAAGTTTCCAAGGGCCTGATCTTTCACTATTTCGGCAGCAAGAGCGAACTGTATATCGACACCTATCACGATACGTATACCCGGATCTATGCAGCGATGGACCGGCGGATCTGGACCGATGCAGAAGATCTGGTAAAAATGGTGACCCAAGCTACCCGCTATAAGATCAGTTTGCAGCTGGCTTATCCGGCAGAGTTCCGTTTTTTCCTGCAAGCATACCGTGATCTTCCCCATCTGCCTGAGCCGCTGCGTGAAAAAATGCAGCAGGAATTGAAGCAGGTTAATGTGCTCGGGGAAGAGATCATCAGTGAAACGATCGAAAAGATGCCGCTGCGCGCCGGGGTCGAGCGCAAAAATGTGATTTTCCTTGTTTCGGCAGTGGTCGCCAGCGAGACTGCAAAAGTTGCAGACTTGCTGGCGGCAGGCGGCAAGTATCAGCGCATCGAAGACTTTCAGCCGATCATCGACAGTATCCGCGCGCAGCTGGATATCATCGAGCACGGCTTTGCTCCGAAAGACGTCGAATCGTAAATTGATCCAAAAAATCAGCGGGACCGCGACAAGATTTTTTTGCCGCGGTCCCGCTTTTTTTCGCACGCGCCCGTAAAATCGGCTATAGTTAAGAAAACAGAAGAAAAGAGGGTGAAAAGATGCAGGGAATTTTGATCAATGCCGCGAGTCTGCTCTTGATGATCGCTTTGGGCTATCTGCTGAAACGGATCGGCTTTTTGCGCAAAGCGGACGGCGGGGTGATCTCGATGATCGTATTGAATCTAACACTGCCGGCAGCGATCGTTGTCAATCTATCGCGGATGGATTTTCAATTTGATCAGCTGTTCATGATCATCGCGGGGATCGGACTGACCTTTCTCCAATTAGCGGTTGCTTGGTGGTTCAGCCGCAAAAGCGATCCGCTGGCGCGTTCCTTTGTGATGTTCCTGGCGTCTGGTTTCAATATCGGCAACTTCACGCTGCCGTTCGTCCAAAGTTTTGTACCAGCCGGGATCCCGCCGCTGTCGATGTTCGATATGGGGAACAGCATCATGCTGGCCGGCGGAACGGAAGTCGTGGTCGACCGCATGGGAAAAACGAAGCAGGCGTTCGATGTTCGCAAAGTCGCGCTTCAGCTGTTGAAGTCGGTCCCGTATACTTGCTATATCGTGATGTTTCTTTTGGGAATCTTTCATTTGCGGCTGCCGGCGGGAGTTATTCAGCTTATCCAGCCGATGGCCTCTTCGAACACGTTTTTGTCGATGTTTATGATCGGACTATATTTGGAACTGCAGCTGCCGAAGTCTGAAAGCCGCTTAGTTTGGAAGACCCTTTTGATCCGTTACGGCACTGGCGGACTTTTTATTCTGTTCTTTTTATTGTTGCCGCTCTCTGCACTCGATCAAATGATCCTTTGCTTGCTGGCGATCACACCCGTTCCGGTGTTCGGCGTGATCAATGCAGTCAAAAAAGGGGCTGCTGCAGAAACAGTCGGCTTTTGTTCCTCGATCAGTTTTTTGATCAGTTTGCCGCTGATGACGCTGATTTTGCTTCTTTTTCAGAAATAATTTTTAGTTTTACATATGTTTTACATTCCAAAGGTAATAGATTTTACATTTTTTTCCTATACTCGATTTGTAATCACAAAAGAAAGAGGGAAGAAAATGAAAAAATGGATCGGGGTCACAGTTGTTTTAGCGGCACTTTTGCTTAGCGGATGTGGAAAAGGATCCGCCTCGGCAGAAAAAAGTTCTTCTGCTGAAGGAGCGAGCGGTGCGATTTCCGTGATTTCGCGGGAAGACGGCTCAGGAACACGCGGTGCATTTACTGAACTTTTCGGTGTCGAAGCCAAAAAAGACGGCAAAAAAGTCGATCAAACGACGGATCAGGCAGAAATCACCAATAGTACTTCGGTCATGATGACGACCGTTGCCGGTAATCAGCAGGCGATCGGCTACATTTCACTCGGCTCACTCAATAAAACGGTCAAAGCTCTTAAAATCGATGGGGTCGCGCCCAGCAAAGAAACGGTCAAAGACGGCACCTATAAAATCAGCCGGCCGTTCAATATCGTTCAAAAATCAACTGATAATCCTGTCGCACAAGACTTCATCAAATTTATTTTAAGTGACGACGGTCAAAAAGTTGTTGAAGACAACGGTTATATCTCGAAAGAAAAGACCGGCGCGTTCACTAGCGAAAAGCCGCAAGGCAAAATCGTCGTTGCCGGATCTTCCTCAGTGACCCCAGTCATGGAAAAACTGAAAGAAGCTTATTTGAAACTCAATTCTGGCGTGGATATCGATATCCAGCAGAGCGACTCGACGACCGGGATCAGTTCCGCGAAACAAGGGATCGCCGACATCGGCATGGCTTCCCGCGAACTGCAAGACAGCGAAAAGGATCTGAAAGCAACAGTGATCGCCCAAGACGGTATCGCGGTGATCGTCAATAAAAAGCAACCGATCGATCAGCTGTCCTCTGACACGGTCAAGAAGATCTATACCGGAAAAATCACTGATTGGTCAGAAGCCAAATAGCCGTTTATCCGGAAATCGGGACCGTGACAAGACTTACGTCACGGTCCTGTTTCTTGACTCGCTGCTTTGAAAGAAAGGAAGATTTTTATGACGATGGAAAAAGTATGCCGGCGCCTCTTTCTTTTTAGTGCGCTAGCTTCGATAGTCGCGCTGGGCGTGATCAGTTTGTTTCTGGTGCTGAATAGTCTGCCGGCTTTTCAAAAAGTCGGGATCCGCGCGATCCTGACGGGGACAGTTTGGCAGCCTTCCAGTCAGCTGTTCGGGATCTTGCCGATGATCATGGGCTCGCTTTACGTGACGCTCGGGGCACTGTTGATCGGCGGGCCGCTGGGGTTGTTCGGTGCGATTTTTTTGGCCTTTTTTTGTCCGAAAAAAATCTATCCGCTTTTTAAACAAATGATCAATTTGATGGCCGGGATTCCGTCGATCGTCTACGGTTTTTTCGGACTCGTCGTCCTAGTCCCGCTGATCCAGCCGGCAAACGGCAGCGGCAAAGGGATCATTACGGCGTCGCTGCTCCTCGGGATCATGATTTTGCCAACAGTCATCACAGTTGCTGAAGACGCGCTCCAAGCAGTGCCGAAAAGCTATTATGAAGGGTCGACTGCGCTCGGAGCAACGCACGAACGTACGATTTTCCGCGTGATGCTGCCGGCTGCCAAGTCCGGCATTTTTGCGGCGATCGTTTTGGGCCTGGGACGCGCGATCGGGGAAACGATGGCGGTCATGATGGTCGCGGGCAATCAAGCGATCTTCCCGCACAGTCTTTTTTCCGGCGTACGGACACTGACGACGAATATCGTTCTGGAAATGGGCTATGCGGCGGGACTCCACCGGCAGATGCTGATCGCGACAGCGGTCGTGTTGTTCTTGATCATTTTAGTGCTGAATTTTGGGTTGGGACGTTTGAAAGAACGGGGGATAAATGATGGATCTCGCTAGTCATACAGAAGAAGCGGCGCTGCTCAAAAAAGGGCAGCGTAAAAAACCGCATTCTTTTGCGAAACTTTTAAAAGGGCTGGTCTATCTCAGTATTGTCTTGATCAGCGGACTTCTTTTGTGGATGCTCGGCTACATTCTGTTGAAGGGAGTACCATATTTGACAACAGCGATGTTTTCGCTGACGTATACGACTGAGAATTTGTCGATGTTTCCGGCGATCTTGAACACGCTCAGCATGATCTTGCTGACGCTTTTGATCGCATGTCCGGTCGGGATCTTCGCTGCGATCTATTTTGTCGAATATGCCGCAGGAAGCCGCGGGGTAAAACTGCTGCGGCTGGCCACGGAGACACTGGCCGGAGTGCCGTCGATCATCTTCGGGCTGTTCGGTTATTTGTGTTTCGTCGTTTTCTTCAAAATGGGCTATTCGCTGCTGGCTGGCTGTTTGACGCTCGCGATCTTAGTATTGCCGGTCATCATCCGGACGACCGAAGAAGCGTTGATCGCGACTCCGCAATCTTATCGCGAAGCAAGTTTTGCCCTCGGTGCTGGAAAAGTTCGGACGATCTTCCGGATCGTTTTGCCGAACGCTTTGCCCGGGATCGTCAGCGGGATCATTTTAAGTGTCGGGCGCATCATCGGCGAGACCGCTGCACTGATCTACACTGCCGGCACGATCGCAAACGTCGCCGGGCCGCTTGACTCTGGGCGGACGCTCGCCGTTCACATGTTCAGCCTGCTCTCAGAAGGGATCCACGTCGAACAAGCGAATGCCACCGCAGTCATTTTGATCCTGCTCGTCGTTTTGCTGAATTTGGCCGCTTCGCTCATTACGAAAAAATTACGGAGGAACCGCTCATGATCACAACGAAAATGCTGAATGTTTATTATGGAGATTTCCATGCGCTGAAAAATATCGAGCTGGAAGTTCCTGACAACCAGATCACCGCTTTGATCGGACCGTCCGGCTGCGGGAAATCAACGCTTTTAAAAACACTCAACCGCATGAATGACCTTGTGCCCAACTGCCGCGTCGAAGGCGAAGTCGCAGTTGACGGCGAAAATATTTATCAAATCAAACAAATCGAAGAGTTGCGCAAAAAAGTTGGGATGGTCTTCCAAAAAGCGAATACCTTTCCAATGTCGATCTTCGACAATATTGCTTACGGCATCAAGACGCATGAAAAATTGAGCCACTATGAGCTGGCCGAACGCGTCGAAGAAGCACTCAAACAAGCGGCATTGTGGGAAGAAGTCAAAGACCGGCTCCACAAAAGCGCGATGGGTCTTTCCGGCGGGCAGCAGCAGCGTCTTTGCATCGCCCGGGCACTTGCGATCCATCCCGAGATCCTCTTGATGGATGAATCGACGAGCGCGCTCGATCCTTTGGCGACAGCAAAAATCGAAGAGCTTGCACAGGTGCTGAAAACTAAGTACACTATCGTTATGGTGACACATAATATGCAGCAGGCGGCACGTGCTTCCGACCGAACAGCGTTCTTTTTGGATGGCGAATTGATCGAAAGCCAAGCGACTGCCGATTTGTTCAGCACACCGCTCAAAGAACAAACTTCCAATTACATCACGGGCCGCTTCGGTTAAGGATCTTTTTCGTTTTCCTGACAGAAACACTCGTGCAGCGCATAAAACGAGGAGGAAAATGATGATCTATATCGTAGAAGATGACGACAATATCCGCGAACTGGCGGGCTATACGTTATCGAGTCTCCATTTTGATACTGCCGGATTCCCGGACAGCGAAACGTTTGAAAAAGCACTCAAAAAAGAGCTGCCGCAGCTGGTGATCTTAGATTTGATGCTGCCGGGCAAAGACGGCTTGACGATCTTAAAGGAGCTGCGGGCGCAGCCGAAGACTGCCCATTTGCCGGTCTTGATCTTGAGTGCAAAAGACAGCGAATTCGATAAAGTGATGGGGCTCAATCTCGGAGCAGATGATTATTTGACGAAGCCGTTCGGCGCGATGGAACTCGCGGCGCGGGTCAATGCGCTCTTGCGGCGGGCCTCCAAATCTGAAGAAGCGGTCGCCAAAAAAGCCGCCGGCGGCCGATTGATCTATCAGCCGAATGCCCATCAGTTTGTTTTGGACGGCGAGCCGCTGGCGCTGACGTCAAAAGAATTCGATCTTTTGCGGCTGTTTATCCAATATCCAAAAAAGGCATTCAGCCGCGAGCAGCTTTTGGCCGATGTCTGGGGCTACCATTATGACGGCGAGAGCCGGACGGTCGATGTCCATATCGGTTCATTGCGGCAGAAGCTGGGCGAGATCGGCGAATCGATCCATACGATCCGCGGATTCGGCTACCGCTGGCAGGAAACGGCCGGCGACAAGGTGGAAAATTAGATGCAGAAAAAAATATTTACTTCGCTTTTATTTCTGACCAGCTGTGCGCTCTTGTTTTCTTTGATCGCGATCGGGCTGGTCGCTTTTTCGCAAATGGAAGAGCGTTTTTGGAGCGAGCTTAAAACGGAATTGGGCTATACGGAAACGATCTATGAAAAAGAGGGGATCGCGGGACTGGCAGCACTCAAAGCGTCGGAACGGATCACTTTGATCGACTCCGCCGGCAAAGTCCTCTACGATAATCAAGCCGATGCTGCCAAAATGGATAATCATCGCACGCGTCCGGAGGTGAAAGCGGCGGCCGCCAGCGGTGTGGGGCGATCGCGCCGGGAATCGGACACGCTTTTTTCAAAAAATTTTTATTATGCTGAGAAAATGCCGAACCAAATGATTTTGCGGATCTCAAAAACTCAAAGCGGGCTAGTGCATCTGTATACACGCATGGCGCTCCTGGGGTTCTTGATTTTCCTGATCCTTCTGGTGCTGGCTTATTTTGCGTCGCGGCTGACCGCCAGACGGATCACCCGCCCGATCAACGAATTGGATCTTCAAGATCCGGACAAAAAGCGGATCTATCCGGAGATCACGCCGCTTGTTCGCCGTTTGGTAGAACAGAACGGCCAAATCGCGCTTCAGATCAAAGAATTGAAGGCCCAAGAAGAGCAATTTTCGCTGATCACGACTCATATGCAGGAAGGACTGCTGCTTTTAGACCGCGAGAAAAAAGTTTTATTTGCCAATCCCGCGGCACGCGCACTTTTTGAGATCCAGCAGCAGAAATATCAGCTGCCGGTCCAATTGTTTGAACATCATGAAGACTTTTTACAAGCACTTTCGCGTGTTTTAACAGGCCAAGACCAAGAGTTGAAGCTGCCGTTCAAAGACCGGATCTATCAATTGATCCTAAACCCGGTCTATCAGGAAAAACAAGTGAGCGGCGCGCTGGTTTTTTTGATCGATGTGACTTCTGCTGAAAAGCAGGCCCAATTGCGCCGTGAATTCACGTCAAACGTGACGCATGAGCTGCGCACACCGCTGACAAGCATTTCAGGATATGCGGAGATCATTCATGCCGGGCTCGTCCAGCCGGCTGATATTCCGCGCTTTTCCGGCAAGATCTATGATGAAGCGCAGCGGCTGATCCAATTGATCAATGATATTTTGAAACTATCGCGGCTGGAACAAGATCCGCATTTGCAAGAAGGCGAAGTTTTTTGGCCGGCACTGCTGAAAAAAATCGCGGAAAGTCTTGAACCAGCGCTCGAAAAAAAACAGCAGCACTTGTTGATCCAAGGGCTGCCGGTCAAACAAAACGCTTTTCCGAATATTTTATTCGATATGGTCTATAATTTAGCGGAAAATGCCAGCAAATACAGTCCGAACGGCACGACGATCACGATCGCTTTGGCAGAAGAGGCGGAAGATTATCAGCTGCGGGTCAGCGATGAGGGGCCGGGGATCCCCGAAAAAGAACGCGACCGGATCTTTGAGCGTTTTTACCGCGGCGATAAAAGCCACAGCTCGCAGATCCCGGGGACGGGCTTGGGGCTTGCGATCGTCAAACACGGTGTCCAGCTCCACCGCGGGAAAATAGCGCTGGAAGCTAATCAGCCGCACGGCAGTTCATTTGTGATCCGTTTTCCTAAATCAGAATTTCTTCCGCGGGTCGCGCATGATGAGGCGGTCGAGCCGGTCCAAGGCGATCCGCAGCCAGCGGACGATGAATGAACGGCTCAACAGCTGGACGATCGCTACACTCGCCGCAGCGAGGATCGTAAAATGGATCCCGGCGTTCGGGATCCGCTGGGTCGCCTGGACTAGCGGGCCGATCAAATAAACATGCAGCAGATAGATCGTCAGTGTCCGCTCCCCCCAAACTGTCAAAAAGTGGCGTTTGGCGGGCGCGAGGACCATCAAGACAAAGACGAATCCGAAACCGATGAAGTACGAAAGCATCCCGAACGCCAGCTCATAGAAAAGTTCCATCGAGAGCAGACGATAGGAACGGTCGCCCCAGAAAAATTCTGGTTTCAGATTTTCATGGATCCAAAAAGCTGCGATCAAAAGGCTGGCCGCGATGATCAAGGCGGCTTTTACATATTTCCACTTGGCGCTGCGCATTTTTAAGAGATACGCTTCTTTGACGAAATAGCCGCCTAAAAAATAAGGGAGGAAGCGCAAGAGGCGCGCCATCGACATATAAGCGCCGAATTCGCTTGAAAAGCCGTACAATACGCCGACGAGCAGGCTGATTTTGAAGACATTCCTGATCTTGACCAAGTCCGGCAGCAAAAGGCGCCACAAAAACATGCAGTACAAATACCACAATGTCCAGCCCGGTCGGAAAAATTGGAAGCTTTCGACTTTACCGGTCAAAATCGCCAGGATCGTCAAGATGATATTGAAAAAGATAAACGGGATCGCGAAGGTCCGCAAGGCGGTATTGCGGCCTTTTTCCAGATTTTTCGAAAAGAACCCGGAGATAAAGATGAAAACCGGCATGTGAAACTCATAGATCCAAATATAGACGAATTTCGTCGGCACATCGCTCAGCCGCAAATATTCGAGCGCATGGCCGAGGACGACCAGCAAGATCAAGATCCCTTTGATATTATCGAAAAGCGGATCGCGCCCGGCTTTAGTTTTCAGTTCGATGGGAAACGCCCTCCTCGCACTGAAGCAAGCGGTCCCGCACGATCGCGATCGTCTCTTCAGCTTCAGGGATCGGATAAAGCGAAAAGATGTGATCCATATTTTCGAAAATATGAAAAGTCAGCGGCCAATCAGGATGTTGGCGCGCTTCCTGCTGCAGCTTTTCAGCGTCCGCATACAACAAGTCATGTGTGCCAAAGAAAATATCGACCGGCGGCAGGTCGGAAAAATCCGCATAGCGCGGGCTGATCAGTGGATCTTTCGTGGACAGATCTCCGGCATACCATTCGCCGCGAAAACTCAAATTTTCAAGCTCCAGCAAAGGATCATCTTGCTGAAGCTTTTTCATTTTCGGATTGCTGTCTGAAACATCGAGCCACGGCGAAAACAGAAATGCCATCAGCGGCAGCGGCTTTTTTTCAGTGCGCAATATTTGGAGCAGTGACAAAGCGAGTCCGCCGCCCGCCGAATCGCCCATCAAGAGGACTTTTTTCGGGTCAGCGCGATGTTTTTTCAAGAAAGCGCAATAATTGTCGGCGACCATCCGGATCGCATCGACGGCGTGGAAATCAGGGGATTTGGGGTAGAGCGGCATCACGATCTTGGCATCGAGCTGATTGGCGAGCCGGTGAAGAAAAGAATAATGGATCCCAAGCGGCTGGTTCCAGTAAGCGCCGCCGTGAAGATAATAGATCCAAAAGGCAGGTCGTTCCGCTCCGAAGGTCACCGTCTCTTTTAGTGCCGGATCCCACGCAACTTGATAGAAGTTTTGGATGCCCCGCGGCAGATGATACGGCCGGTTGCCGTTTTCCAGCGCGCGCAAGTCTTTCCATTCACGGGACAAATTGATGAGCGTTGAATTTTTCTGCAAGAATTCCTCGATCAATAAACTTGGCAGACTCTGCTTGCGCTGCCAGGCTTTTCTTTTTTTATTCAAAAGGAAGAGCGCCGCGGCGCTCGAGAAGATCAATGGCGTTTTTTTCACCCGATTCACCTCGCTTTTTTTCTATTATATCATGCAGCATGGTAAACTAAAAAAAACAAAAGAGTGAAAGGGTGATCGATTTGGCGATCGAAAAAATGCGAAAATGGTTTTGGATCGGACAGGATACGGATCTTGCGGCGATGACCGGCTGCTCAGTGATCGTTGCACCCAGCGGAGCTGTCGGCGGGGTCGACGTCCGCGGCGGCTCTCCCAATACGCGCGATACTGATGCGCTGAAGCCGGAGAATAATCGCAAATTTGTGCATGCAGTCATGCTTTCGGGCGGCAGCGCATTCGGCTTGGCGGCCGGGGACGGGGCAGCAGACTTTTTGGAAACGAAAAAAATCGGCCGCGACATGGGGATCGCGTATATTCCTAATGTAAGCGGCGCAAGTTTATTTGATTTGTTTTGCGGATCGGCGGCGGTTCGTCCGAACGCTGCCAGCGGATACCGGGCGGCGCAAAATGCTTTTTCAAATCAAAAATTTCTTTCGGGCAATTTTGGGGCAGGGACGGGGGCAACGGTCGGCAATATCAATGGCGAAGAGCGGGCGATGAAAGGCGGGATCGGCCAGGCAGTCGCAAGTGCCGGTGAGCTCATGGTCGGTGCGGTCGTTGCTGTCAATGCGATCGGCGACGTCTTTGATGAAAAGAGCGGACACTTGATTGCTGGTGCGCGGGATGAAAAAAATCAGCGGTTGATCAATTCAGAAGAATTTTTCCTAAAACATTATCAAAAACTCCCGGGAAGGTTTGCCGGCAATACGGTGATCGGCTGCGTCATGACGAATGCCCGGTTGAATAAAGCGCAGGCAAACAAGCTGGCCGCGATCGCCCACAACGGGATCGCCCGCAGCATCCGCCCGGCGCACACAACATTCGACGGCGACACTTTGTTTGCACTGGCGGCCGGTGAAGTGGCGGCAACTTTTGAAGCGGTCGCGATCTTAAGCGTTGAGGCAGTTCGGCGGGCGATCCTTGATGGGGTAAAAAGTGCAGAAAGTTATCAAAAATTTATTTCTTTTCACGAGTTTCAACAGAAAAATAAAGGAAATTTATCAGATATCTTTTGAATTATCGTGCAATTGTAGGTATACTTTATATTAGGTATATATAACATTTCTCTATCGAAGATGTTTTTTTGCAATTATTGAATGATGACTATTGGAGATCCAGGGTACATAGCCAAGGAGGATATATTGGAAATGAAGCCAAAAAATTATTATACAGCTGCGGCAGTCTCTCTTCTGTTAGCTCCGTACTGCTTATTTCCATCCGCTGCATTTGCCGAAGACAGCACGACCGTCACGACAGAAACTGCAGCAGCACAAACAACGAGCAGTCCCAGCAGCATGCAGCCAAGCAGTACCGTTCCGGCGACTTCCGCGACTTCGACCACTACGAGTACTGTCCCGGCGGAGCCGACCGAGTATAAAGTGCTTTCTTACGAACTGACAAATGGGAATCAGCTGCTGTTTTCAAAAGGCGGCTCAGCGGTATTCAATCCGCAAGTGTCTTACCAGGCAGGCGATGTGATCCACTATCAGGTGAAGCCGGCAGCCAGCTTTACACTTTCCACTTTGAAATTTATCAGCGAAAAAACGGGTCAAGCGCTGACTTTGACGCCGACTGACAATAGCGGCACTGCGGGGAGCTTCATCGCTCCGGAAGATAATGTCAAAGTCGAAGCGGTCTTTACGCAAAAAGATACACCGGACCCGAATCCGGGTCCAAATCCAGGGCCAGATCCGCAGCCTGAGTCTTCGACAAGCTCCAGTTCGAGCAGTACAACCTCTTCTTCCGCAGAGACGCCTGCGACAACGCCTTCCAGTTCCAGTGCAGCAACACCGTCGACTCCTGATCCGCAACAGCCAGCGGACCAAACCACCAGTCCGGTCATCAAAACACCGGTCAATGCGACAGTCAGCAATATTGACAACGCAGTCCAGCAAGCGCTTGTCAAAGAAGCGTATCAGCATTTGGGCAAACCATATGTCTGGGGCGCCAAGGGACCGAATACCTTTGATTGTTCCGGTTTGACGTATTATATTTATCAAAAAGTGACCGGTATTTATATCGGCGGCTGGACCGGCGAGCAGCAAAATGCCGGGACCAAGATCCCTGTCAGCCAAGCGCAGCCGGGTGATTTGCTTTTTTGGGGACCGTCGAACGGGATCACGCATCATGTCGCGATCTATATCGGCAATGGTCAATATATCCAAGCACCTCAGCCAGGTGACGTTGTGAAGATCACGCGTATCAGCGACTTTACGCCGGACTTTGCAGTGCGGGTCAATGTAGCCGGCTTGCCGAAAGCGACTTTCAGTTTGGCAGAGGATCTTCCGCTGTCGGACGGGACATTTTCTTTCGTCAAAAATCAATCGACAGATGAATTTTTAGCGAAAGTGGCTGAACAAGCACGTGCGATCGGGCAAAAAGAAGGGATCTATGCTTCAGTCATGCTGGCGCAAGCCATTTTGGAAAGCGGCTCCGGCAACTCACAGCTGGCGAGTGAACCCAACTATAATTTGTTCGGGATCAAAGGCAGTTTCAAAGGCGAAAAAGTGGACTTCCATACGCTCGAACAAGAAACTGACGGGACCGTTTATTCGATCGTCGCAAGCTTCCGGAAATATCCTTCCTATAAGGAAAGTCTCGAAGATTATGCGAAACTGATCAAGACCGGGATCAACGGCAATACTGATTTTTATAAACCAGTCTGGAAGTCGGAAACGACCAATTATCAAGATGCGACCAAGTATCTGCAAGGAAAATATGCAACAGATACGCAGTATGCTTTGAAACTGAACAGCATTATCGAAGCTTACGGTCTGACCGAATATGATCAGGCAAAAGCGGAACCGGCGGCAAAAACGATGAGTGTTTCAGAACGGAAGCTGCATGCCAACTTAAGCAGTTTGAAAACTGCCCAGCTTTTCACTTTTCCGCTCCATATCAAATACAAATGGATCTTGAAGCCGACAGTCTATTCGATCTATACGAAAAAAGCCGACTTCGTGAATATGTTCCTGCTGCCAAAGATCTCGCAAAGCATCGATCCAGTTTATCTGGGGTGGACCCCGTTCCTTTTGGATATCCTACCGAAAACAAAATAACTGAAACATAAACGGGACACTGTTTATCCGAAAACAAGGACTGTGGCAACTTTTGCCGCGGTCCTTGTTTTGCTGTTTGACATTCACACCCCTTTGGTGCTATTCTTGAAGGGCTGATTTTTTGGACACGAAGGGTTCATCAGCGGTCAATCGCTCATTTATATTTGTCGAATGGATCCTTTTTCGATCTCGGGAAAATTCATTAGAAGATAAAAAGTCTTGCTGCGGAGGGTCGTTTATCCGCAGCTTTTTTCATTGGAAGGAAAGAAATCAATATGTTGACATTAAGCCATGTCTCCCAGCAATTCGGAGATAAAATATTATACGAAGATGTAAGCGTGCAGATCAACCGCAGTGAAAAAGTCGGCTTGATCGGGCGCAACGGTGCCGGGAAAAGTACGCTGATCAAGATCATTACCGGTGAACTCTTGCCGGATGACGGTGCGGTCGCTTTTCCAAAAAATTTGAAGATGGGGTATTTGGATCAATACGTCAATGTTGATGAAACACAGAATATCCGCGATTTTTTGCGTTCGGCATTTGCGGAAGATTTTAAAAAAGCGGATCAGATCGCCGCATTGTATGAAAAGTATGCAGAAACTCCGGAAGAGCACCTTTTGATCAAAGCGGGCGAGCTGCAGACGCAGCTGGATCAAGGGGATTTTTATCAAATGGATATTTTGATCGATGATTTGGCAGATGGCTTAGGGATCAAAGTGCTGGGAATGGAGACGCCGCTTGCGAATTTGAGCGGCGGCCAGCGTTCAAAACTGATCTTGGCCAAAATGCTGCTGGAAAAGCCGGATCTTTTGATCTTAGATGAACCGACCAATCATTTGGATGATAATCATATCCAGTGGCTGATCGAATTTTTGCAGGATTTTTCGGGAACTTATTTAGTTGTTTCGCATGATCGTCATTTTTTGAATCAGATCACGACGCATATCATCGATATCGAATTCGGCAAACTGACCAAATATACCGGAAATCTGGAAAAAGCTTTAAAATTGAAAGAACTGCAAAATGAAAGCTATTTGAAGCAGTACGAAGCGCAGCAGGCGCACATCAAAAAGACTGAGGCCTATATCCGCAAATACAAAGCCGGTTCGCGCTCGACGATGGCGAAAAGCCGCGAGAAGCAGCTGGCAAAGATCGATCGACTGACACCGCCGACCGATGCGCCGAAACCGCATTTGGCGTTTTCCTATGCGCCGATCGTGACGACGCTCGCGTTAGAGACGGAAGGCTTGGTGATCGGCTACCAGCGGCCGCTTTTGGACGCGATCGATCTGACGATCCGCTACGGTGAAAAGATCGCGATCCGCGGATTCAACGGAATCGGAAAGTCGACGCTGCTTAAAACACTTTTAGGCGAGATCCCGGCGATCGAAGGAACGTATCATTTTCCGCAGCACACTCAGATCGATTATTTTTCGCAAGATCTCGAATGGGCGCATCCGCTGCAAAATGGCCTGCAGTATTTGAGCGACTTGTATCCGAAAGCCTCGATCAAAGAATTGCGCCGTCAGCTGTCAAGAGCCGGCTTGCCCGATCAATTAGCACAAGAAAAGTTGAAATTTTTGAGCGGCGGCGAACAAACGAAAGTCAAACTGGCGGAAATGATGATGAAAAAAAGTAATTTTCTGATTCTTGATGAACCGACGAACCACATCGATCAAGATACTAAAAATAATTTGCGGGATACGCTCGCCAAATTTCCTGGGACGATCATCGTTGTTTCCCACGAAGCGGAATTTTATGAAAGCTTTATCGACCGCGTGATCGCGCTGGATCAAGAACGCTGACCCAAATAATTTTGTTGCGCAAAAAAGCGAAGCCGAGAATCATTCGGCTTCGCTTTTTTTATTTACATTTGTTTCGCTTCGCGGACGCGCTGATTGACATCGACCGGTTTGCCGGCACGGCGCAGATCAGCGAATTCAGCAGTCGCGGTGAATAACAGATCACTCGCGGAGTTGACAGCCGTTTCAACGGAATCTTGGATGACACCGATAATGAAACCGACACCGACGACTTGCATCGCAATATCGTTTGAGATATTGAACAGGCTGCAGGCCAGCGGGATCAAAAGCAGGCTTCCGCCGGCGATCCCGGAAACACCGGTCGCGGAGATCGCTGAGAGCAGGCACAAAAGGAATGAAAGGAAGAACGGCACCTGCATTCCTAATGTCCAAGCAGTCGCGAGCGTCATGATCGAGATCGTCATCGCCGCGCCGCCGCTATTTGCAGTCGCTCCGAGCGGGATCGAGATCGAATAAGAAGTTTTATCCAGCTGCAGCTTTTCGGAAAGTTCCATATTGATCGGGATATTGACCGCAGAGCTGCGGGTGAAGAAGGCGGGGATGCCGCTTTCTTTCATACAATAGAACGTCAGCGGGAAAGGATTCTGGCGGATCATGACGAAAACCATGAAAGGATATACGATATATGCCACGAACAGCATCGTCCCGACGACCAGAATGATCAGTTTCCCGTATTGGGCAAGCCCTTTGATTCCTAATTCAGCAACAGAATGATACACTAAACCTATAATACCGATCGGTGCGAACTGAATGACGATCTGCACGACTTCAGTGACTGCCCCGGAGAGGTCGGAAATCACTTTTTTCGTCGATTCGCCGAAAGAGCGCAAAGTAAAGCCCAGCATACTGGACCAGAAAAGAACTGCTAAATAATTGCCTTCTGCTAAAGCTTGGAACGGGTTCATCACCGCGCTTGTCAAAATGCCGGTCAGGATCTCTTTCAAGCCGGTCGGGGCTTTGTGGCCGGTCACCGCATCCGGCAAGATCATTTTGACCGGGAAGATGTAGCAGGCGATCACGGCTGTCAAAGCGGCAATAAATGTTGCCAAAAGGTAGAGCACGACGACTGTTTTCATATGCGTCTGGCTTCCTTTTTTGTGCTTGGACAACGAGGACATGATCAGCATGAATACCAAGAGCGGTGCGATCGCTTTCAGTGCGCCGACGAATAAATCACCTAAGATACTGAGGAATGTCCAGCTGGGAACCAGCCAGCCGAGGATTGCCCCAATGACGATCCCAATTGCGATCTTTTTGATTAATGACATTTCTTTAATTTTTTCAATCATATTTTCACTTCTCTTTTTAATAATTTTCTTTAAGTATAATTGAATTTACACCATCTGCCAACACAAATTTTCAGATTTATCAGATAAGTCAAATGAAAAGAAGAATGAAAACGCTTATATCGCAAGCGGCGGAAGTGTTTTTCGGAAAGGGTACGAAAATTGAAAAAAGCAACGATGCATCGGGTGTATTTAGCAGCCATGATTTTACTCTATTTCGTTTTTCTCGTGCTGGATCTCTTTTTCCCGCAAGCTGCGGCTTTATCTGATGTACTGAAATGGCTCAGTATCTGTCTCAATTTTGCCGGCTGTGCGTGGACGATTCGGCCATATTCCCTCAGTGATTGGCGTCTTACCTGCACCGGTCTTCTTTTAACTGTCGTTTGTGACTTCTTCCTGCTGTTCACCACCGCGTATTTGTGGGGCGTGCTGCTGTTTATTCTTGTGCAGGGACAGTATCTAAAACGGACCGGTGTGCATTCAGTCAGTTTTTTTTACACCGCATATATAGTGCTTCTGGCGGTGAGCATGTTCGCCGAGATGACAAAAATTTTTGATCCGCTCTACGTTGTTTCGGCTTTTTATGCCTTTGCGCTTTTCACGGTCTGGGTCCGTTCGCTTCATGCGCCGCTGCCGCAAAAAAACCGACGCGCATTTTTTGGGGGAATGAGTTTGTTTTTGCTGTGTGATGTGAATGTCGCACTCACGAACCTATTCAGCGGGGATCCCTTTTCTTCATGGTTCCAGTTTTTTATGTGGTTTTTCTATCTTCCGGCGCAGCTATTGATTGCCAAAAGTACGGAAGAATGATTATGATAAAAGAAAAAGAGAATCAGCAACAGGAAACGGGGAAAGAGAATGAAAAATAGTATCAGTATTTTTGGCGGCGGAAATATGGGGCGGGCGATCGTGGAAGGTCTGCTGCGGGCAAAGATCTATTTGCCGGAAAATATTTTCGTGTACGATGTGAATCCGGCAACACGGCAAGCACTGCAAGAGGTGCTGCATGTCCAAACGCCGGAAACGCCGGAAGCAGCAGTCAAAGCTGCACAAACGCTGTTGTTTGCCGTTAAGCCGAATATTTTGCCGGAGCTGATGCGAAGTCTTGCGCCTAAAATCACGACCAAGCAGATCGTGATCTCGATCGCGGCAGGGATCACGCTGGCGCAGCTGGAAGGATTTTTGAGCACCAAGCACAAAATCGTGCGGGTGATGCCGAATACTCCGGCTTTAGTCGGCGAAGGGATGTCAGCGGTCGCGCCGAATGCTAATCTTTCAGCTGCTGAAAAAGAACAGGTCATGCAGATCTTTACGAGTTTCGGCAAAGCAGAAATGCTCGATGAACATTTGATCGACGCGACAGTCGGCGTCAGCGGCTCTTCACCGGCATATGTTTATATGTTCATCGAAGCTTTGGCCGATGGTGCAGTTTTAGAAGGAATGCCGCGCCAAATGGCATATGAATTCGCCGCGCAAGCTGTCTTGGGGTCCGCAAAAATGGTCCTTGAAACGGGCGAACATCCCGGAACGCTGAAAGACCAAGTGACCTCTCCCGGCGGCACGACGATCGCGGCAGTTGCTTCCCTTGAAGCCCAAGGTTTTCGCGCGGCTGTGATCGAAGCGGTGCGCGTGGCGGCCGAGAAAAATAAACAGATGTAGCTTGTGTTGCGATTGCAACCGATTATGCGGCGGTTTTTAGTTATAATCAAAAGATCAAATATAGTGAAAAGGAAGCGATCTAATGGAAACGATCCACATGAATCAAGCAGTCGCAGCAATCGTATTGGCACACCCGGAATTGGCGGAGGACTTTTTTGCATTGGGATTCAAACATGCGATTCAGCCGGAAGTTTTGAAAAAAGCGACTTGCGGCACGACGCTTGCCCAAGGGATGCTGAAAAAAGGAATTCCAATGGAGAAACTCCAGGATATTTTGGCACGTCATCAGTTGAAACTGGCTGAATAGCCGGAAAGCGAGGAAGCAAATGAAAAAAATCGCACTGGAACAAACGATTACGGACATCATCCAAGAGTATCCGGAAACCGAGCCGCTTTTTTTGGAGCTTGGGTTCCACCATGTAAGTGACGAAGGAATGCGGGACACGGTCGGGAAAACATTAACGTTGGCAAAAGGGATGGAATTAAAAGCGATTTCGCGTGAAAAAATCGATAAATTTTTTGCTGCACATGGTTTCGAGATTATTGAATAATGACTGCCGTGTTTTTTGAAGCGCTGTCTTTCTACTATCTATTTTTTAAGAATACGGTATAATTAAAGGGACAAGAAGTCTTTGTCGCAAATTAAATTTCTTTGGAAAGGAGTTATGCAAAATGGTAGGAATTATTCTTGCAAGCCATGGCGACTTTGCCAAAGGCATTCTGCAATCGGGCAGCATGATCTTTGGCGAACAAGAAAATGTACAGGCTGTGACCCTCGCTGCGCATGAAGGACCAGATGACATCAAGAAAAAGATGGAAGATGCCATCGCAACGTTTAAGCCGGACGACCCAGTACTTTTCTTGATTGATTTGTGGGGAGGCACGCCGTTTAACCAGGCGAGCGGACTGCTCAATGGTCATGAGGACAAATGGGCGATCATTACCGGAATGAATTTGCCGATGCTGATCGAAGCCTACTCATCAAGGTTCTCCATGAACTCAGCGCAAGAGATCGCCGCACACATCTACGAAACTGCTCGTGATGGTGTCAAGATCAAACCAGAGACTCTCCAGCCGAAAGAAGCGGCAGCGCCCGCAGCAGCAGCCGTTCCAAAAGGGGAGATCCCGCCTGGAACTGTCTTGGGAGATGGAAAAATCAAGATCGTTCTGGCACGGATCGACTCCCGGCTCCTGCACGGCCAAGTTGCAACTGCATGGACAAAATCGGTGAATCCGACGCGGATCATCGTTGTTTCTGATGCGGTGGCCAAAGACAAATTGCGGAAAGAATTGATCACACAGGCCGCTCCTCCGGGAGTAAAAGCCAATGTCGTTCCCATCAAAAAAATCGATGAGGTTGCGAAAGATCCACGTTTTGGAAATACTCGCGCACTGTTATTATTCGAAAATCCGGAAGATGTCGTCCGCGCAGTTGAAGGCGGTCTGGATCTGAAGGAGGTCAACCTCGGTTCAATGGCGCATTCGGTCGGCAAAGTAGCGGTAAATAAAGTCGTATCGATGGGGCCGGAAGATGTGAAAGCTTTCGAAACGCTGAAAGCCAAAGGCATTAAATTCGATGTCCGCAAAGTGCCTGCTGACTCAAGCGGCAGTCTCGATGATATTTTGAACAAAGCGAAACGCATGCTTGCTGAACAACAGAATGAGAAAGAATAGGAGGGAGAAAACATGTCAGTAATTTCAATGGTCCTAGTCGTCATCGTCGCGTTTTTCGCAGGGATGGAAGGGATCCTGGATGAATTTCAGTTCCACCAACCACTCGTTGCATGTACGCTGATCGGGCTCGTTACCGGAAATCTAGAAGCCGGAATCATTCTGGGCGGATCGCTTCAGATGATCGCACTTGGCTGGGCGAATATCGGAGCAGCCGTAGCACCGGATGCTGCACTGGCTTCCGTTGCATCCGCAATTATTTTAGTATTAGGCGGTCAAGGCGTCAAAGGCGTTTCTACCGCGATCGCAGTGGCGATCCCGCTGGCAGTCGCTGGTTTGTTCTTGACGATGATCGTTCGTACCTTGGCAGTGCCGATCGTCCATTTCATGGACCGGGCGGCTGAAGATGCCGATATGCGCAAAATCTCGATGTGGCAGATCGTTGCGATCTGCATGCAAGGGTTGCGGATCGCGATCCCTGCGGCTGCACTCTTGGTCATTCCCGCTCATACCGTCCAAGCTTTCTTGAATTCGATGCCGGCTTGGCTGACAGATGGAATGGCGATCGGCGGCGGAATGGTCGTTGCCGTTGGTTACGCGATGGTCATCAATATGATGGCTTCCCGTGAAGTATGGCCGTTTTTCGTTATCGGCTTTGTCGTTGCGGCAATTTCTGAATTGACCTTGATCGCCCTAGGTGCATTGGGGATCTCGTTTGCTTTGATCTACTTGAACCTCTCCAAGATGGGCGGCTCTTCTGCCGGAGGCGGCGGAGGAAGCGGCGACCCGCTTGGCGATATTTTGAATGATTATTAAGAAAGGAGAGAGAAGAAATGGCTGAAGAAATCAAATTAACGAAAAAAGACCGCTTAGCCGTTGCTTGGCGCTCGACATTTATCCAAGGTTCTTGGAACTATGAGCGGATGCAAAATGGCGGCTGGTGTTTCGCCATGATCCCGGCGATCAAGAAATTATACAAAACCAAAGAAGACCGGGCTGCAGCATTGAAACGCCACTTGGAATTCTTTAATACTCACCCATACTTGGCTTCTCCGATTTTAGGAGTTACGCTGGCACTTGAACAAGATCGTGCGAACGGTGCACCCGTCGACGATGTCGCGATCCAGGGGGTCAAGGTCGGGATGATGGGGCCGCTCGCCGGTGTTGGTGACCCGGTGTTCTGGTTTACCGTTCGTCCGATGCTCGGAGCGCTTGGAGCTTCCTTAGCGCTTGGCGGCAATATTTTAGGACCGATCATCTTCTTTGTTGCTTGGAATATCATCCGCTGGGCATTCATGTGGTACACACAAGAGTTCGGCTACCGTGCCGGATCGAAGATCACGGAAGATATGTCAGGCGGTCTTTTGCAAGACGTCACGAAAGGCGCATCGATCCTCGGGATGTTCGTCTTGGCGGCTTTGGTAGAAAGATGGGTCAATATCAAATTCGTGCCGATCGTCTCTGAAGTCAAACTGAGTAAAGGTGCTTATATCGAGTGGGACAAACTGCCGGGCGGCGCAGAAGGAATCAAAAAAGCGCTCGAAGAAGTAGGCTCAGGCAAAGCGCTCGCTGCGACGAAAGTGACGACGCTGCAAGACAACTTGAACCAGCTGATCCCGGGGCTGGCACCGCTTCTCTTGACTTTCCTTTGTATGTGGCTTTTGCGGAAAAAAGTTTCCCCGATCGTTATCATTTTGGGATTGTTCGTTGTAGGGATTGTCGGACACCTGATTCATTTGCTATAATCGAATAGTAAAAGAGGACGCACAACACTCCGCGGAGCTCTGTGCGTTCTCTTTTTATGGATTTTGCCTTTTTTATTTTTTGAAAGTTCAGCTCGATCAAAGAGGGAGGAGAATATGGTACAGTCATTGAACACAAAAGTCGATCTGGTCATGGAAGCGACCGCATTTTTGGGGATCGCACAATATGGCGAAGTGATGATCGGCGATAAAGGATTTGAATTTTATGATGCGCGCAATCCGCAGAAATTTATTCAAATTCCGTGGGATGAAGTGAATTATGTGACCGCCGCGGTCGTCTTTGGCGGCAAATGGATCCCGCGCTATTCGTTTCAAACCAAACGCGACGGCACTTTTTCATTCTCTTCGAAACATCCAAAAAAAGTGCTGCGGGCAATCAGCAATTATATCGCACCAGACCACATGGTGCGTTCGATCGGCTTCTTCGATGTATTGAAGAATGCTTTCCGCTCGATCATCCACGGTAAAAACAGTAAAAAAAAATAAGAATCAGCTGGCAAGACTGATTCTTTGACTGAAAATGAAAGGGCTTTATATTACGGATGTGATCTCCTTGAGTATCATTTATTCAGCCTTTAGCTCCGGGATGATCGCAAGACGCTCCTGCAGATAGGGAATAAAGTGGACGCCTTTGCCGTAAAACGTTTCAAGCGTCTGACGATTCAAGATCTCTTTGCGCGAACCTTGACGGATCACTCTTCCGGCTTTCAGCAGCATGACGTGGCTGAAGACCGGCAGCAGTTCTTCGACATGGTGCGTGACATAGATCAGCGTCGGGCCGTTTTCCTGATTTGCTAAGTTTTTAAAGATCTGCAAAAGTTCTTCGCGGGCAAACAAGTCGAGGCTGTTGCATGGTTCGTCCAGGATCAAAACTTCCGGATCGCTCATCATCGCACGTGCAACGAGCACTAGCTGGCGCTGACCTTGCGAGAGCATTTCATACGGACGTTTTTGGATCTCGGCGATTCCCAAGACTTCTAGGATTTCGGCCGCTTTTTCAAGATCCTCGCGGGTCGTTTTTTCATATACGCCGATACTCGCGAATTTGCCGGATAAAACGATCGACTCGACTGTGTCGAATTGATGCAGCTTCTGCTGGAGGGCGTTGGAGACCCAGCCGATCCTTTTTTGCAAAGAAGGGATCGACGTTTGGCCGAATTTTTCACCCAGTACAGTCAGATTTCCCGAAGAAGGCCACACTTGACCCGTGACCATTTGCAGCAGCATGCTTTTGCCGGCACCGTTCAATCCGAGGATCCCCCAGTGTTCATGCGGTGCGATTTGCCAGTCTATTTGATCCAATAGTTTTTTATTGTTTTTTACCAACGAAACATTTTCAAAATTCAAAATCATATGATCGATCCCCTTCCTGATGATGAATTGTTTTCCAGTATATCACTAGCAGCGGCTAGAACCAATCAAAAAATGAAAATATGGCAAAATTTATTACAAATTGATGTGAAACAAAAAGGAGCAATAGGGAGGAAAAAATGTGAATGTTCATCCATTACAATTAGCAATCGTAATTATTTATTTGGGCGGGATGTTGTTGATCGGCTTTTTAGTTAATAAATATAAGATCCGGACGAGTTCGGACTATATGGTCGCCGGCCGCTCGATGGGACTATTATTCATTGCCGCTTCGCTTTCAGCAAATAACGTCGGCGGCGGCAGTACGACAGGGTTGGCGGCCAAAGCGTTCGACGGCTGGGGAATGTCAGCAGCTTGGTATGTCTTGGCAGCAAGTATCGCGATGATCCCGATGGCGTATTTTGCGCCGAAGATCCGCAAAACGCTGGCCGTGACGATCCCGGAAGTATTGTATCGCCGCTTCGGGGCACCGTCCGCCTTGATCACCGCAGTGTTGAATATCGCTTCGCTTTTCTGCTTGACGTCTTCGCAAATTTTAGCGTCAGCTTCCGTTATCTCGAGCTTGACTGGCCTTTCGGTCAATATCTCGCTCTTTTTAGCTGGCGGCGTGATCATCTTCTACACGACGATGGGCGGCTTGATGGCAGATACGATCAGCGATTTGATCCAATATTTCATTATCTTTATTGGTTTGGCGATCACGACACCATTCGTGATCGAAGGGGTCGGCGGCTGGCACGCGATCACTTCAAAAATCCCGCCAGTTGATTTAGACCTCAACAAGATCGGCGTTTTGATGATCTTGAGCTTGATCTTCAACTATTTCTGTACTTTTCTTTCGGGACCGGAAATGGTTTCTCGTTTTGAAGCAGCTGACAGCGAAAAAACCGCACGCCGCGCCGCTCTGCTTTCGGGCTTGATGATGGCAGCGATCGCGTTTTTCCCGACATTGATCGGTTTAGCGGCGCTTTCTGCTAATCCGGGACTGGATGGCGGTGCCGGAACGACTGCGCTTACTTGGGCAACAGCGAATTACGCGCCGAAGTTTGTCGGCGGGCTGGTCAGTGCGGCGATCATCGCCGCGACGATCTCGAGTGCCGACTCGAACCTGCTGGCCGCCTCGACGATGTTCGTAAAAGATATCTATGAACGGCATATCAATCCTTCGATCGCCGATCATAAATTGATTTTTATCACACGTGCTTGTAACGTCGTGATCTGCTTGGGCTCGATCTTTATCGGAACACTAGGGGTCAGTCTGATCACGATGAACTTGTTCGCTTTTGCGCTGCGAAGTGCGGGGCCGTTTGCGGCGTACGCGCTGGGGCTCGCTTGCCCAGGAGCGACCCGTTATACCGGGATCGTTTCGATCATCGTTGGTTCTATTTCAGCAGTTATCTGGCAGCTTGCCGGGGAACCGTTCGGTCTGTTGCCGATCGTTTTCGGCTGTGTCTGCGGGACGCTCGCGTTCCTTTTGACTTGGTGGATCGAAAAACGCATGGGTCATGGGCCGGCACCGACAGCATACTTGACGCCGGAACAAGAACGTGCGCTTGAAGAAAGTCACGGGAAACTTTGATCATTTTATGTAATTGAGAATCAACAAAAGAGGAGCAAGTCCCCGCGGGGACCTGCTCCTCTTTTGTTAATCGGCGGTCACATCTTCGCCGAACCATTTTTGCGAAATTTCTTTCATCTTGCCGTCTTCTTTTAATTTCTTGAAAGCATCATTGATCTTGGCATCTAATTCTTTATCTTGTTTGCGCATCCCGACGGCAAAGTCTTCGCTCTTGAAGCCGCTGTCGAAAATCGTATATTTGGAGAGATCATCTTCATGAGAGAGGTAGTAATTGGCATAGACTCGGTCGATCAAAAGTCCGTCGATCCGGCCGGCCTTTAAATCAAGAAAGGCTTCATCGAACGTGTCGTAGAGGACCGCATCTTTATCTTTTACAAGATCTTTCAATTTTTTCGGTTGGTTGTTAAAGGCATCGTAACCGGAGGAGCCGTTTTGCGCGCCGATGATCTTGTCTTTCATTTCTTGATCATTATTGATATTTTTATCTTTCAAAGTTACGACGACTTGTTTGTTTTTCATGTAGTCATTGCTGAATAAAACATCTTTTTCACGGGCGGGCGTTTTGGAATAGCCGTTCCAGATCAGGTCGATCGTGCCGTTTTTCAATTCGGTTTCTTTCATCGACCAGTCGATCGGCTGGAATTTCGGGGTGATGCCGTATTCAGCAAAGACGGCTTTGGCCAGATCGATATCATAACCGACGATCTCACCGGACTTGTCGCGAAAGCCCATTGGCACGAAGGTATCATCCAAACCGATCGTGATCGTTTTGCTCTTTTGTGCAGTTTCCCAAGTGTTTTTTGGCGCGGTTTTGCTGCTGGCAGTCGATTCTTTTGTTTTGCTGTCAGAGCTTTGTTTTTGTACCGAGCAGCCGGTGAATAAAAGCGCGATTACTGCAAGTGCAGCTAGCATCCAAGTTTTCTTTTTCATAAAAATCCTCCTAGAATTTATTTGACAGGGGCGACTTTCAACATTTGATCGGCGACTTTTTCGGCAAAGGCCAGATCGTGGGTCACGATGATCTGAGTCATACCGCTCTTTTTCAAACTAGTGATCAAATTTTCCACTTCTTGGCGCAGCTCAGGATCAAGTGCGCTGGTTGGTTCATCGTAACCTAAAATTCGCGGTTTCATAGCTAATGCGCGGGCGATCGCGACACGTTGTTTTTGTCCGCCGGATAATTGGTAAGGATATTGTTGGATCAAATTGTCGATCTGAAGCTGTTCGATCAAAGGTTCGACATCTTTAGCGGCTTCTTTTTTCGACTTTTTCAGCACCATTTCGGGAGCCAGTGTGATATTTTCCAAAACGGAAAGATGCGGGAACAGCTGAAAGTCTTGAAAAACGATACCGACGATTTGTGAAGCATTTTCCATTTCATCCGGATGAAAGACTTTTCCGTCCAGCAGCAGTTCGCCGGAATCGATCGTCTCTAAGCCAGCCAAACAGCGCAAAAGCGTTGTTTTTCCGCCGCCGGAAGGACCGACGATCGCTAAGGTTTTCTTGTCTTCGATCACCAGATTCAGATCAGTGATGATCTTGCGGCTGCCGAAACTTTTGTTCAAATGTTTGATCTCTAACATGGCGCGCCTCCGTTTTATTTATAGTATTGATAGTGTTTCTCGAGATGTTTCAAAATGAAAGTGAAGACAGCCGTCATGGCCAGATAGATCATGCCGACCAGGATCAGCGGCAGGAGGGTCACGTCGCGGCTCATCGCGATCTTGCCGGCTTTTAAGAGATCCCCCAGGCCAACGACGTAAACGAGAGAGGAGTCTTTGACCAAATTGATCACTTCATTGCCGACAGAAGGAAGAACGATCTTGATCACTTGCGGAATGACGATCTTGCGTGCTGTTTGCCAGCGGCTCAAACGCAATACTTTTGCTGCTTCATATTGACCGCGCGGAATCGATTGGATCCCGCCGCGAAAGATCTCCGCAAAGTAGGCGGTGTAGTTCAAAATGAAGGCGAACAGGGCTGAACCAAAACGGCTCATCGTGAAACTGAAGACATAACCGCCAACTGCAAATTTGAGCAGCGGCAGACCATAGAAAACGAAGATCAGCTGCAAGAGAAGCGGCGTGCCGCGCATCAGCCAAACATACACATTCAAGATCCATTTCAGCGGCTTGATCCGCGAATTCATCAAGAGGGCGAGGATCATCCCCAGCGGAATCGAACAGACCAGAGTCAATGCAAAGATGCCTAATGTCATTTTGGTACCGGATAATAATTCGGGTAAAATACTTTGGATATAGTCCATGTGACGCCTCCTTAAAATAAAAAAAGTCCTTTGGCTGTAAATAGCCAAAGGACGTGATTTCACGTGGTTCCACCTTTATTCTCTGTCCCCTTGCGGAGTACAGACTTGGGAAGTCGATAAACTTCTGCAGTAACGGTGCGCCCGGAATTCCCTACTAGTTTTCGGAAATTCGACTTGGAGATGTGTTTCAATCAGCGCTTCACTGTTTTGCACCAGCCAACAGCTCTCTTGATCAGCAGACTTGATTTACTCTTCTCGTCTTTGTCGATAAGTTGCCACTAATTTATCACGGATTATTAAAGTTGTCAAATGAATTTATAGTCAAAATCAAATTTTGTTTTGACAAAAAAGTTTCAAATCGCGCATACGTTGTATTTACAAAAGATAACGAATATGCTATGCTTATGCTGTGCTTGTAAATTTCTTTGTGGTTCCTCCACAGGAATGGCAGTGCAAAACCAGCGAGTTTTGTACTGCCTTTTTTTGTGCACTGAAAGCTCGGCGAAAGCCGGACACAATAGTTGCTTGTTCACACTGCGTACTATATGGTAAAGATAACAATCGTAAGGAGTGAGCATGTGAAAACTCAAGTGACGATCCGCCAAGTGGCAGAACGGGCTGGAGTGTCAAAATCGACGATCACTAATTATTTGCAAGGACGATTCGGGTCAATGTCGCCAGCGACGAGAGCGCGTGTTGCAAAAGCAATCCGTGAATTGAAATACCAGCCGAATTTTCATGCGCAAGCGCTTAGGAACCCGCATGCGAATCTGGTCGGGCTCGTGTTGCAAAATGATTTTCATCGCAGCCGCAGTGTGCTGATGCGCGAAATTCAAGAACAATTGGCAGTGAAAAATTATCGTTTACTGACATTTTTCTCTGATTTTTCTTTTGAACGCGAGAAGGAAATCTTAGAAGAGTTGATCGCCCTCAAGGCAGTCGGTGCGATCAGCGAAAACAATTCGATGCGCAAGACCGACTACATGTTTGCCGCTGATCGCTTGGATCTGCTCTTGATGAATCAGCCGCTCGATCAACCTTTTTTTCCGGAAACTTTCCACTGCCATCACCAGAGCTATCGTCAGCTGCTGCGTTTTTTAGCGCGGTACCATTATGATCGGCTCGTGCTGATGGGGGTTCACCGAAACAGCTGGACGTTAAAAGAAAAGCTGCAGCTTCAAGAACTGTGCCGCCAAAACAATATCGAGTGTGCGGAATTTTATTTTGCTGAACAGAGTGGCTCACTGCCGGACTTGTTTGCCCTCAACCAAAAGCGGCGAAAGAAAACGTGCTACATGTGCTGCAGCGAGCGTTCGCTTTTGCCGATCATGTATCAGATCCAGCAGCATCAACTTGATCTGGCAAAACAGGTCGGCTTGATCGTTCTGGTCGAAGCGGAATCTTTCAAAGGATCGATGCCCGGCTTGGCCGTGATCCGGCAAAATTCAAAGCAGCTGGCAGCAGCGGTTGGCAAGCATTTCTCTGTTCAAAATGCCGCACCGCTGCCATACGGTTATTTTCATAAAACATTTCCATCGATTCTTGCCGAAGGAAAAACACTTTGAAGAGCCAAGTGCGCTGTTCTTGGGTATAATAACGGAAAAGGGGGAATTTTGATGGCTACGAAAAAAGACTTTATCGAGCTGCAAAAGCAATTTCCGTTAGGTGAGATGAAATTCCACAATGACGGTTTTTGGCGCTTGCAAGATCTCAGCAAGAAATACGGCGAAGGATATTATGCGATCGGCTTTTTATTGCCGGGATATTGCGGCGAACATCAGGCGCATCCCGAGATCATCTTTCATTTTGATGAAGATGGAACGGCGATTCCCGACCGCTTGTACGATTATGCAGCTACACCGCCCAAAATTATTGATTATAAACAAGGGACAGCCGATGAGCTGGAAAGTGAGCTGCAAAAATTATTCGAGCGCTTTCACGAATTAGCACTTGAAATGCCGAAATGAAAAACGCGACAATTCTTTCAAGTTGTCGGTTGCAAGAATTGCTCGATGTGATAAAGTAGCCTTCGTAAAAACGAGGGTGAAATAAATGTGGAAGAAACTTAAAAAAATAGCATATCTCTACCGCCAAGATTGGCGCCGGATCTTCAAAAACCCATTAGCGTTCGGCTTGGTGCTGGCATTGATGATCATTCCTTCCTTATATGCATGGTTCAATATCGAAGCACTCTGGGACCCGTATTCGAACGCAAGCGAGCTGCCGATCGCGGTTTACAGTGCCGATGAGAAGGCGGCGCTTGAAGGGAAGACGATCAATATCGGCGACGAAGTGATCAAAAACCTTCATCAAAACAAGCAGCTCGGCTGGCACTTCGTCCATTCGAAGCATGAACTGACAGAGGGCGTCAAATCGGGCAAATATTATGCCGGCATCTATCTGCCGAAAAACTTCTCAAAAGATTTGCTGAGTTTCACTAAAGGCGACATCAAGAAGCCGGAGATCGATTATTATGTCAATAAAAAAATCAATGCAGTTGCTCCGAACATTACGGTCAAAGGTGCCAGCAGTCTTCAAGAGACGATCACGAATGAATTTATCAAAACTGTCAGCTCGACATTGCTGAAAGCTTTCAATCAGCTCGGGTATGATATCGATGCGCATGCGGTCGATCTTGAAAAAGTCAAAAATCTGGTATTGACGACAAATGACCATCTAGACGAGATCAACGGTTATCTAGCGCAAGTCAGCGATTTGAAAGCGAAAATGCCGGAAATGGAGAATAAGCTGGCGCAGGCAAATCAGTTCATCGCGTATTTACCGCAAGTCGATGCGCTCAGCAAAAAAGTCATCGAACTGAATCAAAAGATGCCCGCATTGAAAAATGAAGCGGGAGTCATTTTGACGCTCCAGCAAAAGATCCCTGAGATCCAAAATGCCGGCAAACAAGTCGCCATGGTCGACAGTGATTTTGATCAGATCGCTTCCACAATGAGTGAAGGGATCAATGAAGCGCGCAGCGGTGTAGAAGTCATCCAAAAAGTCCAAGACATTCTGCCGCAAATCGATCAAATGACGGCTGATGCCGCAGAGGTCGCGGCTAAAACACAAAGCGGTGCCGAGGCGATCAAAGCCGATCTGCCGCAGCTGGAAGCGGGCGTTGCTGCCGGATTATCTTCCGTCGATACTGTCGCCCAATTTATCGCAAATAACAGCGGAACATGGGCTCAAGCAGTCAAAAACAGCCCGCTTACGCCAGCACAAAAAGATTCTTTGAAGCAGCAGCTCGATTCACAGATCGCTTCCGCTGAAAACGTGCAGGCGTTTCTAGCAGGGCTGATCGCGGCTTTTGAAAAACAGCTGGGCGACTGGACAAAAGTGATCGAGAAGCTCAAGACGGCCGAAGCCGATCTTGCACTTGCCAAAGAAGCTTTGACGCAGGCCCGCGCATTAATCGATCAGGATACACCGGAAAATCGTGTGAAGCTGGCACAAGCGCTTGAGGAAGCAGGCGAAAAAGCCCAAAAGGTTTCCGCTGCGATCCAAAGTATCGATCAAAACGCATTGCAGCAAGGAATCGCTGCGATTTTGGATGCCGGGATCGCTGGTCTGTCGAACGCACAAAGTGTCTTGGCAGCGGCGCAAAAGATCGATTTAGCGACACTGCTGGATCAGACCAAAGCAACGATCGAAAATGCACTCGCTCTTTTGGAAAAGTATCAACAAGAGCTGCCGGCGATCAAAACCGAGATCCACGACGCCAACACGCTTTTGAATGGACATATGGGCAGTATCGTCAGCGGCATCAATACAGGAGCTGCACTGTATCAAAACGAGCTGCCGAGTGTCGAACAACAACTGAGCCAAGCCGCCACTTTTATGCAAAAAGATTGGCCGGGGATCGAGAGCGACTTGACGAATACACTCACGCTCATTAACGAAAAATTTCCAACGGTTGAAAAAGCGGTCGATTTTGCAGATGAGATGATCCAAAATGATTGGCCGACGATCCAAGATGGCATCAAAAAAGCAGCGGCTGCTATCCAAAAAGGCGAGAATGAAGTCGATCTGGGTCAATTGATCAAACTGCTCAAAACCGATGCTGATCAGGAAAGCGACTTTATCGCTAAACCGGTCCAATTGAAAGAAAACAATTTATATGATATCCCGACATATGGTTCCGCCTCTGCACCGTTTTATACGGCGCTTTGCCTGTGGGTCGGGGCGCTTCTTTTCGCCAGTGTCGCGACAACCAAAGTTTATCTGGAAAAGGAAGACCGCGGCCGCTTCACGATGCGCGAACAATATATGGCGCGGATGCTGACCTTTTACACGATGGGACTCGCGCAAGCGCTCATCGTTGTCTTGGGAAATGTCTTTCTGCTGAAGGCTTATACAGTATCGCCGGGCTGGAGCCTGATCTTTTCGCTTTTGATTTCATTTGCCTTTACATCGCTTTTGTATTCGCTGGTGGCGAACCTTGGCAATATCGGCAAGGGCTTAGCGGTGATCATTCTGGTGCTTTCGATTTCGGGAGGCGGCGGGAATTTCCCGATCCAGCTCTCGGGAAAATTTTTCCAGCGGATCAATCCGTTCTTGCCGTTCACGCACGCGGTCAATCTGCTGCGTGAAGCTTCCGGCGGGATCTACTGGCCGAATGCCTACAAATATATTTTGATCATTTTGTTTGTCGGGATCTTTTTTGCGGTATTGGGCGCGGTCCTTTATCCGTGGCTTTCCCGCCAAACGGAAAAGCTTGCCCAGCGTTCGCATCAAAGCCACCTATTTCACTAAAAACTGCTGGAACGCCGTTCATTCGGTGCCGGGCCTTTGACATCACTTATGTCGCAGGTCCGCTTTTTTTGCAAAAAGATTAATTTTTTTCAGAGCGCAGGAGTTGTATAGTGAAAAAATATGTTTCATGCTAAACTAGAGAGCGTGTATATTTGAAAAGAAAGAAGCGAAGAGACTTTGTTGACTACTGAAGATTTTGATTTTGAGCTGCCGCAGGAATTGATCGCGCAGACTCCGCTGAAAGACCGTTCTTCTTCACGTCTTTTGGTTTTAGATCATAAAACCGGTTCGATCGAGGATAAGCATTTTACTGATATTATCGATGAATTGAATCCGGGAGATGCGCTCGTAATGAATGATACGCGCGTTTTGCCCGCCCGACTATACGGCGTCAAGCCGGATACCGGCGGACATCTGGAAGTATTGCTGCTCCATGATGAAGCAGGCGACACTTGGGAAACATTGGTCAAACCTGCCAAGCGCGCGAAGGTCGGGACCGAGATCGTTTTCGGCGACGGGCGTTTGAAAGGGAAAGTGACTGAAGAGCTGGAACACGGCGGGCGGATGGTCGAGTTCTCCTATGACGGGATTTTTTTAGAGATTTTGGAAAGCTTAGGCGAAATGCCGCTGCCTCCTTATATCAAAGAACATTTGGAAGACCCTGAGCGTTATCAGACCGTGTACGCCAAAGAAAACGGCTCGGCGGCGGCTCCGACGGCAGGACTTCATTTTACGCCGGAACTTTTGCAGAAAATCGCAGACAAAGGGGTTCATTTGGTGTATTTGACACTCCACGTCGGCTTGGGAACTTTTCGGCCGGTCGATGTCAGCGAGATCGAAAAGCATAAGATGCACAGCGAATTTTACCGGCTGACACCGGAAGCGGCAGCAAAATTGAATGCAGTCCGCAAAGGTGGCGGGCGTATCGTGGCCGTCGGAACAACTTCGATCCGGACGCTTGAAACGATCGGCACAAAATTCGATGGCGAGATCAAAGCTGACAGCGGCTGGACAGATATTTTCATCCGCCCTGGCTATCAGTGGAAAGTCGTCGATGCATTTTCAACGAACTTTCATTTGCCGAAGTCGACGCTGGTGATGCTGGTTTCAGCATTTGCCGGCCGCGAGCTGGTGCTTAAAGCGTATGATCACGCGATCAAAGAAAAATACCGCTTCTTCAGCTTTGGCGACGCGATGTTCGTCAAATAAAAAAGGGGGAAACAACATTTGAAAGATCAAAAGACAAAAGACT
The DNA here is from genome assembly GCA_022649665.1 of Enterococcaceae bacterium. Taxonomy (GTDB): domain Bacteria; phylum Bacillota; class Bacilli; order Lactobacillales; family Enterococcaceae; genus JALCOL01. The sequence continues at coordinate 197,862 of JALCOL010000001.1, forward strand.
GGATTTTGCGCTTTGTCAAAGGAATGTTTATCGGCTCCGGCTTTATTTTGCCGGGAGTCAGCGGCGGCGCTTTAGCGGCCGTGTTCGGGATCTATGAGCGAATCATTTCTTTTTTGGCGCATCTTACCAAAAATTTCAAAGAAAATGTGCTCTTTTTTATCCCGGTCGGTCTCGGCGGTGTGACTGGTGTGTTTTTGCTCTCTTTCGTCGTCAGCTTTTTGTTAGGGACTTATGAAACGCCGATCCTCTGGTTTTTTGTCGGCTGCATTATCGGGACTGTCCCTTCTTTATGGAAAGAAGCCGGCAAAAAAGGCCGCAACAATGCGGATGTGATCGTGATGATCATTACGTTTATCGTCGGCTTGATCTTCTTAGCATTCGGCGAAAAATTATTCCACGGAGCAGTGGATCAAAACTTCTTTACATGGATGATCGCGGGCTTTTTGATCGGCCTCGGAATGATCGTGCCCGGCCTCAGTCCTTCCAACTTTTTGGTCTATATGGGAATGTATAAAGCAATGGCGGACGGCTTCAAAGACGGCAACTTGGGTGTGATCGTGCCGCTGGCGATCGGTGGTTTGGTCTGCGTTTTAGGATTATCCAAGGTGATGGATTTCATTTTCCAAAAATCATATGCGAAATTGTTCCACTTTATTTTAGGGATCGTCTTTGCCTCGACGATCATGATCGTGCCGAAAGGCTATTCGGGTTTTGGCATCGGCGGCTACTTAGCTTGTGTCCTTTTGACGATCGGCGGCGCTTTGCTCGGCTGGTGGATGAGCAATCTCGAAGAAAAATATCTGCCCGATGAGGAAAAAGAAGAAGAAGTATATTAATGAAAAAGAGGCCGTGACAACTTTGTCACAGCCTCTTCGTCTATCGGATGCTTTATTTTACGGCTTCGGTGGCTTTGATATAGTCGAGCACTTTTGCGGCAGTTGCGCGAATCTGCGGATTTTTGTCGCCGACTAATTCAGTATAAGCAACCAATTCTTCAGCAAGTTTGATTGCTTCTTCTTGTGTGATATTTGCCATCAGGATCCCTCGCTTTCCGGTTCTACTGCTTCATATTATGGCACAATTTTGAAAGTTTTCAAAGGGAAAGACCGTTTCGAAGCTTCAGATAGAAAGGAAAAAATTTCAATGATCGATTTGAAAAAAAGACAATGGATCAATTTGCTGGAAATCTTGGACAAGATGCAAAAGCAAAAGATCAATTATGATAAAGTACTGCAGAAAATGAAAGCGGACTGGCAGGCAAAAAACGCGCAGCCGCGGGTTCTGCTGCACAGCTGCTGCGCACCGTGCAGTACATATACCCTGAAAAATTTGAGCGAAGCGGCCCAGGTGACTGTGCTTTACGCCAACCCGAATATCCATCCGGCAAATGAATACCACCGGCGGTTGGAAGAGCAGAAAAGATTCATCACGGCATTCAATCAGCGAAATGCACAGACGATCGGCGTGATCGAAACAGGCTACGAACCGGAAAAGTTTGTGCGAATGGTGCGAGAAGCCGACCTCGAAAATGAACCGGAAGAAGGAAAACGCTGCACGTTGTGCTTTCAATTGCGCTTGACGCTGGCCGCGCAGCAAGCGGTGTGCGGCGGGTATGATTATTTTGCCAGTACGCTCACGATCTCGCCGATGAAAGATGCGGAGCTGATCAACCAGCTCGGTCTAAAGCTCCAAGAACGATACGGCGTTTTGTATCTGCCGAGCGATTTCAAAAAAGGCGGCGGCTACCAGCAGTCGATCCAACTCTCGAAAGAATATGGGATCTACCGCCAGCACTATTGCGGCTGCCTGTTTGCCGCTCGTCAGCAGGGGATCGATCTGAAGACGGTCAATCAAGAAGCAAAACATTATTTGGACCAGCTGGACAGTCAAAACGCGTCTTCGTGAAACCGTTTCGTTTTACTTTACCCGCACTAGAATTTATACTGGATATGATGCAAGTCGTCCAAAAATTTAAGGAGGATCAATTCATGAAATTAAGTGCAAGAAATCAATTCAAAGGGAAAGTTACTAATATCGAAGACGGTGCAGTCAATGGAATCGTAACGATCGAAACAGAAGGCGGCGACGTATTCGTTTCCACGATCTCGATGGACTCGATCAAATCGCTCGGCTTGAAAGTCGGTAAAGAAGCATACGCGATCGTAAAAGCAACCAACGTAATGGTCGGCGTTGACGAATAATAGTTTTATTTGAACCGGTTCCTTTTGGGGGATCGGTTTTTTTATATGGAAATAGATTTGTTTGACAAAAAAGTTTGCGGACTTGTAAAATAAAGATGCACAAAAACACATCACGGTTGGTAGTCCGTGAGCACGGGGAAATCCGTGTCAGTAACCTTCCCTCCAGGTCGTCCAGTGCAATTTTTATCAAGGAGGGGTCATCATGAAACTTACAGTTTTTTTCGATGGCAGTTTTTGGTGCGGGTTAATTGAAGACTCAAGTCTGGGAAAAACCAAGATTTACAAACACGTTTTCGGTGCTGAACCAAAAAATAGTGAAATTTTGGCATTTGTTGATCATCAGCTGACGGCGGAACTGGAAAAATTACCAAGCGTGGCAGCAGACTTCAAGAAAAAGACCGGTAAGTCAGTCAGTCCGAAACGAATGCAGCGGCTGGTGAATCGGGAAAAAAAGCGACCAGTTTTCTCGACAAAAGCCCAAATGACGATGCAAAAAACGCTTGAGATGCAGAAAGTGCAACGAAAAAAATCTGCTAAAGCACGGAAGAAAGTTGCCCAGCAAGCACAGTTTCTCAAAAAACAAGAAAAGAAGCGCCAAAAGAAAAAAGGACATTGATTTTTTTAGTGTTCAAGCAAAACCCGCCCGATCTGTCATGATCAGACGGGTTTTTATTATGCTGCCTCGTTCAAACAAAATCGAAGAAGACGAATTGGTCGAGGATCGCGACTAGTTTCTCCGGCGTTTCTTTCTGCCCTGAGTTGACCCAGTGCTGGAGAGTGCCGAAGATCGCATTGCTCAAAAATGCCAGTAAATACTCTTTTTCGACATCATTCAGATCGGGAAGGCCCTTTAGATGCGGCAGGATATTTTGGCGGGCGTTGTCTGTTACCAGCTGTTTTATTTGATTTTGGATCGTGGCGGAACCGTGATCTGAAAGGAGCAGTGCCAGTACATTGTCTTCTGCCGTCATTAACCGCAAGATCTCGAGCATGACGGCTTTTCTGCCGCGCGGAGCGACTTCTTTCATGATTTTCATTCCGCGGGCCATGATTTCCAGCTGATATTTTTCAACAAAATCATATTTATCCGTATAATGGAGATAAAAGCCGCTGCGGCTGATTTCAGCAGTCTCGCAAATATTTTTGACCGTGATCTCGTCAAAATTCTTTTTTATCAATAAACTCGCCATAGCCGCATTGATCCGCTGTTTGGTGCGGTGATACCGCAAATCTTTTTCTTTCATTATCAAACGCCCCGCTCTTTCATTGATAAGCAGTTTTCGCTGAATGTCCATTATGTCGCTTTTCTGCTTGTGGATCAGATCAAACCTTTTATACTTGGATTGTACAAACTATTTGACAGTCTGTCTATTAAAAAATCGGGAGTGAACTCCATGGAAAATAAACAAGTGATCGTAGCCGAGATGAAGCACGCGTATAAGTCGTTCGATCATCAAGCCGTATTGCAAGACGTCGCATTAGAAGTTGCGGCCGGAACGATCTTGGGTCTGATCGGGCCCAGCGGAGCGGGAAAAACGACAGCGATCAAGTGTCTTCTCGGAATGGAAAAGCTTGATCAGGGGACGACTGAGATTTTCGGCAAATTGATGCCTGATCGCAAAATTCTTCAACGGATCGGCTATATGGGCCAAAGCGATGCGCTTTATGAAAATTTAAGTGCCCGTGAAAATTTGACTTTTTTCGGCAAACTAATGGGGATGAAGGGCGCAGTGCTTGATGCAGCGATCGAAAAGAATATGGCGCTGGTCAAACTGACCGCGGACATTGATCGCTTAGTCCGTACATTTTCAGGTGGAATGAAGCGCCGCTTGTCGCTTGCGATCACCCTCCTTTCTGATCCGGATCTGATCATTTTGGATGAGCCGACAGTTGGGATCGATCCGCTGCTGCGTGTTGAGATCTGGAACCAGCTGCGTGCACTTGCTAAAGCCGGCAAAGCGCTGATCGTGACGACGCATGTGATGGACGAAGCGGAAAAGTGCGATGAGATCGCGCTGATCATCGACGGCCGGATCTTTGCCCGCGGAACGCCGAGCGATCTGAAAAAACAGTTTCATGCGAAAACGATCGAAGAAGTCTTTTTGAAGGCTGAGGTGAGCGCCAAATGATGCGATTCAATGCGATTTTAACACGGGTAGTCAAAGAACTGCTGCGCGACAAGCGGACGCTCGCCCTGATGCTTTTAGCACCGGTGCTCGTTTTGACGCTGATGTATTTTGTGTTCGATACGAATTCGGAAACGCATTTGAAAATCGGGGTCGATGGAAGTGTTCCCAGCGAGATCGTCAAGACATTTCCCGCAAAGGAAGTGAAGATCAAGCATTTCAGCGATCACAAGAAGATCAAAGAAAAAATAGCAGACCACGATCTGGATGCATTTATTACGTTAGAAGGGACGACTTTTCAAGTCTCTTATGAAAATGAAGACCCAAGCAGTACTGCAAAAGCCAAAGCACTGTTTGCGAATGTTTTGACGGCGGATAAAATGAAAGCAATGAAAGCCGTCCTCCAAAAAGCAGCGCAGGCGACTGGCCAAAAGCCGCAGATCCAAAATTTTTCCGTCACGAATCATTATATGTACGGAACGGCTGACAGTACTTTTTTCGATAAAATCTTTCCGGTTTTGATTGGCTTTTTCGTTTTCTTTTTTGTTTTTTTGATTTCTGGGATCGCACTTTTGCGGGAACGGACGAGTGGTACGCTCGAACGTCTGCTTGCGACACCGGTCAAACGCAGCGAGATCGTGTTCGGTTATTTGACCGGCTACGGCATTTTTGCGGTGATCCAAACGCTGATCATTATTTTTTATTCGATCTTTATTTTAGACTTGCATGTCGAAGGCAGCCTTTTATGGGTGATCATTTCCAATATCATGATCGCGCTGGTCGCGCTTTCGATGGGGATCTTTGTCTCGACGTTTGCAAACTCCGAGTTTCAAATGATCCAATTTATTCCGATCGTAGTCGTTCCGCAAATCTTTTTTGCCGGCTTGATCCCGCTGGACGCGATGAATGACTGGATCCAAAAAATCGCCTATCTATTTCCGCTCAGCTATGGCGGCAAGATCTTGACAGATGTCATGATCAAAGGTCAAGGATTCGCGGCGATCTGGCCGGGACTTGGTGTTTTGCTGCTGTTCGTTGCGGTCTTTACTTGGCTGAACATCATCGGCATGAAGCGCTACCGGAAAGTCTGATTATTTTTCGCCTTTCACCAGGCGTTCATCATAGAAATGGAATAGTGTGATCATCAGCAAGTAGATCGCCAGCGGGATCCATGTATAGTTCCAGTGGATCATCCGCAGCGTTTCCGCATTTTGCAGATGATTGGCGCGGTAGCCGGAAAGATCAAATAGTCCGGCGGTGATCAAGCCGCCGATGCCCAGTCCCAAATTGACGCCAAAATCGCTCGCAGAAGAAAAGACGCCTTCCGCTTGTACGCCGAGAGTGATACCGTAGCGGATCAAATCCGCGATCATGATCGAGATCAAGCCGACGATCATTCCTTGGCCGATGCAGTTGATCGTGATCGCAGCATAGAGGAGCGGCAAAGAATGCAGCAGACTTCCGGCCGTCAAAATGATTTGCCCGCAAAGCGCGATCCACATCCCGCTCATCATCGTACGCTTGTTGCCGCAGCGGTTGGCGATCCGGATGATCAACAGGACGCCGATCAGCGAAGAAAAAGTAAAAATATTGGCGCGGGCAACGAGGTTCTGATCATGAAAGACGTATTTAAAATAGTAGACGGTTGTCTGGTTTTTGATCGCAGTAACAAGCCAAAAAAGGAAAATGATCACAGAAAACAACAGCCAAGGTTTGTTCGCAAACGCTGCCTTGAAAATCTTGCGGAACGGCTGATGCGCGATCGCGGGCTGTGTGAAACGTTCCTTGATATGAAAAAAAGTATTCAAGATCAAAACAAGCGAGATGAGTCCAAAAAGAATGATCGTCCATAAAAAGCCGCGCTGTTCATTGCCCTTCCCAAAAAATTGGACGAGCGGCAAAGTAGCGACCGCGACGAAAATCTGGACGGAACTGCCGAAAAATTGACGGATCACGCCCAAAAGCGTCAGCTCCCGATCATTATCGGACAAAGTCGGCAAGACAGAGGTGACCGGCAGATTCACTGTGGAATAAAAGAACCCGAGACTCAAATATGTCGCATACGCCCAAACAAGCTTGCCGCCAGCCGAAAAGTTAGGGGTGACGAAAGTCAGCACTGCGGCGACGACATAAGGAAAAGCGAACCACAGAAAAAACGGTCGGCTTTTGCCGTAGCGCGAGTGTGTGCGGTCGATCATCATGCCGACCAATGGACTTTCGATCACATCCGCTACCCGGGCGATCAGAAACAAAAGCGCCGCTTGCGCTGGTTTTAAACCGAAAATATCGGTGTAGAAAAACAATAAGTACGTCGTCATCATTTGGAAGACCAGATTATCTGCCGCATCGCTCAGCCCATAGCTGATCCGCTCTTTCCAAGATGTTCGCCACTTTGTTTTATTCACGACAACCTCACCGCTTTCCGATTGATTTTCTCAAGTATAATTCTGCGGCTGAAAAAATTGAATCATTTGCCCTTTTGAAAAGAAAGGGGCCTGTGACATAAGTGATGCCACAGACCCGATATCCAAACAAACGATATTCCGAAAGCAACTTCATTTTTTTCGAAGCTGAACACTTTTGTTGCCACTTCGGCGGCTTCATTTTGGATTATCTGATGATTTTATGGAGGAGAAAGCTTGCGCTGAGTTTTTGGGACCAACATTTTGATTCCTCTGGGATTAAAAAAGCGGATAAATGTCAATAGAATTCGTTTTTTCATTGATTCGCATTCGAACGAATGATAGTTTTATTAAACTAGATAAAAGGATAAAAGGATAAAAGGATAAAAGGATAAAAGGATAAAAGGATAAAAGGATAAAAGGATAAAAGGATAAAAGGATAAAAGGATAAAAGGATAAAAGGATAAAAGGATAAAAGGATAAAAGGAAAATTGGTTTGATAGAAATAAATCATATCAGTTTCTTGCCACTTTATGACAACGATTTGTTTTCGATTTTGATTACGCATTGCGGTAGGTGATCAGCTGATAGGTCAATGGTGCACGGACATACGAAGCGTTAGCTCGTTTTTGCTGAGAGAGATTTTTATCTATGGAATCCAAAAGTTTTCAAGCCTGGTTGTCCATGGAGATATCCTTTCCAGATGACTGGTGGCTTTGGTCGACGACAGTTTATTAGTTTGGATATCTTTATTAAATAAAAAAGTGCTAGAAGAAAACCCCAAAGGATTTTCCACCAGCACTAAATATTTTAATTTATAGAATTGATACTGCCTCGCGATTCTGCTTTTTTTGAATTCCTTCTCATTTATATTTTTTACGAATAAAAAAAGAAGGTTCCTTCCCTTGACACTTTTGAGTTTTGGGCTTTCAAATTCCTTCTGTAATTCCTTCTGTTTAGTTTGATATTCTATGACATTTAATGAAATCACGGTTTTGAAGGACAACAGGAGTTTTAAAACAAAATGCTGTTAAATCAATGTTTCTCAGAGTTAAAAATAAAAGCGGGTGACGAGAATCGAACTCGCGACGGAAGCTTGGGAAGCTTCTGTTTTACCACTAAACTACACCCGCAGTACTTTTCTAGTATACCTCTAGTTAAAATTGAATTGCAAGGAAAATTTTCAATAGAAATTTATCGATGCGGCCGCGCAGAGCGTTAAAAAAGCGACCTAGCTATCAAAAAAATATTTATTTGTGCTTTCAAGTGCTTTCTTGTAAAATAGGAGATGTATGGAAGAATAGAGGTGAAGATAGATGGGCTATACTGATGAAACAGTCCGTTTTGATTTTGATGATAACCGCAAGAAGGAAATAAAGAAAATGCTTCCATTAGTTTATGAAGCATTGGCAGAAAAAGGGTACAATCCAATCAACCAGATCGTCGGCTATTTGCTTTCGGGAGATCCGGCATATATTCCCCGCTACAAAGATGCCAGAAACCTGATCAGAAAATATGAACGCGATGAAGTGATGGAAGAGTTGGTTCGATCTTATCTTAAGGACCAGAGTATTGATGCCCAATGAGGATCATGGGACTTGATGTTGGTTCAAAAACGGTCGGCGTAGCACTTAGCGATCCGTTCGGCTGGACTGCCCAAGGAATCGAGATCATTCGGATCGATGAAGCCGTTGGCGAATTCGGGTTCGATCGTTTGAAAGAACTGGTCGAAGAATATGAAGTCGATTCATTTGTCGTCGGACTGCCGAAAAATATGAACAACTCGATCGGCCCCCGCGCGGAAGCATCGCTTGCTTACGGGGAAAAGCTCGAGCAGTTATTTCACTTGCCTGTTTATTATCAAGATGAACGTTTAACGACCGTCCAAGCAGAACGAATGCTGATCCAAGAAGCGGACACCTCTAGAAATAAACGCAAAAAAGTAATCGATAAGCTTGCAGCGATGATGATTTTACAAAATTATCTCGATGCCAACAGCAGGAAATGAGGAAAAAATGATGGCAGATGAACATATACACACACATGACCACGAACACGATCATGAAAAAGAAAATCATGAATATATCACACTTGTTGACGAAAACGGCAATGAAGAATTGTACGAGATCCTGATGACGATCGATGGTCAGGAAGAATTCGGCAAAAATTACGTTCTCGTTTATCCGGCAAGTACAGATGAAGATTCCGACGAAGAGATCGAAGTCGGCGCTTATGCCTACATCGAAAACGAAGATGGCTCCGAAGGCGAATTGATGGAAATCGAAACCGACGCGGAATGGGATTTTGTCGAAGGCGTCTTCAGTGCTTTTGCTGAAGAAGAGGAAGAGTAAATCTACAAAAAAGCCTCGTGAATCGACACGGGGCTTTTTTCAGTGAGACTTTCTGGAGGGGTTAGGTCAATGGCTGAAGAAAATTTTCGATACAAAACGACGATCCACGGGAAGCCGTATACGATCATCGGACATGAAACGCGCCGGCAGATGGATGAAGTAATGAAAGTCTTCAATGACCAGCTTGAACAGATCAAGCGGCTGGCGCCGGAGATCTCGACGGAAGACAGTGCGGTGCTTTTAGCTGTCAACGCGATCAACGACCAGCTGAAAAAGCAAGAGCGGATCTTTCAACTCGAAGAAGATCTGCAAGCAGCAGAAGACAAAATTTCGCAGTTGACAAGCGGCTCCAAAACGAAAGCGCCGCAGGAGAAAAAGTGAGGGAACACGATGCTGATTAGTTTGCTGATATTGATCGTTTTAGCGATCGGAACTTACGGCGGCGCCCGCAAGGGAATCGCGCTGGAAGCTTTTTATTTGTTTGGATATGCTCTCACTTTTTTGATCGCCAAACTGCAATACGCTAAAGTAGGTCCCAAATTTGAATTGCTGATCCCTTATCCATCGGTCACGACCGATAGCAATCTGGTTTTTTTCAGTCATGAGATCTCGCTGAAACTCGATCAGGCATTTTACGCAGCGTTTGCGTTCATGCTGATTTTATTCATCGGCTGGCTGTTGATCCATTTTGTCGGGATCTTCGCCGATGCCCTGCGCTTTACCCCGATCCCGCAGACAACGGATTGGATCGGCGGCGGAGTGATCGCATTCATCAATACGTATCTCGTGATCTTTATGGTTTTGTGGATCCTTTCGCTGGTTCCTTTAGACAGCACGCAAAATATTTTTCGCCATAGCGGCTTGGCCCGTCTGATCACACAAGACACCCCGCACTTTTCCAAAGAGATCTATCGGCTTTGGATAACGAATATCGTGAAGTAAACTAGGCTGAGCGGCATCGTTCAGCTTTTTCTTTTATTAGAAGGAGAGAAATTGTGAATCAAAAGATATTTCAAACATTGGAATTTCCAAAGATCATTCAGCAAGTCGCCCAATTTTCACGGACGCACTTAGGAAAAGAATTGATCACAAAAATGCAGCCGGCAAGCAGCAAGGATAAATTAGAAGACCGTTTGGCGGAAACGCAAGACGGGCAGACCGTCTTGCGGCTGAAAGGCGGGATCCCGCTGCCGAAGCTTGCGAATGTCGACCCGCATATGAAGCGGATCGAGATCGGCGCGGATTTGAACGGCGCGGAACTGGTCGAAGTGCGGCGCGTTTTAGAAGCCGCCGAAGAGCTGGGAAACTTTTTTGCCGGGATGCGCGACAATGAAGTCGAATTGCCGACACTTTATGGGTTGAGTGACCAGCTGACGATCTTGCCGGAACTGCGGCGCGATTTGCAGCGTTCGCTCGATGAAGACGGTACAGTGACCGACGAGGCGTCAAGCGAATTGCGCAGTATCCGCCAGCAGATCACCCGTCTTCAGGCGAATATCCGCCAGGAACTCGATGATATGCTGCGGCAAAAGGCCAAATATCTGACCGACACATTGATCACGATGCGCAACGACCGTTACGTACTGCCGGTCAAAGCAGAGTATCGCAATGTGTTCGGCGGTGTGGTCCATGACCAGAGCGGTTCCGGCCAGACACTTTTTATCGAACCGCGCGCTGTCGTTGAATTGAATAATCGTTTGCGGCAGGCACAGATCCGCGAGCGTCAAGAGATCGAACGGATCTTGGCAGAACTCTCAGCCAAACTGGTGCCTGAGCGACGGGCGATTTTACAAAATGCGTATCTGCTGGGGCGGATGGATGAGATCAATGCACGCGCCTATTACGGCAAGAGCGTTCACGGGACTGTGCCGCAGATCGCTGAAAACAATCAAATTTACTTTAAACAAGCCCGCCATCCACTGTTGGATCCAAAAACCGTTGTCGCAAACGATATTTATATCGGCGGCGATGTCGAAACGATCGTGATCACCGGTCCGAATACCGGCGGGAAAACGATCACGCTGAAAACACTTGGGCTATTGCAGCTGATGGCGCAAAGCGGGCTGCCGATCCCTGTCGGCGAAGATTCGAAAATGGGGATCTTTAATGAGATTTTCGCTGATATCGGCGATGAACAGTCGATCGAACAGAGCTTATCGACATTCTCTTCTCATATGACGACGATCGTCTCAGTCTTGAAAAAAGCTGATGCACGTTCGCTCGTTTTGTTCGATGAGCTGGGTGCCGGGACTGATCCGCAAGAAGGTGCGGCGCTGGCGATCGCGATCTTGGATGATCTTGCAGCGAAGGGCAGCATGGTGATGGCGACGACGCATTATCCGGAACTGAAGATCTACGGCTACAACCGGCCGAAAACGATCAACGCCAGCATGGAATTCGACGTTGATACGCTGAGTCCGACATATCGCCTTTTGATCGGCGTACCTGGACGCTCAAACGCGTTTGAAATTTCAAAACGCCTCGGCCTTGACCCGCAGTTGATTGAAAACGCCAAAACGATCATGAATGATGAGTCGCAAGATCTGAACGAAATGATCAGCGATCTGGAAAATCAGCGCAAAATGGCAGAGACCGAATACCAAGAATACCGCCGCTACGAAGAAAAAGCTGAAAAGCTTTATCTGGATTTGAAGGAAGCCTATCAATATTTCTTCGAAGAACGCGAAAAAGAGCTGAACAAAGCCAAAAAGCGCGCCAATATCCTGGTGAATGATGCGGAAGAGGAAGCAGACAAGATCATCAGCGATATTCGCAAACTGCAGCTGACGAGCGGCCAAAAAGGAAATGTCAAAGAGCATCAGCTGATCGCAGCTAAAACAAAATTAAAAGGGCTTCATCAAGACGAAGTCGATTTGTCGCATAATAAAGTGTTGAAAAAAGCTAAAGAGAAAAAAACATTCCATGAGGGCGATGAAGTGCTGGTGGAAACATACGGCCAGCGCGGGACATTGCTCCACCGCGTCAACCACAACGAGTGGCAAGTCCAGCTCGGCATTTTGAAAATGCAAGTCCCCGAAAAAGATCTGACGCCAGTCGCTCCGGCAAAAGAGCCGAAACAGCGGACGGTCGTCGTGCGCTCCGGGGCGGGTGCGCATGTTTCGCCGCAGCTTGATCTGCGCGGCGAACGCTACGACCAAGCGCTCCATGAAGTCGACCAGTATCTGGATGCCGCGATTTTGGCAGGTTATCCGCAAGTCACGATCATCCACGGCAAAGGAACCGGGGCGCTTCGAAAAGGGATCACCGATTATTTGAAAAATCATCGTTCCGTCAAGAAATTCGAATTTGCGCCGTCTTCGCAAGGCGGCAACGGCGCAACGATCGTATACTTCAAATAGCCAAGCATAAAAGTTGCTTGCAAGATAGGACTAGGGGTATACTGTTGGTGTAAAAAGAGGAATTTAATGAAGGAGTGAATCATAATGATCGAAGAAGTAAATGATACAAATTTCACTGAAGAAACAAGTGACGGCCTTGCGCTCGTCGATTTCTGGGCTTCCTGGTGCGGTCCATGCCGGATGCAGTCGCCGATCCTTGAACAATTGGATGATGAATTCGACGATAGTCAATTAAAGATCTACAAAATGAATGTCGATGAAAATCCTGATACACCGCGAATGTTCGGCATCATGAGCATCCCGACTTTACTGCTGAAAAAAGACGGCGAAGTGATCGATCAAGTGGTCGGCGTCCATTCGCTCGATCAATTGAAATCGATCGTGAATAATAATTTAGCTTAAATAAAGCCAAAAGGCTCCGTGACATAAGTCTTGTCACGGAGCCTTTTGCCGAATAAACAGCGCTTCAAAAAGTCTCTTCTTTGGATTATTTCTCGAAGCTGAGCACTTTTGTCACCGCCGCTTTCCTGATAAAATGAGGTTGCACCGCCACTGGAGCAATTTGAAATTAGGTGAGAAAATGAACGAAACAATCAAAAATAAATTAGCACTGCTGCCGGATCAGCCGGGATGCTATTTGATGAAAGATAAAAACGGGACCGTGATCTACGTCGGCAAAGCGAAGATCTTAAAAAATCGCGTCCGCTCGTATTTTCACGGGAGCCACGATACCAAAACTGAACGGCTCGTCAGCGAGATCGCTGATTTTGAATTTATCGTGACTGAGTCGAATACTGAAGCACTTCTGCTCGAGATCAATTTGATCCACAAAAATGATCCGAAATACAATATCATGCTGAAAGATGACAAAAGCTATCCATTCATCAAGATCACGCATGAAAAATATCCGCGGCTTTTGATCACGCGCCAAGTCAAAAAAGATAAAGGTCTTTATTTTGGACCGTATCCGGATGTCGGCGCGGCCAATGAAACAAAACGGCTCTTAGACCGTTTGTTTCCATTTCGCAAATGCAAAGTCCTGCCGAAAGAAGTCTGTTTGTATTATCACATGCATCAATGTCTGGCGCCGTGCGTCTTTGATATCCCGGCCGGGGTGTATCCAAAAATGGTCAGTGAAGTCCGCCGCTTTTTAAAAGGGAATTACAGCGGGATCGTTGATGACCTGAAAGCGAAGATGGAGACAGCTTCGAACGAGCTGGCTTTTGAGCAGGCGGCAGAATACCGCGATCAGATCAATGCGATCCATACGGTAATGACCAAACAGAAAATGACCAGCAATGATTTGAAAAACCGTGATGTCTTCGGCTACGCGGTCGACAAAGGCTGGATGTGTGTCCAAGTCTTCTTCGTCCGCCAAGGGAAATTGATCGAGCGCGACGTCAATATTTTTCCGATCTATAATGATCCGGAAGATGATTTTTTGACATATCTCGGCCAATTTTATTTGAAAAATCAGCATATCCTGCCTTCGGAAGTTTTGCTGCCGCGATCGGTAGATGAAGGGAGTGCAGAAGCGCTCTTGAAGACGAAGATCCTCGAGCCGCAGCGCGGGCAGAAGAAAAAACTGGTCGAATTGGCAAATAAAAACGCGCGGATCGCTTTGAAGCAGAAGTTCGAGCTGGTGAGCCGCAAAGAAGAACGGACGACCGGTGCGCTCGAAGAGTTGAGCGATGCGCTTCAGATCCCGCTCGCACATCGCATCGAAGCGTTCGATAATTCAAATATTTCCGGTACGAGTCCGGTCGCAGCAATGGTCTGCTTTTTAGACGGCAAGCCGGCCAAGGGCGAGTACCGGAAATACAAGATCAAAACGGTCAAAGGGGCGGATGACTACGCCTCGATGCGCGAAGTGATCTATCGCCGCTATTCGCGCGTGATCAAAGAAAATCTGCCGCTGCCGGACTTGATTTTGGTCGATGGCGGCAAAGGACAGATCGATGCTGCCAAAGAAGTTCTCGACAATCAGCTGGGCCTCGATATCCCGATCGGCGGCTTGGCAAAAAATGAAAAACACCGCACCAGCGAATTGATTTTTGGAGCGGACATGTCAGTGATCCCATTGAAATACAATTCACAAGCCTTCTTTTTGCTGCAGCGGATCCAAGACGAAGTCCACCGTTTCGCGATCACTTTCCACCGGCAAGTCCGCAGCAAAAATTCGTTTGCGTCGAAACTTGACGGCATTCCTGGTTTGGGGCCGAAGCGCCGCAAAAAGTTATTGGCACACTTCAAATCGCTGAAAAAAATCAACGCGGCGGAAATGCCGGAAATCACGGCGCTCGGGATCCCGCTCAAAGTAGCGGAAGACATCAAAGCGCATTTGAATGTGAAAGAAACATCAAACAAAAAGTAAGTCGCAAAGAAAATTTTTTATATTTTTGAAACGGACTATGCTATAATGTAAGCGGTGTATAGCTTCGTTTCAATAGAAAGTGAGTGATGAATTTGAAACGTTTGATCAAGAATGGAATCATCTGTACGGAAGGCGGGGCCTTTAAGGGCAGCATCAAGATTGAAAATGAAAAGATCAGCATGATCGCAACGACTTTTGATGAAAAAGAAGAAAGCTTCGATGAAGTGATTGATGCAGAAGGCAAGTATGTCGTTCCCGGCGGAATCGATCCGCATACCCATATGGAACTGCAGCAAAGTCCAAAATATCGTTCAGTCGATGACTTTTACACTGGCGGCGTCGCAGCAGCTTGCGGCGGCACGACGATGATCGTCGATCATATGAGTTTTGGTCCAAAAGGCTGCACCTTGATGTCGCGGTTCGATGAATACAAAGGACTCGGCGAAAAGTGCCCGATCGACTACAGTTTCCATGGCGTCTTTCAGCATATCGATAAAGATATTTTGAAAGAACTGGCGTGGATCGTCAGCTCACAAGGATTTCCAAGTTTTAAAGCATATACCACTTACGGTTTCCCGATGCATGACAAAGATTTGTTAGAGATTTTGGAAGTTATGAAAAAAGAAAAAGGCTTGTTGACCGTTCACGCAGAAAACGATGCGATCACGAATGTCTTAAAAGACCAATATGCGGCGGAAGGCAAATTAACTCCGATCTACCAAGCGATCACACGGCCGAATCAAGCGGAAGCAGAAGCGGTCGACCGTTTGTTCAACTTGGCGAAGGTCGCCAAAGAAGCGCCAATCTATATCGTGCATATGTCTGCCAAAGAAAGTTTGGAAGTGCTGCGTGAATTCCGTGCGCATGGACAAAAGAATATGTATGCTGAAACATGTCCGCAATATCTGCTTTTGACTGATAAAAAGTTTGAAGAAGGCGGGCCAGAAGAAGGAATCAAATATATCCTCGCGCCGCCATTCCGGAAAAAAGCGGATAATGAAGCACTGTGGGACGGTTTGGCAAAAGGCGATATCCAAACCGTCGCTACCGACCATTGTCCTTTCACAATCGAAGAAAAAGAAGAGAATGTGGCCGATTACCGCAAATGCCCAGGTGGGATCTCTGGCGTTGAAGAGCGGATGCCACTCTTGTTCAGCGAAGGGGTCCAAAAAGGCCGGATCAGTTTGGAACGCTTTGTTGAAGTTTCGGCGACGAACGCCGCGAAGATCTTTGGAATGTATCCGCGCAAAGGGACGATCCTTCCGGGAAGCGATGCTGATATCACGATCATCGACCCGAATCGTTCGCGCGTGATCGAAAAGAGCAACCTCCATACAAAAGCCGGCTACAGTGCTTATGAAGGAATCAAGGTCGATTGCGTGATCGATACAGTTCTTTCCCGCGGCAAAGTCGTTGCCAGAAATAACGAATTTCTCGGGGAGCGCGGCGCTGGCGAATTGATTCCGCGCAAACGCTAAAACAGATCGAATAGCAGCAAGAAGCTGCTTTTGGCACAACGTTTATATGAAGATAGGAGCCGCGACAAACTTATGTCACGGCCCCCTTTTTTATAGCTTATTTACAGTTCATTCACAAAGTATTCGAATAGTTTCCGCTCGTTCTCTTGTTCGCGGAAATCCAGCTCAGGATGCCACTGCACCCCGATAATTTTAGAATTGCCGGTTTTTTCCTGATAGCCTTCGATCAGATGGTCGGCGCTCCAGGCAGTCGCTTCGAGATCGTCCGCGAGTTTTTTGATCGCTTGGTGATGGAAGCTGTTGACGCGCGCTTTTTCAGAAAAAAGTGCAGCTAAGCGGCTGTCTTTTGCGATCGTGACCGAATGTGTCGGAAAGATGCCTTCGGTTGGCAGCTGGTCATGCTTGACGCGCCAGTCAGGATATTCTGAAAGATCTTGATACAGGCTGCCGCCCAAAACGATGTTCAGCAGCTGAAACCCGCGGCAAACTGCAAAGATCGGCCGTCCTTTTGCCAGCGCACTTTCAAGAAGCGCCGCTTCAAAACGGTCGCGTGCCGGAGTGGTCAGCCCGAGTTTCGGACGTGGCTCCTCGCCGTAGAGCAGTGGATCGATATCTTGACCGCCGGGAACGAGTAATTTATCGACGAGTGAAATGTAAGCGTTCGCTTTTTCGGGATCAGTGATCGGCAAAACGAGCGGGATCCCGCCCGCCTCTTCAACTGCCCGGACAAAATCGTCCGGGGTGTAGGTGATCGAATGCCCGCCAAGCGCCGGCGAATGGAAAAGCTGATTGCCGGCGATCCCGATGATATTTTTTTTCATCAAGGTTCCTCCTTTGATATTTTGATTAGATGACGAAGCGATTAAAAAAATTCAAGCGTTACTTTTAAGATAGCCTTTTCACGGAAGCGCAAATCTGTTATACTTCTTCTTAAGTTAATAACTTAATGGTTGGGCATTGCGCTTCAAGGATCACGTTTCTCAAGGGGTGAGAGAAACAATGCCGTCGTGTACCAACTATTTGGACAACACACGACTTTCGGAAAAGTAAAGAAGTGTGTTTTTTTATTAGAAATGATTTTTGGAGGTGATTCTATGGCAAAAGAAATTCTAGAACAAGTCCGTGCGGCTGAGCTGAATAATGACAATATGCTCGAACAGGCAAAGGTCGAAGTGGGCGAGCATCAGGAAGCAAAAAGCAGCGAATTGACGTTGATGAAAAAAGAAAGTCAAGAACGCGTCCAAAAAGCGCTGGATGACTTGCGCGACAAGGAAGAAAAGATCTTGAAAGAAGCGGAAACGAAGCTGCAAAAAGAAATCAGCGACTCGGATGCGAATTACCGCGCGCTTTATGAGAGCAATAAAAAAGAAGCAGTCGGAATGATTTTGGAGAGGGTGAAGACGCTTTATGGCGGTTAGTCAGATGGAACGAATATCGATTCTTGCGGCCAGCCCGCTGAAAGAATCTATTTTGAAAATAATCCAAGGCCGCCAAGCTTTGGAGATCATCGATTTGACCGATGACGAAGAAAAGATCAATTTGCTGACCGGCACGACCCAGCTTTCGCCCAAAGATCTGGAAACGCGCCGCGAATTGGAAGAGCAGATCCGCCGCGTGCAGCATGCGATCGAGTTTGTCCAGCAGAACAGTGTGGCGCCGGATAAAAATGCGCTGAAGCGCGCCGAGATGACACTGGACGAGTTGGAAAAAGGCTTCGATGCAGAGGTCTTCAATCAAAGATTAACACGGATCGAAGAACTTGAAAAACAATTGCTTCGGTTAAAAGAAGAAGCGCGGCAAAAAGCCGAAGCTGAAGAAGAATTGCGGCGCTGGCAGACCCTTGATTTTGCGCCAGCGGACGATGAGATCTTTCAAAATGTCAATGCGCTCTTGGGTTCGGTGAATGTTCAAAATCAGCCGCTGTTTTTAGAAAAAATCAAAGAACTGCCGGATGTCTACTGCGAGGAAGTTTATACCGGCCAGCACGATACCGATTATTTTCTCGTTTATCTGCAAGAGATCGCACCAGAAATGAAAGCGATTTTTGATCAAGTCGGCTTTCGCCGGCAGCACTATCCGTATCAGGATCCGCCGCAAGAAGCGCTGCGCGATGTCCAGGCGGCACTGCAAAAATTGAGTGCGGAAGAAAAGGCAGTCAAACAAAAAATCACCAAAGAGCACGAAGCGATCCGCGAAATGGCGCTGAGCGAAGAGCTGCTTTTAGCACGCTTGCACCGGCGGGATGCCGCCGAAGAGCTGATCGAGTCGAAAGATTTGTTTCTGCTGGAAGGCTGGATCACGAAAGATGAGGAGCAGCCGTTCCTTGATTATCTTCATCAATTTTTCAAGCCGGAAGAAGTCGTAGTCGTTTTTGAAAAAGCGGAAGACACGCCGCTTGATAAGATCCCGACCAAATTGAAGAACAATCAATTCGTTCAGCCGTTTGAGATGCTGACGGAAATGTACAGTTTGCCGAAATACAACGAGATCGATCCAACGCCGTACATGATGCCTTTTTATATGGTCTTTTTCGGCATGATGGTCGCAGATGCCGGATACGGCTTGCTGTTGTTTTTGATCACACTGTTTGCGCGCAAGAAAATGGTATTGAAGCGCAGCATGAAGACCTTCGTCGATTTCTTCTTTTTGTTATCGATCGCGGTCATCATCTGGGGGATCATTTACGGGTCCTTCTTTGGACACGAATTCCCGGAAACGATTTTCGGTATGAATTCGCCGTTCCCGCTGCTTTCAACGAGTGGGGATGTCAACGCGATCTTGATCTTGTCAGTCGTTTTCGGCTTTATCCAGATCTTGTTCGGGTTAATGGTCTGCGGTGTCGAGCATATCAAGCGCAAAGAGTACTTGGACAGTATCAATAATGCTTTCGCTTGGCAGGGGATCTTGATCGGTCTGGTCTTGATCCTGCTTGGGAAAATGGTTATCAAAAATCAAGCTCTTGCAACGGTCGGGATCATCTTATCCGTCGTTTCGGCAGTTTGCATCATCGTGATCCCGATGCTCCAGCGCAAGTCCAAAATGAAGGGCTTGGCTGTCGGCATGTACAATCTGTATGGACTCAGCGGCTATATCGGCGACTTGGTGAGCTACACGCGGCTGATGGCGCTCGGGATCTCCGGTGGTTCGATCGCCGCAGCTTTCAATATGCTGGTCGAATTTATGCCGCCGGTCGCACGCTTTACCGTCGGGATCCTTTTGTTGATCGTACTGCACGCTTTGAATATCTTCTTGTCTTTACTGAGTGCATACGTCCACGGGGCGCGGCTGCAATATGTCGAGTTTTTCGGCAAGTTTTACAACGGTGGCGGCAGAGGATTTTCGCCTTTAGCTACTGATGAAAAATATGTGAATATCAAACCAACAAATCACACGGACGGAGGAAATTAGAACTATGATCACTTACTTACTTGAAAACAATGGCGGAATCATTATGGCGGTCTTCGGGATCGCATGTGCAACGATCTTCTCAGGAATCGGGTCTTCCAAAGGGGTCGGCATGACCGGGGAAGCAGCGGCAGCACTGACGACCGAACAGCCCGAAAAATTCGGGCAAGCCTTGATCCTTCAGCTTTTGCCAGGGACCCAAGGATTATACGGTTTCGTAATCGCCTTTTTGATCTACACGAATTTATCGACTGACATGAGCATGGTTGCCGGCCTGGAATACTTCGTTGCTTCGCTGCCGATCGCTTTCACCGGTCTCTTCTCCGGGATCGCCCAAGGCCGTGTGGCTTCTGCCGGGATCCAGATCTTGGCGAAAAAACCGGAACACGCAACAAAAGGGATCATTTATGCCGCAATGGTAGAAACGTATGCGATCCTCGGCTTCGTTATTTCTTTCTTGCTTGTCCTGAACGTCAAATAAGGAGGGAAATCGAATGCAAGCCATGGAAAATATCCTGAAGCAGATTCGGGAAAAAGGAGAAGCGGCGGCTTTCGAATATAAAACGTCGCATCTCAAAGCGATCGATGAACAATTTTCAAAAGAAGTGGCTGCGCTGAAAAAAGACGAAGAAGATCAGCTGCACAAAGGATTGGAAAGTATTGAAAAAGAATACCAGCACCGCGAGCAGCGGCAAGAACTTGTCGCCCGGCAAGACGCCCTCAGCCGCAAACAAGATTATCTCTCATTGATCTTTAAAGATGCGATCGCGGAGATGGAAAGTTTTGATGCCAAACAGTTCCAAGCATTCGCTGAAATTGCGCTCGCACAGTTCAAAACGAATGATCTTGAAGTCGTTTTGGGCGAAAAGTCGCGTCCGCTGCTTGATGAAGCGTGGCTGAAGCAATTCAACCAGAAAAACAGCACTTCTTTCAAATTATTAGCTGAAACGGTTCCGCATCAAGGCGGCCTTTTGCTGCGCGAAGGCGGGATCGAATACAACTTCTTATTCGAGAGCCTCGTGAAAGAAATCCAAGAAAAAGAAAGCTACAAGATCGCGAATGTTTTATTTCAAGGGAAATAAGGAGGGGATCTGATGAAGCGCGATATGCTCTATAACCAGGTCAACCCCTTGATCCGGATGAAGGAACTGGAGCTTTTGACGCCTGAAACCTGGGAACAGCTGATCAATGCGGCTGACAGCGACGGCGTCAAAGAGATTTTGAAAAATACCGTCTATAACGAAGTCCTGAGCGAACACGGTTTTCCGGGAGATTTTGAGCACAGCTTGGCCGAACATCGGCGCAATCTTTATGCGTGGGCCTATGAGATCGCTCCGGAAAGCGAATTGGTCTCGATCTATGCCAGACGCTATACTTTTCATAATTTGAAAGTATTGACGAAAGCGGAAGTCACCGGCAAAAATCTCGATCAAATGTTCCTCTACGATGGACAATATACGCTGGCAGAAATGGAAAGCGCGATCCGCACGAAGCGTTCAAGTATTTTGGCGCCGAACTTGATGGAAGCGATCCAAGAAGTACTGGCTTATATGGAAGGGGAAGACGGCATCATCCCGGGGATCGATGTGATCTATGACCGCTATTATTTGGAAGATCAGCGGCAATTGGCTGAAAAAGTCGATTATCCCGAACTTTTGGATGAGGTCAAAGCATATATCGATCTGACGAATATTTCGATTCTGGCGCGCGGCATTATTCAAGAGCAGAGCAAAGGTTTCTTGAACGCGATCATCGCGGATGCTGGACGCTTGCCGAAAAAAGAATTGATCGATTTCGCCCGCAAAGATCTGAAAGATTTCATTGCTTATTTAAAAACAACACGATATCACGAACTGTTTGAGCCGCTGATCGTTGGCGACAACGAATTCGACGTCGTTCAGCTCGATATCGTAAAAGATGATTACTTGGCAAAGTTTTACGACCAGGCAGAAACGATCGCATTCGGACCGCTGCCGCTCTTGAATCTGTTAAATGATAAAGAGCAGGAGGCCCGCAATCTGCGGTTGATCGTTGTCGGCAAACGCAGCGGATTTTCCAAAGAGCTGATCAGAGAAAGGATGAGACGGGGAAATGGCCTATAAAATCGGAGTCATCGGCGACCGCGACTCAGTGCTTCCTTTTAAACTCTTCGGCTTCGATGTCCGCTACGAGGCGGATGCACGCCGCGTGCGCGAAGCGATCGAAGAGATGGCGGATGCGGATTACGGCGTGATTTATCTCACGGAGCATTTAGCCGTCCACGTTGAAGAGACGATCGATCGCTATAAAGAGAAAATGACTCCGGCGATCATTTTGATCCCAAGTCATTTAGGAACGCTCGGCATCGGGCAGCGCCAAATCAATGAGAACGTCGAAAAAGCTGTCGGGCAAAATATTTTGTCCAGCCAAGAGTAAAGGATGAAGGAGTAATGAATTTGAATATAGGAACGATCATCAAGGTCTCCGGACCGCTGGTTATGGCAGAGAACATGGGCCATGCCAGTCTTCAAGATATGTGTTTAGTAGGGGAGATCGGCGTCATCGGCGAGATCATCGAGATGCGCGGCGATGTTGCCTCCATTCAGGTTTATGAAGAAACCTCCGGAATCGGACCAGGCGAACCGGTCAAGACGACCGGTGAAGCGCTCTCGGTCGAGCTGGCACCGGGGCTTCTTGCGCAGATGTTTGACGGGATCCAGCGGCCGCTGGACAAATTTATGGAGGTCACACATACCAACTTTTTGAGCCGCGGCGTGCAGATCGCCTCGCTTGACCGCAGCAAAAAATGGGAATTCGTTCCTCAAAAAAAAGTCGGCGATGAAGTTTCGACCGGCGATATTTTGGGAACTGTACAGGAGACCCCAGTCATCGTGCATAAAATCATGGTCCCCCAAGGTGTCAAAGGTAAATTAACAAGCATTACGGCGGGGGAATTTACGATCGAAGAAACTGTTTATGCGATCGAAACGGAAAAAGGTCTGCGTGAATTTACGATGATGCAAAAATGGCCGGTACGGCGCGAACGTCCAGTTAAAGAAAAATTGAATCCGACGGCACCGATGCTGACTGGTCAGCGTGTCATCGATACGTTCTTCCCAGTCGCGAAAGGCGGAGCGGCAGCCGTTCCAGGACCATTTGGTGCCGGAAAAACAGTCGTTCAGCACCAGATTGCCAAATGGGCAGATGTGGACCTTGTAGTGTATGTCGGCTGCGGCGAACGCGGAAATGAAATGACCGATGTACTGAACGAGTTTCCGGAACTGGTCGATCCGAATACCGGCGAGTCGATCATGGCGCGAACTGTTTTGATCGCTAATACGTCCAACATGCCGGTAGCCGCGCGGGAAGCTTCGATCTACACTGGGATCACGATCGCTGAGTATTTCCGCGATATGGGCTACAACGTCGCGATCATGGCGGATTCGACTTCCCGCTGGGCGGAAGCGCTGCGGGAAATGAGCGGCCGCTTGGAAGAAATGCCGGGGGATGAAGGATATCCGGCCTATCTTGGAAGCCGGCTGGCCGAATATTATGAACGTGCCGGGAAAGTCGTCGCTTTAGGCGAAGACAACCGCGAAGGCAGTATCACAGCGATCAGTGCTGTATCTCCTTCCGGCGGGGACGTTTCGGAGCCGGTCACGCAAAATACGCTGCGAGTCGTGAAAGTATATTGGGGGCTTGACGCGACATTGGCGCAAAAACGCCACTTCCCGTCAATCAACTGGCTTTCCAGCTACTCGCTCTATCTGGACGAGATCGGCCAATACATGGATCAAAAGATGCAGGGAAATTGGAGCGAGCTGGCAACTGACGCTATGAAGATCTTGCAGGAAGAAGCCCAGCTGGATGAAATCGTACGCTTGGTCGGGATCGATTCGCTCTCCGACAAAGACCGCGTGACGCTTGAAGTCGCAAAATCATTGCGGGAAGATTACTTGCAGCAGAACGCCTTCGATGATGTCGACACATTCAGTTCTTACGAAAAACAATTCAAAATGTTGAAAATGATCATGACCTTCGGCGAAGAAAGCCAAAAAGCTTTGAAACTCGGCGCTTACTTTAACGAGATCATGAAAGGAACCGTCGAACTGCGCGATAAGATCGCCCGCAGCAAATATGTCAAAGAAGATGAACTTGAGAAACTGGACCGCATCCAGCAAGAAATCAAGACCACGATGCAGAAAATTTTGGAAGAAGGGGGGATGACCGTTAATGCTTAAAGAATATCGGACAATCAGCGAGGTCGTCGGCCCTTTGATGGCCGTCGACCAAGTCGAAGGCGTCAAATTTGAAGAATTGATCGAGATCCGGATGCAAAATGGCGAGATCCGCCGCGGACAAGTTTTGGAAGTCGACGGCGATCGGGCGATGGTCCAGATCTTCGAAGGAACTTCCGGTCTGAACCTGCGGGACTCCAAAGTGCGCTTTTTGGGCCACCCGCTCGAACTCGGAGTTTCGATGGATATGGTCGGCCGGGTCTTTGACGGCTTAGGACGCCCGAAAGACGAAGGACCAGAGATCTTGCCGGAAAAAATGGTCGACATCAACGGGGAAGTAATCAACCCGGTGGCGCGCGATTATCCGGATGAATTTATTCAAACCGGGATCAGCGCGATCGACCATTTGAACACGCTCGTGCGCGGACAAAAACTCCCGATCTTCTCAGGGAGCGGTTTGCCGCATAAAGAATTGGCAGCGCAAATCGCGCGCCAAGCCACTGTTTTGAACAGTCAAGAAGACTTTGCAGTTGTCTTTGCGGCGATCGGGATCACGTTTGAAGAAGCAGAATACTTTATGGAAAACTTCCGCGCGACCGGCGCGATCGACCGCTCAGTGATGTTCATCAACTTGGCAAACGATCCGGCGATCGAACGGATCGCGACCCCGCGGATGGCGCTGACCGCTGCGGAGTATCTGGCGTATGAAAAAGATATGCATGTCTTGGTCATCATGACCGATATGACGAACTACTGTGAAGCGCTGCGCGAAGTATCGGCCGCTCGCCGCGAAGTTCCCGGCCGCCGCGGCTATCCTGGGTATTTGTATACCAACTTGGCAACGCTTTATGAACGTGCCGGGCGGATCCGCGGACTGAAAGGCTCCGTGACGCAGATCCCGATCTTGACGATGCCGGAAGACGACAAGACCCATCCGATCCCCGATTTGACCGGGTATATTACGGAAGGGCAGATCATTCTTTCGCGCGAACTCGACAAACGCGGCATCCAGCCGCCGATCGACGTCCTGCCGTCGCTTTCCCGTTTGAAAGATAAAGGGACCGGCCCCGGCAAAACACGCGAAGACCATGCGCCAACGATGAACCAGCTGTTTACTGCTTATGCGCAAGGGAAACAGGCCAAAGAACTCTCCGTTATTTTGGGAGAAAGCGCGTTGAGCGAAACGGATAAGATCTACGCGAAATTTGCGGACCGTTTCGAAGAAGAGTATTTGAATCAAGGGTTCAACACGAACCGGACGATCTTCGAAACGCTCGACTTAGGCTGGAAGCTCTTAGAGATGCTGCCGGTCACTGAGTTAAAACGAATCAAGGAAGATATGATCGAGAAATATATGAAGAGGGCGTGAGCTAATGGCAAGATTAAATGTCAATCCGACCCGGATGGAGCTCTCCCGTCTGAAAAAGCAGCTCAGCACCGCGACCCGCGGCCATAAGCTTTTAAAAGACAAACAAGACGAACTGATGCGCCGCTTTATCTTGATGGTGCGCGAAAATGACAAACTTCGAAAAGAAGTTGAAAAAGAACTGACAGCCAGCATGTCGGCGTTTGTTTTGGCCAACAGCGGCATCAACGAATACTTCACTGATGAGCTGGTCACTTTTTCCGGCGAAGAAGTCACGCTCGACATCATCGAGAAAAATATCATGAGTGTTTCCGTTCCAATGATGAATTTCCATTATGACGAAGCGGTCAATCAAGCGCCGCTGAACTACGGTTATTTGAATTCAAATGGCGAGCTCGATGAAGCGATGGATAAAGTATCCAAAGTGCTCCCCAAACTTTTGGAGTTGACGGAAAAAGAAAAAACCTGTCAATTGATGGCAACTGAGATCGAAAAAACACGGCGCCGTGTCAATGCGCTGGAGTATATGACGATCCCGCAGCTGGATGAGACGATCTATTACATCCAAATGAAATTGGAAGAAAATGAACGGGCGGACATCACCCGCCTGATCAAGATCAAAGATATGGGGAAATAGGAAGCTGCGTTTAGAATACCGTTGATGCGAAAAGAGAGATCGTGACAGGAGTTATGTCACGATCTCTCTTGCGCTTTTCTCAGGAGCCGATGACTGATAGAATGGAGGAAGCGAATCATTTCATAAGGAGCGGAAAAGATGACGAAGAAGGAATACCCGTTTTCAGCGGTCAAGTTTTTGATGTTCGGTTTTTTGGTTTTGATTTTGATCGGCGGGGTGCTGCTTTCGCTTCCAGTATTTACGCAGGCGCAAAAAGCAACGCCGTTTTTAGATGCGCTGTTTACTTCGGCTTCCGCGGTCTGTGTGACTGGACTCAGCACACTCGATGTAGCTGCTCACTGGAATTTTTCGGGACAGCTGGTGATCTTGACGCTGATCGAGATCGGCGGTTTGGGATTTATGTGTTTTCCGGTGCTGATGCTGACGATCTTTCGGCGGCGGGTGTCGCTCAAAGCGCAGATGGTTCTAAAAGATGACTTGAATCTGGCAAATATCAGCGACGGCGTCCGTTTAACGATGTTCATTTTGAAATTTTCGCTCGTGATGCAGATCGGCGGCGCACTTTTATTAGCGATCCAATTTGTTCCGGAATACGGTGTAAAAAAGGGTGCGTGGTTTTCACTCTTCCATGCGATCTCGGGCTTTTGCAATGCGGGATTCGATCTGTTGGGAAATAGTTTTCTCTCCTATCAAAACAATCCATATATTTTACTCGTGCTGACTGTTTTGATCTTGGGCGGCGGACTGGGGTTTGTCGTTTGGCACGATGTCGTGAATTGGTTCAAGCTGCACCGGCGGCTCAGCGTGCATTCAAAGCTTGCGATCACCGTGACAGTCGCGCTTTTGCTGCTCGGCTTTTTTTCCTATATCGTGCTCGATACCGTAACGCCGGTCGATAAAAAATTAGCGCCGCTGGAGAAGGTCAGCAACGCTTGGTTCATGGTCGTTTCTTCACGGACCGCAGGCTTTTATAATTCGGACTACGCGCAGTTGAACGATGCCAGTCTGATCATCACGATGTTTCTGATGTATATCGGCGGAACATCCGGCTCGACCGCTGGCGGTCTGAAGACAACGACGCTCGGCGTCTTGATCTGTCAGATGGTCAGTGTATTCCGCGGACGCGAAGAAGCGGAATTCGATGAACGAACGATCCCGACACCGACAGTCATGCGGGCATTCACCCTTTTCTTTATGACGCTCGGCCTGAGCATTTTGGCGATCATGATCATGAGCTTGACGGAACTGCACGGTGGGATCGCGCTGCGGCAAGTCGTGTTCGAAGTTTTCTCGGCGATCGGGACTGCGGGGCTTACGATGGACTTGACGCCGCACTTGAGTGTCGTCGGCAAAGTGATCATCATGTTTTTGATGTTTTTAGGACGCGTCGGCATCTATACAGTCGGCTTTGCTTTGATGCGCAAGCGTCTCTTGAATCCAGATTATTATCACTATCCGAAAGGAACGGTTTTGATCGGATAATATGAAAAGCGGCAGCAATAAAATAAAACGATCAAGCCAAGAGTGCGCATGGCTTGATCGTTTTATTTTGATCCTTCTTTAGTGCAACCGGCCGCCGTCGTTCCATAAACCGATCATTTTATGATCGCGGCATGCATTTACAAACTTCGTCAGGCGTGATCGGAATAGTTTTGGCTGATTTTTCTTGATTTGGATCGTATCGACGCGCACTCGCTGATAGAGCGGCGGGCATGCGCAGAAAAAATCCCACGCGCCAGGACGGCTTTTGAGTGCTTTTTTGATCCTTGGATCGATTTTGAAGTGTGATGGATCCATATCGGGCAATAATTTTCTTCCAGCCGGAGTCATCCTGCCCAGTTTCTCCATCCGAAGACAGCGCGCTTTATTGAGCTCAGACCATGCACTATCTGGTTTTCGCGGAACGAAACGCTGGGAAGCCGGTTTGCCCTTTTCGATTCTTTTATAGGTGCTGTCTATCCACCCAAAACACAGCGCTTCTTCCACAGCGTCAGCATACCAAAAGTGCTCATTTCCAGTTGGGACTCCCCGTTTGACATCGACCCAGCATTCTGATGCCGTATGATAATGAAGGGCCAGCCAATGTCGAAACTCTTCGCGATTTTTAGCTTTTAAATGATTCATTGGATTTGTGACACTCAATAGCAAACATCCCCCATGAGATAGTCCGCGTCAAGCCCGGTGTTTCATTATTTTTTCGAACGGATCACTTCGATTTTATAGCCGTCGGGATCCGTCACGAAATAGTAGTGCGGCGCTTCGCCCGGGAGTGCGGACAGTTCACCGATCGGGATGCCGGCTTTTTTCTGCTTCTCATGCAGGCCTTCCAAATCATCAGAAGCGATCGCGATATGTCCGTAGCCGTCCCCTAAGCGATATGCAGAGTGACCATAGTTGTAAGTAAGCTCCAATTCATAATCGTCGCCCGGCAGCGCAAGATATACCAGCGTGAAATCATCATCAGGGAAATCTTTGCGGCGTGTTTCTTTGAAGCCGAATGCTTTTTCATAAAAATCGAGTGAAGCTTCCAAATCTTCGACGCGAATACATGTGTGAGCCATATACATAGTTTTTTCCTCCCTTTTTCTTCAGTATAATGAAAAAAAGTTTTTTTGGCGAATGATTGGAAAATGCTTGTTGAAACAGCTTCCTTTCGATACAATAAATAAAAATGTGGAAAAAAGGAGAAAATCATGAGAATCCCATCGTTTGGCGAAAAAGAACCCGGGGAACAGTATCAAAAGCGCGTCGGCGTGTATGTAGTGATCCCTGACGAAAAGACGCAAGAGATCGTCCTCGTCCAAGCTCCTAACGGTGCCTTCTTTTTGCCGGGCGGCGAAATGGAAGGCACCGAAACGCGCCTTGAGACGCTCCGCCGGGAACTCTTGGAAGAGCTGGGCTATCAAGCGCTTGCGCCGGTCTACTTGGGGCAGGCAGATGAATACTTTTTCTCGCGCCACCGCGATACGCATTTTTTCAATCCCGGCTATTTTTACGCCGCCGCCGGATTCAAACGCGAAGCGGCACCGCTGGAAGACTTTAATCATATCCTTTGGTTCCCGATCGATGAAGCGATCGAAAAGCTCAAACGCGGCAGCCATAAATGGGCTGTGGAATGCTGGCAGAAGGAATATCTCAATTCAAAATAAATTTCCGCAGCGCTTTCGCAACGCCGTCTTCTTCATTGGAAGCAGTGATGAACTGAGCGGCTGCTTTGACTTCAGTGATTGCGTTCCCCATCGCGATGCCGCAGCCGGCTGCTTGGACCATGCTCAAATCGTTCCCCTGGTCGCCGATCGCCATCGTCGCTTCGATCGGGATCTTGAGATAGCGCGCCAGTTCGATCAACGCGATGCCTTTGGAAGCTTTTTTGCTGATGAATTCGTAGAAGAACGTTTCGCTGCGAACGCACGTATATTTTTCGTGAAATACCGGCGGGATCGCAGCGATCACCTGATCAAGTTTCGCGGGATCATTGATGAACATTACTTTGACGATCGTTGAATCCGCAGTGACTTCTTCTTGCGGGACCCAATAAAGCGGCGAGTTGGTCTGGTAGGCCTCTGTTACCGTATAGGGAGAGATGTGGCGGTTGTGGGTCACGATCCGTGCGGGGTCGAGCAGATGGATATGGACGGGGCAAGCAAGCTTGCGGCCGGTCATTTCAAGATTCAAATAATCGTCGTAGGTCAGCGGGAAACTGCTGATCGTTTTTTTGCTTTTCGCATTTTGAATGACGGCACCGTTATAGGTGATCGCGTAATCTTCCTCCCCGTTCAGTCCAAGTTTTTCAAGGTAGGGCGCAACACCGCTGAACGGCCGGCCGCTGCATAAAACGATTCTTGCGCCGGTATTTTTTGCTTCCAGCACGGTTCTTTGGACAGCTGGCCGAATCTCTTTTTCTTCATCCAAAAGCGTGCCGTCCAGGTCGATACAGATCAATTGTGGTTTCATAGTAAAAAGAAGCAAGCTTCTTTTGTCACATCCTTTATTTTAATTTATCGTTGACGATATGCGATTGAAATTCGCGGTAGATCGTTTGGAAGAGATCTTGTCCTGAAGTTTCCAGCATTTCTCTTGGAAAATAAAAGCGGTGGTCCTCAGTCGCTTGACCAGCTAATGCCGCGACTAAGGCACTTTTGCGCGACAGCTCTTCAAGCGAACCGTCTTTTTCGATCAGCATGATCGGTGTTTTCTGGCCAGCCTGATGCGGATGATAAAAATCATACGGCTGGTCATAGCTGGAATTGAGCGCCGTATAATAAGCGGGGTCAAAGCCGACCCGCTGCACGAGTCCTGCCAGCACATCAAGCATATCGTCATCGCGGACCGGCGTAAAGAGCACCGATTTGAACGGTTTGCGGTTCAAAAAACGCTTGGAAAGGTCCGCCAAGATCCCATCCGCATCTTCTGCCCATTCGAGGATGCAAGTATTCAGCACGCCGTCATCCAGCTTCAAATAATCGGCCAGCGTATAAGTGCCGCGCAAAAACGGCAGCAGAAAGCGATCATTCTCGAAGTGCGCAGGATCTTTCTGGAAAAGCAGATGGGCACGTTCGAGCAGGTGGTCCAATATCACTTCCATACTGCGGGAGACCGGATGGAAATATACTTGGAGATACATCTGATAGCGGCTGACGATATAGTCTTCAACAGCATGCATCCCGTTCATCTGAAAGACGATCCCTTTTTGATAAGGACGGATCACGCGCAGGATCCGTGTCAGATCGAACGTTCCGTATTTTGTGCCGGTATAATAAGCATCACGCAAAAGATAATCCATCCGGTCGGCATCGATCTGGCTAGAGATCAGCTGGACGACTTGCGGATTTGGATAAGTTTTTTTGATGACAGCAGCGACTTTTTCGGGAAAATCCGCACCGACGCAACTCAAGATTTTGTATACTTCAGTTTCGGGAGAAGTGATGATCTCGGTCGTGAAAGCTTCGTGGTTCGTGCGGAAGATCTGCTCAAAAGTATGTGAATATGGACCATGGCCGATATCATGGAGCAGGGCGGCGCAGAGGGCGACCAGCCGCTCCTCATCGTCCCAGCCGCCGCGCGCGATGTCGCGGGGATAGTTGCGCTCGAACAAGTCGCAGATCTGGCGAGTGATCTCGTAGACCCCCAGCGAATGACCGAAACGAGTGTGTTCGGCGCCGTGGAACGTGAAGGAACTGGCGCCCAATTGTCTGATCCGGCGCAGCCGCTGAAATTCGCGGCTGTTGATCAGATCCAAGATCACTTGGTGGTCAACATAGATATAATTGTGGATCGGATCGCGGAATACTTTTTCAAATGCCAGCTTTTGGTCTCGATAAGGAATCATCAGCAACGCTCCTTTAGCCGGCGAAACGACCGGCATAGTTACTTGTCTTCCTTATTATATCGGATAATGGAAAAAAATGCTTTGACCCGCGCCGCAAAGAACATTTGACAAAACGGCGGAAAAACGAAACAATAAGAGTATTCTATGCAATTTTCGATGGAGGGAAAAGAAATGGATCTCAGCAAAGGATTGCCGGTTTCGATCCACTTGGAAACCGAAGTGGATCAAGGCGGCGAACATACGCAATTTATCTTTGACTTGATGGGGCAAATCGTCACGATCGGCGACACCATATACATACGCTACAAAGAAACGACGGACGAGGGCCAGCAAGTTCCGGTCACGCTCAAAGTCGAACCGGACGGCAAAGTCCAATTGACACGCAGCGGGGAGAACCGGATGCGGCTGAAGTTCGATTACCGCCGAAAGATCGAGACCTTTTATCAAACGCCGTACGGTCAATTCGCGATCACAACGTTTACAAAGGATATGCATTTCAGTCTGCGCGACACGCCGGTTGCCGGCGCTTTGAAGCTCGACTATGAGCTGCTTGCCGGTCCGGAAAAGATGGGCGATTATCGGCTGAATCTGCAATTTAGTGCCTGAACGGCAAGAAGTCGCGCCAGGTGATTGTTTTTCAAAAAAGGATATTGTATGATTAGGGGTAGACTTGGAAAGGACGTGTCATATTGGACATCAAAGCATTCGACGGGGTGGACCGCAAAGAACTTTCAATGATCGAGGTTGCCCATGCGATTTTAGAACAAAAACACGAAGTAATGGATTTTTCAGATCTTGTCAATCAAATCCAGACCTATTTGAATAAATCAGACGCAGACATCCGCCAAAATTTGGCGCAATTTTACACTGACTTGAATATCGACGGCAGCTTCATTTCTTTAGGCGATAACCGCTGGGGGCTGCGCAGCTGGTACCCGATCGATTCGATCGATGAAGAAGTCACGCACGGCGGCGACGAAGAAGATGAAGAACGTCCCAAAAAACGCAAACGCAAAAAAGTCAACGCCTTTTTAGGCGCAGCTGCAGACGATGACGACGTGATCGACTACAATGCCGACGATCCGGAAGACAATGATCTGGACGATGACGATGAGGAAGAACTCTTCGACGACGATGATGATGACGAGGATGACGATGAAGAAATCGCCGCATACGATAAAGACCTCAAAGAGATCGGCGCAGATCACAACGACGATGACGAAGAAGAAGTGCCGGAAAGTGTCGAAGACGATTTGACGATCATCGATGATGATCTTGATGACGATGACGACGAAGATGATTTGTAAGAATTGATTTTTCTGCTTGACGTTTTCGGGCAATGCCGTTAAGATACTACTTGGGCACCTTTAGAACGTAATGAATTGATCGCTCCCTATTCCAAATGAATAGGGAGCGATTTTCGGTTTTCCCGGACAAAACATATTCAGAAAGGATTACGCAATTTTATGACTAAATACATTTTCGTAACGGGCGGCGTAGTTTCATCGATCGGCAAAGGAATCGTAGCAGCATCTTTAGGGAGACTGCTTAAAAATCGGGGCTTGAAAGTCACGATCCAAAAATTTGACCCATACATCAATGTCGATCCCGGAACGATGAGTCCGTATCAGCACGGAGAAGTCTTCGTGACCGACGACGGCGCTGAAACCGATTTGGATCTGGGACACTATGAACGCTTCATCGATATCAATTTGAACAAATATTCGAACGTGACGACCGGCAAGATCTACTCTGAAGTGATCAGAAAAGAGCGGAAAGGCGAGTACTTGGGGGCAACGGTCCAAGTCATTCCGCATATCACCAATGAGATCAAAGAAAAGATCATGCGCGCGGCGACGATGACTGACAGCGACGTGATCATCACGGAAGTCGGCGGGACCGTCGGCGATATCGAATCGTTGCCGTTTTTAGAAGCTTTGCGCCAAATGAAGGCGGAAGTCGGCGCAGACAGCGTGATGTATATTCACACGACATTGATCCCCTATTTGAAAGCCGCCGGGGAAATGAAGACGAAACCGACGCAGCACAGCGTCAAAGAATTGCGCTCGCTCGGGATCCAGCCGAATATTTTAGTCGTGCGGACGGAACTGCCGATCTCACAAGGCATCAAAAACAAACTCGCACAATTTTGCGATGTCGCACCCGAAGCGGTCATCGAGTCGCGCGACGTCGAAACGCTTTACAGCATCCCGCTCGCTTTGCAGGCGCAGAAAATGGATCAGATCGTTTGCGATCATCTGAAGATCACTGCGCCGCCGGCCGATATGACCGAATGGATCAAGCTGGAGCAAAAAGTGCTCAACTTGAAAAAGAAAGTCAAGATCGCACTTGTCGGCAAATATGTCGAATTGCCGGATGCATATATCTCTGTTGTCGAAGCGTTGAAACATGCCGGTTACGCACATGACGCTGACATCGAGATCAATTGGATCAACTCGCAGCTCGTGACCCCGGGAAAAGCTGAAGAACTTTTAGGCGATGCGGACGGCATCCTCGTTCCCGGCGGTTTTGGCGACCGCGGTGTCGAAGGCAAGATCGAAGCGATCCGCTACGCGCGCGAAAACGATGTACCGTTCTTGGGGATCTGCCTCGGGATGCAAATGGCTTGCGTCGAGTTCGCCCGCAATGTCGTTGGGCTCGATGATGCTGCGTCGACTGAAACGAAACCGGATACGTTGAACAATATCATCGATTTGATGAGCGACCAAGAAGATATCGAAAACATGGGCGGCACACTGCGCTTGGGACTCTATCCAGCGAAACTGCGTGCCAACTCCAAAACGCGGGCACTTTATAATGATCAGGAAGTCATTCAAGAGCGTCACCGCCACCGCTACGAATTCAACAATAAATACCGCGAGATCTTTGAAGACGAGGGCATGGTCTTCTCAGGTGTTTCTCCCGATAATCGGTTGGTCGAGATCATCGAGCTGCCGGAAAAACGCTTCTTCGTCGCACCGCAATACCATCCGGAGCTGATCTCGCGGCCAAACCGTCCGGAACCGCTTTTCAACGGCTTCATCGGGGCTGGTTTAGCCTATCAAACGGATCGTAAAAACGTAGGATAATGCCCGTAACGGCACAGTTTAGTAGTATTCTCCTGTGATGTTTGCTAAAATGAGGATGGTTTCAACAAATTCATTTAATACGCATAGGGGGATAAAGAGTATGGCATTAGTATCAGCAAAAGATTTTTTGATTGCAGCGCGTAAAGGCGGCTATGGCGTGGGCGGTTTCAATACGAACAACTTGGAATGGACGAAAGCGATCCTTAAGGGAGCTGAAGAATCCCAAGCACCAGTTTTGATCCAAACATCGATGGGCGCAGCGAAGTATATGGGCGGATACAAAGTCTGCTACGACCTCGTCAAAGATTTGATCGATTCGATGGACATCACTGTTCCGATCGCTTTGCACTTGGATCACGGCGAATATGAAGATGCGTTGAAATGTATCGAAGTCGGCTACAGCTCTGTGATGTTCGACGGCAGTGCGTTGCCATTTGACGACAATATCAAAAAAGCAAAAGAAATCGTGGCTGCAGCGCATGCGAAAGGCGCTTCCGTTGAATGCGAAGTCGGCTCGATCGGCGGCGAAGAAGACGGCGTGATCGGCCGCGGCGAATTGGCTGACATCAACGAATGTGTGGAAATGGCGAAGACGGGGATCGACTTCTTGGCTTGCGGCATCGGCAACATCCACGGCATTTATCCAGCAAACTGGGAAGGGCTTGATTTTGAACACTTGAAAGCAATCGCGAAAGCAGTTGGTCCTGATATGCCGCTTGTACTGCACGGCGGATCCGGGATCCCGCTTGACCAAGTTCAAAAAGCGATCTCGCTCGGCGTTTCGAAGATCAACGTCAATACTGAATGCCAGCAAGTCTTTGCTGCCGCAACCCGCAAATATATCGAAGAAGGCAAAGATCTTGAAGGCAAAGGCTTTGACCCGCGCAAATTGCTCGCACCAGGAACACAAGCTGTAACAGATCTAGTGAAAGCTAGAATCGAATGGTTCGGTTCCCAATACAAAGCATAATTTTACCGCATGAATACCGAAGAGGTTGTGACAAAAGTGCACAGCTTCGAGAAATAAGAAAGAAAATCCAGAAATAGGTTTTCATATTTTTGGATTTTTCGGATACGGAACCGTGACAAGACTTCTGTCACGGTCCTTTTTTTGCTGGGATAGCGGAAAAATCTAAAAAAGTGTATTATACTAAAAACAGCATGACTTAAGTCCCGATGCGGACAATATAAAGATAAATGGTGATAGAAGTGAAAAAATTTATTATCAACGGCGGGAAGCCGCTAAAAGGACAAGTATCGATGAGCGGGGCTAAAAATGCCGCAGTCGCTTTGATCCCAGCCGCGATCCTCGCTGATTCTCCAGTCATTTTGGAAGGCGTGCCGGATATCCAAGACGTGCATTCTTTGATGGAAATATTGGAAGAGATGGGCGTCAGGGTCTCTTTTCGGAATCATGAATTGACGATCGACCCGACAAAAATGGTCTCGGTCGCGATGCCGAACGGCAAGATCAACAGCTTGCGCGCTTCTTATTATTTTATGGGAGCTCTCTTGGGAAAATTCGGCCAAGCAGTGGTCGGACTTCCAGGCGGCTGCTATTTGGGACCGCGGCCGATCGACCAGCATATCAAAGGCTTTGAAAGCCTCGGCGCGGATGTCAGAAATGAACATGGCGCGATCTATTTGCGTGCGGAAAAAGGATTGCACGGGGAACGGATCTTCTTTGATGTGGTCTCGATCGGCGCGACGATCAATGTGATGCTGGCGGCGGTCAAGGCGCACGGCAAAACCGTGATCGAAAATGCCGCCAAAGAGCCCGAGATCATCGATGTCGCGAACCTGCTCAATAAAATGGGGGCCAATATTCGCGGTGCCGGTACAGACGAGCTGCGGATCGAAGGCGTCGAGACGCTCCACGGAACACGCCACGGCATCATTCCCGACCGGATCGAAGCAGGTACATATTTGGCGCTTGCCGCCGCAAACGGTGCGGGTGTCACGATCTCCAACGTGATCCCGGAACACTTGGACAGTTTCATCGCGAAATTGTCGGAAATGGGTGTGCCGCTCGAAGTCGGCGAAGACGAGATCTTTGTCGGCCCGGCACCGAAACTTAAAATGATCAATGTCCGCACGGTTCCCTATCCGGGATTTGCGACCGATCTCCAGCAGCCGATCACCGCTTTGATGCTGCGTGCGACCGGCGTCGGCGAAGTGATCGATACGATCTATCCGCAGCGCATCAACCACGTGCCGGAAATGGCGCGAATGGGCGCTGAGATCAGCGCAGAAGGCAATGCGGTATTGATCAAAGGGCCGAACAAATTAAAAGGTGCGGAAGTCGTTGCCAGCGATCTGCGCGCCGGCGCAGCGCTCGTGATCGCCGGGCTGATGGCAGAAGGGCAGACCGTTATTTATAATGTGGAATATATTTTGCGCGGTTATGACCATATCATCGACAAGCTCTCCTCGCTTGGCGCCGACATCCGGATGGCAGAAGAAAAAGAATGATTTTTGTGCAAGTTTGAATTGCCAAATCGCAAACTTCATGCTATTATTTTACTTGTTGCGAAGCCGCACATAGAAACTCTGAGGCAGCAAATGGTTCAGGGCAAAGGAGAGAGAATACATCATGAAACAAGGAATTCATCCAGATTATCATCCAGTCGTATTTATGGATTCAACTACCGGATTCAAATTTTTGTCAGGCTCTACAAAAGGCTCTGACCAAACGATCGAATGGGAAGACGGCAAAACGTATCCATTGATCCGGGTCGAAGTTACTTCTGATTCCCATCCATTCTACACTGGGCGTCAAAAATTCACCCAAGCAGACGGACGTGTCGACCGTTTCAACAAAAAATACGGTCTCAAAGATACCAACGCTGCAAAATAATCAAAACATTGTGTATACAACGTTTAGCAGACTTCACGATAGGTGGAGTCTGCTTTTTTGTATTTTGATTCTTAAAGTACCAGCTATTTTACTAGTTTTTTCATTTCAATCGAAAGGGGTAAGTCATTGAATAATAAAAAATCAAAAAACAGAAAAATTATTGTAATTATTGTTCTTATTGTAGGAATAATCGGCATATTTGGAGTGAAAAAAATGACAGAGCCGACTCAAAAAGAAAAACAAATCGCCGTTTTGAAAGAGCATGAGGAAGAGCTGACTAACTATGTTAAATCTAAAAATTCCAAGATCACCACTGTTCAATATGATTGGGAGAGTGTAAAAACGGAAACGATCGGGAACGGAACACCGATGGGGGCAGGAAAGATCATAACTATTCAGGGAGGATTTAATAAAATCAAAGATTCGAATTTTATTTTATCCTTTAAAATTGATAATGAGGAACTACCAAAAATAAGTACGATCGCACTATTAAGTTCGTTGTATATCGGAGGAACGATTTTTGAATAATTTAGAAAATTTTGACAGAAAGAGAAATTGATCACGTTAAGGATAGTGAATGGGATTTGGCGCAGCTTCGTGAAACACGATCCTGAAGATGCTTAGAATCATTGGGAGACCAGACGCTTGAATTGTCACGGGTCTTCTCAATCAAATGTTTAGTGAGTTTGAATATTTTTTATGATTCTTCAAAAAGTCAGTCTTTAAGCTATTTACGGCTTATCAGATATTACCATAAGGAAGCCATCTCACAGTACGGTCTCAAAGATACCAATATTGCGAAATAATCAAAATAATGTGCATACAACGTTTGTCAGACTGCATCTCTTGGAGACAGTCTGTTTTTTTGTATGGTTTGAAAGCCACCTGCTATGCGGGTGGTTCAGGGGAGCTTCCAGCGAGGTATAAAAAAAGCCTCCTAAAATGATAAACTGATGTTGGTTTCTCGACCGTATCATGATCAGATTAGGAGGTGCCCTTATGAAAAAGGACGCAAACAGTTTAGCACATACCACATGGAGAGGTAAGTATCACATTGTTTTCGCTCCCAAGTATCGTAGCCAAGCCATTTATGGAAAATATAAACAAAGTATCGGAGAAATTATTCACGCACTGTGTGAAAGAAAGGGTGTCGAGAGCATTGAAGCCAATGCATGCAGGGATCACGTTCATATGCTGGTAAGCATCCCACCCAAATTAAGCATGTCGCAGTTTAATCGGTTATTTAAAAGGAAAAAGTAGTTTGATGATTTTTGATCGTCATGCCACTTAAAATAGCGATATGGAAACCGAAAATTTTGGTGTCACGGATATTATGTGGATACGGTCGGACGAAACAAGGAGAAGATCGCAGAATATATTCGCGAGTAAATCAAAGAAGACTATTTAGCAGATCAGCTCACCCTGTTTGAAGAATATGACCCGTTTACAGGAAATAAGAACAGCAAAAAAGATCATCGCTAAAGGATTCTTTTAGAATAAGTGCGTAAAAGTGGTGCGAGAGGGAAAACCACTCAGAGGGCCTTTTAGGCCGTGCCGGCAGAAGAGGCTTTCAGCCGCAGAGCAAGCCACCCGTTCGCACGGGTGGTTTTGATTGTTTCGAGAAAATGGATCTTTTTAAGCAGTTTTTTCGGTGTGGAGAATGGAATGGTCTTGAAAAACAAGTCCTTGGATCCTGTAGATCCGCACGCGAAAGTTCAAGAAGTTTCGATAGCCGTGTGGGCAAATCTTTTCATGACTTTGATCTCGTTGTTTGTTCCTTCGACCGGACCGTTGTTGTAGTTGACTCGCAGGGCATTTTCGATCCCTGAGCGGTAATGTTGGAAGAAGCGGGTCCAGCGAATCGATCAGCTCAAAGAAGTGTCGGCTGTTTTTTTGTTTGAAGTGGCAGCACAGAAGCTGACAAGTTTCATAGGCAGAACGCAAGCGCTCATCATAGGTCAGTAACTCGTTCAAGATCGCCTGGTCCGCAATGAACTGTTTGAAAGAGCGATCATACCGGTAATTCGAGCTGTTCAAATCATCGGAATCTTTTAAAAGGAGCTTCCAAAGCCGCTTCAGCCGCTGATACTTTTGGGGATTCGCTTTTTTGAAGCGATTCATCGTCTGGACGCGCGGCTGATTGAACGAGCGGGGTCTGTCCACTGAACATCGCGCCGCATTCTTTGCACAAAAAGCGGGAGCGCTTCAACTCCAAGATCGTTTTCTGAGACTGGATCGGCAAGATCTGGACCGTCAGCTGGTCTTCTTTTCGTTCGGTCAGCCAATTTTTGCTGAAGCTGAAAGAGAGATTTTTATCTGTCAAACCTAAAAGTTTTCTAGGATGATTATACTAGGGAGATATCCTTTCCTGATGACTGTTTATTTTGGTCGACTACATTTTATCAGTTTGAATATCTCTATTTCTATCCTCAAAAGTAAAAAATAGTGCTGGAAGAAAAACCCGCAGGATTTCCACCAACACTATTGACGAAGAGCTATTATCTAGACTGTACTATCAGCTTCGAAATCACACTGAATCATGCCATGCGATTCGCAGGCTAATATACCACCGGTAGGAAATTACACCCTGCCCTTAAGATTGTTATCAAATTCAATATAGTAATATAAGTCTGAACTGTCAATCGCTTTTTGAAAATTCAATGACTATCTTGCTGATCATTCGAGTTCTTTCGACTGTCGGATGAGATGCAAATAACATTTTAAGGGGCAGCTTGCGAGAGGCTTTTGTGTTCGTTGGATGAATTCTTTTACATCTAGCAAGCGGAAGTTTTTTCAATGATTGGAGCAATACGACTCAGAGATCGAGAAAACAGAGGATTGAATTATCTAGTAGATATTTAATTACACAAAGAATAATTTCTTTTCACTTTCAATCAATTCATATGAGAATTTATCTTCAAATAATGCTGCTATATCAAGAGCCTTTTTAATTAGTTTGTCATCTTTTGTTAAAAAACTTTTGCGAGCAATGGCCAATGAGTAGTAATCATAACGTTTAATTTTTTTTGCGATGATAATAGCCTTGTCAATGACAGTTTCGGCATAACTAAATTGCTTATTTTGGAGACATAATAACGTAATGTTTAAATAAATAGCACATTGTAAAGAATTTGTGTCTTCCAAATCATCGTATTTTTTTAATTGCTGAATTAATTGGTTAGAAATGTGAATAGAAGTTTCAAGAGGGAACATATATAAGCAACAATTAATAAGCTTGATATCATCCATATTCCAAGAGGAATATTTTTGGAGATTTTCCCATGGCACAGATAGGATTATTTTCGGAAGACAAGGAATATCTTTTTTATCGTTAGTTGAAAGTTCAATTAATGAATTAATAATATAGTGCAATAATTCAATTGTTCTGCTGAAAGAATTTTCTTGAAGTAAAAGACATTTTTTTTTGAGTTCAAGTAAATGACTTTCTTGTTGATTGGAAAATAAAGAGAAAAAGAGGTGAAGTATCCGTTGCTTCTCATTAAGTTTATAATCTTGATTAATATAAAGAAATTCGTTAAAACCAATATCAAGACGATTTAACAATTCTATAAAAGTTGTCACAGAAGGTATTAATTTTCCGTTTTCAAATTTAGATAAGGTAGTTCTTGAAATTAAGTTTTTACAAACTACAGCCTGCGATATTCCCCGATTTTTTCTGAGTTCACGATAAGTTACCCCAAAGTCATTCATGAGTATCTCCCCCAATAATGTGATTATAGTTTACATACCATTTTTTGTGCTGTCAATAGCATAAAATGAAACTCAGATAACGAATTATTCGTTGTTAAAAAAGGGGAGATTATAATGAATATTTATAGTTTGTTGATTTTAGTGTCAACGGCACCTTTAAAATGTAGGAAAACGGCAATTTAAAATTGTTGGTTTTCCTACATTTTTGTATGCTCTTCTTATCCCAAATGAAATGGAGGCTCAGGGATGAGAAAAGACATACGCGAAGGAGTGATGATCTACATGATCAATGAAATCAAACCCAATTATGCTGCACTGGCAAAACAATACGACTGCGACTACCGAACAGTTAAGCGTGCTTACGAAGAAGCTCAAGATAAAGAATCAAAACCTCCAGAACGTAAGAAGCGCCCGAGTAAGTTAGATCCCTACAGAGAAATCATCCAAGATAAAATTAAAGACCAATGCAGTGCTTACAGTATTTTTAAGTTTATTGAACGCAAAGGATTTGGAGGAAGCTACAGTTTAGTAAAGACCTATTGTCGTCAGCTTAAGCAGGCGAAAGTACACAAGGCAACCGTCCGAGTCGAACATAGTCCCGGGCTTTCTGCTCAGGTTGATTGGAAGGAAGATATGCGACTAATCAGTAATCATGGCGAAATTTTTGAATTCAATATCTTTTTGTACGTCTTGCCATATTCCAAGAAAAAATATGTCACACTAACTTTCGACCGGAAACAAGACACACTCTTTGAGTGCTTAGATGACGCGTTTTATCAAACCGGTGGCGTTCCCAAAGAAATCTGGTTCGATAATATGAAGACAGTCGTTGACCATTCTCGTAGTCAGTTTTCCAAACCGCATTTCAACGAACGTTTTTATGCCTTCAGTAAGGATGCCGGCTTCACGCCCATTGCCTGTCGGGCATTTCGCCCGCAAACAAAGGGCTGTGTCGAAGCTTTAGCCAGGACTGTTGACCGCCTACGGGTCTATAATCATGAATTTTATGATGCCGTTGAGCTGTGCCATTTAGTGAATGACCTTTGTGTTGAGCTAAATAACGAGGTTTCTCAATCAACTGACCAAACACCAGATGATCGTTGGCAGACAAACGAAAAAGAGCACCTGCATCCATACCCAAAAAACCTTTTGAATCCCTATTTTGAAGACTTTATTCGCCGTAAAGTCACCAAGGAAGCAATGGTCATTTTCCGTAAATGCAGGTACTCTGTGGCGCCTCGCTATATCGGTAAAGAAGTCGAGATCGAACTCTCCGATAAAGAAGACCAAGTACAGATTTATTATAACGGAGAACTGATTCGGTCGCATCCATTAACGACAAAACAACTGAACTACCACGAGGAAGACTATTTCCAAATCTTGAAATCCGATGTCATGAGTCACAAAGAAGACGATGAAATCAGAGCGTATACTCGTGAAAGTCTCAAGCAATATGATCTGGTGGAGGTTGCTGATGAAGAATAGCCATTACCAAGAACTGATGACCAACTTAGAGACTCTTGGTTTGAATCATATGCGGGAATATGTTCCTAACTACATCGAAGTGGCCAATCGAGAGGAGCTTTCTTTAACGGAAGCCCTTCTTGAGCTGACACGCAGAGAAGTGGATCATCAAAATAAGCAAAAAATGAATCGTGTGGTGGCACGCGCCCGCTTTCCTAAGAGAACCAGCCTGGAAGAGTTTGATTTTGCCTTCCAGCCAAGTATCAATAAGCGTGAAGTGCTAGACTTAAAGCACATGGGTTTTGTGGAAAAACATGAGAACTTAGTCTTTATCGGCAGTCCTGGTGTGGGCAAGACGCATCTGACGATTGCATTGGGAATTGAAGCATGCCGTCAAGGCTATCGGACACTATTCATCACCTGTCATGAGCTACTTTTGCGTCTGCGAACAGCCTATGAAAAAGGTACCCTAGAACGTGTCCTCAACCGATACGCTCGCTATGACGTCTTGATTATTGATGAAATTGGCTATCTTCCGATTCATAAACAAGAAGCTGATTTATTCTTTCAGCTTCTTGCCATGCGCTATGAACACCGCTCTACGATCATTACGACGAACATTGTCTTATCTCGTTGGGGCGAGTTGTTCCAAAGTCCT
Organism: Enterococcaceae bacterium; assembly: GCA_022649665.1. Taxonomy (GTDB): domain Bacteria; phylum Bacillota; class Bacilli; order Lactobacillales; family Enterococcaceae; genus JALCOL01. The sequence goes on from JALCOL010000001.1 coordinate 240,886, forward strand.
GAGATCGCAGCTGCCATCCTTGACCGTTTAGTACATCACGTCAAAGTGTTCAAGATTACAGGCAAGTCTTATCGTATGAGAGACAAGATCTAAAGTGTCGATTGCCGACAATTATTACTGCCGAAAACCTACATTTTTATCCTGCCGAAAACCTACAATTTTAAGCTGCCCTTGACATTTTAGTAACTGGTTGGATAATTGGTGGATAAATAGCTGTTATTTAGAGTGTAATAACTCTTTATATAAAATAATTAAAGGAGGAAAAAAGATGAATAAACCAAAATTTTTCAGTGTTGATTCTCTAAAAACAGTCTCACTTCTAGCGGGTACAACACCAAAGCAATGCGCACAAGGAAGAATTTAAGTAGTTAATAAGAATAAATTATATGGGAAAAAGGTATAATTTCCTAGCTGACTTATAGTTGGGAAGTAAAGTCTTTTATTTGAATTAGCTTTAATCTATTGATTCAATTAAGAGATTTTTGCTTTCCAATTATTTTTAGGCTATTCAAACTAAAGATAGGAATGATTGGATGTACATATCTTTGAAAAATAATAACTTTATACTTGAACAACCGAATAAAATACTTTTTTCTTATATCATAAAAGGTTCCAGAATGTTGGTGAACATTAATGATAGTGCAAAACAAATCTTACTGAGATTGAATGGGATATATACAATAGATGAAATTATTAGGGCATTAGGCAAAGAATATCAAGAAGATTTTTTAATCGTTAAAATGATGGTTGAAAATTTTTTAGATGAATTAAGGGAGAATTCTCTTTTAGAAGAACATTCTATTTCAATTGAGAAAAATATAAAAAGGGGATATAGCAATCTCTATACTCCAGAACATGTTACGTTAGAGTTAACACATAATTGTCCCTTAAAATGCCAACATTGTTTTTTAAATGCCGGAATTGGAAAAGAAATGCCTTTCGAAAAATGTGAACAGGTCGTAACAGAGTTACTTGAATCGGGTACAAGAATATTTCAGTTAACAGGTGGGGAACCTTTTTGTTTCAAAAAAATAAATAAGATAATTAGTCTATTAATTAGTGAAGGAGCGGAGATACATATTTCTACAAGTGGATATATTTTAAATGATGAAGTAAAAAAATCTCTAGAAATGTTAACTAGAAATGGCAATGCAATTATTCAAGTTTCAATAGACGGTACAAAAGAATCACACAATTATATTCGTGGAAGAAAAGATGCCTATGAGAAGGCAATTGATTTTGCTAAATATTCAATATCAAAAAAAATCTCAACAGTTGTTGCGACAACACTGATTCATCAATCACTTGAAGAAATAGAAGAGCTTGTAGCCTACTTGAAAGAAATAGGTGTTAATAAAATACGACTTGGGCTAATTACCAATCAAGGAAGAGCATATCAAAATAATTTGAAAGGATACACATTATCACATTATAAAAAAATGTTGGTGTATTTAAAAGAAAAGTATGACGATAAATTGTTTCGAGTAGAAGAATCAGAAGAAATTTCGAATAGTTTGAAAAGTTGTGGAGCTGGCTATAAAACCATTAAGATAACGCCGCAAATGATCGTAACGCCGTGTGCAATGATGCAATTAAATATAGGAGATCTAAAAAAAGAAAGTTTAACCAGAGTTTTGGAAAGAAGTTATATAAATTTTTCCAAACTAGAATTTCCACAGAAAGATTATTGTGAAAATTGCTTAGAAGAAGAATATTGTCATGATTGTATTTCTGAATCAATAATTAGAAAAAACAATGTAGAGAATTGCACATGGGAAGATAGTCAGCATGAAGTTTTGAATGCTCTAACGAATCAATAGTCGTTTGAGAGAGGAAAATATGAATAAAAACAAAGGATTTATTAAATTGATCACAGGTCAAACGATTGCAAATATTGGAGATACGATTTATATCGTTGTAATAATCATGTCGGTTTTTAGTTGGACGAATTCCGTTTTTGCGACGTCTCTCATCCCGGTGCTAGTGACAGGCGGGACGGTTGTTGCGGGTTTTATTTCTCCCGTAATCACCTCCCGTTTTCGCTTAGAACAAGTATTGAAAATTAGTCAGTTTTGCAAGACGCTCTTACTATTTTTTATGACTTTTTATCTATATCTGCGAGGGTCGACAATGAATCTTCTTGTATTATATAGTCTGGTGGTGATGATCTCCTGTGTAGATGGCTGTTCCGAGCCGATCAGCCGAGCTCTGATTCCAATATATGTCAAAAAAGAAAAACTGATCCAAGCAAATGGAATATTTAATTCAATACTCCAAATAGTAAGTATTGGAAGTTGGATGCTAGGGACATCGCTATTGATTTTTTTTTTCCATCTATCAGTTGATCTTGTTTGATACCTTTTTATTTTTTTTAGCGTCTTTGATATTAGTATCTTTACCAAAAACAAAAAGAAATGATTATAAAAATAGATCAATTTGGGTGGAATTATTTAATGGGTGGTATTTTATCGTCAAAGAGCCACTTGTTCGAATGATCGTTGGGATGGATATCTTAGAGAGTATCGCGAACACTGCGTGGCTTTCAGCGATCGTTCTGGTTTTTGTACGGGAAGCAATGAATGTGTCGGATAGTTGGTGGGGATATATTAATGCTACTTATTTTGCCGGAGCACTTATCGGGAGTTTTTGTGTGATAAGATTTTCTTTGAAGTTCGAAAAAAATGAAGCTTCAGCAGTCATCATTGGATCAATCTGGGGCGGGTTAGCAACCATAGCTGTTATTTTGGTAAAAAACAATCTTTTTATTTTATTTTTATCTGTGTCTATTGGCATTTTTTCACAAATAAAAAATATTCCCCAAGCTTCATTGCTCCAACAAAGAATTCCTAGTGAACGATTAATGCCTATTTATGCAGCCTCTGGGATTTTGAATTCTGGGGCATTTGCACTCGCGGCTCTGTTCATGGGACAAATCGCAGATATTTTCGATGTCAAGATCGTTTTCGTCTGTTCGGGAATTCTGCTGATTATCGTCGGAATGCTCGCCATTCGAAATCAAGAGCTGATCTCAAATGAAGAGCCATGCTGATCATTCATTGAGTGTATTTCCACCTAAGACACGGTTTCGAAGAAGTGATAAACTGGAGAAAATCAAAACTTTCCAATTTTATTTGCTTCAATCGGTGTCTGGAGGACAGTTGATGAATAATAAAATAGATATATTGAACGCGTGGATCACGATCGAGCAGTTATCTGAAGGTGCGATCAGTAAAACGGATAAAAATCTCAGGAAATTCAGCGCACAGCAAAGCGACGAGTTTTCGGAGATGTTTATAGAATTTTTGAATACACAAAAGAAAACACACAAACTTTCCGAGAGAAGATTCAAAAAGTCGGGACTGGTCGTTTATTTCGATATTTTCAGTTTCCAGGAAATCATCGATATCTTGCGGCGAAATTATCATATTCCTGCAACGTATGAAGAAATCGATCCCTCGAACAAATTTACTTTTGCTTTATATTTCGATAATGAGCTGGGTTTTATTCCCGAAAAGCTTTTCTTTACGATCAGCGGCTACATTCGCTACAAAGGAGAATTGCCGCAGAAATTTTTAAAAGCGGAAGAAGAGTTGCGCGATGATTTGAAGAAGCAGTTCACTGATAAGAAATTTGATGATGTCATCAGGGATCTCTTGGTGCAATACAACGTATCGCTGCAAGACTGCCGCTATGCGTTCCTTGAGAATCTTGAGACGAGCGATATCAATCTGCATTCTTTTTTTATTGATGATCTCGAGAAGGCAAAATCACTCGATACCGCAAATTTAACACGCTATTTCTCAGGTTTTTCTGGACAAAGGATCAACTTGGACAGCAAAGCTGACTCTCCCAATTTTGATCCGCAGCCTTTTTTTGAAATTTTGCAGCCAGACCATTACCCGTTAGGACGTTTTCCTAGTAATTCAGATTATGCACTTTCGTTTATGCAGGAAGTCGCGGTCAATTTGGCGCTGAATGATAAAAATGATATCCGCAGTGTCAATGGTCCTCCGGGAACGGGGAAGACGACTTTGCTGAAGGATATTTTTGCGGAGCTGATCGTTCGCCAAGCCGCCGAAATTTGCGCACTTGCCGATAAAAAAGCCGAGGGCCGCCTAGTTTACTGGAAAAATGCCAAACTTGGCACACTTCCGCAGCAAATTTCAAATAAAAACATCGTCGTCGCCAGTTCGAATAATGGAGCAGTCCAAAATATCGTCAATGAGTTGCCCCAGATCGATCAAATATCTGAAGAATTTCGTGATGAGATCATGAAGACAGACTATTTTAAACAGGTCGCCAATTCTAAATTAGAAGCCAAATGGGAAAATAATGAGGGTAAAAAGACACGGGAACTCAAAAGCGAAGCCCTTGAAGAGAAGAATTGGGGAGCGTTTTCGCTTGAAGGCGGCCGGTCGGAGAATATCAGCAATTTGCTGCTGAATATTGAGTTCATGGAGAACTCTCTGAAAGATGAATACGAATCTGATCCAAGCATCTATCAAGAATTTTCCACGCAGCTCCAGGAGCTGCAGGGCGAGCGCAGCCAAATGCAAAAAGATTATGAAATGCTCAAAGAACTTGCGATTTTAAATAAAAAATACGAAAAAACAAGCAAAGACTATGCTGACGAAAGAGAGCAGCGAAAGGCCGCGCTGGAAAATGCGCGGCAAGCAGCAGATCAGCAGCTCACCCAGTTGCAAACAGCAATCAAAACAACGACCTCAGCGACAAAAGAAATGGAAGAGGAGTTATCAGAAACATTACAGCTTCTCACCGAAGCCCAAAGAAATTTTGAGGTCGTCCAGACGCAAAAGCCCAGTTTGCTCTGGCTGCAGAAAATTTTTAACAAAAACAAAGCAGAACATTATTTTTCCGAATTAAATTTGGCAAATCAAAAATTGACAGAACTAGCGGCAAAGCGACAGCACTTGAAAACAGAAAAAAAGAAACAGCTTAAAGAGAAGGCTGAACAAGAGAAAGAACAAAGCGACATCAAAACAGCAATCGAAGACACCAAAACCGCATTTGACCGCTGGGAAAAGCTCCAGCAAAAAGAAGCGGCCGACTTGGAAGGTAAAATCGATTCACTGACGGAAGCGAGAAAAGAGCGAGATATCGAAGAATTGGATTTTTCCAAGTCATATGCTGAACTGCAAAAGTCAAATCCGTGGTTTGCAAAAGGGTATCGCATCAAGCAATCAAAATTATTTATACGTGCACTGGCGGTCAGAAAACAATTTTTATTTGAAAATCGCCGAAATTTATCCGCTGCGCGGAGGATCTGGGAACGCCAAAGCGAGTATGTCGCGAAAGAGAACGGACACGTGCTGTTGAGCGAAGCATGGCAGTGGCTGAATTTTGCGGTGCCGGTAGTGAGCACCACCTTTGCAAGCTTTGGGAGGATGTTCAAACATCTCCCGAAAGAGGCGATCGGCAATTTATTTATTGACGAAGCAGGACAAGCTTTGCCGCAAGCAAGCGTAGGCGCGGTATTCAGAAGCAAACGAGTGATGGTCGTCGGTGATCCGGCACAGATCAAGCCGGTATTGACATTGGATGCAAAAGTCTTGAATCTTTTAGGCCAGCATTTTGAGGTCGATGAAGCGTTCGTTTCCGCTGATGCCTCGACACAAACGATCGTCGATGCGGCAGGTCAATACGGATTTCAAAAGACGAAGGAAGAATGGATCGGGATCCCGCTGTGGGTCCATCGCCGTTCAGATGATCCGATGTTCACTATTTCAAATGAAATTTCTTATCATGGGTTAATGGTCCAAGGGAAGCCGCCGGAAAAGTCTCAAGGAAAATCAGAATGGTTCGATGTTTCCGGGAAAGCAAATGATAAATACGTCAAAGAACAGGCGGAGCTTTTAAAAGAAAAGATCAGCCAAAAGCTGCGAGAAAATCCTGAATTGGCCGACGAAATATATGTTATTTCACCGTTTAAGAATGTGGCCTTCCAGCTCGCACGGCATCTAGACAGCATTGGTTTTACGAAGCGGGAAAACGGAAAACCGGTAAATGTCGGGACGGTCCACACTTTCCAAGGAAAAGAAGCCAAAATCGTTTATTTTGTGCTCGGAGCAGATTCCAGCAGCAAAGGAGCTGCGATGTGGGCCGTTTCTGAGCCGAATATCATGAATGTGGCGGCAACGCGCGCTAAAGAAGAGTTTTATGTTATTGGCGACAAACATCTGTATGGAACATTAGGAAGCAAAGTGGCCGATCAGACGATTTCGATCATCGAACAGTTCAATCAGAAAAGCGCTATATCATCATAGTGATTGTTTTCATCACAAAAAAAGCGCCTACCGATAAAATCGGTAAGCACTAAACCATAAAACCATGCTATGCACGGGGTAGAGGCGCTGTAACGCCTCTACCTACTATTAAAGTATATCATATCCAAAAAATATAATCAAAAAACTTCTTTTCAGCCTGCCGTGAATAAATAAGTAGTCCTTGCAGTTAACGCTGCGAAGTCGATATCAAAATTCAATGACAAGTTTGCCGATCATTCGATTTCCTTCGATGGTCTGGTGGGCTGCAAACAAGGTTTCAGGAGTCAGACCGTGAAGCACTTTGGTGGTCGTTGGACGGATCTTTTTTGCCTCCAGCAAACGGCTGACTTTCTCAAGGATCGCTCCTTGTGTCGCCACTTGATAGTCAAAGTCTGTTTTCACAAACATATACTCCCAATCCCAGCTCGCTGATTTATTTTTCAGCAGATCCAGCTGATGGGGCTGCGCCGTTTCGACGATTGAAGCGACGTGCCCGAAAGGCGCGACGAGGCCCGCCATTTCATCGAAATATTCATCCGTCGAATGCAAGATCAAGATCGCCGGCAGAAGCGAAATCGCCTGTGCTTTCAGCTGCTGTGTGATATTTTTATGGTGATCAATGACTAGATCCGCCCCCAGACGCGTGACCCAGTCGATTGTTTCTGTTCGCGAAGCGGTCGCGATGACTGTCGCGCCGCTCCACTTGGCAAGCTGGACAGCAGCGGAACCTGCCCCGCCCGCTCCGTTGATGATCAAAAGCTTCACTCCTTGGTTGGCACCTTCTTCGGGGATCAAGCCGATTTTTTCAAACAGGACTTCGTAAGCAACTAAAAAGGTCAGTGGCAAACCGGCAATTTCAGCGATTGTACATTCAGCAGGAGCATGAGCGGCGATACGCGCATCGACGACTTGCTTTTCGCTATAGCTGCCTAAGCGTTTCGTGCTCCCGGCGTACATGACTTCATCGCCGACTGTGAAATTTTGGACAGCGGCGCCTTTGGCAGTGACGATCCCGACTGCGTCATAACCAAGAATAGGCGGGTCCGGCAGATCTGTTCCGGCTTGCCGCAGCTTTGTATCGACTGGATTGACTGAGATCGCTTCGACATCGACGAGCAGATCATGCTCACCAAGTGGCGGCAGCTCCATTTCGATTTTTCTGAATAAGTTGCCCTCTGATAGGAGAAAAGGATGTGCAAAACTGATCGCATTTGTTTTCATTTTTTTCACCTTCCTGCTATTGACGATAGCACAGTGAAAAAAATTATCCTATTCAGAAGACTTGCGGAGGGAGGTGTGCGCGGCAATAATCGCGGGTTTTTAGAAGGTTTTTTTTTCAGTTGAAATATTGAAAAAATTTCATTTTATGTTATACTCGACTCACATTTGAATAGAAACATTTGGGGTGCTTTTAGCTGAGATTATACCCACTGAACCTGACACAGGTAATACTGGCGAAGGGAAATGTGATCGATTTGCATGCAAAATGCTTTTTCGCACCCGTCTGAATTGGACGGGTGCTTTCTTTTTGCTGCGGTCGCCGATCGATAAATTTCAACCTCTTTTGCTTCTATTTTCAAATAGATGACAAAGGAGGTTTTTTATTTTGAAAGAAAAATGGACATTGCCGCAAGTGGTGCTTTTGGCGATCGTCGCTTTTTTGTTTGGCGGGATTTTTATGGGAGCGGACGCGCTCTATACAGCGCTTTTGGCGCTGTTGACGCCGCTCGGCTATGCACCGTTTGCCAATGAGATTTTGTTTGGTCTTTGGACGATGGCCGCACCCGTCGCCGCAATGCTGATCCCGCGTCCGGGAAGCGCGATTTTAGGCGAAGTGTTCGCCGCGCTTGCTGAAATGCTGTACGGTTCCTATTTTGGAGCGGGAGCGGTGCTCTCAGGATTTATTCAAGGCTTGGGGACTGAAGCTGGGTTTGCAGCGACACGATATAAGCGGTATGACACGTTTTCACTTTTTTTGGCGGCGATCGGGACGACCGTCTTCAGTTTTGTCTATGAATTTTTCAAATTCGGCTACGGGACTTACGGGATCGGGATGATCATTGCCCTTTTCGTGGTGCGCTTGGCATCGGTTTCGTTTTTCGGGATCGTGTTGGCGGGGGAAGTCAGCAAACTGTATCAACGTGTCGTAAAGATCAAGGCGCTGCACCCATGATCGAGTTGCGAGAGCTGACATTTCTGTGCGGAAAGCAGCCGATCTTTGACAAATTGGATTTTACCTTTTCGCCGCAAGCATTCACACTTTTGACCGGCGCGAGCGGCAGCGGGAAGTCGACGCTTTTGCAGCTGATCGCGGGCTTTTCAGAAATGGAGTATGCCGGCGAAATCGTCGCTAACGGCAAAGAGCGCCGCAAAACTTCGATCCAAGAACGCGCGCAAACAGTTGGCATGATCTTTCAAGATCCTGCAAAACAGTTCACGATGAGTACTTTGCGCCGTGAAATAACGTTTGCGCTTGAAAATATCGGCTGTCCGCCGCAAGAGATCAGGCAAAGGATCACGCGCGCGCTTGAAGGCGGCCGAACGGTCGAACTGGCTGATCGCTTGCTGAATTCTTTATCAGGCGGCGAACAGCAGCGGGCTGCGCTCAGTGTCGTGCTGGCGCTTGACGCGCCGATCCTGCTTTTGGACGAACCGTTCGCGAGCATCGACCGGGCGTCGCGGATCGCGCTGATCAAGCTCTTGGCAAGTCTTAGAAAGCAAGGGAAGACGATCATCGTCAGCGACCATGATGTTTCGGATTATCAGCCGTGGATCGATCGCTGGGTCGAATTAAAAGACGGCCGACTCGCGGAGAAAGATCCCCGGACTTTACCGGAACCAGATGAGACACTTGAATTATGCCGAGTCAGTGAAAAGCCGTCCAATTTTTTTGAATTGGCCGATCTGCGCTGCCGGCGAAACCGCGCGGAACTTTTTGCGATCACGCAGAAGCTGCAGCGCGGCGTCACGACGCTGACCGGCGACAACGGGACCGGCAAATCGACGCTTTTGCTCGCGATGGCGCAATGTTTGCCGTACCGCGGAAAAATGTATTTCCACAAACAAAGGATCAAGAAACGTCCAAAGCTTTACGAACAGCTTTCGCTGGTCTTTCAGGCAGCAGAGAAACAGTTTGTCACACTGACACCGCGTGAAGAGCTGGCATACGGGACAGCACCGGATGCCGATACCCAGGAAAAGATCACTGAAGCGCTGGAAGTGCTGCATTTGAACGCAGTTCTTGAAAACAGTCTTTTTCATTTGAGCGAAGGACAAAAAAAGATGATCCAGCTGATCAGCATGCTGAGTTTGCCGCGCGAGTTTCTGCTCTTGGATGAGCCGTTCAGCGGGTTAGATGCCCATGCCGCACGTTTCTTTGCGGAATGGATCAAAGAGAAGTCGCAGGAAGAAGATTTTTTGATCGTGACCCACCGCCTCGCGCCGCTTCAAGGGATCAGCAGCGATCATTTGGAGTTGAAAAACCGCCAGCTTGTGCGCTGCGGCGCTGAAGGGGGCGAAAGCGGTGAATGATCCTTTGCCGATGTCGCTGGTGATTATTTTATTCACGGTCGAGATCTCCTTTGTCCGTTCTGCTCTACTTGCCGGATTCGTGATCACCGCGGCCCTGCTGCTTTTACTGCTGAAACGCAAATGGAAAGGGATCGCGCTGCTCCTCCTGCTACCGCTCTTGCCGGCGCTGGCGACATATTGGTCGGTACTCGTGAACGGCTCTGGGCAAAGCGACGCTCTTTTGCTGTTTGTGCGGACGTTCGCCTTTGCCGCGCTGGGAATGAGTTTTACGTTTGGGGTCGATCTCGAAGAGCTGCTGCTGATGCTTGAAACGCGCGGGATGCCGGTCAATTTTGTTTACGGCCTTTTGGCAGTGATCCACGCGTTCCCAAAACTTTTGGGTGAAGTGAATGATCTCAAAGTCGCGAGCCGCCTGCGCGGCAAGCCGCTCCATTTTTATTCGCCGATGCTTTATCTCAAAGGGATCTTTCTGGCATTTTCGTGGCGGGATCAATATGTTGCCGCGATGAAGTCGCGCGGGTTTGATGAAGAGCATCCGCGGCGCGTTGCCAAACGCATCCCGGTATCGCGTTTGGCGACTGCACTCGCCGGCGGGATTTTTTTAGCCGGCAATCTGCTGATGATTTTGATTTGAAAAGACAGGAGAGAAAAAATGTTTACGACCGAAGCAAAAAAGGCATCTCAGCCTTATTGGGAAGATAGTTTCACACATCCATTCGTGAGCGAACTCAAGGCGGGAAATCTCTCGCCGGTGCGCTTCCGCTATTACTTGCTGCAGGACCGCTATTATTTGAAACACTTCAGCAAGCTCTATCATTTGATTGCCCAAAAATCTAAAGACACTGAAGTGGCGCGAATGATGACTGAAAGTGCTGAGCACTTGGCTGCGGGCGAACTGGCGATCCGCGAACGATTTTTTGCGGAGCTTACGATCACTGCTGAAGAAATCCAAACAACGCCGGTCGCCCCGACCGCATACCACTACGTTTCACATATGTACCGGCAGCTCGCTGCCGGCAGTATTCCAGCCGCGGTTGCCGGGATGCTGCCGTGTGCCTGGCTCTATCAGGAGATCGGGACACGCTTCGTTTCCAGCGGTTCGCCGCATCCGCTTTATCAACGCTGGATCGCAACTTACGCCGGTGAAGAAGGAGCGGTGCTTGTCGCCAAACAGCGGGCGCTCGTTGACCGGCTGCATGCGGAAAGCTCTGCGGAAGTCCAGCAGCAGATGAAAGAGGCTTTTGTGATCAGCGCGCGGATGGAATATGCGTTTTGGGAAATGGCTTATACTCTTGAAACATGGAAAGAAGGAAAATAATTTGTCAGTCAATCGTAATTTGGAAAAAATCGTTTTTTTGGCACTGATGGTCGCGATCGATGTCGTTTTGTCGCCGATCTTGCGGATCGAAGGGATGGCGCCGATGTCAAGCGTCGTCAATATCATCGCCGGTCTTTTGATGGGACCGCTCTACGGCACGCTGATGGCAGTTTTTTGCGCATTGATCCGGATGACATTTATGGGGATCCCGCCCTTGGCATTGACCGGGGCTGTTTTCGGCGCACTGTTCGCCGGCTGGGGGGCGCGTTGGACGCATTCGTTCTGGGGTTCTTCGCTCGGCGAGATCATTGGGACCGGGCTTATCGGCTCGCTCTTGTCATATCCGGTGATGGTCTGGTTCACCGGCAGCCAGCAGAATTTATATTGGCTGATCTACACGCCGCGCTTTGTCGGCGCGACGCTGATGGGAAGTGCGGCTGCTTATTTAGTCTATAAACGGCTGGAAAAAATCGCAATGATCCAGCACATTCAAAAACTATTTGGAGGAACTATCAATGAAAAAACTCGCTCGATCCCGCAAAACTGAATGTCAAAAAGCATTTCCGCTGACCAAGTCGCCGCTTGTCCAATGTATCACCAATGAGATCACCTGCGAATCGATGGCGAACGCGCTCCTCTATGTCGACGCGAAGCCGGTCATGGCGGATGATCCGCGCGAATTCAAAGAATTTTTCGCGCAGGCGGATGGACTGCTGCTGAATTTGGGCCATATTTCCAAAACACGCGAAGCCAATTTGCGCGAGGCCAGCCGCTATGCAAAAGAGGTCGGCCAGCCGACAGTCGTCGATCTGGTCGGCATAGCAGCGACAAAGCTCAGACAAGAATTGGGCCGATATTTGTATGAAAACGAGCCAGACGTCATCAAAGGGAATGTGTCGGAAATGCGTGCGTTTTGCCAACTCGCGAGTTCGGGGCGCGGGGTGGACGGCAGTTCGCGCGACCAAAGTGAAGCGGCCCTTAAAGAGCTTGCGGCGGCCCTTGAAGAGCATGCAGCAGAGAAAGAAATCGTCTTTCTGGCGACTGGCGAGAAAGACTTGATCGTGTCAAAAGACGCGACACTTCTTTTAGAAAACGGCGCGGCCGAGCTTGATCGTTTTACCGGGACCGGCGACATTGTCGGCTCGCTGATCGCGGCGCTTTTAGGAACCGGAATCAAGCCGCTGGGAGCAGTCATCGCGGCAGTCAGCTATTTCAATATTTGCGGCGAGAATGCCGCAGAAAAAACGAACGGACTGGCAGATTTCCGCCAAGAAACGCTGAATCAGCTGTCGCTTTTGGCGGCTGAGGAGCCGGGATGGTTCGAACGGATCGAAGGAGCAGAAAAATGAAAAACTCTGAACTGTTTTTATACTTGGTAACGAATCGCTATGACTATTCGCTTGCTGAATTTTTGCAGCGGATCGACGAAGCTTGCCAAAATGGGGTCACGATGGTCCAGCTGCGTGAAAAAGACGCGACTTCACGTGAATATTACGAATTGGCGCGTGCCGTCAAGAAAGTCACAGACCGCCATCATTTGCCGCTGATCATCGATGACCGTGCAGATATTTGTCTGGCAGTCGGGGCGGCTGGCGTTCATATCGGCGATGATGAACTGCCGGTTGCGGTGACACGACGCTTGATCGGACCGGATAAGATCTTAGGGGTTTCTGCCAAAACGGTTGAACGGGCTCTTGAAGCACGCACGGAAGGCGCCGATTATCTGGGGGTCGGTGCGATTTTTCCGACGGCCACTAAAAGAGATCCCGTGCGCACAACGATCGCCGAGCTAAAGGAGATCGTTGATGAAAGCGGGCTGCCGACAGTCGCGATCGGCGGGATCAAAGAAGGAAACTTGCAGGAATTTGCCAGCAGCGGGATCGACGGCGTTGCGATTGTGAGCGACATCATGAAAGCCGGGGACACCGGGGCAAAAGTCCGAGCGCTTGCCGAAAAATTGAAAGGAGTGCTAGCGGATGGAAACGATCAATAGCACCCCGCAAGCGGTGACGATCGCCGGCTCCGATTCGGGCGGCGGTGCCGGGATGCAGGCGGATCTGAAGACTTTTCAAGCGCGGCACGTTTTCGGGATGAGCATCGTTGTCGCTCTGACCGCGCAAAATACTTTAGGTGTCCAAGCAAGTATGCCGGTTCCGCCGGGATTCATCGATGCACAATTTGCTTCGCTGGCCGCTGACTTCAAGATCCGCGCGGCGAAGACCGGGATGCTTGCCGATGAACTCCATGTCCGGACAGTCGCCTATAATTTGAAGCAAGTCGATTTTGGTCCGCTCGTCGTTGATCCGGTAATGATCGCGAAAGGCGGCCATGCACTCTTGGATCCGGGAGCGATCACGGTTCTTAAAGACGAACTGCTGCCGCTGGCCACGGTCGTGACGCCGAACTTGCCGGAAGCCGAGGCGCTGGTGGGCTTTGCGATCAAGACGGATCTCGAACGGCTGCAGGCGGCCAAGCTGCTGCAGGAACGCGGTACGAAAAATGTGATCATTAAAGGCGGCCACCAAAGCGGGATCTTTTCGGAAGACTTTGTTTTATTAGAAAACGGCGAGACCCTGCTTTTGCGTGCACCGCGGATCGAAACTCAGCGGACGCACGGGACTGGCGACACTTTTTCGGCCTGTATCGCGGCCGAACTAGCGAAAGGCGCTGAGCTGAAAGAAGCGATCACGACCGCTAAAGCGTTTATCCAAGGAGCGATCGCACAAGGGATCGAAGTCGGCCACGGTCACGGACCGACCAATCATTGGGCTTCACTTTCTAAAGAAATCGAAGTTGCTGAAGAGCATTAAAAAAGAGGTTGGGGCAAAAGTGTTCAGCTTCGAGAAATAAGAAGAAAAATCCGAAAATAGTTTTAATATTTTTGAGATTTTTCGGATTATTTCCGAAGAAGCTGCTTTTGAAACGCCGTTTACTCGGAAAAGGGCCTGTGACAGCACTTAGTGTCACAAGCCCTTTTTATGATTGGAAAAAATTCTTTTTTTGATGCGTCCGGCCGCACTCAGCAAAAGGACTACCAGCACAATGACCGGCATAAGCGACAGCGGACAGAAGAGAGCGACCATGATACCGCTTAAGAGTGCGTTTCCAAGGATCGCGGCGCCGAGTGATGTCGCGGTGATCGCCACGATCAAAAGCGGATCGATCGTCGGGAAAAGTACACTCAGTGCAAAGCCTTGCGTCATGCTGGCAAAAAGTGATGGAAAGATTTCGCCGCCGCGCCAGCCGAATTCGGTGCACCAGGAGAAAAAAAGCAGTTTCAGGAGTGCCATGCCCGAGAGAAAAAGGAATGAAGCACCTTTCCAGTCGCTGGTCAGCAGATGGACACTGTGCTGGCCGGAGAACAGAAGGTCGGGAGCGCTTTGGGAAATCAAGAAAATCAGCATTGCTCCCAGTGCGATCCGAAGCGGCAGAGCGACATGAAAATGCCCGATCAATGTTTTGAGCAAAAAATCGAATTTGTGCCAGAGAAAGCCGTACAGCAGCGAAAAGACCAGAATCGGCAAAAGGATCCAGAGTTCTGACAGCTGCCAATTCGACTGCCCTAGTTTTGTTACGAAGCTGGGTTGATCGGTCTCGCGCAAGAGGACAGCAAAAACAAACAGGCCGTTGAGGATGAACATCGCGACCAAAAGTTTTTTTTCACGCAGCTTGCGCTTGTTTTTTTCAAGGAGGCCGGTATACGGGTGCGTGTATTTCGAATAGCTCGCCAAACGCTTCAGCCGCACGAGCCAAGGAAGGGTCCGCAGCTCATCATAAGAAAAGTACAAATAGCGCAGCTTGTCTGCCTGCCAAATGGACAGCGAGATCACCGCACTCAAAAGGGCTGCTTCCGGACCGACACCAGCCCCGGCACATAAAATGACGAGCGTGATGCCCAAGTTGAGAAAGACATCGCGATACTCCGCTCTTTTCTCTTTTTTCAATTCATTCAGCGAATCATGAGCAGTTTTCGGCAGATACGGCCGTTTGCGCTGCATCAAAAATAAAAGATACGCTCCTGCCAAAATCACCAGGAGATTGGGAAGTGCCCGCGAACTCTGCCATAAGAAATCGGTCAAGATCGTTTCAATAAACAAAAAAAAACTGGCAACTGCGCCGATGAAAGCACTCAAAAGCAAGCCGTATAAAAACAAGTTGATTTTTTTAACCATTTTATACCTCGATTGTCTAGCGAGATCGTGTCAAAAACAGCTGAACACTTTTGCCACGACCCTATCATTAGTCTATCGAAATTGTAACATAAAAACCGGTATCTGCCGGGCCCCGCGTTTTTTAGCCAAAAATGGCCGCGACCAGTCAGCCGCAGCCTCTCAAAATATTCAAATCAATTTTTCTTTGTGCAGCTGCTCGAATGTTTTCTGACCATCTTTCAAACGATCCCACCGTACTGCATTGCCGGCTGCGAGCGAACGCGGGACATCGATGATGCGCTGATTGCTGCTGCCGCGAAATTGCAGATTGAGATCTTTTTTCTTGATCATGAACGGTCCATCGACCAAAACATCAAGCTCACGGAGAAGCGCTTGTTTGTCTGCGGTTTCTTCAAGCAGCTGCTCAAAAGTGAAGCCTGACCAAGACCAGATATCTTTCGTCTGGCCGAATTTTTCGCGGACCGCGCGGACGACTGTAAGCGCCACTTGTGTATTTAAGAATGGTTCGCCGCCGAGAAGCGTCAGCCCTTGAACGTAATCGTGATCCAGATCGGTAAGGATCTGCGTCAAAAGCTCTGCAGTGAAGGGACGGCCGTAAGAAAAATCTTGGACAGCTTCATTGAAGCATTCTTCACAGGCGAATCGGCAGCCGCTCAAGTAAAGCGAGCAGCGGACTCCTTCGCCGTCAACGAAATTGAACGGTTTATAGTCAGCGACATGTTGCTGGGAAAGCGCTTCGGCCTTCCATTCTTGCGGTTGCGGCTGATGCATAGGAAAGTTCCTTCTTTCTGTTTCGTATCAAAGCGAGGCCGCGACAGTTTCGCCGCGGCCCCTCACTTTTTCGCTGTCACGATCTTTTTATTTCATGTGCTTGACGCGTGAAGCGATCTCTTTGTGGCGTCCATGGACCATTGGGCGCTGCTGCGGGTTGCCCAAGTAGCCGCACGTCCGTTTCACGACATCAGCAGTCTTCGGATCGTGGTTGCCGCAGCTTGGGCATTCAAAACCGTGTTCCGTTGCTTTGAAGTCGCCTTCGAAGCCGCATTCGTAGCAGTGGTCGATCGGGGTATTCGTGCCCAGGTAGCCGATCTTGTCATACGCGAAATCCCAAACCGCTTCGAGCGCTTTTGGATTTTGCTGGAGAACGGGATATTCGCAATAATGGATGAAGCCGCCGCTCGTATATTTTGCGTAGACACTTTCAAATTCTAACTTTTCAAACGGTGTCGGATCTTTCCGGACATCGTAGTGGAAGCTGTTCGTGTAATATTCTTTATCCGTAACGTTTTCAACAACGCCGAATTTTTCGCGGTCAAGCCGGCAGAAGCGGTCCGTCAAGGATTCGCTCGGGGTGCCGTATACGCTGAAGTGGTAGCCGTATTCGTTGCCCCAGTCATCAGTATGTGCTTTCAATGTTTTCAAAATATTGACCGTAAATTCTTTAGCTTCAGGATCATGCTCCCATTCGCCGCCGTAAAAGACGGAAGCGACTTCATATAAGCCGATGTAGCCTAAAGAAACGGTCGCGCGTTTATTTTTGAAAAGTTCGTTGACGGAATCTTGCGGTGCAAGCCGCTTGCCGAAAGCGCCGTATTGATAAAGGATCGGTGCATTGGCGGGCGAAGCTTCTTTGCAGCGTTTGACGCGGAACAAGAGAGCGTCTTTTGAAATCGCGAGGCGCTCTTCCAAGAGTGCCCAGAATTTATCCATATCGCCGGCCGACTCCATGGCGATCCGCGGCAAGTTGAGCGTTACAACGCCCAAGTTCATCCGACCGGCATTGATCTCTTCGCCAGCCTCGTCTTTCCAGCCTTGCAGGAAGCTGCGGCAGCCCATCGGCACTTTGAAACTGCCGGTCAATTCTTTGATTTTATCATAGCTCAAAACGTCAGGATACATGCGCTTCGTTGCGCATTCAAGCGCGAGCTGCTTCACATCATAGTTCGGATCTGCCGGGTTCAAGTTCAAACCGCGTTTCAAAGAAAAGATCAATTTCGGGAAGATCGCCGTTCGTTTTTCTTTTCCAAGACCTTCGATCCGGATCTGCAAGATCGCTTTTTGGATCTCGCGCTCAAACCAGCTGGTCCCGAGTCCAAAGCCGAGCGAAGTGAACGGTGTTTGGCCGTTCGAAGTAAAGAGCGTATTGATCTCATACTCCAAACTTTGCATCGCGTCGTAAATATCTTTTTTCGTTTTCGCATAAGAATACTCTTTTTGCTTTTCCGGATCCGCGATCCACTGGACAGCGTCTTCCATATGTTTTTCGAAATTTAGTTCAGCAAACGGTGCGAGCAGTTCATCGACGCGGTCAGCTGAGCAGCCGCCGTATTGAGAAGAAGCGACGTTTGCGATGATCTGGCTGATCTGTGCGGTCGCGGTCTGGATCGATTTCGGCGACTCGACGTCGGCATTGCCGATCTTGAAGCCGGTGTTCAGCATGCCCTTAAAGTCGATCAAACAGCAGTTGGTCATCGGTGTGTACGGATGGTAGTCAAGATCGTGGTAATGGATGTCGCCTTTTTGATGGGCATTTGCGACATGCGGCGGGAGCATCTTGAGACCGATCGATTTGCCGACGATCCCGGCGGTCAGATCGCGCTGGGTATTGAAAACGTTGCTGTCTTTGTTCGCATTTTCATTGACCACCGATTGATCTTTATTGATCAGTTTGCCGATCGTGAAGTTGATGTCAGTCGCTTTGCTGCGCGAGAAATCGCGGCGCGTCCGGTAGTTGATGTATTCTTCAGCGATCTCGTATTCATTGTTTTCGAGCAGGACGTGCTCCACGATATTTTGGATCTCATAGATCTTCACATTGGAAGGGAAGCGTTCGCTGATCTCGCTGTCGACCCGTTCGACGATCGTTTCGAGTCTTCTTTGCTGTAAAGGAGTCAAGGCACCTTTTACTTTTTGGGAAGCTTTGACAAGGGCGTCAAAAACCTTTTGATCATCGAAATGGACTTCGCGCCCGTCTCGTTTGATTACTTTTATCTTGGCAAGATTTTTCGCTGTGTTTTCCAGCTTCTCTTGGGTAATTTCCATCATTTCGCTCACTCCTTTATTTTTTACAAAATTAATTTTATCGGAGTTTGAAAGAGAAAGCAATCCATATATTGTGTTCTGTTTTGCATATAACACAACATCTAGTGCATATAGCACGTGTGTTCGAATTGAGCCATTGTGAGAGAGGCAACAAGCCGAGAAAAAATATGCAAAATTTTGCCGAAAAAACCAAAAAATTTTTTTCCAAAACTTTTTTTAAAGAACCGTGAAAAAAGAGAAGAAATCCTCTTTTATGGTATATTAGGAGTATTGAAAATTGAAAGGAAGGAGATCTATGGAAAAAAAGAAATTTTCCCTCAAAAATCATCCTGGATTGATCTTTGCCGGAAAAACGATCTTCTATTTTTTGATTCTGCTGGCGCTGGTTTACTTGTATCATTATAAACATGTGGGCGGCGGAAACTTTATTTATAATGAATTTTAAGCAAAAACGGGAAGGAGAGCAGCATGGAAAAAATCAAATATATGATCCCAGCCATCGAACGATGGGCGGAGAAAGATCCGCAGCGGGTCTGCTACCATACAGCCGAGCGCGACTATACGTATCAAGAGCTCTCGGACTATTCGAATCATTTGGCCGCACATTTGCTCAAAAGCGTTCCCGGCAAAGCGCCGATCGTCGTTTTCGGCGAATTGGAGTTTGAGATGCTGGCATGTTTTTTAGCCTGCATCAAAACAGGGCACGCCTATATCCCGATGGAAACGTCAACGCCGGAAGAGCGGATCCAGCTGATCTACGAAGTCGCACAACCAGTGATGACACTGGCGGTCGCGGATCTTCCGATCGAAGTCGAGCCGCGGATCACCAAAAAGGAGCTGCAGACGCTCTTTACACAAACAGGTCCAGTGAAGACGCCGCCCGAATCCAATTGGGTCAAAGGCGACGAAAATTACTATATCATCTTCACTTCCGGGACGACGGGCGTTCCCAAAGGAGTCCAGATCAGCCATGACAATCTCGTCAGCTTTGTGACGTGGATGACGACCGATTTTCATTTTCCCGCAGCACCGCGTTTTTTGGCACAAGCACCGTATTCTTTTGATTTATCAGTGATGGATCTCTATCCGGCATTGGTTTTGGGGGGGAGTTTGTATCCGCTCACAAAAGAGCAGATCGTCGATTTTAAAACGCTTTTTGAAGTTTTGCCCCAGCTGCCGTTTCAGATCTGGGTCTCGACGCCTTCATTTGCCGATATCTGCCTGATGGATCCGCAGTTTGCCCCGGCAATGCTGCCCCAGCTCACGCAGTTTCTTTTTTGCGGGGAAGAATTGACGCACGATACGGCCAAGAATCTGCTGGAACGTTTCCCGGAGGTAAAAGTCTTCAATACTTATGGCCCAACGGAAACGACTGTGGCGATCAGCGGGTTGGAGATCACCCCGGATATTTTAGCGAAGTACCCGCGGCTGCCGATCGGCTATGTCAAAGAAGATTCGCAAGTTGAAGTGGTCGATGAGAAATTAACACCTGTCAAAAACGGCGAGATCGGGGAACTATTGATCTCGGGGCCGTGTGTGTCCAAAGGCTACCTGAATAATCCGGAAAAAACAGCGGAAGCTTTTGTCACCTTGGCAGACGGCCGCCGCGCTTACCGGACCAAAGACGCAGCCCGCATGATGGACGACGGACTGCTTCTATATGAAGGGCGGCTTGATTTCCAAGTGAAGCTTCACGGCTACCGGATCGAGCTTGAGGAAGTCGATCATCATCTGATGGAGTCGCAGTGGGTCAAACAAGCCTGCACGGTGCCGAAATACAGTGCGAAGACGCATAAAGTCCAGCAGCTGGTCGCGTATGTCGTTGCCAATGAAAATTCATTTGAAAAACCGTTCCAGCTGACGCAAGCGATCAAAAAAGAACTGGGCGAAAGTGTGATGGACTATATGATCCCGACGCGCTTTATTTACCTGCCGCAGCTGCCGCGGACAGCGAACGGCAAGATCGACCGTAAAAGTTTGATCAAGAAAACGAACGGAGGGCAATAAAGACCATGGAAATGATTCCGTATGCCAATCCGCGCTATTTCGTTCTGCTGGCGGTCGCTGTCTTGCCGATCATCTTTTCGATCTTAGCTTTGAAAAGAAGGATCTATCTGTATGAAGCACTGATCACGTTGTTCTTTTTGTGGCTGAGTTTCGGCGGAAAAAATCTGCATCAGGGGATCGCACTTTTAGGCTATGTTGCCTTTCAAATGATCGTCGTCTTCTGCTATCAGTTTTACCGCAAAAAAGCAAACAACAGCATCATCTTCTATTTATCGATCTTGATCTCATTGATCCCGTTGATTTTTGTGAAGATCACGCCGCTCGCCGAAGGGCACCCATCGATTTTTGGATTTTTGGGGATCTCTTATTTGACCTTTAAGACGATCCAGATTTTAATGGAACTTAGGGACGGTGCGCTGGAAAAAGTCAATCCGCGGATCTATATCAGCTTCCTGCTTTTTTTCCCGACGATCTCGTCCGGGCCGATCGACCATTACCGGCGGTTTGCGGCGGATTATCAAAAAGTTCCCGAAAAAGAGCATTATTTTGAACTGTTGAACAAAGGGATTTTTTATATCTTTTTGGGATTCTTGTATAAATTCCTCATCGGCTATTATCTGGGGACCGTTCTTTTGCCGCCGATCACCCATCAAGCGCTCTTGATCGGCGGAATGTCGTGGCAGCTCGTCGCATACATGTATGTGTACGGACTGTATCTCTTCTTTGATTTCGGCGGCTACAGTTTATTCGCAGTCGGTGCCAGCTACATGATGGGATATGAAACACCGATGAACTTCAACAAGCCATTCTTGAGCTGGAACATCAAAGAATTTTGGAACCGCTGGCACATGACATTGTCTTTTTGGTTCCGCGACTATATCTACATGCGCCTGATGTTCACGCTGATGAAAAACAAAGTCTTCAAAAGCCGGATCGTTACCAGCAATGTCGGCTACTTCGCTTTGTTTCTGATCATGGGGATCTGGCACGGCTTGACGTGGTACTATATCGCTTACGGTGTGTTCCACGCGACATGGATCTGTTTGAATGACGCTTGGATCCGTTTCAAACGCAAGCATAAAGCGGTGCTGCCGAGCAACCAGGCAACTAAAGCGCTGTCGATCTTCTTGACATTCAACGGCGTGATGCTGAGCTTTTTGATCTTTTCAGGGTTTTTAGATCGTCTATGGTTCCACTAATCGAGAGGGAGAGGATTTAAATGGATATTGAAAATACGATTTATGATATTTTAGAAGAATTAACAGGAACGGACGAGGTCAAAAAAAATCCTGATTTGGAACTATTCGATGAGGGACTTTTGGATTCGCTCGGCAGCGTGCAAATGTTAGTCGAAATCGAAGGCCGTCTGGGGGTTTCCGTTCCGGTCTCTGAATTCGACCGCAAAGCGTGGGGGACGCCGCGCAAAATCATTGAACAAGTCAAGGCGTTGGCGAAAAAATGATCAAGAAACTTTGGCGCGTCTTCGGGCCGCTTTTCTGCGCAGCGATCCTGCTGCTGATTTTTCTTTTGACCCCCTGGAAAATCGATTTGACTTCGCCAAAAGTATTGGACGATGCGGCCAGTTCGATGTCGCCGAACGTTTTGAAAGGCGAGACGATCAAAAATACAGCGCTGGCGGAAAAGAAATATGTCGCCTTTTTCGGTTCTTCGGAACTGAGCAGGATCAATCCTTTCCATCCGTCTGCGTTGGCAGAAAAATACAAGCGCGGCTATGAACCGTTCCTTTTGGGTGCGCCCGGGACGCAGTCGCTGAGTCAGTATCTGATGGTGACATCGACTCAAGGAAGTCTGGAAAAGAAAAAAGCGGTCATGATCCTTTCGCCGCAGTGGTTCATTCCGGAGGGAACAAGCCATGCGTATTTTGACTTTAATTTTTCGCCCCTTCAAGCATATCAATGGCTCGAAGATATCAAAAACAAACAGCCGAGCGCCGAAGACGTGTATTTGGCAAAGCGTTTGCTGGAATATGACCGGATCGCGAATGACTCGATCTTGAGCAAGATCTTGGAAGAGATCAAGGCCGGCCAGCCGCTTTCGAATTCTTCGAAGTTTTATGTCGAATGGAACTGGCGCATCTACCGCAAAGAAGATCAGCTCTTCAGCAAGATCGGACTGCAGGGGCGCGAGGAGCAGATCGATCAAGTAGCCGCACAGCTGCCGGACGTTTATAAGTATAAAACGCTCGACAATCTGGCCTATGAGATCGGCAGATCAAAAACGAACAACAATCCGTTTGAGATCAACAATTCATTTTACAAAAAGCGCGTAAAGAAAATCGAACCGAAATTGCGCGGCAGCCAGCTGACGTATGATTACCGGCGTTCAAAAGAATACAGTGATTTTCAGCTGGTCTTGAATCAGTTCGCGGAAGACCATACCGATGTTTTGTTCATCTTGCCGCCGGTCAACGGCAAGTGGAGTTCCTATACCGGCTTGTCCCAGGAAATGCTGAAAGAGACCAACGAAAAGATCATCTATCAGCTCAAGTCGCAAGGCTTCAACAATATCGATGACTTGTCAGGATTTTATTCTACCGATTATTTTATGATGGATACGATCCACTTGGGCTGGCGCGGCTGGCTTCAAGCAGACCGGGCGATCAAGCCGTTTATCGAGCAAAAGCAGGCAGCACCGAACTATCAGATCGATTCGTATTATTTGACGAAAGAGTGGCAGCAGTTTGATCCGAAAAAACTGCCGGAAAAATAGAACGGAGGATAAAAAATGAAATTGACCGTTTTGGGTTTCTGGGGAGGCTATCCTTACCAAGAAGAAGGAACTTCCGGATATCTTTTGGAAAGCAATGGATATTCTTTACTGATGGATTGCGGCAGCGCGACGCTGATCGAGCTGGAGAAAAAAATCGATCCGCTGAAGCTGGACGCAGTGGTGCTCAGCCACTATCACTATGACCATATCGCCGACGTCGGCGTCCTGCAGTATTATCGCCAGCTCCATTCTTCCAAGGAAGCAAAGCCGATCTTGCCGATCTACGGGAATGAAGAAGATCCGCGGCACTTTGAAGAATTGAATTTGGCAGGCATTTCAAAAGGATACGGCTACGCCGAAGAAACAATCCTCCATTTAGGACCGTTCACCTTGACATTTCTGCCGACGATCCATCCGGTGCCGTGCTACGCGATCCGGATCCATGACGAGGTCTCGGGAAATGATCTGTGCTTTACCGGTGATTCGGGCTATCTGCCGGAACTGGCAGACTTTGCACATGGCGCAAAAGTTTTCTTGGCCGATACGTATCTTTTCAACGGTCATGAACGCCACGTCGCGCATTTGACCGCTGGTGAAGCCGGCGAACTTGCTGCAAAAGCTGCGGTCGAACAATTGATCTTGACGCATTTGCCGCAAGAAGGCGATTTGGAAGTTTTGAAGTATCAGGCGCAAGAAACCGCCGGCAAACTTCCGGTTTTGCTTGCCCGCCGCGGTCTGGAAATCGAAATTTAATTGAATCAAAAGCCGCTCCCAAAATCAACGCGATTTTGGGAGCGGCTTTATTTGCTAAACGGTGTTTCAATGACGTCGCAAGAGGGATTCGAACCCACGACCGTTCGCTTAGAAGGCGAATGCTCTATCCAGCTGAGCTATTGCGACCACTCGATACCTTTAATAGTATAGTGAACTTCTTAAAAACTGTCAATTGCTTTTATAGCGCAGTAAATCCGGCTTTTTTCGTGATCAGGATCACGCCGTCGCCTAATGGAAGCAATGAAGACTCCAACTGGGGGTGCTCATGGACGGTATCCAAAAAAGCATTCAATTTGCGGTGGATCGCGCGGTTTTTGCGCGGGATCGCGGCATCGTCGGCGAGGATCGTCCCGCCTTGAAAGACGTCATCGACCATCAAGGTGCCGGTGGGTGTCAAAAGACGCAGGCAGTCCGGCAGAAAATCAAGATATTTTGCTTTGGCGCTGTCCATAAAAATAAAATCGAACGCCGGCGCTAAAGACGGCAGGATCTCGCTGGCCTGTCCTTCTAAAAGCGTGATCCGCTCGTTCAGACCAAGGGCTGCGATATTTTCTTTGGCGGCCTTGATCATCAAGTCATAGCGGTCGATCGTCGTGATGTGCGCTTCACGGCTGAGTGAGGCCATCAAGCTGGCAGAAAAACCGATCGCGGTCCCGACCTCTAAAATTTTTTTCGGCTGGAGCTGTTTTAGAAGATACTGCATAAAGACGACCGTTTCATGCGGAATGATCGGGACTCCTTTTTCATTGGCTTCTTTTTCAAGTGCGCCGAGTTTGCCGGCGAGCTGTTTTTGATTGGTGCGCATATATTCGACCAGTTCAGGTTTGACGACGGGCCGGTGCATCATTTCGTTTTGCATCGATTTCGCTCCTTTCATTTTAGACAAAAGAAAAAGGCTGTGACGATTGCCACAGTCCTTTTTCGGGATTTGGTGCGCTGCTATGTACCGAGCACATGATGGAGACTGCTTAGGGCTGCTTCCTTCCAGATCTGACCCACTTCACAGGCCACCATTGCTCGTGCCTTGCGGCAAATATCATTGTACATGATTCTCGCCGGAATTTCCAGCTTGTTTTTTCTTTTTTTGTTTTTGGCGGATCGCTCGGAAAAAATTTTGCAGGATCGCGCGGCATTCGTCTTCAAGAATTCCTTTTTCGACATAGGCGACATGATTGAAGCGTTCATCCGTCAAAAGGTTCATCAGCGTGCCGGCAGTCCCGGCTTTGGGATCACTCGCCCCGTAATAGACTTCTTCGACGCGTGAAAGGATCATCGCGCCGCTGCACATCGGACACGGCTCAAGTGTCACAAAGAGCTGCGTATCTTCTAAGCGCCAGCTGCCTTCAGTGCGGCAGGCTTCTGCGATCGCAAACATTTCTGCATGCGAGGCGGCCTGCTGCTGATGCTCTCGGAGATTATGTCCGCGGCCGATCACTTGTTTGTCTTTGACGACGACCGCACCGATCGGGACTTCGCCGAGCGCCGCGGCTTTTTGCGCTTCGACAAGTGCTATTTTCATAAACTTCTCTTTTTCTTCCGGCGTCAAGCGGCTTTCATAAAACTTTCCCACGATGGATTCTCCTTTGTCCGTTTCGTTCTCTGTTCATTTTACACGAAGCGGCGGCTGTGCGGGAGATTTTTTCAGTCTTCGCGACTTTTAGCGATAAACTGCTGGTGGAGCTGATTCGCATCTGCAACGAATTTTTCTTCATCGATCCCGGTCAGTTGTTTGTCTTTGACGACGACGTCACCGCCGACGATCGTGTAATCGACCGCACCGGCAAAACCAACGGTCCCCAAAAGGGCAGCAGGATCTTGCAGCGTGCCGACGAGCGAAATGTCGCGCGTATCGATCATGAACAAATCGCCGGCTTTTCCGACTTCCAAGCTCCCGATGTCGTCGCGCCCTAAAAGGCGTGCGCTGCCGCGGGTCGCCATTTTCAAAAATTCATAACCGGTCGGAGCTTCATTGCTGGCGCTCAGGCGCTGCAAAAGGAAGCCGACGCGCAGATCTTCCAGCAAGTTGGAGGCATCGTTGCTTGCGCTGCCGTCGACTCCGAGCCCGACCGGAACGCCAAGTTTGAGCATTTCCGGGATCTGGCAGATCCCCGAAGAAAGCTTCATATTAGAGATCGGACAATGGGCAACGCCGGTCTGTGTTTTCGCTAAATATTCCAATTCTTCATGATTGAAGTGGATCCCGTGCGCGTACCAAACGTCACTGCCGGTCCAGCCCAGAGATTCCATATAAGCGAGCGGGCGCATGCCGAAGTTTTCCAAAACGAAATCTTCTTCATCGATCGTCTCTGCCAAATGAGTATGGAGCCGTACGTGGAGCTGGCGGGCCAATTTGGCCGTTTCACGCATCAAGTCGCTCGTGACGCTGAAAGGCGAGCAAGGTGCGAGCACGATCTGGCGGCGCGAGTAGCGGCTCGGGTCGTGGAAGCGTTCAACGATCCGCTCGGAATCTTTCAAGATCGTATCGACATCTTGAACGACGCTGTCCGGCGGCAGACCGCCGTCTTTTTTGCTGAGGCTCATGCTGCCGCGGGAAGCGTGGAGGCGGATCCCCAAGTCGTCGGCTGCTTTGAACTGCGCTTCGATGAGGCCGCTCTCTTCGCCTTTCGGAAAGACATAGTGATGATCGAAAGCAGTCGTGCAGCCGCTTTTCAGCAGTTCACCCAAACCGGTGACTGAACTGTAGTACACGACTTTTTGATCAAGATTTTTCCAGATCTCATACAAAGTGTTCAGCCAATCGAAAAGCTCCATGTTTTGGACTTGCGGCAAATTGCGGGTGAATGTTTGATATAAATGGTGATGCGTGTTGACAAGTCCCGGATAGACTAAGTGGTGGGTCGCGTCGATCACTTCGTCGGCCGCTTTTTCGTCCGTCCCGATGTAGCGGATCACGCCGTCTTCGATCAAAAGATTGACGTCGCGGAGCATTTCGTCTTGGTCGTTACAAGTGATGAGCGTGTGTGCGTTTTTGATCAGCAAAGTTTTCATGGATGATTCCTCCTGTTTTTGAGTGCATGCAAATGGGCGGCCGATAAAAAAATCTGCCGGACTAGCTGCAAGCTGCTCAAAAAAGAAGCAGCTCATAGTCAACTAGTTCGGCAGTTGGTAGAAACGTCTATCCCATTCAAATAGACTTATATGAGCAATGTTTAGTTATTTATAATATAGTCTGCACTCCTGTACTTGTCAATGTAAACGCTGAACTTTTTTGATAAAATGTTTTAAAATATTAATAAACCATCGATTAAAAGAACAAAAAATGCCAAGCAGCCAAGCATTGACGGCGCCCGATTAATTTGTTAAACTAGTAACGTTGTAATTGCGAGCACCGCAGCTACAACCGCACGGAGCAAGTCATAAGCGGAATTTTTTCCCGCTTGCCATGGCGAGTCTAAGTCTAAAAAAGGAGGTGCTTGATAGATGTATGCAATCATCAAAACTGGCGGCAAACAAGTAAAAGTTGAAGTCGGCCAAGCAATTTATGTTGAAAAACTGGATGTCGATGCAGGAGACAAAGTAACTTTTGACGAAGTGATCTTAGTCGGCGGCGAAACAACGAAAGTTGGCGCTCCGCTTGTAGCGGGGGCAACAGTCGAAGGGAAAGTTGAAAAACACGGCAAGCAAAAGAAAGTCGTTACTTTCAAATACAAACCGAAAAAACATTCCCACCGCAAACAAGGCCATCGCCAACCTTATACAAAAGTAATCATCGAAGCGATCAACGCTTAAGCGTCCTAGGAAAAGAAAGAAGGATAAACTGATGATCAAGGGAATTTTCACGCGCAATCCGCGCGGTGAGATCACTCATTTTGAAATTTCCGGTCATGCACAAGCCGGCCCTTACGGCAGCGACATCGTATGTTCTGCGGTCTCTGCCTTATCGATCTCTGCGGTCAATGGTATCGAAGCACTTGCGGGCTTTGCTCCGGAAGTCGATATCGATCAGGAGAACGGCGGCTACTTGTCCGTTGATCTGCTCAACCCGGTGGTCAACCGGGAACAGTGGAACATCGCACAGATCCTTTTGGAAAACCTGTTAATGGGTCTTCAAGCAGTTCAAGCTGAGAATGAAACGTATGTATCATTACAAACGATCACCGAAAAGTAGAGGAGGGAAACCACATGATGCTTCAAATGAATCTGCAATTGTTCGCCCATAAAAAAGGGGGCGGTTCCACAGCCAATGGCCGTGATTCCGAATCCAAACGTTTGGGCGCGAAAGCTGCTGACGGTCAATTAGTGACAGGCGGCTCGATCCTTTATCGCCAACGCGGTACGCGGATCTTCCCAGGCGTCAACGTCGGCAAAGGCGGAGACGATACACTTTTTGCGAAATGCGAAGGCGTCGTTCGTTTCGAACGCAAAGGCCGCGACAAAAAGCAAGTTTCTGTTTACCCAGCTGCACAAGAAGCGTAAACAACTACAAGCTGAAATCCTTATTCGATAAGGATTTCAGCTTTTTTTATTTGCCGAAATCCTTTTCATCTTTCGGTTTGTTTGCTACTCTTAAATTATACAAATCAAACAAACAAGGGGCGGTTCAAATGAAAAAAGCATTCATTGGCTTCGGTATTTGTCTTTGTCTATTCAGCTTAGCAGGCTGCGGGAATGGAAAAAATGAAAGCGAAAAAAACAACAAATCCAGTGTGAAAACGACCGTAACCTCCACAAAAAATAAAAAGACCAGCAGCCGCAAACCAGCCGAAACGTCTCTTTCATCTGAATCCGCTTCCGCATCCTCTTCGTCTGCCGCGGCTGCAAGCGAAAGTGCGGCTAAAAAACCGACGACCATTTGGGACGCGCAAAAATCAACCGAACTGCAAACGTTCATGACCAATTGGAGCGCTGCGATGGGCCAAAGCTATCAGTCGTATCAGCCGGGCAACAGCGTTGATTTTTACGGACTGAAGCTGCCGGACGGTGTACTGGGGGAAGCAAAGCGGCAGCCGGTCGCAGTCGGCGGGCAAATCGTGACGGCTGAATGGTCCGATAACGGCACGTCCGCCGCTGAATACAGCATCGTCGCGGTATACTCCGATGCCGCAACGGCACCATATACCGGAAAGCATGTCTATTTCTTCGGCTTCCACAACAATCAGCCGGTCGTTTTAGTCTCGATGCAAAACCAAGGCATGCCGGACGGCGCACTTCATTTCGAGCAGACGGAAAACAATGATCTGAATGCGGGTTTGATAAGATTGCTGTTGGCCAGATAGTGGAACAGTCTGCTCAAGAAAGTAATACATGGTCGTCAATGGACGAAGCAATTCAATTTTATGAAAGCGTTTATCAAAATCCATCAAACGAGATCGGGAAGGGATTTATCTGGGCTAATTATGATCGAAAGTGTTGGGAGATAGTAGAACATAATGGCAATCGAATCGTTCTTCATTGGTCCAATATTGGTGGAGCTGGAGGCAGTTATGATGAGTTTATAAAAAACGGTGATACTACTGATTTAATATTTTATGACGGGAATATTTCTTATCCGCGGGATCCTTCTATGAAATACACTATTCAAAATAGCAATCATAAAGTTATTAAAACAGAAGAATTATGGAAGAAATAAGTTTATATTACTTGAATTTTTACCACAATCTAATGCTTGGTCCTTTACGAAAGAAACACCTTATTTTTGCTTTTTTTGGTATTTCATAAGAAAATGGTGAAGAGGTGAATGGCATGGAGGAACGTTCAAAGAAGTCATTTTCAAACTACGCGACAGTTTCTGATGAAGAGCTGCTGAAGCAGTTTCAAACTGCGGCGACGGGTCTTTCGCAAGCTGAAGCTGAAAAGCGCTTGTCGCAGTATGGCAAAAATGCGATCGAAGCAGAGAAACAAGAATCAACGATCAAGAAATTTTTGAAAAACTTTACCAGCTTGATGGCACTTTTGCTCTGGGTCGCCGGGTTCATCGCTTTTTTTGCGGGAATGATGGAGCTTGGGATCGCGATCTGGCTGGTTAATGTGATCAACGGTATTTTTAGCTTTTGGCAGCAGTATCAAGCGGAGCGCGCGACCGCTGCATTGCAGAAAATGCTGCCCGACAAGATCCAAGTGATCCGCGACGGCAAAGCGAAAGTGATCGTTTCCGAAGAAGTCGTTCCCGGAGACATCGTGCAGATCAAAGGCGGGAACAATATTCCAGCTGACGGCCGGCTCTTGACGTCTGACAGTTTGCAGATCAACCAGTCTTCTTTGACAGGGGAGTCGGCGACCGAGAATAAAGAAGCGGGGATCATGACGGCCGCGCAGGTCAAAAAAGCAGGACGCTTTTCGGAAAAGAATTTAGTATATGAAGGAACTTCGGTCGTCAGCGGCACGGCAACATTTTTAGTCTTGACGACCGGCATGAAGACTGAATTCGGCCGGATCGCTGCTTTGACGAGCAATGTCGTTGAAGATAAGAGTCCGCTGGAAAAGGAATTGGACGTATTGACGCGCCAATTGTCGCGGATCGCGATTCTGATCGGTGTCGTCTTTTTCATTGCCGCAGTTTTCTTCGTGCATTATCCGTGGCAAAAATCATTTATTTTCGCTTTAGGGATGATCGTTGCTTTTATTCCCGAAGGGCTTTTACCGACAGTCACGCTTTCGCTTGCTTTGGCAGTTCAAAATATGGCGAAGCGAAATGCCTTGGTCAAACATTTGAACAGTGTGGAAACACTCGGCGAGACGACTGTCATCTGTTCAGATAAAACGGGGACACTGACCAAAAATGAAATGACGATCGAAAAAGTCTGGCTGCCGGACGGCGAATACCAAGTCTCAGGGACGGGCTATCTGCCCAACGGCAAAGTAACGAAGCAGGAGCAGCCAGTCGATTTGAAAAAAGAAGCGGAGCTCGCGCGCCTGCTGCGGATCGGCACGCTCGACAACGATTCCGTGATCAAACATGACGATAAAGGCTACGAGCTGCAAGGCAGTCCGGATGAAGGAAGCATTTTGATCTTGGCGATGAAAGCCGGCTTCTCTTATAAAGAGGAAGCGAAGAAATATCCGCGGCTCAAGGAGCTGCCGTTCGACTCCAACCGGAAGCGGATGACGACCATCCATCAGGCCGGTACCGGCCGTGTGGCGTTTACCAAAGGCGGGATCAATGAAGTCTTGAGCTGCTGCACGACATATGAAAAAGGCGGCAAACAGCTGCCGCTTTCTGAGGAGATGCGGCAAAAGATCCTTCATCAAAATGACAACTATGCCCGTGACGGTTTGCGGATGCTGGCATTTGCTTATCGGCCGCTTGCAGAAAGCGAAAAGGAATACAGCATCGACGCCACGGAGAAAGATCTTTGTTTTGTCGGGCTCAGCGCCAGCCAGGATCCGCCGCGCGACAATGTCATCGAAGCAATCCAGGAATGCCACACGGCAAGCATCCGGATCGTGATGGCGACTGGCGATTACGGCTTGACGGCAGAAAGCACGGCACGCAAGATCGGGGTCGTTAAAGGCGACGATGTCCGGGTCATCACTGGCGATCAGCTGAGTGCGATGACCGATGACGAGCTCGAAGAAAACTTGAAATACGAAGTCATTTTTGCGCGCGTCGCACCGGAACAGAAGTACCGGATCGTCTCTAAATTGCAGGACTTGGGTGAGATCGTGGCATCGACCGGCGATGGCGTGAATGACGCACCGGCACTTAAAAAGGCTGATATCGGGGTTGCGATGGGGATCGCCGGCACCGATGTTGCGAAAGCCGCGGCCGATATGATCTTGACCGATGACAACTTTGCTTCGATCGTACGGGCGATCGAAGAAGGACGGACGGTCTACGCGAATATCCGCAAATTCCTGCTTTACATTTTGAACAGCAATATGCCGGAAGCAGTTCCGTCGATCTTGTTTTTGTTCTCAAGAGGCGCGATCCCGCTGCCGTTGACGGTAATGCAGATCTTGTCGATCGACTTGGGGACCGATATGCTGCCGGCGCTGAGTTTAGCAACAGAAAAAACCGAAGCCGGCACGATGCATCGTCCGCCGCGAAAGCGCGGCGAGCATCTGTTGACGAAACGCCTGATCTGGAAAGCGTTCGGCTGGTACGGCATGATGGCTTCCATCGTTTCGATCGGCGCCTATTTCTTCGTCAATTATCTGAACGGCTGGCCGAATGTCGCACTGGCTTCTTCAGGCGATGTCTATGTAATGGCAACCACGATGACGCTTGCCGCGATCATTTTCGCGCAGATCGGTGCGGTCTTCAACTGCCGGACGGACCGGCAGTCGGTATTCAAGATCGGGATCTTCAGCAATCGGCGCGTCATTTTTGCGGTGCTCTTTGAAGTCGCACTGCTAGCCAGCTTGATGTATATCCCGATTTTGCAAGATGCTTTCGGAACGACGACGATCCAATGGGACAGCTGGAAGTTTTTGTTCTGCATCCCGATCCCGATCATTTTGATCGAAGAAGCCAGAAAAGCGATCGTCCGAAAATTCTTTTAAATCACTTAAGGTATAAAACTTTGCGCCTTCTTTTTCTCAGTGTTATACTTGGGAAAAAGGAGGCGGTTTCATGCAAAAATCTTATCAGCATATCTTAGTGCCTGTCGACGATTCAAAACAGGCGATGCAGGCGTTTGAGGAAGCAGTCGAAACGGCGAAGCGGAATAATGCGCAGATTTATTTGATGACGGCAGTCCAAGAACCTTCGACATTATTTTATTACGCTCCGGCGGATGACGAAGTGTGGAAAAAAGTTAGTGAAAAAATGAATAAGGAAGCCAAAAACCGATTTGCCGAAATGGAAAAGCAAGTTGATTTGACCGGGATCCCGCCGATCAAAGAATTCGTGACTGAGGGCGATCCGCGGCAAGTGATCGTTCATTTCGCTAAAAAAACCGGACTTCCGGTCGACATGATCATTATGGGGGCTACCGGGAAAGGCTCGATGGAGCGCTTATTGATCGGGTCGACGACGACCTATGTCGTGAATCATGCCGATTGCAACGTATTAGTGGTAAGATAAAAGAAGAGAAGGATCGGAAAGAGCGTTCTTTTCGGTTCTTTTTTTGTGTATTCACCGCCTACCTCGTGTATAATCGTATTCGAATAAAATGACTGGAGGAATCGCTATATATGAAAAACAGAATGGACCGTTTGCGTCATTTGCTCGAAAAAGAAGAATTGGATGCTTATTTAGTCACCAATCACTACAATCTTCGCTACTTGACGCGTTTTACCGGAACGACTGCGATCGCAGTGATCGCAAAAGATCAAGCTTTTTTCATCACTGATTCGCGCTATACTGAACAAGCGAAAAAACAAGTGCCGGATTTTGAGATCGTTCAAAATCGCGGACCGATCTTCGATGAAGCCGCAAAATTATGCGACAAATATCACTGGAAAACGCTTGCGATCGAAGAAAACGATATCACGTTCGCGCAATATGCAGAACTGGAAGCGAAGATCGCCAGCGAATTGGTACCGACTTCCGGCCTGGTCGAAGGCTTGCGTCAAGTCAAAGACCAGTCCGAGATCGAATTGATCGAAAAAGCTGTCGAGATCGCTGACAAGGGCTTTATGCATGTGCTGGAAACGATCCAGCCTGGCTTGACCGAGATCGAAGTTGCCAATCAGCTTGATTTCTTTATGCGTTCGCTCGGCGCGACTGGGACGTCTTTTGATACGATCTTAGCCAGCGGCAAGCGCAGCGCGCTGCCGCACGGCGTCGCAAGTGAAAAAGTGATCGAAGAAGGCGATCTGATCACGCTTGACTTCGGCTGCTATTATCAAGGATATGTCAGCGACATGACGCGGACCTTTGCGATCGGCGAAGTGCCGGATCAGCTGCACGAGATCTACAACATCGTTTATGAAGCAAACCGCCGCGTCCGCGAGATCGCGCGCCCCGGAATGCGCAGCGATGAGCTCGACAGCATTGCGCGCGACTATATCACTGAACAAGGCTACGGTGATTACTTCGGCCACGGAACAGGCCACGGGATCGGGCTTGAGATCCACGAAGGGCCGGTCGTTTCGCCGCGCTCAGAAGAAATTTATGAAGTCGGCAATGTGATCACTGACGAGCCCGGAATCTATCTGCCGGGGATCGGCGGCGTCCGCATCGAAGACGATCTTCTTTTGACGCCGGAAGGAAACCGCGTCCTGACTAAATCGCCACGTGATTTGATCGTATTGTAAGGCGAGTTGCCCGCTTATTTTTTTGCTAGCCGAAAGCCGGCTTCCATGCTAAACTAGAGAGTGTTTTCAAAAAAGAGCGATCACGAATCATCATTACTTCAACCAAAGCTGCCGGCTGATGCGCGCGGCTTTTCCACAAGGAGGAAATTCATGATTTCAGTAAACGATTTTAAAACAGGTTTAACGATCGAAGTAGACGGCGGGCTTTGGCGGGTCGTTGATTTTCAACACGTAAAACCAGGAAAAGGGGCGGCATTCGTCCGTTCAAAATTAAAAAACCTGCGGACCGGCGCTGTTCAGGAGAAAACATTCCGTGCGGGTGAAAAAGTCCAAAAGGCGCAGATCGACAACCGCAAAATGCAATATTTGTATGAAAACGGCGGGAATTACGTATTTATGGATATGGAAACATACGAACAAATCGAGATCCCCGGCGAAAAGATCGAAAATGAATTGAAATATATTTTGGAGAACTCCGAAGTCAATATCATCATGTACGGCTCGGAGATCTTGGGGATCGAACTACCGAATACAGTCACTTTGACTGTGAAGGAAACCGAACCCGGGATCCGCGGCGATACTTCTTCAGGCGGGACAAAACCGGCAACGATGGAAACCGGGCTGGTCGTCAATGTACCGTTTTTTGTCAATGAAGGAGACAAATTAGTGATCAACACCGCGGACGGCTCCTATGTATCACGGGCATAAAGGAGGAACAGCAAATGGCAGACGATAAAAATTTAGTGATTGAAAAGGCGACAACGTCTCTTGGTGAGATCGTGATCGCACCGGAAGTGATTGAGATCATTGCCGGGATCGCTGCTTCTGAAGTGGTCGGCGTATATCAAATGCAAGGTTCTTTTTCGGAGAACGTTTCCGAATGGCTCGGCCGCAAAAAAGGAACGCTCTCAAAAGGGATCACGCTGACAAATGACGAAGACGGGCTGAAAGTCGACATCTACTGCTATATGAAATACGGCGT
The DNA here is from genome assembly GCA_022649665.1 of Enterococcaceae bacterium. Classification (GTDB taxonomy): domain Bacteria; phylum Bacillota; class Bacilli; order Lactobacillales; family Enterococcaceae; genus JALCOL01. The sequence goes on from JALCOL010000001.1 coordinate 275,887, forward strand.
TTCCGTACCGAAAGTAGCGTTGGAGATCCAAGACAAAGTCCGGGAACAAGTACTTTATATGACCGATATCCGCTTGGCTGAGATCAACGTCCATGTGATCGATGTGATCCCGGAAAAGACTGAAGTTCCGGATATCGATGAACTGATGAAGATCGAGGCTGAAAATGAGTAAGCAGAAAATAGCGCGCAGCGAGATCCGCGAAATGGCCTTTCAAACGTTGTTTCCGCTTGATTTTGATCAGGAGATCTCGAAAAAAGATGCACTCGAAACAGTGATCAGCTTGGAGCACGCCAACTGGCTTTCTGAAGAAGGCGATGATTTTGTGCCGGCTTATCTTGACACGTTGGTTACCGGAGTCGTTGAGCATCGCGAATTTCTGGATCAGGCGATCCAGCCGTTTTTGAAAAGCAGCTGGACGTTGAAGCGTTTGAACAAGACCGATCACTTGATCATGCAGCTCGCGATTTTTGAAATGAATTTCGTGGACGAAGTGCCGAACAAAGTCGCCTTGAATGAAGCGCTCGAATTGGCAAAAAAATACAGCGATGATTCTTCGAGACGCTTTATCAACGGCCTTTTGTCCAGCTACATGGCTTCTTTAGCGAAAAAATAAAAACGAACTGCCGCGTTTGACGAAAGATTGAATAGTCTGAGGCTAGACTGTTCAATCTGTTTTTTTGATTGACGAAAAAAAGATCCGGATCTGTGATAAAATGAAAAAAATGCAAGGAGATGTGTTCAGCGTGGTGCAATTGATGAATGGAAAAAAATTATCTGAAACGATGCAGCTCCAAATGAAGGAAACGGTCGATAGGCTGAAAGACCAGGGGATCACGCCCGGATTGGTCGTTATTTTAGTCGGAGAAGATCCGGCGAGCCAGATCTATGTCCGCAATAAAGAGCGTGCCGCTAAGAAAGTCGGGATCTACTCGCTGGTGGACCGCGAGCCGGCGGACATTACCGAGGAAGCGCTTTTGGCTTTGATCGACCGCTATAATCAAGATGACAAAATCGACGGCATTTTAGTCCAGCTTCCGCTGCCCAAACACATCGATCCGCAAAAAGTGACGGAAAAAATCGATCCAGCCAAAGATGTCGACGGCTTCCATCCCTATAATCTGGGCAGACTTTTGATTGGGGACGCAACAAGGATCCCGTGTACACCGTTTGGGATCATGAAGATGCTGGAACACTACGGCATCTCGCCAGCCGGAAAACGTGCGGTCGTCGTCGGCCGCAGCAATATCGTCGGCAAACCAATGGCGCAGCTGCTGCTGCAAGCAGACGCGACGGTCACGATGGCACATTCGAAAACGCAAGAGCTGAAAGAAATCACCCGGCAAGCCGACATTTTAGTGGCAGCGATCGGCAAAGCAAACTACATAACCGGCGAATATATCAAACCGGGAGCGGTCATCATCGATGTGGGAATGAACCGCAAAGCAGACGGCAAGCTCGCAGGCGATGTCTTGTTTTCGGAAGCCAGTGAAATCGCCGGCTGGATCACCCCGGTTCCCGGCGGTGTCGGACCGATGACGATCACGATGCTTCTCTACCAAACGATCGCAGGCGCCAAAGCGAAAAGAGGGTAAATATGCAAAATTCCGCAGACTATTTATCCGTAACGACACTTACAAAATATTTGAAAGCAAAATTCGAGCGTGATCCGTATCTGGAACGTGTCTATCTGGTGGGCGAGATCTCAAACTTTCGCTTGCGGCCGAACGGACATCAATACTTTTCGCTGAAAGACGATCATGCGAAGATCAATGCCGTGATGTTCAAAAGCGCGTTTCAAAAAGTCCGCTTTGCACCGAAGGAAGGCTTAAAAGTTTTAGTCGTCGGCCGGATCTCGCTTTATGAAGCGAGCGGCGCCTATCAGATCTATGTCGAACATATGGAACTCGACGGCGTCGGTGCACTTTATCAAGCACTGAAAGAGTTGCAGGAAAAATTGGCGAAAGAAGGGCTCTTTGCCGCCCCGAAAAAACCGATCCCGCTGTTTCCTAAAAAAATCGCTGTTTTAACGAGTCCGAGCGGGGCAGTGATCCGCGACATCATCACGACGCTCGACCGGCGCTATCCGTTAGTTGAACTCGATCTTTATCCGACCTTGGTCCAAGGAAATCAGGCCGCAGACAATATCGTCAAAAATATCAAGCAAGTCGAAGCAGCCGGTGACGTTGATGTGATGATTATTGCCCGCGGGGGCGGTTCGATCGAAGATTTGTGGCCGTTCAATGAAGAACGAGTCGCACGAGCGATTTTTGCTGCAAAAACTCCGGTGATCTCTTCGGTCGGCCACGAGACCGATACGACGATCGCTGACTTGGTTGCTGATCTGCGGGCTCCGACTCCAACGGCGGCGGCGGAACTGGCGGTTCCTTCTCGCCAAGAGATACTCAGCCAGATCACTGATCGGCGGGCGCGCCTCGTGCGTCAAATGCAAAAGCGGCTCTTAACGGAAGAGGAGCGGCTGCAAAAAATCCAGACTGCCTATATTTTCCGGCAGCCGGAACGTTTGTACGAAGGGCTCAGCATGCGGGTCGATTTAGCCAAAAATCAGCTGACACACGGCTTCCGCCAGATTTTGAGTCAAAAAGAAAAACGCGTCCAGCACAACTTAGAGCGTTTTCGGCAATTCGATCCGACGCTTCAGGTCAGCCGCTTTCAGCAAAAAAATGCGTTGTTAAAAGGCCAGCTGTTCCAAGAAGTGCGGCTTTTGCTCAATGCGAAAACGAATGCAGTCGGCTCCCGCATCCAAGCGCTGGATCTGATGAGCCCGCTCAAAACAATGACCCGCGGCTTTGCCTATGTCACTAAAAACGAAAAAATCGTGCGGACCGTCCAAGATCTCGCGCTGCAAGAGACTGTTGAAATGCACTTTGCCGATGGGACGGCGTACGCTGAAGTGAAGCAAATCAAGGAGGAAAAAAATGACGAAAGCGAAAGCATCCTTTGAGGAACAGCTGAAGGAATTAGAAGAGATCGTTCAGAAACTAGAAGGCGGCGAAGTCCCGCTGGAAGAAAGTTTGGCTTTATTCCAACACGGGATGGCGCTCAGCAAAGAATTGAGCGAAACACTGGGGAAAGCCGAAAAAACACTGACAAAGATCATCAGCGAAGACGGCGGCTCAGCGGACTTTGAAGTGGCAGAATCAAATGATTGAACAGGCCGTTCGCTTGATGGAGCAGGAAGTTTCTGCTTTTTTAGAAAAACAGACAGCTTCCCGCACGCTTTTTGAAAGCATGGAGTATTCCTTTTCATCTGGCGGAAAACGACTGCGGCCGCGTCTCCTTTTTGCACTCTTGCAAGGATACGACAAAGAACTCGACCGCGATGCCCGCTTAACGGCGGGTGCGATCGAGATGCTCCATACGGCGACGCTGATCCACGATGATCTGCCTGAGATGGATAATGACGAACTGCGCCGCGGAAAGCCGACGAATCACATCGCCTACTCGCCAGCCGTTGCGCTGCTCGCCGGCGACGGCTTGATGCTTGCGGCGATCCAGATACTCGGAAAGACCGCGCTTTCGGCTGAAGTGAAAGCGGAATTGATGACGCTTTTGAGTATTTTCGGCGGGATCGGCGGAGTCGCTGCGGGGCAAACGCTTGATAAATTGGCAGAAGGGCACGAAATTACTTTTGAAGCGCTGAAAGAAATCCATGAGTATAAAACCGGCGCGCTGTTCCGCTTCGTTTTTGCGGCGGGCGGTCTTCTCGCAAATCGCCCCGCGCAGCGGAAACTTTTAAATGAAACCGCGCTCCATCTGGGGCTGGCGTTTCAGATCCGTGATGACCTCTTGGACGTGATCGGCTCAGAAGCAGTACTCGGCAAAGCGGTCGGTAAAGATGAAAAACTTGCGAAAGCGACTTATCCGCATTATTTTGGGGTCGAAAAAAGCATCACGATGCTGCATGAAGAGCTTGAAAAAGTCATGCAGTCACTGAGATGTTTAGAGGCGGACGGGTTTGACAGTACACAATTGCAGCGGATCATCCAGCAATTGGAATTAGTGCAGAAGGAATAGAAAGCAGGCAGCAGAACATGAAAAAAGAAAGAGCGGACGTGATGGCCGTTCGCCAAGGATTGTTTCCAACCCGCGAAAAGGCCAAACGGGCGATCATGGCGGGGCTTTTATATGATCAGAACAGCCAGCGGATCGATAAGCCGGGGGAGAAGATCCTGCTGACCAGCGAGCTTCAGATCAAAGGGCAGCCGCTTCCCTACGTTTCGCGCGGCGGCCTTAAGCTCGTCAAAGCGCTGGAAGTATTTTCGCTCAGCGTTCAAGATAAAATCTTGCTGGATATCGGCTCTTCGACCGGCGGGTTTACCGATGTCGCGCTGCAAAACGGCGCAAAGCAGAGTTATGCGCTCGATGTCGGCTACAACCAGCTGGCGTGGAAACTGCGCGAAGATCCGCGGGTCATCGTGATGGAACGCACGAATTTCCGCTACAGCAAATTGGCAGACTTCACGCACGGGCAGCCGGACATCGCAACGATCGATGTCTCCTTTATCTCGCTCGGGCTGATCTTTCCAGTGCTCCACGAGATCCTGCCGGCGGGCGGGGATGTGGTCGCCTTGATCAAGCCGCAGTTTGAAGCGGGTCGCGAAGCGGTCGGCAAAAAAGGGATCGTCAAAAATCCGAAGACGCATTTGGCGGTGATCGAAAAAGTCAAAGAGCTGGCGCTGGCAAGCGGTTTTGATGTACTGGGTCTTGATTTTTCACCGATCACCGGCGGCGAAGGCAATATCGAATATTTGATTCATTTGAAAAATACTGCGGCAGCGGCCGGCCGGCTGGTCATGGAGTGGGCGCCGCAAAAAGTCGTGGAAGCTTCACACGCTGAGCTTTGAAGGGGGAATGGGATACATGCGAAAAAAAGAGCGGCACAAGTTGATCCAGCAGCTTGTGAATGACCGAGCGGTCGAAAAACAGGAAGATCTGGTCGCACTTTTGCGGGAAAACGGCGTCAAGGTGACGCAGGCGACGATCTCGCGCGACATCAAAGAGCTTCATTTGCTGAAAGTACCAGCCGGCGACGGCCGGTACCGCTACAGTTTGCCGAATGAAACGATGGAAAACCTGACTCCGCGCTTAGCGAAGCTGCTGGCCTCTTCTTTTGTGGCGGTCGACCAAATGGATATCTTTGTTTCCCTTAAAACGATTCCCGGCAGCGCGGTCGCACTTGTCGGTTTGCTGGAGCAGGAATTTTCGGCAGAACTATTCACCGCACTTACCGATGACGAACGGATCTTGATGATCGCGCGTTCTGAAAAGAGCGCTCAGGCGATCAAAGAACGGATCTACGCCTTTATTTAAAAGGAGGGCTCGCTTTGCTGATTGCGCTATCGATCAAAAATTTTGCTATTATTTCTGGATTATCTGTGCACTTTGAGAGTGGCATGACGACTCTGACCGGAGAGACGGGCGCCGGAAAATCGATCATCATCGATGCGCTGAGCTTATTGACGGGCGGCCGCGGGTCAGTCGAATATTTGCGGGCCGGCGCCGACAAAGCAGTGCTGGAGGGCCTTTTCAGCTGGTCAAAAACAGCTGAATTTGCCGCTTTGTGTGAAGAGCTCGGGATCGAACAAGATGATGAGCTGACGATCCAGCGCGAGCTTTTCCGCAGCGGAAAAAGTGTATGCCGCGTTAACGGCCACTTGATCACGATCACTAACTTGAAACGTTTAGGAGCATTTTTAGTCGACATCCAAGGACAGACCGAACATCAGGATCTTCTGCAGCCGGAGAAGCATCTGGGGATGCTTGATGCGCTGGCAGATCCCGCATGGAAACAAGATTTGGCAGATTACCAAAGGGCATATGAAGAGTACCGCGAATTGGAGAAAAAATATCGGCAGAAAAAAGCTCACGAGCAGGATTTCGCGCAGCGGCTCGACATGCTGAAGTTTCAAATCGATGAGATCGAAAATGCCCATTTAGTAGAAGGCGAAGAGGAGCAGCTGAGCGAAGAACGCGACCGTTTGGCCAATTTTCAAAAGATCGCAGATGCATTCGCCGAGCTGCAGCAATTCCTTTCCGGTGAGAATGCGGTGTTGGATCTGGTCGGTCAAGGAATGAAAACGATCGACGGCATCCAGCAGTATGACAGCCATTATCAAAGTATTTATGAAGAGCTTTCGACCGCGTACTACGCGCTTGAAGATGCACTGAGCCAAGTCGATACGCAAGTCGACCAGCTGCAGATGGATCCGGGGCGGCTCGAGGAGATCGAAGGACGTTTGGAGCTGATCCGTCAGTTGGAGCGGAAATACGGGGCAACGATCAGCGAAGTGTTAGCTTATTATCAAAAAATCAGCACAGAATTTGCCGACAGCCGCTTTTTGGAAAGCACAAATGAAGAGCTGGGCGAACTTTTGGATACTAAAAAAGCCGCGGTCTTAAAAATCGGCAACGTGCTGGCAGACGATCGCCATGCCGGAGCGCTCGTTTTAGCGGAGCGGCTGAAAAGCGAACTGACGGGGCTTTATATGGGGAATATCCAGTTTGAAGTCCGTTTTGCGCCCGCACCGGAAGGGATCGCTTCTTACGGACTGGAGCAAGCCGAATTTTATATCGCGACAAACGTCGGCGAAGGCTTGAAACCGCTCGCCAAAGTGGCTTCCGGCGGTGAGCTTTCCCGTGTCCTGCTGGCGCTGAAAACGATCTTTTCCAAGCAGCAAGTGGAAACGAGCATCGTTTTCGATGAAGTCGACTCTGGCGTCAGCGGGCGCGTCGCCCAAGGGATCGCCAACAAGATCTATGCGATCGGTTTGGCTTCGCAAGTGCTCTGCATCACGCATTTGCCGCAAGTCGCCGCAATGGCGGACCAGCAGTATTTGATCACGAAACAAGCGAGTCGCGGGCGTACGGAAACAACCCTTACGCTCTTGAGCGGCAAACGCCGCGTCCACGAGATCGCGCGGATGCTCGCGGGCGACACGATCACAGAATTGACGGAAGAGCATGCGCAGGAACTTTTGGCACTCGCTGAAAAGACCAAGCAGAAAATGATCCAGCAGGCAAAATAAAAAAGCAGACAGAAATCGCTGATCCGATTTCTGTCTGCTTTTTTACGCAAATTACATGATCGCAACTAATGAGCTGATCACGACGCTGACGACTGTGATGATCAGCATCAGCCAGATGACGATTCGGGAAATTTTCGAAAAAGTGCTTTTTTCTTTTTTCATTTTCATCCATCCTTATAGTGTTCCGAGTTCCGAGCTGAAGATTCATGTACATTGTACATACTCTTTTCGTGCGGCGCAAGCAGAATCGTACGGCATGACCGTTTTCTTTTGAAAAAATTTCCTTTCCAGATGAATTTTGCAAAAAGGCTATTTTATCTGAATATTTGTGCAAAACTGTTGTAAAATAAGGGTAAGCATTCTTTTTGGGTATTATTGATCCAATTCAGATCATATTACAATCAGGAGGTTAGGAAATGAAATTCCACCCGATTCTTTTATTTTGGTATGTCTTCCCGATTTTTGTTCTCCTTGCATCAACTTGGGTGTTAGCCTGGTTTTATCAGCGGTTCCCCACCAGCGACGCGGCGCATCCGCTGAAACCGATCGACTTGAGTGTTCCCTTTTTGCTGATCGGTCTGAGCGTGCTTTCAAAAATGGCCTTTGGGCGTTCGATCGTGCCATTCGTGATCTTGATCATACTGATCATCGGGGCGGGTTTAGCGATTTATCAAGTACACAATAAAAAAGAACTGGATGTCCGTCGGTTTATCAAAGTCTTGTGGCGGATCGCCTTTTTATGGATCGCGTTCTTGTATGCAGTTTTCATGCTGGTCACGCTCGTCCAAATCTTTCTTTAATGATTCTAAACACCATCCGCACACACGGATGGTGTTTTTTTATGCTTGCTGTTCGAAAACGCTCCTTTTTTTTAAAATCCTTTTTCTTTCCTGGATTTTGTGGTGAAAAGTGGGGGATTGTGGTAGACTTATTTTGTTAATGCGAGGTGTTGACGATGTTGATGGGAGAATACCAGCATGCCCTGGATGGGAAGGGTCGATTGACGATTCCGGCAAAGTTTCGCGAAGTCTTGGGAGACTCATTTGTCTTGACACGCGGAATGGAAGGATGCGTTTTCGGCTACTCGGTTCCTGAATGGGAAAAACTGGAAGGAAAATTGACGAGTTTGCCGCTGAATCGTAAAGAGGCGCGCATGTTCATGCGTTTTTTTTACTCGGCCGCTTCCGTCTGCTCATTGGACAAACAAGGACGGATCTTAGTCCCGCAAACCTTGCGAACTTATGCTGACATTCAAAAAGAGTGTACAGTGATCGGGGTCGTCAACCGCATCGAAATTTGGGATCATTCCCGCTGGGCGGAGTATAATCAAGCCGCTGGCGAAAATTTCGATGAACTCGCAGAGAAGATGATGGACTTTGAACTTTAATTGGAGTTGACAAATGTGCCCGATTTTCACCATACAACAGTGCTATTAAATGAGGCGGTCGCGGGACTTGCGGTCCAGCCGGACGGGGTTTACGTCGACTGCACTTTGGGAGGCGGCGGCCACAGTGCGCTGATCCTCTCGCAGCTTGAAGGCGGTCGATTGTTTTGTTTTGATCAAGACATCGAAGCGATCAGCAATGCAAAAAATAAATTTAAAAAAGAAGCCGCAGCCGGAAAAGTCGTTTTTATCCACCGAAATTTCCGCGAACTGAAAAGCGGTTTGGCTAAGCAGGGAGTCGCTCAAGTTGACGGGATCCTTTACGATCTTGGTGTTTCTTCGCCGCAGTTCGACGAAGCCTCCCGCGGCTTCAGCTACCGGCACGATGCCCCGCTCGATATGCGGATGGATATCCGCCAGCCGCTGAGCGCTTATGAAGTGGTGAATGATTGGCCTTATGAAAAGCTGGTCCGGATCTTTTTCCGCTACGGCGAAGAAAAGTTTTCGAAACAAGTCGCCCGCGCCATTGAGCGTCACCGCGCGAGTTCGCCGATCGAAACGACCGGCGAACTCGCTGAGATCATCAAAGAAGCGATCCCAGCTGCAGCGCGCCGCAAAGGCGGCCACCCGGCGAAACGAGTTTTCCAAAGTATTCGGATCGCAGTCAATGACGAGCTGGGCGCGCTGGAAGATTCATTGGAGCAAGCGATCGCCCTGTTGGCGCTTCACGGGCGCTTGAGTGTGATCACGTTCCATTCGCTGGAAGACCGTTTAGTGAAAAATATTTTGAAATCATACAGCCGGCCGCAGGAGCTGCCGCCAGGACTGCCGGTCGTACCGGAAGAATTCAAACCGGTCTTGAAGCTGATCAAAAAAAAGCCGATCCTGCCAAGCGAAGAAGAGCTGGCGGAGAACCGCCGCGCGCACAGTGCCAAACTGCGGATCGCTGAAAAAATAAATCAAAACACCGAGGGAGTGTAGATTATCGTGGCTGAGGTAAAGAGAGTCGAACAATATCAACAGCAGCAAAATCCAAAAAAATCGTTTGAAACGCCGACTCAGCCCAGTCCGCGCCATCCGCTGAAGCGCATCACCAAGATGGAAAAAGTGGTGGCGGCGGTGATGATCGCTTTGATCGTTTCGTTGACGTTCGGGACATTGATCATTCGCAACCAAGTGATGAAAGTCACACAAGACATCACTTCATTGAACGAAAATGTTGCCGAGCGCCAGCAGGATATCAACAAACTCCAGCAGGAAAAAATGGAATTGACCCGTTCAGACCGCTTAAAGGAAGCTGCTGAAAAGGCCGGTCTTACAGCTAATGATGAAAATATAAGGAATGTGAAGTAAATGCTGAAACGTTCGATCAAACGTTTATGGAGGCGTTTTGCGAAGTGGTTTGCAAGCAAAAGCCGCTCTCCATTGAATAACCGCAAAAAAGCCGGCGCGATCTTCTTCGGACTCGCGATCGTTCTTTTCCTTATATTTGCCGTGCGTATTTTATTCATCGCGGACACCGGAAAAGTAGCCGGAAACGACTTGGTGAAACAAACGAAAGCACTATATGAGGGAAGTAGCGTAATCAAAGCAAATCGGGGTTCGATCTTGGATCGTTATGGGAACCCGATTGCTGAGAATGCTACTTCTTATTCTGTATACGCTATTTTAAGCGAGACTTATCTCGGCTTGAAAGACGTGAAGCTGTATGCGCAGTCAAAAAATTTCGATACACTGGCGGAAATCTTACATAAATATACTGGAATCACCAAAAAAGAAGCGCTCACGACTTTGAAAAAAACGGATGCACAAGGCCATCCGCTTTATCAAGTCGAGTTTGGCAGCAAAGGAAAGAATCTGACGCTCGAGACGAAATTGAAGATCGAAGCGGCGATGGACTCTGCCAAAGTAAAAGGATTATATTTTGAAGACCATCCATCACGGCTTTATCCAAACGGCGAGTTCGCTTCCCACTTTATCGGGTACGCACAGCAAACCGACAACGATGACGATTCGAAAGGAATGGTCGGCGTTTTAGGGCTCGAAGCGGCGTATAATAAGCTGCTTGAAGGAAAGAACGGTAAAACTGAGTTCCAAAAAGACCGTTTCGGCAATTCGATTCCGGGGACCGTCGAAAAAGAAACCCCGGCCAAAGACGGGACCGATATTTATACGACGCTTGACAGCCAGCTGCAAAGCTACCTGGAGACGCTGCTGGATGCTGCTGATAAAAAAGATGATCCTGTCTCAATGACGGCGATCTTGATGGATGCGAAAACCGGTGCGATCCGTGCGATCAGCCAGCGGCCGTCGTTCAATCCGCTGACGAAAAAAGGATTGGATGAAGACAAAGAAAAAAATACTTGGCGCAATCTGCTCGTTGAAGACGCCTTTGAGCCGGGCTCGACGATGAAAGCTTTCACGACCGCCGCAGCGATCCAAGAAGGAAAATACCATCCGGAAGAAACGTATTCACCGGCGGCCGGCGTCAACATCAACGGTGTCGTGATCAACGACCATGACTTTGGGGCAAAAGGAACGTTGAATTTCCAGCAGGCCTTTACTTGGTCCAGCAACGTCGGCATGATCAAATTGGAGCAGGCGATGGGCAAAGATACCTGGCGCAGCTACTTAGAAGCATTTCATTTCGGCGCTTCGACGAATTCCGGTCTTTTGGGCGAGTCGAATGGACAATTGCCTTCGACAAATGAAGTCGACACTGCGATGTCCGCTTACGGTCAAGGGATCGCGGTGACGCCGCTCCAGCTGATGCAGGCCTACACGGCGATCACCAACGGCGGCCAGATGGTCAAACCATATTACATCGAAAAGACCGTCAATCCGCAAACCGGGAAAGAAAGCTACATGAAGACGACCGATGTTGCTCGGCCGATCAGTGCTGAGACTGCTTCGGAAGTTTTGGATTTGATGGGCAAAGTCGTCACCGATAAAAACTACGGGACTGGGAATGCTTTTGCGCTTGACGGCTATTCTGTCGGCGCGAAAACCGGGACAGCCCAGATCCCTTCGAAAAACGGCTACTTGACCGGGCTGACGAATTATGTATATTCTGTAGTGACCGTCGCGCCGCTCGATGACCCGCAGTATATCTGCTATATGACATTGAAACAGCCAAAAGCGTATGACGGCAAAACGATTCCGAGTGTTGTGAATCCTCTGATGAAGCGCGCACTTGAAAGCGAGATCGAAAATCCAAGCGTCGAGACAGTCAAAACGCCGGATGTATTGGATGAAACGCCGGACGCCGCCAGTGAAAAAATCAAAGAGGCTGGACTCGTACCGGTCGTTTTGGGAAGCGGCGAAAAAGTCATCGCGCAAAATCCAAAAAATGAAGCAGATCTTCTGCAAGGCGAGAAAGTCTTCTTGCTGACTGATTCGGATAAAGTGATGCCGGATATGACCGACTGGACGAAGAGTGATGTCTTGAAATTTGCGACACTCTACCATCTGCAAGTCGAAAGTTCCGGACAAGGATATGTCACCTCGCAAAGTCCGGCAGCTGGTGAAAAAGCGAGCGGCAAGATCAAGATCGTCCTTGCCGGCAAAGAGGCGGCCGAGTCAGATCAAAATACTGCCGCAAACAGCACTTCCGCTGAAACCAGTCAAGAAGGACAGGATGCTTCGCAAGAGAATACCAATAATGCCAACGAAAATCCAAACAGTCAGACGACTGCCGGAGAGAGCAGCGGCCAATAGCTGCCCGAAAAAATATGCAAATGATTTAGGAGCGAGATAATGAACTGGACGCAAATTTTCTTACCAATCGCCAGCGGATTCGCGATCACGGTCGCGATCATGCCGTTTTTTATCGGCTACTTCCGCATGAAGAAACAAGGCCAATCGATCCGCGAAGATGGACCGACTTGGCATAACAAAAAACAAGGAACACCGACGATGGGCGGGCTGGTCTTTTTGATCGGTGCAGCACTGACCGCACTTTGGGCCGGCAAATGGATCGATGTCTTGAATCCGCAGCTTTTGATCCTGTTGTTTATCTTAGTGCTGTACGGGATCCTCGGCTTTTTGGATGATTTCATCAAGATCTTTAAAAAGCGCAACGAGGGATTGACGTCGCTTCAAAAACTGGTCGGTCAAATTGTCGGCGGGATCTGTTTTTATCTCGTCTATCGTTCAGAAGGTTTGCCGAACACACTGAACCTCGGTTTCAACGAGATCTCGCTCGGGATCTTTTACGGTGTTTTCGTGCTGATCTGGCTCGTCGGCTTCTCCAACGCAGTCAATCTGGCAGACGGGATCGATGGGCTGGTCGGCGGCTTGGGGACGATCTCTTTTGCCGCTTATGCGATCATCGCGTGGCAGCAAGCTGCTTGGGTCGTCGTGGTGATCTGTTTGGCGATGATCGGCGGACTGCTTGGTTTTTTGCCATATAATCTGAAACCCGCTAAAATATTCATGGGCGACGTCGGCTCGCTTGCGATCGGCGGACTTTTAGCCGCGATCTCGATCATTCTCCATCAAGAGTGGACCCTGCTTTTGATCGGGATCATTTATGTGATCGAGACCGCCAGCGTGATGCTCCAAGTCGCGAGCTTTCAGCTGACCGGCAAACGACTCTTCAAAATGTCGCCGATCCATCATCACTTTGAGCTGAGCGGCTGGAGCGAGTGGCGGATCGACTGGACTTTCTGGGGGATCGCTTTGATATTCAGTACTCTTGCCGTTCTCTTGGCAAACTAAGGATGGGAAAAATGAAAAAAATCAGCAAATATGAAAACAAAAAGATCTTAGTCGTCGGATTGGCCAAAAGCGGCGTCAGCGCTGCCAAACTTTTGCATCAGCTGGGCGCATTGGTGACTGTCAACGATGGAAAAAAATTCGAAGACAACCACGAAGCACAAGAGCTTTTGGCGCTTGGGATCAAAGTGATCACGGGCAGCCACCCGATCGAACTTTTGGATGAAGGGTTTGAGCTGATCGTCAAAAATCCCGGGATCCCGTATACGAATCCGCTGATCGCAAAAGCGGTCGAAAAAAAGATCCCGATCATTACCGAAGTCGAGCTGGCTTATGAGATCAGCGAAACGCCGATGATCGGGGTCACCGGAACGAACGGCAAAACGACGACGACCACGATGATCGCCGAAGTTTTGAATCAAGACCGCAAAAACGGGCACGCTCATTTAGCCGGGAATATCGGCTACCCGGCAAGTACCGTTGCACAGAAAACAACGCCGCAAGACGATCTAGTCGTCGAGTTGTCCAGCTTCCAGCTGATGGGAACCGTCCATCTTCATCCGCATATCGCCGTGATCACGAATATTTATTCTGCGCATTTGGATTATCACGGTTCGCGCGCCAATTATGTTGCGGCAAAATGGAAGATCCAAGCGAATATGGACAGCCGAGATTATTTGGTCATCAACCACGGTAAAAAAGAATGGCGCGACCTTGCGGCAACGACCAAGGCACAAGTCATTTATTTCTCTAGTCATGAAAAAGTCGCCGGCGCCTATTTGGCGAACGGTTCTTTATGGTACTTTGACGAAGAAATCATGAAAGCCTCCAAGCTGGGGGTGCCGGGCAATCACAATATCGAAAACGCGCTGGCAGCGATCGCCGTCGGCAAACTGAAGGGCGCGGACAATGCTGCGATCGCTGAAGCGTTGACAAATTTCCACGGCGTACCGCACCGCACGCAATTTGTCGGGACGATCAACGGGCGGCGCTTTTACAATGATTCAAAAGCAACGAATATTTTAGCGACACATATGGCACTCAGCGGATTCGACAATGCCAAAACGATTCTTTTGGCCGGCGGTCTTGACCGCGGGAACAGTTTTGATGAAATGATCCCGGACATCAAGGGTCTGAAAGCCATGATCGTGTTCGGCGAGACCAAACCGAAATTGATCGATGCCGCGAAAAAAGCCGGGATCGCGACGATCATTGAAACGGAAAATTGCGAAACGGCGGTACCGCTCGCATATGATCTTTCCGCTGAGGGCGACGTGATCCTGCTTTCGCCGGCAAACGCCAGCTGGGATCAATATCCGAATTTTGAAGTCCGCGGCGATAAATTTATGCAAGCGGTCAAAACACTCCGAGAGAGGGTTGAAAAGGAATGAAGGTCGTCTTAACCGGCGGCGGAACGGGCGGCCATATTTATCCGGCATTGGCACTGATCCGCTATATCCAAAAACAAGAACCGTCCGCGGAATTTCTATATATCGGCACGCATCGCGGACTGGAAAATAAAATCGTTCCGGCAGCCGGGATCCCGTTTGAAACGATCCAGATCCAAGGCTTCAAGCGGTCGCTCAGTTTGGATAATTTGAAAACGATCCATTTGTTTTTGAAAAGTGTGCGGCGGGCCAAAAAACTGCTGCAGGAATTCAAACCAGATATCGTGATCGGAACGGGCGGCTATGTTTCCGGGGCGGTCGTTTATGCCGCGAGCCGTCTCAAGATCCCAACGATCGTTCATGAACAAAACAGCGTTGCCGGGATCACGAACCGCTTTTTAGCGCATTTTGCTGATAAGATCGCGATCTGTTTCCCAAGTGTCGCGGCAGCTTTCCCCAAAGAGAAAGTCGTCTTGACCGGCAATCCGCGCGCCAGCGAAGTCGCGGCTGCCAAGCGCAGTGATGCTTTGGCCGTGCGCTTCGATTTGGATCCGGCGAAAAAAACTGTTTTGATTTTCGGCGGGTCGCAAGGCGCATTGAAGATCAATGAAGCGGTGCTTGCCGCCTTGCCGCAGCTGTTCGCCCGAACCTATCAAGTTCTTTATGCCAGCGGCGAACGATATTACGAAGAAATCGAGAAAAAAATTGCAGGACAAAAAATCCCGCCGCATATCAAGATCGTGCCGTATATTGATCGAATGACCGAAGTAATGGTCAATGCTGATCTTCTGGTCGCACGCGCCGGCGCAACTTCGATCGCTGAATTTACCGCGCTGGGCTTGCCGGCGATCCTTATCCCGAGCCCGTATGTGACGAATGACCATCAGACAAAAAATGCGCAGGCTTTAGTCGATGCCGGGGCGGCAGTGATGATCAAAAATGATGAATTGACGGCGAAAACCCTGATGGCGCCGCTTGATGCGATCATGCTGGACGATGCGCGCCGTGAAAAAATGGCAGCTGCCTCAAAAAAAGAAGGCATTCCAGATGCCGCCGAACGGCTTTACCGGCTGGTCAAAAGTTTAGTGCACTGAAAGCAGCAGAAAAATGGCAAGGAGGGGAGCAGCGATGAAAAAGAAAAAGAAGCCGGTGCAAACGAAATCGCATGATCATCAAAAAATGGTGCTCACTCCTTGGCAAAAAGAGCATCTCGCTTATTTGAAAGAAAAACAGCGTGAAGCGGCAAGCAAAAAGAGTACGGCTGAAAGCGGGGAAGCTGCGGCCGCAGTTTTCAAAGCTCCGGCAACGATCAAAGAAGCGCCCGCTGAAGCTGAGCACCGCCGCTTTTTCAAGCGCAAACCGCCGAAGCCGAAGCAAAAGAAAGAAGGCTTTGTAAAAAAAATGCGTCAGCCAGTCTATCGGCATTTGGCTGCGCTCTTGTTTGTCTTCTTTCTTTTGATGCTGCCGTGTGTATACTTTATTTCGCCGTTCAGCCGCGTCGACAGTATCCAAGTCCACGGCAACCAAGAAGTCCCAGCCAAAGAGATTACAGCGGCTTCTGGAATCAAGCTCGATGACGGGATCTTGTCAGCTGTGCTCCGCAGCACGCGTGTCGATCGAAAACTTACTGCAGCTTATCCGCGTCTTAAAGAAGCAAAAGTCGATTTTGATTTGCCAAATCATGTCGTGATCGATGTGTCTGAATATCAGCAGATCGGCTGGATGCTCAAAAACAAAAAATATTATCCGATTTTAGAAAACTGCAAAGTATTGTCGACGCCGCAAGCGGATACTGAGGGCGATTATCCGATCTTGGAGGGTTTCAAAGACCAAGAAAAAGTCAAAGACGTTTTGGAGCAGTACGTTTTGATCCACGACGATATCCGCAAAGCGATCTCTGAGATCCAATACACGCCGACCGCTGACAATGACTTGGTGATCACTTTGTTTATGAATGACGGCAATCAAGTGATCGCACTTTTGAATGGTTTCGGCAAAAAAATGAATTATTATGCGCAAGTTGCCGGACAGATGAAAGAAAAAGGGATCGTTGATATGGAAGCCGGCATCTATTCCTACCCCTATACGATGCGTTCAGAAGAAGAAAGTACACCCAGCAGCACCTCCAGCAGTGAAAATCCGCAAAAAGAAGAAGAGAATCGTTAAAAAATGCGTATTTTCATGGGCAACTGATTTTCTATGAATGTGAATTATGTTATCATGAAATGAAGTAGGAATTATTTTTAATTTTTATATGCAAATTGAGATTCTTTAATGATAGATGTTGAGGAGGGAGTAACTTTCATGGTGAAAACAGGGATGTATGTCGGTTTGGATATAGGGACATCTTCCATCAAAGTGATCGTCGCAGAGTTTGTCGAAAACCAAATGAATATTATCGGCGTTGGGAACGCCCGCTCCGAAGGGGTCAGCCGCGGGATCATCGTTGATATCGATAAAACGGTTAATGCAATCAAAGCAGCTGTCACACAAGCAGAAGAAAAAGCAGGGATCAAGATCCGGCGAGTCAATGTCGGGATTCCTGCCAATTTGCTGCAGAGTGAAGATTGTCAAGGAATGATCGCAGTCAGCAATCAAACCAAAGAGATCAATGATGAAGATGTGCTGAATGTCGCAGCGGCAGCATTGGTGCGTTCGATCCCTCCAGAACGCGAAATCATCGCAATGCTCCCCGAATCATTCACAGTTGACGGATTTGAAGGAATCAAGGATCCGCGCGGCATGCTGGGGGTTCGGCTGGAAATGTACGGCACGATTTTTACGGGCCCGAAAACGGTGATCCACAATACGCGCAAGTGTGTTGAAAATGCCGGTCTCCAAGTCGACGAGATCATCATCACTCCGCTGGCACTGACGAATTCGATCCTTTCTGAAGGCGAACGCGATTTTGGCACGACGGTGATCGACATGGGCGGCGGTCAAACGACGACAGCCGTGATGCATGACAACCAGCTGAAATATACAGATGTCAATCAAGAAGGCGGCGATTTCGTTACAAAAGATATCTCGATCGTCTTGAATACATCGATGAAAAATGCGGAAGCACTCAAGATCAATTATGGCGATGCTTTTCCAGAACGGACCTCGACGGAAGAAGAGATCCCGGTCGATGTGATCGGTCAAGCCGAACCGGTGAAGATCGATGAACGCTATTTGTCAGAGATCATTGAGGCTCGTATCGAACAGATCTTCCAAAAAGCGAAAGACAAGCTGGACGCGATCGAAGCCTTGAAACTTCCGGGCGGCGTCGTGCTTTCCGGCGGTGCAGCCCGCTTGCCGGGTGTCGTCGAATTGGCGCAGGATATTTTTGAAGTACCGGTGAAGCTTTATGTGCCGAACCACATGGGGTTGCGCGATCCGGCATTTGCCAATGTTCTGGCGATCGCTGAATATGCGGTTTCTTTAGACGAAGTATATGAATTGACGAAAAGTGCGATCACCGGCGAACGGCCGAAAACGTTCCATCAACCGACCTCGCCAAAAGTAAATGCGCCGGCTTCGATCCAAGAAGAAGAGGTTGAAGAAGAACCGATCTACGAAATGCATGAAGAACAAGAACCTTCACACAGCGATGAATTTGATTTTACCACGGATGAAACGGACGAAGAGCACGAGCATGCTCCGTCCCATCCTGCGCAAAAACGCAGCGGTACAAAAAGCGTCGGCGGCAAGATCAAAGATTTCTTTAGCAATATTTTTGAGTAGGAGGAAGATGAAAGATGGAATTTTCTTTAGACGATAATGTAAACCACGGCGCTGTCCTAAAAGTAATCGGGGTCGGCGGCGGCGGCGGAAACGCGATCAACCGCATGATCGAAGAAGGCGTCAAAGGCGTCGAATTCATTGCAGCCAACACTGACGTCCAAGCATTAAAAAACTCTAAAGCAGAAACGACGATCCAATTGGGACCCAAATATACCCGCGGATTAGGTGCTGGTTCGCAGCCCGATGTCGGCGAAAAGGCTGCCGAAGAGTCTGAACAAGAGATCCAAGAAGCGCTGAAAGGCGCGGACATGATCTTCATCACTTGCGGAATGGGCGGCGGCACCGGAACTGGTGCGGCACCAGTCGTTGCTCGGATCGCGAGCGAATTAGGTGCTTTGACGGTCGGCGTCGTAACGCGTCCTTTCAGTTTTGAAGGACCAAAACGCGGCCGCTACGCTGCGGAAGGCATCGCTGCGTTGAAAGAGCACGTCGATACGCTTTTGATCATTTCCAACAACCGTCTCCTTGAAGTCGTTGACAAAAAGACGCCGATCATGGAAGCTTTCCGCGAAGCTGATAATGTTTTGCGCCAAGGGGTCCAAGGGATCTCAGACTTGATCACCTCTCCAGGATATGTCAACTTGGACTTTGCTGATGTGAAGACCGTGATGAAAGATCAAGGAACCGCCTTGATGGGAATTGGTCAGGCAAGCGGCGAAGACCGCGTGATCGAAGCTACGAAAAAAGCGATTTCTTCTCCGCTGCTCGAAACATCGATCGACGGCGCCGAACAAGTATTGCTTAATATCACTGGCGGGCCGAATATGACCTTGTTTGAAGCGCAAGATGCGTCTTCGATCGTTGCCGAAGCTGCAGCCGGCGATGTCAATATCATCTTGGGTACTTCGATCGATGAGTCGCTTGGGGAAGATATCCGCGTCACTGTCATTGCAACGGGGATCGACCCGACCCGCAATGAAAAAAAAAGCAGCCGCTCCGCGATGAGAAGCCAGCCGCTGACAAATACGCATCCGATTTCTCAGCCCGTGAGTGAACCTGAAAGAACAGAAGCTGCGGAAACGGACAAAGATGCTTCGGTTTTCGGCGATTGGGATTTTCGCCGCGAAGAAAACAATGTTCGTCCGCCGAAAAATGAAACGGATTTCGACACGATCGAAAAAAAAGAATATAAGAGTCCCGCTAAAGATGATGATTCTTTAGATACTCCGCCATTTTTCCGCCGCCGCAGGAAATAAGGAATGAACATTCACTGAAATGAAGCACCCTGGGGTCTTTCAAAGGCTTCCAGCGGTGCTTTTTGGTAAAATAAAAGAAAGGATCGAGCAGATTTGGATGTAGCTGAAAATCGCAAGGAAATATTTGCTGAAGTCGCAAAAATGGCGGAAGCATCCGGCCGCAAACCGGCTGATGTCCGGGTGATCGCGGTCACGAAGTCTGTCGATGAAAAGACGACTCGCGAATTGGCCGAAACCGGACAAAAAGATATGGCAGAAAACCGCGTTGATAAATTTCTGGCAAAAAAGGCAGCCCTCAAAGACTTTCCGGAGATCACGTGGCATTTGATCGGCACCCTGCAAAGACGCAAAGTCAAAGAAGTCATCAATGAAGTCGATTATTTCCACGCGCTGGATTCGCTCCGTTTGGCAAGCGAGATCCAAAAGCGGGCTGATCATGCGATCCGCTGCTTGATCGAAGTCAATGTGTCCGGCGAAGAAAGCAAGCACGGGGTTTCGCCGGCTGAACTGGTCGAACTGGTCCAATCGATGAAAGAGCTCGACAAGGTCCAAATCGTCGGATTGATGACGATGGCACCGCTTGAAGCTGAGGCACCGGAAATTTTGCATTTATTCCAAGAACTGAAAAAGCTGCAGGAAAAAGTCCATGATCTCGGACTTTCTTACGCCCCGTGTACCGAGCTCAGCATGGGCATGAGCAACGACTATCCGCTCGCTGTCGAAGCTGGTGCGACGATGATCCGTGTCGGCCGCCGATTCTTCAAGTAGGCAGAAAGGAGAGTTCAGGTGAAAAAGAATTTATTCTCCCGGGTCAATGATTTCTTTTATATGGATCCTGCTGAAGACACTGCCGAAGAAGAATTCGCGGGTCCAAGTACGGTACCAGCCGCAAAAAAGAAGCATCCCCAAGTCCAGCCGGCTGTTGAGAAAAACAGTTTGCGGCAGAAAAAGGTGATCACGATGAGTGAAGAAGCAAGACACAAACGGAAAATCATGATCGTTGAGCCGCGTGCATACGGCGACGCCAAGGAAATCGCGAACCGTCTCAAACAAAATGAGACGATCCTCGTCAATTTTCGTTCGATGGATGACAAGCAGGCACGGCGAGTCATCGATTTCTTGACCGGGACGGTGTATTCGCTGGCTGGCGATATCCGCCGCGTCAATCAAGAGATCTTTCTTTGTACACCGCCGGGGATCCAGATCGATGGCGGCGAGGCGCGAACGCTCATGGAAGAGCAAATGTTCGAGAATTAGGAGCGTGAAAGTTGAGTTTATTAATCACACTGATTTATAAGTTGAGCGAGATCTATACGACGATCTTGGTCATTTACGCATTGCTGTCATGGTTTCCAGGAGCCTATCAGTCCGGCTTCGGCAAACTGATCATCAAGCTTGTCGAACCTTATCTGCGGCTTTTCCGGCGGTTTCGCCTGAGCATCGGCCCGATCGATTTTACGATCGTCGTCGCGCTGATCTTTTTGCAGATCGTCGTTTATGTTGTCGTGAATATCTTGGCCCGATTAGCGGGATTCATGTAAAAAAAGAGGTGAAGAAGAATGGATGCAAACGTGTATCAGCATTTTCGCAAAGAAGAACATACTTTTATCGATATGGTCGGCGACTGGATCGAAACTGTTGAAGACCAATATGCACCCTATCTCACCGAATTTTTAGATCCGCGGCAGGCATATATCGTGCAAACACTGGTCAGCGAAGGCACCGATCTTTCGCTTTCATTTTACGGCGGATACGAAGCTGCTGAACGCAAACGCGCGCTGATCTACCCAAACTATTATGTTCCCAAACGTGAAGAATATGATCTGGTGCTCTATGAGATCATTTATCCGATCAAGTTTATCGAACTGACGCACGGCAAGATCTTGGGGACATTGATGAGTACCGGCGTGAAGCGTTCTTCGTTCGGCGACATCATCTCTGACGGTGAACGCTGGCAAGTGTTTATCACGAAAGAAGTCGCTAATTATGTCGCTGCGCAAGTCGACCATATCGGCCGCGTCAAAGTGCGGCTGGAAGAGCGCGATTATACCGACCTCATCCAACCGAAAGATGGCTGGACGGAAGAAAAAGCGACGACTTCCTCGCTGCGGCTCGATATCGTGATCTCGACCGTCTACAATATTTCGCGCCAGCGCTCGAAAGATTTGATCAATGTCGGCAAAGTGAAGGTCAATTGGGCGGTCAATGAAAAGCCTGATTTTCCGCTTGAACTTTTGGATATCATCTCGGTCCGCGGCTTTGGCCGCATCCAGATCCGCCAGATCGATGGCAAAACGAAAAAAGGTAAAATCCGCCTGACTATGGGCGTTTTAAGAAAATGAAGGGGTGAAATAAATGCCGTTAAGTCCACTTGATATTAAAAACAAAACATTTGATAAGAAAATGCGCGGTTACGATCCAGACACAGTTGATGACTTTTTAGACCAAGTCAAGATCGATTACGAAAACTTGCAGACCCAAAATCGCGAGCTGGAAAAAAACCTGCGCCACATGGAAGAGAAATTGAAATATTTCAATGAATTGAAAGATACGCTCAACCAGTCGATCGTGGTCGCCCAAGATGCTGCGGACAAAGTCAAAGACAGCGCCCAAAAAGAGGCTGACGCGATCATGCACTCTGCCCAGCAGCATTCGACGGATCTGGTGACCAGCGCGCAGCGTGAAGCTTCCGAAACGCTGGAAGACGCTGAAAAGCGTTCGAACGATATGCTCTCAAGCGCCCAAAAAGAATCCCATCAGACGCTCGCACAAGCTCATCAAGAAGCGAATCGTATTTTGACGGAAGCAACTTCAAAAGCGCAGACTTTGGCTTCGGAAACTGATGACTTGAAAGAAAAAACACGCGAGTTCCACACGAAACTTGCGACGCTTTTGGAAGATCATTTGGAACATGTCAAAGATCCGGCATGGGAAAAACTGCTGCGGCCGTTCAATACTTATCTTGGAAAAGGACATCCGCTCGTCAAGGAGGCGCTTGACAAAAAGCCGGATGAAGGAGTAGAATCAGACGCAGATTCCGCTAGCGAATCGGCTGCTGAAATCGCTTCTGAGCAGGAAGTAAGTGCCGAAGCGATCCAAAATGCCGATGAAACACCGGAAACCAAAGCCGATGAAGATACGAATACACCGGCCCAAGAAAACGAAGAAAAAGTGATGACTGAAAACGACTAGAACACGAAAAATCCGGAACTGCTCATAGCGAGCTGGCAGATGGTGCAAGGCCAGCAGCAACCCCGTATTTTTTATCATCTGGCCGACTTTTCCGCTGAAGCAAGTAGGCGGGACGGGGGATCTCCCCCGATAACAAAAAGAGGGAGTATCTGCATTCAGCGGATATTCTAAATTTGGGTGGTACCGCGAGCTTCTCGTCCCAAGAGAGGCTCGCTTTTTTTATTGGACAAGCACAGACCTTTGAAAGGGGAAACGATTCCATGCGAATGAAAGATACCTTGCACTTAGGCAAGACCGCTTTTCCGATGCGCGGCAATCTGCCGAATCGCGAAGCGGAATGGCAAAAAGAGTGGGACGAAAAAAAATTATATGAAAAACGGCAAGAACTGAATGAAGGGAAGCCGACCTTTATTCTGCATGATGGACCGCCTTATGCGAATGGAAATATCCATTTAGGCCATGCGCTCAATAAAATCAGCAAAGACATCATCGTCCGCTATAAATCGATGACCGGCTTTCGTGCGCCATTCGTGCCCGGCTGGGATACGCACGGTTTGCCGATCGAACAAGTCTTGGCGAACAAAGGTGTTAAAAGAAAAGAACTTCCGCGGACTGAATACTTGGAAGAATGCCGCAAATATGCGCTGAGCCAAGTCGATAAACAGCGGAGCGACTTCAAGCGCCTCGGCGTTGCCGGTGATTGGGAACACCCATATATCACGCTGGATCCGAAATATGAAGAAGCGGAGATCCGTGTTTTCGGCAAAATGGCAGCAAAGGGCTATATTTATAAAGGCTTGAAACCGATCTACTGGTCACCGTCGAGCGAATCTTCATTAGCTGAAGCGGAGATCGAATATAAAGACGTCAAATCACCGTCGCTTTATGTAGCGTTCAAAGTTGCTGACGGCAAAGGGATCGTTGATCCGGATGCTTCCTTCATCATTTGGACGACGACGCCGTGGACACTTCCTGCCAACTTGGGGATCGCGGTCAATCCGAAATTTGAATACGTCGAAATCGAAACCGGCGGCAAAAAATATGTTGTTGCTAAAGAGCTGCTGAAACAAGTCGCCGACGAACTCGGTTTCAAAGATGTCAAAGTCTTGAAAACTTTCCCAGGCAAAGAAATGGAATATATGACGGCGCACCATCCGTTTTACGACCGGACTTCGCTGGTGATGCTGGGCGACCATGTCACGCTGGAATCAGGGACCGGACTTGTCCATACAGCTCCGGGACACGGGGAAGATGACTATCTTGTCGGCAAAAAATATCATTTGGATATTTTGAGCCCGATCGACAGCAAAGGGCGCTTTACCGCGGAAGCCCCTGGATTTGAAGGCGTCTTTTACGACAAAGCAAATCCGATGGTCACTGAGCTCTTGAAGAAAAAAGGCGCATTGCTGAAACTCGACTTCTTTACCCACAGCTATCCGCACGACTGGCGGACGAAAAAACCGGTGATCTACCGCGCGACTCCGCAATGGTTCGCTTCGATCGACAAGTTCCGCCAAAATATTTTGGATGAGATCGAAAAAGTCGATTGGATCATCCCGTGGGGCAAAACACGTTTGTATAATATGATCCGCGACCGCGGCGACTGGGTGATCTCGCGCCAGCGTGCGTGGGGTGTCCCGCTGCCGATCTTTTATGCAGAAAACGGCGAGGCGATCTTGACGGAAGAAACGACCGCGCATGTCGCTGAACTTTTCGGCAAATACGGTTCCGCCGTCTGGTGGGCCCGCGATGCGAAAGATCTGCTGCCGGAAGGCTTTACCCATCCGGGAAGCCCGAACGGCAAATTCAGAAAAGAAACAGATATCATGGATGTCTGGTTCGACTCCGGTTCCTCACACGAAGCCGTGCTGCGTCAGCGCCCGGAACTTTCTTTCCCGGCGGATATGTATCTTGAAGGCAGCGACCAATACCGCGGCTGGTTCAACTCCAGCATCACGACCAGTGTAGCGATCAACGGCGTTGCCCCTTACCGCGCGGTCCTTTCGCAAGGCTTCACGCTCGACGGCGAAGGACGTAAAATGAGCAAGTCGCTCGGCAATACGATCTTGCCATCAAAAGTCATCAATCAGTTCGGCGCTGATATCCTGCGGCTTTGGGTCGCAAGTGTCGACTATGAGGCAGACGTGCGCGTATCGATGGACATTTTGAAACAAACTTCAGAAGCGTACCGCAAGATCCGCAATACGCTGCGCTTTTTGTTGGCGAATACGCAGGACTACGATCCGCAAGTGGACCGCGTCGATTACCGCGAACTGCGCTCAGTCGACAAATATTTGATGGTCCGCTTGAATGCAACGATCAAAGAAATGCGGGCGGCATACGACCGCTATTCGTTCTCAAGTGTCTATAAAGCAGCGATGAACTTCTTGACCGGGGATTTGTCCGCTTTTTATTTGGACGTCGCCAAAGATGTCGTTTATATCGAAAAAGCTGACGATCCGGCGCGCCGGGCAATGCAGACGGTGATGTATGAAGCACTGATCGCATTGACGAAGCTTTTGACGCCGATCTTGCCGCATACCGCTGAAGAAGTATGGGGCTATATCGCCGGTGACGCTGAGTATGTCCAATTAAGCGAAATGCCGGGCTATCAGGAATATCCTGATCAAGCGGAACTGCTCGATGACTGGGGCGCGTTTATGGATTTGCGCGATAAAGTGCTGAAAGCCTTGGAAGAAGCGCGCAATCAGAAACTGATCGGCAAGTCGCTCGAAGCGAAAGTCGTTTTGTATCCGAATCAAGTGACACTGGACTTGATCGATGCGGTCGATACGGATCTTGCGCAGCTCTTTATCGTTTCCGATCTGGAAATTTCTGAAGAGGAGCCCGCCGGCGATGCGCTGGTGTTTGACGACGTGGCGATCTTAGTCGAAAAAGCACCGGGCGAAGTTTGCCAGCGCTGCCGTGCTGTCCGCACAACAGTCGGTTCCCATCCGAAATTGCCGACCTTGTGCGACCACTGTGCAACGATCGTGGAAGAAGAATATCCGGAAGCGGTCGAAGAAGGTTTTGAAGAGAAATAGCATGCTTGTCATTGATCATCAAGAAGAACCGCCGAGAGTTTTCTCGCGCGGTTTTTCTTTTTGCCAAAGAAAAAGAATTCTGCTATTATTGGACTATACCAAAATAGAGAGGCCGATGAACTATGCAAATAATCAAAGTAAAAGATAAAAGTGCCGGCGGAAAAAAAGCATTTGCGCTGATCCGTGCCGATATCGATCAAGGAGCGAAAGTGCTGGGGCTCGCGACGGGCAGTACGCCGGGACCTTTATACAGCGAAATGCGCGCCAGCCGGTTGGACTTTTCCGGCATGACAAGCATCAATCTCGATGAGTACATCGGTCTGCCGCCGGAAAATCCGGAAAGTTATCATTATTTCATGCAAAAAAACCTCTTCGATGCCAAACCG
The DNA here is from genome assembly GCA_022649665.1 of Enterococcaceae bacterium. Classification (GTDB taxonomy): domain Bacteria; phylum Bacillota; class Bacilli; order Lactobacillales; family Enterococcaceae; genus JALCOL01. Next base: position 302,026 of record JALCOL010000001.1, read on the forward strand.
TTTCGCGAAAGTTTTGTGCCGGACGGAATGGCTAACGATCTGGCTGCGGAATGCCGCCGTTATGATCAAGTGATTAAAGACCACCCGATCGATGTCCAGATTTTAGGGATCGGCGAGAATGGACATATCGGCTTCAATGAACCCGGGACTTCATTTAAAACGCATACGCATCGGGTGCAGCTGACTGAGTCAACGATCCAAGCCAATCGCCGCTTTTTTGCCAGTGTGGCTGATGTACCGACTGAGGCGATTTCAATGGGGATCGCTTCGATCATGCAAAGTAAAAAAATCATTTTGATGGCTTATGGCGAAAAGAAAGCGAAAGCGATCCAAGCAATGGTCGCCGGTCCGGTGAGTGAAGAAGTGCCAGCGAGCGTCCTGCAGCGCCATCCGCAAGCGATCGTGATCGTCGACGAAGCCGCAGCTGCTATGATCTGATCAAAATAAGGATCACGACAAGTTATTGTCGCGATCCTTATTTTTGGATAAACGGTGTTCCAAAAGCAGCTTCTTCGGAAATAATTTGAAAAATCTCAAAAATATAAGAAACTATTTTCGGATTTTTCTTCTTATTTCTCGAAGCTGAGCACTTTTGTCCCAACCTCTTTGGATAAACGGTGTTCCGAAAGCAGCTTTTTTAATAGATCGGCGGGGTCTTTTCTTTGCGGAGATCACTCAGTTTCGTCAGCGAATAGGTGACGTCATTTGCTTCGTCGTACATTGAGAGCAAATGACCATTCTCTGCTTTGAGTGCGACCAAGTAGCCGAAAGAATCCAGAAAGATGATTTCTTGCGGCGTCAGCTCAAGGAGTCGCTTCACACACACTTGCTGATTGACTAAAATCAAGTCAGGCGGTTTGATCTCCAGTAAATGCGTGCGGCCGATCGCTTTCTCTTCGAATCGATAACGTCCGAAAAATGAGACGGGGAAAGATCTGCGGGGAGCTTTCGGCCGCTTGTGCGCGGAAACCTCCGCAGCCGGCACAGGTTCAAAAAGCGGACGGGAAAATCTTTTTTTCTTGGAAGCGGTCATGCTTATCGGCTCCTTTCTGTTGAATTCAGTATAACAGATCCAAATAAGGGGAGCATCCGCCGAAAGGCTGATTTACTACCAAATCGCGACGCGCTCAGCTGGAGCGCGGTACATCCCGTCACCTGGCGCGATTTCATAAACAGCGAAGAAGTCGGCGAGGTTTTCCAGCTGGATGTTGGCGCGCAATTTATTCGGCGCATGGACATCAAAGGAAAGCAGCATTTGCTGATAGGCTGTAGATGATTTCATCCGCCAGATCCGCGCCCAGTTTTCGAAGAAACTTTGCAGTTCAGGATCTTTTTCTGATTTGGCAGCTTCTAAGGCGCAGCTCAAGCCGCCAGCATCGGCGATATTTTCGGAAACAGTCAAGCGGCCGTTTACTTTTTGACCGGCAAAAGGCAGACCATCGAATTCATTGACCATTTTTTCGGCGAGTTTATCAAACTGCTGATGATCTTCTTTTGTCCACCAATTGTTCAAGTTGCCGTGTTCATCGAACAAGGCGCCGTTGTTGTCAAAGGCGTGCGAGATCTCGTGCGCGATCACCGCGCCGATCCCGCCGTAATTGGCCGATTTCGACTGCTTGAAATCATAGAACGGTGCTTGCAGGATCGCTGCCGGGAAAACGATCTCGTTTTGCGTCGGTGAGTAATAGGCATTGACGGTATCTGCGCTCATTGCCCAGCGTTTTTTATTGACTGGCTGATTCCATTTGGAAAAATGGTTGCGGACATTCAGCTCGGTGAAATAAAGCGCATTGGCGAGCAGCGTTTTTTGCGGATCGACGATCAATTTTGAAAAAAGTGGGTCGATCTCATCAGGATAGCCGACTTTGATCATCAAAGTCGAAAGTTTTTTCACGGCTTTTTGGCGAGTTTCTGCTTTAAGCCATTCTTTTTTCTGCAGGCGGTCTTCATAGACTTTGATCATCGCTTGGACCATTTGAATGACATCCGCTTTCGCAGCTGGACCGAAGTATGTTTTGCCGTAGTAGTCGCCGACGACATGATTGTAAAAGCTGTTCGCCAAGTAGAAAGCCGATTTTTTTTGCGACGGGGCGGCTTTGGCACCCGAAAGCGTCCGGTAAAATTCACCGCCGATTTGGCGCAGTTCTTCGCTTAAAAAGCCGGTCAAAGAATTCACATTGACCACGATCAGCCAAGCTTGGAGATTTTCGAAAGTTTCTGGGTTGACCAGTTCGTCGAAGTGTTCGAAAAAGCGCGGTTCTTCCACGATAACCGTTTTCGGCTTTTGTCCAAGCAGTTTTTCGGTCAATGCGCCAAGATCGAGGAACTTGCTGTAAGCAGCAAACGCGGCAAAGTCGCGCGGATTATAGGCTTTTGTATATTCCGAGGCTTCTTCGGCGCTTTTTACGAGTGGTGCGATCGACCGATCGAATGCTAATGCTTTTTGGACGGTAGCGGCTGCTTTTTCGGCCGGGTAGCCGAAAGCGGCCAAGATCTTTTCGCTCATTTGGCGGTATGCTTCAAGCAGCGTTTTCGTTTGCTCATCATCTTTTTCATAATACGTCCGGTCGGGCAAAATCAAACTGGGGACAGCGGCGTATAGAGTATTCATCTCCGCATTTTTCATATCAGGCGAGACATACAGCTGAAACGGCAGTGCCGTATTTTTCAGACTTAATGGATACAAGGCAGCTTGCAACTTGGCAAAATCATCCAGCTCTTCCAACTGGTCCAAAAATCCTTTGGCAGGGTCCGCCCCTAAACGGTCGCGTGCTGCAAAGTCGCTGGCCATTTGATAAAATTTGAGATAATTAGCGAGGCGCGGATCAGCAACATTTGCCAGGTCGGCCGCTTTTTTGTCGAAATCTTTCATCAATAATTGATCGATCTCATCGACCAAATTCAAAAATCCGCCGGTCGCCGGTTTGTCTGCCGGGATCACTGCGGTTTGAAGCCAATCGTAATTGATTGCTTCATAGAAATCATCTTTGTAAGAAGGACGAGTATTAGCCATGGAGGTGGCTCCTTTCTGTGCATCTTTCAGTAAATTAAGTATAACTGATTTGCCGGCAAATCGAAAAGGTTGCGCTTTGCTGAGATTCGGTGCTTTGTCTGAGCTGTGGTAAAATGAAGAGAGGTAATAACTGAATAGGAGGGATTTTCATGATTCGTTTAGGAGTGATCGGGACCAGCATGATCAGCCGCCGTTTTATTGAAGCGGCGGGTGCGACCCATAAGTATGAACTGAAAGCTGTTTATTCGCATCATTTGGAGAAAGCCGAGAAGTTGCTGCCGGATTTCCCGAAGGTCGTTTATTTTGATGACCTGACTGACTTTTATGCGCAAGGGAAGTTTGATGTCGTCTATATCGCCAGTCCGAACGCTGTCCACTATTCTCAGGCAAAACAAGCGATCGAAGCAGGAAAGAGCGTGATCGTCGAGAAACCGGCTTTTGTGACGCCGTCTGAGATGGCAGACATTATCCATTCTGCAAATGAAAAGAAAGTCTTTTTCTTTGAAGGGGCGCGCAATCTGCATGAACGCGGCTTTCAGGCGATCAAACAGCTTTGTCAGGATGAAGCGGTCCTGGGCGCTGACTTGACCTATATGAAATATTCTGCGCGGTATGATCAAGTATTGCGCGGAGAAAAGCCGAATATTTTCTCTTTGGATTTTGGCGGCGGCGCGCTGATGGATCTCGGGGTCTATCCGGTCTATGCAGCCGTCAGCTGGTTTGGCCAGCCGGTCAATTCTTTTTATTATGCACGAAAAGTCTCGACCGGGGTCGATGGAATGGGCACCGCTGTTTTGCGCTATGAGGACTTTGACGTCACGATCCACATCGGCAAGATCGCGCAATCGTTCCATACGAGCGAGATCTATACGACAAAAGGCACCTATATTCTGCCGGGGATCGGCGGGATCAACGAGTGGCGCTTCTTTGAACGGGCGACAGATAAAACCCATGTATATCAAGCGCCGGTCTATGCGAACCCGCTCCAAGCGGAAGCAGCAGACTTTGCCAGGATCTTGGAACATCCCGAGCGTCCGGCGTCCGGCGAAGCGTATGAAGAATGGGTCGAATTGTCGCGGACCGTCAATCAAGTGCTGACAGATCTGCGCTATTCGGCTGAAATTTATTTTCCAATGGATGACAAGAAAGAGTGATGGATTTGATAGCAAATTGGCCGCCAGCGTGGCAGGAAATTTGGAAAGAAAAAGGATTCAGCGAATTGTCGCCGATCCAAAAAGAAACGTATGAAAAAATCGTTGCCGGAGAATCGATCCTCGGAGTCTCGCCGACCGGCTCCGGAAAAACACTGGCCTATTTATGGCCGCTGATGATGCGCGCACAAAAAGCACCCGAGCAGCAGATTTTGATTCTAGAACCTTCGCAAGAGCTGGCAGCGCAAGTCGCCGAAGTCGCGCGGATCTGGGGAACGCCGCTCGGCCTCAAAAGTGCCCTTTTAGCAGGCGGCGGCAATGTCAAACGCCAAATCGAACGGCTGAAGAAAAAGCCGCAGTTTCTGATCGGAACTCCTGGACGCATTGAAGAGCTTTTGCAGCGCAAAAAAATCAAGTGGAGCCAAATCCATGCGATCGTCTTGGATGAGACGGATCAGCTTTTAGAGAGCCAAGAGCCGTTGATCAAAAAGATTTTATTCCACGGGGTGCGCGATTACCAGCTGCTGGCGTTTTCGGCGACTGGCCGCGAGAGCCTCGCGCCGCTTGCCGCAGAATTTCCGGCGATCGCGCTGATCGACGTCACGGCAGCTGATCAAAGCCAAGGAGAAGTGATCGACAGCTTTATGGTCGTTGAACCGCGCAAACGCACCGAGGTATTGCGAAAATTGGCGATCCACGGGTATGATGCCTTAGTGTTTTTCAATCGTTTCAATGAATTGTCAAAAGAAGAAAGCCGGCTGGTGTATCAGAAGATGCCGGTCGCGACCCTCGGCTCTGACCAGAGCAAATTTGCACGCAAAGCGGCACTTGACGCGATCAAATCCGGCAAAGCCAAATTGCTGCTGGCAACGGAAGTCGCGGCGCGCGGTTTGGACATCGAAGGGCTGCGCTTGATCGTGAACTATGAATTGCCGCAAGACGCGACACAATATATACATCGGCGCGGACGCATCGGCCGAATGGGGAATACCGGACAAGTGCTGACGCTGATCGAAGGCCGCGAATTGAAAGCATTGAAAAAGCTTGCCGGCGATCATCCGCTGTGCGAATATCATTTTTTTGGCGAGCAGCTGGAAGAGCAGAAAAAAGGATCCTCTGTTTAAGTGTGCAAACAAAGAGCGGATCGTCGTTGACGACCCGCTCTGCATGCTTTACAATAAGCTAGTTGGGAAATCGGTCCCCTTAGTAAAATGGATATTACGGAACCCTCCTAAGGTTTAGTTGTAGGTTCGATTCCTACAGGGGACGTCAAAATGCTCGGAGGTTGAGACAAAAGTGTCCAGCTTCGAGAAATAAGAAGAAAAATCCGAAAATAGTTTCTTATATTTTTGAGATTTTTCGGCTTATTTCCGAAGAAGCTGCTTTTGAAACACCGTTTATTCGGAAA
>JALCOL010000002.1 GCA_022649665.1 Enterococcaceae bacterium
AAAGTATTTGACGGATTACTATATTATCCGGACGTCTTGGGTCTTCGGCAAATATGGTCATAATTTTGTCTACACGATGCTGAATCTTGCTAAAACACATGACAAGATCACGGTCGTTGATGATCAGTATGGCCGGCCGACCTGGACCAATACTTTGGCGAATTTTATGTTCTATGCAGTGGAACACGAGATTCCTTATGGGATCTATCACTGCTCGAACGACAACAGCTGCAGCTGGTATGAGTTTGCGAAAGAAATCTTGAAAAATGAGTCTGTCGAAGTTTTGCCGGTGACTTCTGCGGAATATCCGCAAAAAGCGCACCGTCCGCAATATTCGATCATGGATCTGGGCAAGACAAAAGCGACCGGCTTTAATATCCCAACTTGGCAAGATGCACTCGCAAAGATGATGGCTGAAATCGAAAAATGAGATTGAAAACTATAAAGTTCAGCAAAAAAATCTCGACAGAAATTTGATAATCAAATCTGTCGAGATTTTTTGCGTAGAGATGATGAAACCAATCAGGTTCTTCGTCAAATAGTGTTGGTGAGTTTTCAAACCATACAAAAAGAATGTTGGAAGAAAAACCCGAAGGATTTTTTATCAACACTAAATATTATAGAACCATTAATCACCAATTTTATAGATACTTACAGTGCCATCATTATTGAAGGTTAGTGAATATAATTCATTTACTTTTATTCTTTTATACTTTTTTTGGTAAGCATCCAATGCTTCTTGTAGTGTTTGCAGAGAAATCTGTAAATAATCTGCGCAGTCCCAAATAGTCGTACAGCCGAATTTAAAACATTCAACTAGTTCTATGGGAGAAACCGCAAGCATATTTCCGATGTCTCGGGCTTTTCGTTCTTGTTTACGGCTTTCTATTGTTCTTTGATTCGTGATATTTCCTGAGCTTGTCAAATAATGACCGATTTTCTCGGCAATTATTCCTACAAGCTCTTTTTTTGGCTGCCGAGGATTTAAATAGATTGAACGGTCAATATAGAGCCCCTTTTGGCCATCAGGCATTCTTTTGTCAAAAATATAGCGTAGTTGAGGAAAAGAGGACATTAATTTATCCACCTTGTCCATTGAATCGCTCCTTGTTTTTCGAGTGTTTCTGTTTATTCAAAATATCTTCCATACAGCATGGGATGGTATGTATATCGCTATCAAGAGGCAGGCTATACGGGATGGAAAAATGACAATAATCACTATCAATACTATATCAATGGTAAAAAAACAATCAATGATTGGGTGCAGTACGGTGGTGTTTGGTATCATTTCAATGGTGTAGGCGACATGCAGACTGGCTGGTATATGGTTGGCAGCAAGTGGTATTATTCTGACGCTTCTGGTGCAATGCAGACGGGATGGCAATTCATCGATAATTATTGGTATCATCTGGGTGAAAAAGGAGATATGACTGAAGGGTGGATTCTCAGCAATAAGCTCTGGTATTATTTGGATGCTGGTACTGGACGGATGCATCAAGGATGGCTGTCAGATGCCGGAACTTGGTATTACCTGGCTATTCCAGATGGACATATGGTTACAGGAGTACAAATCATCGATGGGAAAAGTTACAATTTTGATTCATCTGGCAAGTGCTTGAATCCTTATGTATAAATGTACTTTAAAATAGAAAAAATTTGACAAAAAATCATTCAGATTCGAGAAAAGAAGAATCAAAAAAGAGTTTCCATATTTAGAAATTCTTCAGCTGGTTTCCGAAAAAATTGCAGTTGGAACACTATCTAGAGAGGCCGTGACAAAAATGCCACGGCCTCTTTATCAAATTTGAAATCAATGAAAGTTTAGAAAACTTTAATCGGCAGCATTTTTTGCAGTTCAATGCGGAAAGCAATAATCATTTTGTCTTTTGAAAATCGCAAATATGCATAAAGCAAAGTAACAAAAACAGCTCCGCCAGCTACAATCTGAAGAAGCAAGATCGCAATAGAACTGCCGAGATGACCAAGTGCGTATACACTCATCAGCATAATAAGTGAAATAAATAGCAGCCAGAGAATAATTTTAAAATATGGCGAGTAGCTGATCGATCTGCGCGTTGCTAACGTCTGATAGATCGATAAAGTTGCCTCAGAAAGAATACTTGCAACTACAGCACCGAGTGCCCCTAATGAAGGAATCAATACCAGATTCGTACCGATGTTGACGACGGCACCTAAAACGACGGATACTACGTAGGGACGATCATTTTCTGAAGGAAGCAAGATCAATGATCGAACGACATTCCCCCATGCATAAAGGGGTAAGGTGATTGCAAGACCAGCCAATAGGATTGCACTGCTGCGAAAAGGAACACCAAAAAGGTGTACGGTTAAGGGGTAATTAACACTGATAAGACCAAAGGCACAGGGGAATGACAAAATCAGGCTGAAAATAATAGAGAAATCGATATATTTTTTTTTCTGCTTCATTTCAGCCGTTGTGAAGCCTAAACTGGAAATCCTGGGGAGCATTACCATTCCTAGCGCACTAATGATCCCTTTGGGTGCGATCACGATTTTCTCAGCTGCTTCATAAAAACCAACTTGTGTTGTCCCCGCAATACCCTTCAAAATGATTTTATTGAACAAAGTAAAAAAGCTGATTGCAATTACTGGGATAAATAATACAAATAGAGGTTTAAGATGAGAAAAAACAAGTTTTGGTTTTGGAATAACTAAACGAGTATCTTTCAAAAAAATCGGCCAAATCACGATAAACCCGCTCAATGAGCTGCCGGCCATAATTAGAGTATAAACCCAAAGATCTTGCCGGGTCTTTACACAAAAAATAATCAAAAAGAATGAAATAAATTTTAAAATCGAATTTCGTGTTACGATGATTTTAAAGCGTTCTAATCCATAAAAGAGCCAGTTGATATCGAAAAGAGCGCCAATGACCCATAATGATTGGATAAGGAAGATCACGTTGTATTGATGATTTATAAATGTTATATACAGAAAATAAAAAATGATCGCAATTACTGCTAATAACATTTGCAGAAAAAAAAGACTCCAAAATGTGGACAAGAATTTTTCACGGTCATCGCGGACACGTGCGATCGTCCGCGACCCATAATTGTCGATTCCGAGTTTCGCGAGCAGTAGAAAATAATAGGCGACCGAGTAGGTATACGAATAGATTCCAAGATTAGATGCTCCGAGAACGCGAGCTACATAGGGTGCGGTGATTAACGGCAAAATAATGAGCAGCAATTGATAAATCGTATTATAAAGAAAATTCTTTTTTAAGTTTGGCATAATCTACCTCGTATCAGTAATTGTTCAATATATATTGATATAAAGAACCGTCTTTGTCTAAAGAGAAGTCAAGTTTATACGATAATTTGTGAAATACACTGGTTTCTTCCATTCTTTTGATTCGGGCAGGAGTAGCCGAGTCAAATAATTCAAAACACATAAGATGGGGGTCGACATTGCTGACTTTGGGGAGTTTTTCCCATTGCGCCGGATGGCGATCGAATGCCAATTTCAGAAAATAGTGAAAAATAAAATAATAGACGGCATGATCATTTTTTTCCCAATATCGATAAAGCAAATAGAGCGTTAAACGAAGCATTTGATTGTCAGGTTTCGCACAAATCAGCCAATTAGAGCCAACAGAGGATAAGTCGCCGCGGAGCAAGTTGCTGTAAAAAAATAAATCGCTGCTGGTGAAGTAGCTGGGGAGGCCGCCGTCGCCATCATAAAGCACTGTTGCGTCGATCCAAAGCCCCCCGTGCTGTACTAAAAGCGCCAGCCGTAAGATATCTGACATATGGGTATTTGATATTTTCCCAGTTTGCCACTTTTCAACGATAAATGCTGGAATCGCAGCATAAGACTCCCAGTTTTCAGCGGTGATCACCGTAACCTCGTATCCTTTTATTTTTCGAAGAGAATGGATACAAGTTTTTACTAAAGGAGGGGCATTATCCACTCCTTGAAACCAGCATACCCAAATTTTATTATTCAAAACTTTTTTTTGTGAAGAATGGGTTTCAATCTGATGAAAATAGTCATCAATTGACCGTGCGTCATTATCAAGTAAATGGTTATATTTTTTTTTGATTCTTTTCATCTCATAATAATGGAGCTGATTTTCATGAATCGCTGGATTTGTCACCCAAAATAGCGGAAGAAGACGGTTGCGAAAAACTGTTCGTAACCGTTTTTCTGTGCGGGCTTTTTTTAGTTTAGTCAAAAAATCATCAGCGAACTGAGCCATGGCAAGAAGCCTCCTATTATAATATTAATCGATACATGCCAAACAGTATATCATAATCTGGAGAACAAATTTTTTTTTCGTGCGCGTATATTATTAAAAAAGAAATAATTTTGAAATATAAGAAAAGAAACCGTAACGAAGATACCACACAATGTCATGGTTTTTTATGATACCTTTAAGGTGACAGTAAAGGAGAAGATGGCATTGAAAAAGTCGACAATTACAAAAATAGTATTTGCGTTTTTATTGATTGGCGTATTATTCAACGTAGGTACTTCCAAAGCTTCTGCTGCGACATTGCGTGAGCAGCTGGTCTCAGAAGCTTATAAGCACATCGGAAAACCATATGTGTGGGGAGGCAAAGGCCCGAATTCATTTGACTGCTCTGGACTGACGCGTTATGTATATTTGCAAGTCACTGGTAAAGACATCGGCGGCTGGACGGTTCCGCAAGAAAGTTCGGGAGTTGTGAAAAGTGTTTCTGAAGCACAACCCGGAGATCTCTTGTTTTGGGGAAGCCGCGGTCAAAGTTATCATGTAGCGATTTCTCTAGGAAGTGGACAATACATTCATGCACCGCAGCCGGGCCAAACCGTAACGGTTGGCAAAACGGCTTGGTATGCACCAAGTTTCGCCGTTGATGTGACCGGAAACGCTGGAAACGAATCTTCAGGAAACGTAACTAATGGCTGGGTTTCCAAAAATGGAAAGTGGCATTATTATAAAGATGGTTCGGCGCAAAAGGGCTGGCTGAAATTGGGAAGTACTTGGTATTTTCTCGATGAATCAACAGGCGAAATGGCAACGGGCTGGCGTCGGGTCGGCAGTGCTTGGTATTATTTCCAAGCGGGCGGAGAATTATTTGAAAATGGTTGGCTGAAACTCGGCACCACGTGGTATTATTTACGCTCTGGCGGCAGCATGGTTGAAAATACTTGGCAGAAAGTCGGCGTTTCATGGTATTATTTTGGCTCTGGCGGTAATTTGATTGAGAATGACTGGCTGAAACTTGGCAGCACATGGTATTATTTGCGCTCTGGGGGAAGTTTGGTTGAGAATGGCTGGTTCAATCTTAATGGCGTCTGGTATTACATGAATCCAGGCGGCAGTCTAGTTGAAAATCAGTGGCTTCTTCTTGGAAATACATGGTACTATTTAAATCCAGGTGGCAGCATGGTAACCAACAATCGTGTAATTAATGGAACATTATACTATTTCAATCAGTCAGGAGCATGGCTGGGATAATTATTTCTACAATTCTGCTCTCTTTATCAGAATGGATCTATTTTCTCATTCGATCTGATAAAGAGAGTTTTTTCATGCTTTTTGACAAATAGATAGTAAATTATTAGAATGAAGAGTGATTGTTTAAGTCGTATTAAGGAGAAGAATATGGAATCGCAAATTAATAAGAGTTTGGCATCTAAGAAAAATAATTTTGATTTGATTCGCTTTTTTGCTGCTGTATTAGTTGTTTGGTTTCATTCCTTCCCGTTAACTGGCACAAGCAATGGCGAAGAGCCAATTATGAGATTCAGTATGATGCAAACCACTTCGGGAGAGTTGGGAGTCATTATTTTTTTTCTTATCAGCGGCTTTTTGATTACAATGAGCTTTGAGAGACGTTCAACTTTTGTGCGGTTTTTCAAAGCACGAATCCTACGAATCATGCCGGCATTCATCATAGTTATATTATTAACAGTATTTATTATTGGTCCTCTTCTGACCACAAAATCGATGTACGAATACTTTCACTCGTCGGCGACCTATCGATATTTAGCGAACATATCTTTGAAACATATCAGCTATGAACTTCCTGGGGTCTTCACTGGTAATTTATATCCCAATGCTGTGAACGGGTCGATCTGGACATTATGGTATGAATTCTTTTTTTACATTGTTGTAGCGGTATTAGGGATTGCTAAACTACTGAATAAATACCTTGTGACATTTTTGTGGCTGGCAGCATGTGTTTTGATGCAGATCAATTTTCCTCATGGATACCAATACATTTATTTTGCCGTATATTTCTTTGCGGGAATGTGTTTTTATCTTTGGCGTGATAAAGTTTCGCTGAATTACGTCGGATTGGCGATTGCGGCAGTTTTATTGGCTGTTTCCGCACACTTCGGATTTTTGAAAATAAATCTGGCATTTTGCGGAGCATATATTTTATTTTTCTTGGCATTAGGACCAGTCGCCAAATTTCCCGATTTTACTAAATACGGTGATCTTTCCTATGGGATTTATATTTATTCTTTTTTGGTTCAGCAGATCGTCGTTCAAGCATTTGCTAATCACTTGACGCAAATGCAGAATTTTATTTATTCATTAGTGATCTCCATGGTTTGTGCATTTCTCTCTTGGCATCTCGTTGAGAAACAATGCATGAAATTAAAAAATAGAAAGATAATAAAGTTGAAAAAATCAACACAGGAAGAGGGAGCAAAGAATGTATAAAAATGTTCTTATTACTGGCGGAGCTGGGTTTATCGGGAGTACGGTTGCTTTGAAGCTTTTAAAACAAGGCTATCATGTGACAGTCTTAGATTCCTTGTCAAAACAGATCCACGGAGAAAATCCAAAAAAGTCAGAGTTATTCCAGCGGATTGACGGGAAAGTCGATTTCATTTTGGGAGACGTCAAAAACAAAGAAGACTGGCGCAAAGCGCTAAAAGGACAAGATGTTGTCATTCATCTGGCTGCAGAAACGGGGACGGGCCAGTCGATGTATGATATCGATAACTATATTGAAACAAATATTGGCGGAACTTCTCATTTGTTCGATATTCTGACGAATGACGATACTGATGTCAAAAAAGTATTGATTGCGTCTTCACGTGCGATCTATGGGGAAGGACGTTATCTTTGCCCGAAAGACGGCTACGTTTATCCAACAGAACGAAAAGATGAAGACATGCAGAAAAAAGACTTTGAAGTGAAATGTCCGATCTGTGGTGGTGAAGTCGAATTGGTATCGACGACAGAAGATTCGAAATTACAACCGACTTCGACATATGGCCTTACAAAAGAAGTTCAAGAAGAGCTGGGGATGATGATCGGCAAATCAATCGGCATTCCTGTTGTTGTCTATCGCTACCAAAATGTCTATGGTCCTGGTCAATCACTGAAAAATCCTTATACCGGGATCCTTTCAATTTTTTCCACGATTATTAAAAATGGAAATTCAATCAATATTTTTGAAGATGGGCATGAGACGCGCGACTTTGTATATATCGACGATGTGGCTGATGCCACGATTTTAGGGATCGAAAATCCAAAAGCGGATTATCAGATCTTTAACGTTGGAACAGGGATCAAAACAGACGTATTGACAGTTGCCAATACTTTGATCGAGAAATATGGGATCAAAGTGCCGGTAGTCGTAAGCGGAAATTATCGTCTAGGAGATATTCGCCATAACTTTGCCGATATTTCAAATATTCAGAATAAATTAGGATTTCAACCAAAAGTCGATTTCAAAGAAGGGATCTCTCGCTTTGCCGACTGGGTAAACAAACAAGAGGTTGAAAAAGATAACTATAAGGAATCGATCGAAGAAATGCGAAAAAAAGGATTGTACAAATAATGAGCGCGCGGCCACTGAGCGGGAAAAGGGTGTTATTTCTTTGTCCCGCTTTTTTCGGATATGAAAAATCTATCAAAGAAGCGTTAGTGAAGATGGGAGCGACAGTCGTTTACTTCGATGAACGACCATCGAATTCAACAATGGGCAAGGCTTTTTTGCGGATTAATCCGAAATTGATTCAAAAAAAAATTCAAGAGCATTATCAACTGATGTTAGAAAAAATCGCTGGGCAGGCTTTCGATTATATCTTGATCTGCCAAGCGGAAGCAACGCCCGTATTTTTCTTGCAAAAATTAAAAGAAATCTATCCTGACGCACGAATGATACTTTATTTGTGGGATTCAATTAAAAATAAAAAGCATTCTTTGGAAAAAACAGCGTATTTTGATCATGTAGCTTCTTTTGATTTTGATGATTGTCAAAAAAATGCCTTCCATTTTCGTCCGCTCTTTTTTGAAGAAAAGTATCTGACTTTGGCAGAAAAAACAGATTATGTATATAGTTTGTTTTTTGTGGGTACGATCCATAGCGATCGCTATACGATTCTGGAGCAAGTGAAACGCATTTTTCTGGAATCAGGAAAAAATGTTTTTTTTTATTACTACATTCCTTCCAAACTGATGTTTTTCTACTATAAATATTTTAAAAAAATCATTCCGGGCAGTTATTTTCAAGATTTTCATTATGCGCCGCTCGATAAAGATGAGTTAGCAAAAAAACTCAGCGATTCGGGAGCAGTAATCGATATCCAGCATCCGGCACAGACCGGGCTGACTATGCGGACGATTGAGATGCTGGGCGCAAACAAAAAGCTGATCACAACGAATGCGGAAGTCAAACATTATGATTTCTATGAATCGGGAAATATTTGTGTGATCGAAAGGGAGAATATCCAAATTCCTGCTTCTTTTTTGAATACGCCTTATAAAAAAATCGCTCCTGAGATCAAAGAAAGATATAGTTTGCCTTTCTTTATTCTTGAGTTGCTTGGAGTGGTCAAAGGGGGAGAATACTATCGCTGAACGGCAAAGTGTTTCAGTAGCCTTGGCAGCTTATAATGGAGAACGGTTCATCACCGAACAAATAGAAAGTATCTTGTCACAACTAAAAAGTGGCGATGAGCTGATTATTTCTGATAATGGTTCAACTGATGGAACGATCAAAATCATCCAAGAGAAATTTTTGCAAGATCCGCGTGTGGGATTATTATTTTGCAAAGAAAAAGGGGTCATCGCCAACTTGAATAATGCATTAGCTGCGTGCAAAAATGAGATCGTATTTTTTTCGGATCAAGATGACGTTTGGCTTCCCGATAAGGTAGAAACAATTTTAAAGGCATTTCAAACACATCCAGACAAAGATCTCGTCATGTCGGATATTATTGTGACGGATGAACAGCTTCACGAGGAAATCTCCTCTTTTTTTGCGTATCGCGGAACAAGACTTGGTGTATGTAAAAATATTTTTAAAAATACATTCATTGGGTGTGCGATGGCATTTCGCAGGAGCTTCTTAGTGAAGTATTTGCCGATTCCGACGGGAGTTCCAATGCACGATATGTGGCTTGGAATTCTAGCCAACCGCGAAGGGAAGGCTCTTTTGATTCCGGAAAAACTTATTCTTTACCGGCGGCATGGGCAAACCGTAACCACCGTTTCAAACTCTTCTACTTTGTTGCAGAAAATCAAGTGGCGTTTTTCAATTATTTACTATGTTTTTTTCTATTCGCCAAAAAGCAGTTAAGACATTGAATAGGGTTTGCCGTAGTAAATGGAACGGAGTGAGGACGGAAGTATGCGACGTTAAGGAACAAGAATGGAAATCTAAAATTTCTTATGCTTTTGAGATCCCTAGGTTTTTGTTCCGAAGAAGCTGCTTTTAAAACTTCGATTATTTGGAAAACGGGTCCATGACAAAAACTCTTGTCATGGACCCGTTTTTTTGAATTTATGATAGCAATGGAGATTTACTCCACGACTTCTGGGAGAATCGATTTTGCACTGTTAAAGCGTTTGAATGCCAAAACAATAACTGGAACTAGAAAGCCCATTCCGATTGGACTATTTAAAAAGGGATTGATATTTGTGATGGCGAGCATCGCTAGCGTGCAGGCCATTAAAGCGATACTTAAATTATCCAATCGCTTTCTGATAAGAAAATAGCGGAAATAATAATAGAGAGGCAGCAGAGTGAAAGAAACCCAAAGAACGACACCAACTATCCCTTGTTCTACCCAAATATCGACTAGGCTCATCTCGATTGCACCTTTTCGTTTAGCGATAACTGTTCCGTAACCATTTCCAAGCAAAGCATTGGTTTTAGACGATTCTATGATTTTTAATGACTGATTCATTAGTAAAATGCGGACATTAAAGCTTTCATCATTTATTTCTTCAGGAGGGCGACGTTGGCGATGGTTTTTATTCTTATTACGAATACTAGTGCTAGGTTCATCATTGCTGAAACGCGCAATCGTCGAATTTTTGAAGAAAAACCCAGTCACAGAAAGTGCGATGACCAAAAAGACGATGCGGCGAACCATCATTTTTTTATTGATCACCAGCGACGTGCGGTCGCCGAAAATGTAAATCACGAGATTAGTGAGGATATAAACGAAAAGACCAATCGCATATCCGATAAAAAGTCCTCTTGTTTCAGAAAGGATCAGGCTGATCGAGCCGAAAAGCAAAACAAAATATTGAAGCTTTGGGGCGTTTCTTTCGATAATATTCACGGAGGCGACGATCACAGCGAAAAGAACTAAGAAATGGGATTTGTGAAAAACGCCTCTCGATGGACGGAAATAGAGATCAGCGGGAAAAAGATGATTGATATCTTGATAAAAGTAATAAAATGAGTCCACATTCATGGACTTGCCGATCAAACCAATCGTGATCGTGATGATTGAAATGACTAGGCCGGCGACCATCAAGGTGGTCACCAAGTTCTTTCGCGAGAACCGCTTCTCTCCGACATAATAAATCAACGGGAGAATGGTGATCAGATAGATCACCCGCAAGACATCTGTCGCAACTAGCGAGATGGCGTGATGATGGGCGATCCCGATAAAGGCACTGACAAGGATCCAAGCGCCTAACAAGAAGGGAACGATCACGACCGCAAGCTTCGGAGGCGAAAAATAGGAAAGGATTTCCTTACGAGTATCGCGGCTTCGAATAAAGCGAATGGCAAAAGTGATAAATAAAAGAATAAAAAGAAATTGGCGGATAGATAGCGGACCAAAGGCGAAAAAGCGGCCGCCACCGCCGGCAAAAAGTTCAAAAAATAAAAGAAAGAGCAGGCACTTTTCAAATTTTGTGATTTGATGCGTAGCCATAAATTCACGTCCATTTCGTTTGTTTTGAATTGAAAACCTTAACTTATCATAATAAAAGGAAGCTTTAAAATCAAGACTTCCGTCACGTATTCATTCTATAGTAGTCACTTTACGTACCATTGAAATCATGCTACGATAATTTCTGTCTAATAGTTATTATCAAAAGGGAGAATCAATCATGGACAACGGGCTGAATAAAAAGAAAGTCATTAATGATCTGAACCAATCGATTGCTTGGGAGTACAATCTAGTTTATTTTCCAATGTGCTATTTTATTTCAAATCGCTTCTCGCCATATGTATCTTATTATTGCATGAAATACAAAAAGACGCCTAATCAAATCACCGGATACATGATTCTTTCAGGCGCGATCGGTGGACTGTTATTCGCTTTGCCGAATATTTTGGCAAAAATCGTTGGGATGCTCTTGATCCAGCTCTGGTTTGTTTTCGACTGCAGCGACGGTGAAGTGGCGCGCTACCAGAAAAAATTCTCGAAATTCGGTTCGGAACTCGATTTTATGGCACATTTGATTGACCATCTGGTGATCATTTTCGGTTTTTTCTGTTCGTTGTATCAGCTCCATCTCTTCTCGCTGACGTGGCTCATTGCGGTAGTGCTGATCAGTCTTTTGGGAGATGCGTTGATGAGAAATTTGATCGTTTTGGAGAAATATACGCTTCCCGCTGACAGCGGCAATAGCCAGCCAAAATCCGAGGTAAAATTGGATGCAGTCAATATTATTAAATTTTTCTATAATTTTGGGCTTTTCTACCCAAACTTTATCTTGTTCGGCGTTTTGATCTATTTCATCGATTACTTTCTTCATACACCGTTTCTATTCGCACTGTTTATTTTCAATATCATCTGTTCTGTGCCGATCATCTTTAAGAAAACGGTTCGTTTGACAAAAATGTATTATCAAAGCTGAAAAATACCGCCCTTCATTTTTATTTGAAGGGCGGTATTTTTATTTATTCAAATATTCACTTTTTTCTCTGTTTTTTTCCCGATGTGAAACAATTGCAGGAATTCACCTGGATTTTCAGTGGTGAGGAGCGATCCGGTGATAATGACAAGCGCGAGGAACAAGGCCTTTAAGCTGATCCCGTTGCCGAAGAAGATCCCGATAAAAATCGCCCAGGCGGAGTAGCTGATGTTGAGTCCCATCGCTTTGATCGGGCCGATGCCGTCGATCGAGCGGTAGTAGCAGAGGTACGATGAAGTACCGGCAAGGGCGGTCAGTGCGATCAAGAGAATGACCGGGGACGAAGCGACTTGAGCTGCCAATGGATAGCCTTTGATGATCGGCATGATCAAAAGTCCATAGACGATCGCAGAAGTCAATTGGCGGATCTGAAGTGCCGTTTCCGGCAAGACATCATTTTTCATGCCGTAAGCGCAGATCACGACTTCGATGCCCCAACCAAAGACGCACAGGAGTGCAAACAAGATCCCGAGCCAAATGTTTTTCGGCGTATCGGTCGTCGTAAAGCCTAGAATCATCGTTGCGGTGATCGCCATCGTCAACCCCAGCGCGCCGAGTTTTCCCATTTTTTCTTTTAAGAAAATCATACTCAACAAGGCCCCGACGGCTGGATACATCGCAGAGATCACGGCGGTGTAGGATGCGCCGATATAGTTGATCGCGAGCATATAGCCGGTCATTCCGATCGGTCCGCCGAAAAGCGCAGCGACCATCACGAATTTCCCGCTCTTGGTCTTCAAGGCTTTTTTGAGTTCGCCGAAGCCGTGATTCAGAGCGGTGAAGATCAGCATCCAAATGCTGGAGAAGAAGTCATGGAGAAATGTGGAAACGAGCGGAGCGATCGCGATCGCCTGCGGAGTGTTCAGCACGGTCGTTCCTAAGACGACCCCGACTAAAACGGTATCGAATCCCCAGAGGATCCCGCCCAAAAGACCGGTGCCGCTGCCGTTAAACTTGTGTTTGTTTTTGTTCATGCTTCATTACCTCCGATAAAAGTTTTTTGCCGCGTGCATAGCGGTCGGATCCATAAGTCCCGAAGTCTTCGCCGGATGCTTCTTTGGCGATCGTCCAGACAGACCAGAGAATGTCTTGGTAGATCTCAAAAATTCGGACTTTCTGCATTTCTGCAGCAGTCGGTTTTCTACTATAATATAGTGTCAAGAAGCGTTCGATTTCTTTTTCAGAAAATGCATTTTCACAAGAAAAGGCGGCTAAGTCCCAGCTTGGATCGTTCATGCCGGCATATTCCCAATCCAGCAGAAAAATTTTGCCGGTATCGCTTTTGACGAAGTTTTCCGGAACCAAGTCGTTGTGGCAGGGCCGCATGATCACGCCATATTTTTCGTGGAGGATCTCATCCAATTCGCCTAATGACCGCATTACTTCAGGATAGTCCGCCGGAAATTCTGCATGGACTTCTTCGACCAGTTCTTCGTACTTTTTCAACTCTTCCAGCCCATTGAAGGAATTATTGAATTCGATGTCGGCAGTATGAAGCGTGTGCAAAATATCGGCGATCTGTTTTAAATTCTGCGGCAGACGGACCGTACTCGAAGTCAGTGTTTCGGCACCCGGCACAGAAAGTGTGATTTTGATGCCGGTATCCGGATTGATATAAAGCGTATCGACATTGATCTTGAGGGCACTGCCGATCTGCGCGTTGAGCGCTTCTTCTTGGCGGTTGATCATCGTCTCGGTACATTTTCCCGGGATCCGGATGAAGTATTCCTTGCCGTTGATCGCGGCTTTGTAGTTGGTGTTCGTCATTCCGCCGGCATAAACGATTTGGCTGATCGAACTTTCTGGAATATTCAAAATCTCAGAAAGCTGTTCTTTGGCGTATTGAAGATGCCGGTCTGCTTCATGGCGCTTGATCGTCGGATACGTATAATCCAGCAAGTGTTCATATTGTTTTTGATTATCGATGTCGCTCCAAGCGGCGCTGTCGCAATCGACACACTTTACTTGGATATTCTGCGCGACTTGGGTGATCAAATATTCATAGTTCAGCCAAGGATTCTCATTGTCTTGATAGAGCGTGAGCATTTCCTGATAAAAGTCGCGGCTCAAACGGCTGATGCCGATCATTTCGGCTGAAAGGCGGTTCATTTGGCGGATATCTTTTGAGATCCGGACCAGCATTTGCGCTCCGTCCATATCGACATACGCTTCATCACCTGAACCGCTGATCGTGGTCACGGTGATACTGTTTTGCGCCGGCGCTTGCACGACTTGCTGCAGAACACTTTCTTCAAAGACCAGATCCCCATCGAGGATTAAAAATTCATTTTCGGTGATTCCCGGTGTCGCCGCGGCAAGGGACGCCATCGTCCCGGTCGACTCGTAATTGTCATTCTCAATGAAAGTGATCGTACGATTTTTCAAATGATCGATGATCGTTTCTTTCTGGAAGCCGACGACCATCGTGATCTTGTCGATGCCAAAATCATTTAAAAGCGTCAGTGTCCGGTCGATGATCGTGGTATCTTCAAGTGGTGCGAGACAAGCAGGGAAGGCCAGATCTTTGGCTTTCCCGGCTGCTAGGATCACCGCTTCTTTCAGTGTAGTTCCATTTGAAGCAGCAGGGGTTTTGATTTTTTCCTGCTTAGCTTTTTTCATCAATGATTTCAAATGCTTGAATCCCGCAGCAGTCAAATGATATTGATAACTTTTTTTCGAGCGGTCGATATCGATCCATCCTTGTTCTTCCAAATAGTTGAGCAGTGTATTGGTCGTCCCCAGCGAAAGTTCAGTTTGTTTGGCGATCTCGCGCTGGCGGACGTTCGATTCATTATTGATCAATAACAATAATTCATAAATTTTATCCATTATGATCCCTCCACCTTTTCATGAATCGATTTTAGCATAATAAATCATATTGTTCAATATTTGAACCATGATGGATTGTTACAAATTGATTAAATGTCGCAAAGATCCAGCCGAATCGCGAAAAAACGTTCAGTTTTATTTTTTTATTAGGTATAATAGGGATTGCGATTATTCAAAAGGAGGAACACTTCTTGTCTACTGAGAAAAGAAAAAGGACTTCCTCATCTTCAGCGGGAGGCTTTTTAAACAAAATCAAGCAAGGCCTGCTCCATTTCGGTCGCTGGCTCAAAAAAGTTTTTTTCAAAGCGGCAGCGCGCGTGAAGAAGTTGTTCGCGCAATTTCCCCATACAGACAGACAGTGGCGTTCTTATGAGAATCAGTTGAAAAGAATGCCAATCTCTGAAAGGAAGGCAACTGTTGTGAATCAGGAAAGAAAAATAGTTTACCGGATCGTCACGATGATCACGATCGTAGTAGTCGGCTTGGGACTGATTTCGGCAGTCGGCGGATATGCTTATTGGAAAAGCAGTACGCGGCCAATGGATACCAGCGATAAAAAAACGCGGCTGATCGAGATCCCGATGGGTTCATCGAATAAAGAAGTCGGCCGGATCCTGCAGGAAAAAGATATCATCAAAAATGGGCAGATTTTTGATTATTATGTAAAAATGAATAATTACGGTGATTTTCAAGCCGGCTTTTACAAATTTGCACCGAGCATGACGCTCGATACGATCGCGACCGATCTGGCAGACGGCAATACGGTCAAACAAGCGGTGACGATCCCAGAAGGGCTTCAGATCACCGAGATCGCCGACTTGATCGACAAAGACACTTCATTCAGCAAAAAGGACTTTTTAGCGCTGATGGAAGATCAAGATTTCTTCAAACAATTAGTGAAAAAATATCCGACACTTCTGACCGATTCCAGCAAGTCGGCGGACGTCCGCTATCATTTGGAAGGCTATTTGTTCCCAGCGACGTATAACGTGACGCCTGGTTCCAAATTGAAAGATCTCGTGACTCAGATGGTTGCGAAAACCGACACGATCATGGAAAATTATTACGATGAAATGTCAGAAAAAAACTTGAACGTTCATGAAGTGCTGACGCTTGCCTCGCTTGTCGAAAAAGAAGGGGTCAAAGAGGCGGACCGGAAAAACATCGCGCAAGTCTTCTTCAACCGGATCAGCGTCGGGATGCCGCTGCAATCGGATATCTCGATTCTTTACGCGAAAAAAGAACATAAAGTAAAATTATCAGTCGAGGATACGAAGGTCGATTCGCCTTATAATTTATACACACATACCGGCTACGGTCCTGGACCATTTGACAGTCCGGGCGAAAGTTCGATCGCTGCGGTCATGGATCCGACCCAAAACAGCTACTATTATTTTGTTGCTGATGTGAAAACCGGCGAAGTGTACTTCGCAAGTACGTTGAGCGAACACAATGCGCTGGTCGAAAAATATGTTAATAATGATTCTTCTGAAAGTTCTGATTCGGCTGCCGAATCAGAAGTCGACGGGGAATGATAGGTAAAAATATCAAAAGTTCCTGTGCAGATCTGCAGGGGCTTTTGATCTTTTTATTGACTTTCACGAAACTTGGTGCGAAAATGTTATTTACTTTTGGAGCAACAGATGTTAGGCTATCTGATATTAAACAGACATAAAAGGAGTAGAATTTGATGGTTGAAAAAGTTTATCCAATGACTTTAGAAGGCAAACAGAAATTAGAAGATGAATTAGAATACTTAAAAACTGTTAAACGCGGACAAATCGTGGAAAGAATCAAGATCGCCCGCGGCTTCGGGGATTTATCCGAAAACTCAGAATATGAGTCTGCAAAAGACGAGCAGGCATTCGTCGAAGGCCGGATCGCGACGCTTGAAAATATGATCCGTTTCGCGCAGATCATCGACAATGGCAATGTTGATGCGGACGAAGTTTCGGTGGGCAAAAAAGTGACATTCATCGAACTTCCAGATGGCGACGAAGAACAATATTCGATCGTCGGCAGTGCGGAAGCTGATCCTTTTTCCGGAAAGATCTCTAACGAGTCGCCGATCGCGCAAGCATTGATCGGCAAACATCTAAATGATGAAGTGACGATCACAACGCCCGGCGGCGATATGAAAGTGAAAATCGTCAAAGTTGAACACCAATAATCAAGGCAAAAAAGCGCGGCAAAATTTCGCCGCGCTTTTTTGCTTTGTCACAACCTGTTCAGACTTTAGGCGGAGAAAAATCAGGACCAAAGGCAACTGTCGCAAAGCAGGAATTCGTGTATAATTAAGAGAAAAGAAAAACAAGGGAGGGAAAGACATGTCAGCTTCATGGCGCTTTTTTTTAGTTGTTGAAGCGATCCTGGCTGTATTCGCGCTAGTATTGATGTATAAAGAGGCGTGGCTTTTGTTTTTGCTGTTCTTGGGAATATTTTGTTTATATGCAGCTTGGAAGAAGAAACGCCGCAACAGCACGCGCGACCTTTTGCTGATGAGCGGCGGCGTGATCCTTTTGATTACGGCGCTGAACAGTCCGGTGATCATCGGCATGATCATTTTCGCTATTATTTTTATCGGTGTCAAAGGCGTCGAGATCTCGGGCGTTCAGCTTTTAAAGGGCAATTCATGGCAGAAAAAAAAGCTGGAGCGTGTCGAGACGATCTCGCCCTTGCCAAAAGACGGCAAACGGATGAAGCGCCCGCTCTTCGGCAGTGAACGAATCGGTGACGAGGCTTACGAGTGGAACGATATCAACATGGTCTATTTCTCGGGGGATACGATCATTGATCTGGGCAATACGATCTTGCCGCAAAAAGAAAGTTTGATCATGATCCGCAAATGTTTCGGAAAAACACGCGTTCTGGTACCGACGGGGATCAGTCTTTTATTGGAACACGCCACAGTCTTGGGTGAAGTGCATTTTGAAGGGGAAGAGTATTCGCTCAAAACGGAGTCGCTGCGCCTGTATTCGGAAGATTACGATCAAAACCCGCGGAAGCTCAGGATCGCAACAAGTACGCTTTTCGGCGATCTGGAGGTGATCCGCGTATGACGGGACGCGTTTCCAGACATATGTCAGCGATCTACAGCGGTGTCAGCGTTTTTTTAGTCGTCTTCTTGACGCTCCTCACTTATTTTTACTCGCGGAATCCGAAAACTTGGTGGAAAGAAATGCTTGAAGCCAAGATGTTTGGGATTCCTTTTGTCGTGTCTTTGCTCGTGATCAGCATTTTCGTTGGTTTATGGAATTATTTGCTTTCCTCGCTCGTTCACCGTTCGCAATATGGTAAGATTGAAACGAAGCTGCAGCTTTTAGTGCAGGGCAATTATGACAGTCCGGCGCTTTCTTCGCCGATCCCTTACCATCATTCAGATGCGTATATCGGTGAAGTCGATCGCTCGATCGTTTCGATCAGCAAAAAAATGCAAAAAATCAGCAAAGAACTGCAGCAAGCGGCCGCAAAACCCGAAGTGATCGACGGAGTGACGCGCGAAAGTATTTTAGTTCAAGAACGCCATCGTCTGGCGCGCGAGCTTCACGATTCGGTCAGCCAGCAGCTCTTTGCCGCAATGATGATGCTTTCAGCGATGAATGAAATCGCTGCAGAGATCGATCTGCCGGAGTCCTTCAAAAAGCAGCTTGGGATGGTCGCGGAGATCATCAATGCTTCGCAGTCTGAGATGCGGGCGCTGCTTCTTCACCTGCGTCCGGTCAGCTTGGAAGGAAAAAGTTTGCGCCAAGGGATCGAACAGCTGCTGCGCGAATTGATGAGCAAAGTCAAAATCGATATCCGCTGGGAAGTTGAAGATGTCAAATTGGCACCGGCGATCGAAGATCACTTGTTTCGGATCGTTCAAGAGCTCTTGTCCAACACACTGCGGCATTCCAAAGCGAAGCACTTGGAAGTGTATCTGCACCAAGTCGGGCAGAATATTCTGCTGCGGGTGATCGACGACGGCGTCGGGTTCGACTGGGATCCTGCGCAATCGAAAGCCGGCAGCTACGGGCTGAACAATATCAATGAACGCGTCAACAGCATGGGCGGAACGCTGAAAATCATCAGTTTCCCGAATCAAGGAACGAGTATCGAGATCAAAGTACCGGCAGCGAGGGAGGATAAGAATGATCAAAGTATTATTAGTGGATGACCATGAGATGGTGCGCCTGGGAGTTTCGTCTTATTTGTCGATCCAAAAAGATATCGAAGTCGTCGGTGAAGCGTCGAATGGCGAAGAAGGCTTGGAAAAAGCGCTGGCGCTGAAACCGGACGTGATCTTGATGGACTTGGTGATGCCGGTCATGGATGGCATCGAAGCGACCCAGAAGATTTTGAAAAAATGGCCGCAAGCGAAGATCTTGATCGTGACCAGCTTTATCGATGATGAAAAAGTCTACCCGGCGATCGAAGCCGGCGCAGCGGGCTATCTCCTTAAAACTTCGAGTGCCAAAGAGATCGCCAACGCGATCCGCGGAACTGCCCAAGGGGAACGCATCTTGGAGCCGGCAGTTACTGGAAAAATGATGGAACGCATGAGCCACGCTAACGATCCGATCTTGCATGAGGATCTGACGAACCGTGAAAAAGAGATCCTGCTCTTGATCGCCCAAGGCAAAAGCAACCAAGAGATCGCGGATGAACTATTTATTACGCTCAAGACCGTCAAGACGCATGTTTCGAATATTTTATCCAAATTGCAAGTCGAAGACCGGACGCAAGCAGCGATTTATGCTTTTCGGCATAAACTTGCCAAATAACGCTTTTTGCTGAAAAGGAGGATTCGGCGCATTCATGAAGAAAAATTTTGCAATTATCGGTTTGGGCCGTTTCGGCGGCAGTATCTGCCGGACGCTGGCCGGCAGCGGCCAAGAAGTTTTGGTGATCGATACGAATGAAGAACAAGTCAATAAATATATGGACATCGCAACGCACGCGGTGATCGCCAACGCACAAGATGAAGGAACGCTGCGGTCGTTGGGATTGGATAATTTCGACCAAGTGGTAGTCGCGATCGGCGAAGATATTCAAGCGAGTATTCTGGTGACGCTGATGCTCAAAGAGATGGGTGTCCCTTATATTTTAGCGAAAGCACAAAATGATTACCATGCGCGTGTTTTGGAAAAAATCGGCGCAGATGTCGTCGTCCATCCCGAAAGAGATATGGGTGAGCGGATCGCCCACCGAATGGTCTCAAAAAATATGCTGGATTACTTGGAAGTCTCACGTGAATATTCGTTTGCGGAGATCAAAGTGACGGAGGATAAATATTTTCATCATACGCTCGCAGATCTCAATATCCACGACCGCTTCTCGATCAATGTGGTCGGGATCCGGCGCGCAGCCGGTGAGATGCTGATCGCACCGACTGGCCAGACAGAAGTGCTGCCGAATGATACGCTGCTCGTGATCGGCGCGATCAAAGACGTCGAGCGCTTCGATAATGAAACATAAAAAAGCCTTTGGTACTCGAAGTGTTGATTCGGGTGCCAAAGGCTTTTTGGTTAGGCTTCAGAGGACGGCGGTGCAGTCCGATTTCGCTTTAATGATTGATAAAAAACAAATAAAGTGAAAACGAAGAACAGCAAAAATGTATTGACTTGCAGATTGAAAAACTGCAAGATCGCTGAGAGGATCACCGGGATCGTCAGCGCATAAGCGGTGATTTTTAAAACTTCACCAAAGCGCAGGCGGGTCTGCAAGATCCGGCTGAAAATAAAGAGCAGCAGGGTCATCATGATCAACTGGATCAAAATACTTAAAAATGCCGGGTAGATCGCAAACAAGAAGATCAATCCTTGGAGCCAGAACGGGATTTTAAAAGAAAGCAGCTGCTTTAATTTTTCAGAATTGAAAGAGGCAAAATTTTCATTTTTATAAGAGAAAACCAGCGGTGCTTGCGTCAAGGCTTGATCACTGCGTGTTTGTCCGGGAAACGCCAGCACGAATTCATGCTGCAGAAAGCCAAGGCTGAATGCTTGATGTGTCGCATCGCTGGTGATGTCTTTTTCGGTGCGCTTGCCGGCGGGATCAAAAGTGAAAATAATACTGTTCGTTTGATAAACGAAACCGCTGTCGGTTTTTTCAGTTGTCAGCGTGCCGTCTTGGATCGTGAATTCCGGCACTTTTTTCGCGATCTTCTGACCGTCTTCACGCATCGAGTGGAGCGCTTGATTGGTCTGAAAGGCCAGCGGAACGGCCGTGATCGCGGCCAAGAAAAGCAGATAAACGACTACTTTCCAAAAAGGCTGTTTGCGCAGCCGCAGCAGATTTTTAAAATCGTAACAAGAAGCTTTGAAACTTTCAATGAATTGCATGCTAAAAAATCCTTTCTCATCGATATCCATTTCCCAATTGTAAACGACTCATCAGTCAAAAACAAGCGGCTTTCCACCGGGAAAAAAAGTAAAAATAAAAAATGAACCGTTTTCATTGAATCTAGATTATCATTATGCTAATCTGAGAATGTAATCCAAATATAAGGAGGAAGCAAAAATGACGTTTACTTTACCAGATCTGCCTTATGCTTATGATGCATTGGAGCCCTATATCGACGAAGAAACACTGCACCTGCATCATGATAAACACCATCAAACTTACGTGAATAATTTCAATGCCGCACTCGAAGGCCATCCAGAATATGCTGATAAATCAGCGGAATGGCTGGTTACCCATGTAAATGAATTGCCCAAAGAGATCCAAACAGCGGTCCGCAACAACGGCGGCGGTACGATCAACCACACTTTTTACTGGGAAATCATGGGGCCAAACGGCGGAACACCGAAAGGCGAAGTAAAAGATGCGATTGAAGCAGCGTTCGGATCACTGGAAAAATTCCAAGAAGAATTTAAAAAAGCTGCGACTGGCCGCTTTGGTTCCGGCTGGGCTTGGCTCGTATTGAACAACGGCAAACTTGAGATCATCAGCACCGCGAATCAAGATTCGCCGCTGACAGAAGGAATGATACCGATCCTTACGATCGACGTGTGGGAACACGCATATTATTTGAAATATAAGAACTTGCGTCCGAAGTACGTTGATGCTTTCTGGCATGTCGTCAACTGGGACAAAATGAACGAGCTGTACAAAGCAGCTAAATAAATCAGAATTCATCGTGAACAGGAACTGCTGCGGGGAAACCTGCCGGCGGTTCCTGTTTTTATTGGTTTTCGTAAAAATTGTGCTACAATAAGAAAAAATTATGATGAAAAGGTTTGATTTTGATGGAAATTCATTTAAAAAAAGTTCATGGTTCAGGCAATACTTTCTTTCTGCTTGATGATACGCAGCTTTCAGCGCCGCTTGCTGAAGAAGAGCTGCGGCAGCTTGCAAAACAGCTGGCTGATCCGGAGAATGCGGTCCTCGGCGGCGCGGACGGTCTCTTGCTCGTTACCCAAAGTCAAGCGGCAGATTGCTTGGGAAAAATGCGGGTGATCAATGAAGACGGCAGCGAAGCCTCAATGTGCGGCAATGGTCTGCGGACGGTCGCGCGCTACTTGGCAGAAAAATATCAAATGAAGCATTTTGCAGTTGAAACGCTGCAAGCGCCGCTCGCCGTGGAGCAAGCTCCTGACTTGGCAAAAGGGGTCGCAGCTTTTCAAGTAGAGATCGGACCGGTCTCGTTTGATTTGGCAACGCTCCCGGCTGCTTTTCCTGACCGAAAGAAATTATTCAATGAGGAAGTCCCGGTGTTTTCTGAACGTTTTTATTTTCCTTCGACGCAGCGTTTCACTGCAGTCAGCGTACCGAATCCGCATTTAGTGAGTTTTGTGCCGACGAAAGAAGACTGCTTTTCACCGGATTTTGAAGCGTTCGCGCGCTTCTGCAATGGTGAGAATCCTTATTTTCCGGACGGCGTCAATGTCAGCTTTGCCTATATAATGGAAGCGAACCAATTGTTCGTCCGGACATATGAACGCGGTGTCGGCTTTACGAATGCCTGCGGAACGGCAATGACGGCGACGAGTTTTATTTATACATTGCTCACGCATCCGGCGGAGAAATTGAATCTCTTGACGGTCTATAATCCGGGCGGCGTCGTGCAGGTGAGTGTGCGTCAAGAAGAAAAAGTGCGCCTTGATCTGATCGGCAATGCGACATTTACCGCCGACGTTTTTCTTGTTTGGGAAGATGGAAAAATCAAAACGATCGAAAAAATCAACGAAACCAAGGAGCAGGACGCTTGGGAAAAATTTATAAAGTTTCGGAAATAATGTTTTTTAATCGAATTATGTAAGGGCTGTATATCCCTGTTTCATGCCGATGAAAAAATATCCATTCGTTCTTTTCTTGTATTGTTATTCGCCCTAAAGTATACTAGTGAATGTAGAGTAAAATCTGCGAAATTTTATTTTTGGAGGCTATTCAGCATGGAACATGGTACAGTAAAATGGTTTAACAACGACAAAGGTTTCGGATTTATCACAGTTGACGGCGGCGACGATGTTTTCGTACACTTTTCTGCGATCCAAGGCGACGGTTTCAAATCGCTTGAAGAAGGACAACCAGTCGAATTTACGATCGTTGAAGGAGAACGCGGACCGCAAGCTGCTGAAGTGGTGAAATTATAATTTTTTCTCGTTTAACTTCAAAAAGCATCGTTCAATGAACCAGCGAGCTGTGGCAGATTTTGTCACAGCTCCTTTTCTGTTTAAACGAACAAATAATCGTCAGCTTATATTATTTTATTTTTTGTAATTTGATTTTTTTACAAGCGAAAAAGAAAGCGAAAAAAGACTTGAATTGTTGCGGTTTCTTGCTTATCATAGTAAAGAAAAAACAAAATAATAAAGGAAGTTGTTAATGAAAAAGTGGAAGAAGATATTATTAGCGATCGTATTCGTTATTTTACTTCTGATTGCCGGAGTGGGGGTCTATGCCTATTCGGTCTATCATCAAGTGGAAAAAGCCGCTGACAAGACGCATGAAAGCGTTGAACGGCTCACTCCCGCTAAACGGAAAAGTGCACCAAGCATTACCGCAAATAAAAAGGATGCATTTTCTGTCTTGTTATTAGGAGTCGATACGGGAGACTTGGGGCGGACTGAACAAGGGCGTTCAGATACTATTTTGGTGGCAACCGTCAATCCGAAAGACAAACAAACAACACTGGTCAGTGTTCCGCGCGATACTTACACGGAGATCGTTGGGAACGGAACGACGGATAAAATCAATCATGCCTATGCTTTCGGCGGAGTGCCGATGTCGATCGCATCGGTCGAAAAATTGTTCGATATCCCGATCGATCACTATGTTTCGATCAATATGAAAGGGTTAGTGGATCTTGTCGATGCCGTGGGGGGCGTTACGGTCAATAATCCTTTTGAATTCACCTTTGACGGGAAAACGTTTCCGGCGGGAACGAATGAGCTGGATGGCAGTAGTGCACTGAAATATTCGCGGATGCGTCATGAAGATCCGAACGGTGATTACGGGCGGCAGGAACGCCAGCGGCAAGTGATCACGGCTGTGGCAAAAAAGGCATTGACAGTCAAAAATATCCCGAATATCAACCAGCTGCTGGGGGTTCTTTCAGAGAACATGAAAACGGATCTGACTTTTGACGAGATGCGGACGATCGGCACTGATTACCGTGATGCGTTCGATAACGTGAAGTCGCTGCAGCTGAAAGGTACCGGGTTTACCGGCGACGGCACACGCGGCGAGGCGGGGATCAGCTACCAAGAGATTTCTGATAAAGAACTAAAAAGTGTTCAAAAAGTATTGAATGAACAATTAGCAGAATAATTTTACGGAGGAGAACATGGAAGAGACCATCAGTTTACAAGAAATATTCAAAATTTTGGGCAAACGGATCTGGCTGATCATCGGCGGGTTAGTTGCCGGGATCGCGCTTGCAGCCGTAGTGACTTTTTTTGTCATCACACCGAAATACAGCTCAGAAGCGTCGCTGCTTGTGACGTTGCCGCAAAGCGATAATGAGCAGGTCAATGCGAATGTCGTCAATTCTAATATTTTGATGATCAATACGTATAAAGAATTTATCAAAGGCAATGTCGTAATGGATGAAGTCAAGAGCATCATGGAAAAAGAACATCATTACAAAGGGACGATCGAAGACCTCAGAAACTCGGTCAGCGTCGAACAGGCGCAAAACTCCTTGATGTTCTCGATCATCGCTACGACGGAAAATGCCTATGAAGCAGAAGACATCGTTAATACGACGGCGGAAGTATTTCAAGAAAAAGCCAAAGAAACGATGAATGTCGACAAGATCACGATCGCTTCCAAAGGCGATCTCGACTTTTCACCTGTTTCGCCGAATAAAAAGATCGCGCTTTTGATCGGAGCCTTTTTGGGGCTTTTAGTCGGGACTGGATTCGCGTTCCTGCTGGAATTCATGGATAAATCCGTCAAAGACGATGCGTTCATTACTGATGTTTTAGGTTACAATCTTTTAGGTGTTATCTCCGAAATGAATGAAAAAGAAATGAAAGAAAACGACGTGAAGATCCGCGGCTTGATCGAAGAGCATGCCTATCAAGTACAAGCGGAAATGCCAGACGACGCGCTTCCTGAAAGACGCGTACTGTAGCAGAAAGGAGCTCTTATGGTGGCCGATACACAAAGCAGAAAACATAAACATCATGCAAAAAAAAGAGTAAAAGATATGAAAAAATCAAACGGCTCCGGCTTGATCACGATCGCTGATTCGCTTTCGCCGATCACCGAACAATACCGGACGATCCGTTCAAATATCCAATTTTCAATGGTGGACCGCGAATTGAAAACGCTGGGGATCACTTCTGCGGAAGCTTCTGAAGGGAAATCAACGGTCTCGTCCAATTTGGCAGTCGTCTTTGCCCAATCCGGTATGAAAGTCCTGTTAGTCGATGCCGATCTGCGCAAACCGACGATGCATAAAGTGATGCATTTGGAGAACAACCAGGGCTTGAGCACTTTTTTGGTCGATCGTTCGGAAAGTTGGCGCGACGGGCTCCATACGTTTATCGGGACCAGCAACCTGACGATCATGACGAGCGGACCGAAGCCGCCGAACCCTTCTGAGCTTTTAGGTTCGAAACGGATGCGCGAGCTGATGATGGAGCTGGAAGAAGAGTTCGATCTGGTGATCTTCGATTTGCCGCCGATCGTTACCGTGACCGATGCACAGATCATGCTTTCGCAGACAGACGGCTGTGTTTTGGTCGTCCACGAAAATGTGACGAATAAAAACGCCCTTCTGCGCGCGAAAGAGCTTTTGACGATGAGCGAGGCCAATGTCCTCGGCGCAGTATATACCGGGGTAGAACGCACTAAGGGCGGCTATTACCACTATAAATATTATTAAGCGTTGCTGGAAGAAGTTTTGGAGATAGTTTTGAAGGGGGATCCGGATGATCGATTTGCATTGCCATATTTTGCCGGGAGTCGATGATGGCTCGCAAAATGAGCAGGATGCGCTGGATTTGGCGCGCGCGGCATACGCAAGCGGGATCAAGTACATCTTGTGCACGCCGCACCACCACAATGGCCGCTTCTTGAATCCGAAAGCCGACATCATACGCAGGGTGAGTGCGCTGCAGGCCCTTTTGGATCGAGAAAAAATTCCGCTCAAAGTGTTTGAAGGCCAAGAAGTACGGATCTTTGAAGAACTTCCGAGTGCGATCGCACGTGATGAGATCCTTTTTTGCGATCTGTCCAAGAAATATCTTTTGATCGAGTTCCCGACAACAGATGTCCCGAATTATACTTCGCAGATGTTTACGCAGCTGCTGGCGCGCAAACATACACCGGTGATCGTTCATCCGGAGCGCAACCGGGTCTTTGGACAAGATCCAAATAAGCTGGTCGATTTTTTGGAAATGGGTTGTCTTGCGCAATTGACCGCACCAAGCTATGTCGGGGTCTTTGGAAAAACGATCCAAAAGACGGCGAGATTGATGGTCGCGCATGAAATGGTGCAATTGGTCGCAAGCGATGCGCACCACATCCAAAAGCGCGGTTTTCATTTGAAAGAAGCTTATGCGGCGATCGCGCGCGACTTTGGCGAAGAGCGCACGGCTTATTACGAAGACAACGCCAAACGCGTTTTAAATGGCGATGCGCTGCCTTTATCCTCTTATACACGAGTAAAAAAAACGATTTTTGGAAATTTTAAATAAACGGTCATAAAAAAAGCCTTTGCTCCTGCCGGTTGGCAGCAGCAAAGGCTTTTTTCATATAGTTACGCTTTTTGAAGCTTCCAGTTCCGGCTCAAGTAGCGGGAAAGGCTCGACATCAAAAAGTTGATCACGAAGTAGACCAAGGCAAGCGTAGCATATAAAATAAAGACTTGGATCACGTTGTAATAGCGTCCCATCAAAATCGTCGCTTTCCCAGTCAAATCTTGGATCGCGATGACTGAATAGAGAAGCGAAGTATCTTTGATGACGGTCGTGAACTGCGAAATGATGCTTGGCAGCATGCTGCGCAGGGCTTGCGGGATCACGATCAGCCAAAGCGTCTGGAAACTATTGAAGCCTTGCGAAGTAGCGGCTTCGATTTGCCCCGTTCCGACAGCGTTCAAGCCGCCGCGGATGATCTCAGCTAAAGCAGCGCTGGTAAAGATCGTAAAACTAACGACACCAGCCGGATAGCTGCTCATCTTGGCAACGATAAAAATCACATAGATCCATAAAAGGTTGGGAATGTTCCGTACGATCTCGATATAGACGATCGCTAAAAATTTGAGCGGCTTCGGGCCGTTATTGCGCAAAAGCGCCAAGATCGTGCCGAATACGACACTCAAAAGGATCGAGATCACGGAAATATACATCGTGACTTTCAATCCGTCAAGCAAAAAGGAAAGATTGTTGGCGGTGAAAATCTGTTTCATTGCTTCGGAAAAACTCATCGTATCGTCTCCTTTCCGATTAGTAAGCTTCCTTGTTCTTGATCTCCATGCGGCTTGCAAGGGTCGTCAGCGGGAAGCAGAGGATGAAATAAAGGGCGCCGGCTGCGATGAAGGCCGGAGCATAGTATAAATTATAGCCAGACCAGGAGTTGGCGACATACATGATATCGACACCGGTGATGATCGCGACCATCGAGGTATTTTTGATCAGTGAAACGACTTGGTTGGTAAACGGCGGCAAAACGATCCGCCACGCTTGCGGCAGAATGATCTCACGCATCGTTTGGGTAGCCGTGAAGCCTTGTGAGAGTGCAGCTTCTTCTTGGCCGCGCGGGATCGATTGGATCCCGGAACGGATCACTTCTGAAATATAAGCGCCGTGATAAATGCCGACGCATAAGATCCCGATCAAAGGAACGCTCATGACGATGCCTAAAAGCGGCAGACCGTTATAAACAAAGAAGATCTGGATCAAAAGCGGGGTGTTCTGGAAAAACTCGACATAGACCCGCGAGATGCCGCGGAAAACCGAATTTTTAGCTGTTCCCATCACGCCAAAAAGAAGACCAAGGACGACTGCTAAAGCAAGTGCGCCTACGGAGATCTCTAAGGTAGTCAAAAGTCCTTCAGCGAACAAGCGCCAGTCTTTGAACAGCGCTTCCCATTTTTCAAGGCTCAACGGATTGTTCGCTGCGTTCAACAGAAAATACATAGGCATTCAAAGTCCTTTCATTGTGCATTGGATCACGCAAAACCGTGAAAAAACCGGTGACAGAAAAATCTGCCACCGCTTTTTCTGCTATTTCGCAGCGTCTTCCAATTTCCATTTGTCGAGAATTTCTTTCATCGTGCCGTCTTCTTTCCATTTCTTGATCAATTTGTCCAAGTAATCAGAAAGTTCGGTATTGTCTTTTTTCGTTGCGATCCCGTATTCTTGCGGTGCGAAACCATCGCCTAAGATCTCAGTTTTATCATCGACATAGCCGAAGAGGATCGATTTATCCACGGAGAAGGCGTCGATTCGTTTCGAAGTCAAAGCGGTTTTGAGCTCCGGATAAGAAGCAAACTCGGAATATTTGAAGGAGATGCCTTCTTCTTTTGCTTTTTTCTCCAATGATTGTTTCGTCGTTGCGGTTTGCGCGACCCCGATCGTTTTGCCGTCAAGATCTTTGATGCTCTTAAAGCCGTCATCTTTGCGGACTAGAAAACCGATCTCATCCGTGAAGTATGGGGCAGTGAAGTTGTATGATTTCTTCCGTTCCGGGGTGATCGTGAATGTGGCGATATCCATATCGACTTCGCCATTGTCCAGCAGCGGTCCGCGCGTTTTCGCAGTCACGCCGACAAACTCGACATTGTCTTCGGAGCCGGTGATCTCTTTAGCGATTTTATGAGCCAGATCGACTTCCATTCCTTCATTTTTCTTCGTATCAGGATCTTGGTAGCCGAATCCAGGAACGTCGACTTTGACGCCGACTTTGATTTTCCCCGCTTTTTTTAGGGAAGCGACGGTCGTGGAGCCGGAATCGTCGCTTTTTTTATC
Organism: Enterococcaceae bacterium; assembly: GCA_022649665.1. GTDB lineage: Bacteria > Bacillota > Bacilli > Lactobacillales > Enterococcaceae > JALCOL01. The sequence continues at coordinate 29,389 of JALCOL010000002.1, forward strand.
GCTTGAAGAAGAGCCGCCACCGCAAGCTGCAAGTGATAGTGTCATTAATCCGGCCAATGCGCCGAGAAGCCATTTCTTTTTCATTTCATTCTCCCCTTTGGTTTTTTTATTTGTGAATGATTTTTGCCAAAAAGCTTTCCACACGATCTCCTTGGTTTTGCGTGAAGAATTCGTCAGGAGAGGCGCTCGCTTCGATCTTGCCGTCTGCCATAAAAACGATTTTATCGGCAACGCTGCGGGCGAATCCCATTTCGTGTGTGACGACGACCATCGTGATATTCATTTCAGATAAATCGATCATGACATCGAGAACTTCCTGGATCATTTCCGGATCCAAGGCGGAAGTCGGTTCATCAAACAAGATGACCTCAGGATGCATGTTCAAAACTCTGGCGATCGCGACCCGCTGCTGCTGGCCGCCGGATAATTGGCTGGGATAGTAATCTGCCCGGTCGGAAAGACCGATCCGCTCAAGATACTCCATACCGGTCCGCGTTGCTTCTTCTTTTGAGATGCCTTTGACTTTGATCGGAGCTAAGGTCAAATTCTCGATCACAGTTTTATGTGCATAAAGATTGAAGTTTTGGAATACCATCGCGACCCGCTGGCGGATTTTGGTGATTGGGGCTTTTTTCTCCAAAATATTGATGCCGTCGATCAAGATCTCACCGCTCGTCGCCGTTTCCAGCCGATTGATGCAGCGGATCAAAGTCGATTTTCCAGAACCGGAAGGGCCGATGATCACAACTTTTTCCCCTTCGGAAACTGTCAGATCGATATCCTTCAACACGTGATGATCGCCGAAATATTTGTTGACATTGTGTAATTCAATAATGTTTTTCATTTTCGGCACTCGCTTTCATAATTATTATGATAATTGAATACATTTTACCAATATTTTAATAGGCAAGTCAATAAAGAATTTCGCCGTATACGATATACACGAACGAAAAATATGACAGATTAGTATTATTACAATAATTAGCAAACGAAAATCGTGTTTTTATAAAATTTGTCCGTAAAATTTATTAGAAAGTTATCTTGAAAAAATTCGGAAAATAAAAAAATATTCTAATAATGCATAAAAAATGTATTATTTATGCGTACTTTTTTTGCGTGCTTCTTCATTTTTGGGGAAAGAGAGAAGTGCTTGCAAATGTGGGGCAGTTTATTAAAAAAAGGGAAAGGGATTGCAGTACAGCACTAGATGTGAGAAAATCAACTAACGAATCAAACGAATATACTTTTAAATGAGGGAATATAAATGTCGAAATTGAAAGCCTTTTTTCTGAGCCTGCTCGCCCTATTTCTCTTGGTCATCGCGGGGGTCTCGGTTTATGCGGTTCGTTTAGTCGATGACGCGCAAGGGACACTGAAAGATGTCCATCAGTCGACGAATCGTTTGCGGCAAAAAGATGATAAGATCGTTCACTTCAGCGCACAAGATCCATTCTCGATCCTTTTATTGGGAGTCGATACTGGCGACCTCGGCCGAACCGATCAGGGCCGCAGCGATACGATGATGTATGTAACGGTCAATCCAAAAAAAGAGAAAACCGTGATTTTAAGTTTGGACCGGGATATTTATACGAATATCGTCGGCTATAATGAAGATAATACGCCTTTTTACGACAAGTTGAACCACGCTTATGCATATGGCGCTGCCAACAATGGTGATTCTGACGATGATTACGGTGCGGCTGGCGGTGCGGCAATGGCAATGGATACAGTTGATGAACTTTTGGATGCACCGGTCAATCATTATTTGACGATCAACTTAAAGGGTTTTACTGATCTAGTCGATGCGGTTGGCGGGATCGATGTCGATAATAAATATGAATTTGAGCTTGACGGCGTTCATTTGAAAAAAGGGAAACATCATTTGAATGGCAAGCAGGCGCAAGCATACTCGCGCTATCGCCACGAAGATCCGAAAGGGGACGTTGGCCGTCAGGAACGCCAGCGCGAAGTCGTCCAAAAGATCATGCATAAAATGCTGGGATATAATACGCTGAGCCACTATAAAAAAGTATTCAAAGCTGTCCAAAAAAATATCCGGACCGATCTGACATGGGATGATATGGTGCAGATCATCGAAGGCTATAAAGGGGCAACGAGTCATATCGAATCTAAGCAGCTTTACGGCGAGGATGCGATGATGAATGATGTTTACTATCAAATCTTGAATCCGGCTGATTTATTGAAGACGCAAAATTACGTCAAAGAGCAGCTGGGGCTGGCGACTTCAACGGAGCTTCCGGCAGCCAATCAGTTTTTGTATAATTACTATACCGGCAATGGCAGCTATGAAGGCGACAGCTTCCAGCAAAAAGAAAATTCCGGCGAGTCCGTGAATACTTCCGGATACGGCGATGGTGTCGATGACGGCAGTGCGAGTAATTCGCAGCGGTCGACGGAAACGCAGCAGCCGGACTATTACCAGTCTGAGACGCAAAATAATTATCAATATTGATCCTGACCCGAAAAAGCGGCTTTTTAAGCGCTGGTGATTCGGAAAGAGGGGCCCTGACAAATTTTTTTGCCAGGGTCCCTCTTTTTATTACGCTGGAAGCGACAGCTTTACGATCGCTTCGGTTCGGGCAGTCTGTGGAAACATGTCGATCGACTGCAGGACATCGACATGGTACTTTTTCGTTAAGATCGCGAGATCTTTAGCGAGCGTCGAGACGTTGCAGGAGACATAGATCAAGCGTTTCGGCGGGAAAGCTAAAAGCGATTGCAGAAGCTCAGGCGCCAAACCGACGCGCGGCGGATCAACAATCAGGATATCGGGGGTCGAGCCTTCTTGGCTCCATTCCGGCAGTAGTGTTTCAGCGGCGCCGACAAAAAAAGCGGCGTTGTCGATCTGATTGTTGGCAGCGTTTTGGTTCGCGTCTGCGATACCTTCCTTGATCGTATCCATCCCGATCACTTTTTTGACGAAAGGCGCCATAAAGAGCCCGATCGTGCCGACCCCGCAGTAGGCATCGATCAAAAGATCGTCCGGCTGAGGAGCCGCTAACTCGCGGATCCGCTCATACAAGCGGAGTGTCTGTGCCGGATTGAGCTGCAGAAAAGCGCGTGCGCTGAATTCGAAGATGGTCGTGCCGATCTTGTCTTGGATCGTTTCTTTGCCGGCGAGGAGCGTCGTTTCTTTGCCGAAGATCAGCGAAGTTTTTTCCGGCTGATAATTTTGCAAAATGCTGACGACTTCCGGATGCGCATCTTGAAGCGCGGCAAGGATCGCTTTTTTGGCCGGGAATTTTTTGGAATTGGTCACGAAAACGACTTGTACTTCCGAATAATGGAGCGAAGTGCGCACGATGACGCGCTTAAAGATCCCGGAATTAGTCTTTTCTTCATAAATCGGCGCGTGATATTTTTCGAGTAAGGCGCGGATCGTTTGCAGCACCTCATTGGTTTCGGGTTCTTGCACAAAGCATGTCTCGATCGGAACGACATCGTGTGAATGGCGGGCGTAAAGACCGAGAATCGGCTGCTGAGCAAGCTCTGCCAATTGAAATTGGGCTTTATTGCGGTAGAACCACGGATCTTCAGCTGCGATCGCCGGCAGGATGCGATAATTTTGATACCCTTTCGGCTGGTATTTTTTGAGGGCCTGCTGCAGAAGATCGTCTTTATAACGGACTTGCGCCGGGTAGTCCAAATGCTGCAGCTGGCAGCCGCCGCACACGTCATAGACCGGACAGCGCGGGGCGGCGCGCTCAGAGGAGGCTTTGATGATCTTGATCAAGCGGGCGACCGCGTAGCGCGGCTTGCTTTCGATGATCTGTGCTTGGACGCGTTCTTTCGGAAGTGCGCCTTCGACGAACACGACGATATTTTGAAAGTAGCCGATCCCTTCGCCGTTGATGCCGAGGCGTTTGATCGCGAGCGTGATGATTTTTTCATTCGGTAATTGCGGCATAATACTCTCCTTTAAATAGTAAAAAAATAGTAAAAATTCTTTGCGGAACGTTTGAACACTATTTTAGCACAGACTGTTGCGTGCTTGGCGATTCGTGCTAAGATAGATAGTAATTTTGGGGGGATGTTTTTTGAAGATCACCGCAGTAGAGACAAAAGGGAAATTTTATCAGCTCCATTTTGATGAAGGATACGAAGCGTTGACCGTCAATGAGGATCTGCTGATCACGCAGCGCTTATTAAAAGGAAAAGAAATTTCGCTGGAAACTTATCAGGAACTTGCCAAATTAAAAGATTATCAGCGCGGTATGGAAGTCAGCTACCGCTATTTAGCTCATCGGCTGCGCAGTGAAAAAGAAGTTTGGGAGAAACTGAAGCTCCAAGAGATCCCGGCGGCGGCCGCGCGGCAAGTGATCATACGCTTAAAAGAACTGCGCTTGCTCGATGACGCCATGTTCAGCGACAGCTTTGTTAAAACGATGGTACGCGAAGGAAAGAAAGGACCGGGAGACATCATGCGCAAATTGCGAAAAAAAGGCATTGCCGAAGAGACCGCCGCGCGTTCGCTGGGCGAGTTTTACCCAGCGGAGCAAGAAGCGGAGAATGCCGCGGCCACCGCTGAAAAAATCTGGCAGAAAAACAGCCGCCGTTCGGAGCGGGAAGCCCGCCAAAAAGTAATCCAAGGACTTCGCCAAGCCGGTTTTTCAGCAGAACAGATCGAGAATGCGCTTGAGACCGCCGATTTTTCGCGTTCTGAAGACGGCGAAGCAGAAAACTTGAAGCAGGCGATCGAAAAAAATTGGCGGAAATACGCGCGCCTCAGCGAAAAAGAAGGCAAACAAAAAATGCTGCAATATTTAGCCCGCAAAGGGTTCCAATTCGACGAGAGCCGAAAAATGCTGGATGAGTGGCTGGAAGAGGGACAACATGTGGAAGACGAGTAAGATCCAGCGTTTTCAAAAGGAGTTTTTGAGCTGGTTCAAAGTAAACGGCCGCAAACATCTGCCGTGGCGGATCCGGCGAACGCCTTACGGCACGTGGATCTCTGAGATCATGCTGCAGCAGACGCGCGTTGAAACGGTGATCGATTATTTCAACCGCTTTATGACACGCTTTCCAACGATCGAAGACTTGGCGCGCGCACCGGAAGAGGCAGTATTGAAATCATGGGAAGGGCTCGGCTATTATTCGCGCGCACGCAATTTAAAAGCTGCCGCAGAAACGATCATGAGCGACTATCAGGGTGAAATGCCGCAACGCTACAGCGAACTCATCAAACTGAAAGGGATCGGGCCCTATACCGCGGGCGCGATCGCCAGCATGGCGTTTGGCGAACGAGTTCCGGCGATCGACGGAAACGCGATGCGGGTCGCGAGCCGGCTCTTTGAAATCGAGCAGGATATCGGCGACAGCAAAAGTTTCAAACTTTTTTGGCAGATCATCGCGGCGCTCTTGCCGGCAGAGAATCCGGGGGTTTTCAATGAAGCGCTGATGGATCTCGGCTCGGCGATCTGTACACCGCAAAATCCAGCATGTCCAGAGTGTCCAGTGCAGACAGAATGTGCGGCGTTCAAGCACGGAACGACGGGACAATTTCCCGTAAAAAAGCGCAAGACGAAAGTCCGCAATATTTATTATCTGGCGTATGCTCTTCAAGATCCGGCAGGGGAACTGCTGCTTGAGAGGCGCCCTGATCAGGGATTATTAGCAAAAATGTGGCAATTCCCGCTGGTCGAGATCGAGAAAAAAGAATATTTGAAGCTGCGGGAGACGATCGACGAAGGTCAGCGCGCGCACTTTGCCGCATCGCTTGCAGAAAGTGCACTGGTCAGCGAAGCAGCGCCGGACCTCTGGCTGGAAAAAGAAGAAGAGCCGTTTGCAGCACAGTGCACACCGTTTCCGATCGGGGAAGTGATCCATCTTTTTTCGCATCGCCGCTGGCATATCCTGCTTTATCTAGGCAAGACAGAAAAGCTGCCGCTTAAAGAAGGCGAAATATGGTCAGATGAAGAGCGAAAGCGCCGGCTGCCGCTCAGCAAAGTCCAGCAAAAACTAGATCAGCTTTTGGCAGGTCCTGCCTGAGTTTTTCTTCAGCATCGAAAAACCAGTTATGATATAATGGATTGGAGTTCGATGTCAATCGGCATCTCGACCAGAATCTGTAATATAGAAAGTTGGGGCAACATGTCAATGCCTAAGGAAGGAGACTTTATAACTATCCAAAGTTACAAACATGATGGTCAGCTGCACCGCATTTGGCGGGATACGATGGTTTTAAAAACCAGTGAATATTCATTGATCGGTGTAAATGACCATACGTTGGTGACCGAGTCGGACGGACGCCGCTGGGTCACCCGCGAACCGGCGATCGTTTATTTCCACAAAAAATACTGGTTCAACATCATTGCAATGATCCGCGAAAAGGGCGTTTCTTATTATTGCAATTTGGCGAGCCCGTATGTTTTGGATGCGGAAGCGTTGAAATATATCGATTACGATCTGGATATCAAAGTTTTTCCAGACGGGGAAAAGCGGCTCTTGGATGTCGACGAATATGATGAGCATCGCAAACAGATGCATTATTCGGCAGATATCGATTTTATTTTGAAGGAAAACGTCAAGATCCTCGTTGATTGGATCAATCATCACAAGGGACCTTTTTCAAAAGAATACGTCGAGATCTGGTACCAACGGTATTTGCAGCTGAAGCACCAATCGTGAACATGGATAGTTATAAGCTGTTCTGATAATGAAGCAAAAGAACGCAGAAGAGGCGTGCGCCTCTTCTGCGTTCTTTTGTACGCGTTTCTCAGCCTTCCAAACTTTCTTGATAATTTTCGCAGAGATCCAAGATCCAGTCCTTGCGGGCCAGGTCATCCAGCCATTCTTGCGGGATTTCATCGTAGCCGTAATAGATCCCTGCCAAGCCGCCTGCCACGCAAGCGACGGTATCAGTATCTTCACCTAAATTGACGGCCGTTAGGATACACTGTTCAAATGTGTGGCCATTCATAAATGACCAGATCGCCGCTTCGAGCGTATCGACGACGTATCCCGAAGAACGGATCTCACGCTCAGGAAGCATGCTGAAAAATTTATTGTAGATCCGGGCAAAATAAGCGCTTTCGGGCTGGAACTCTTCAAACTGATGATAAAAGTCGCGCGCTTTTTTGAGTCCGGCTGTGATCGCAAGCCCCTTGTCGCCTTGCCGCTTTTGCTCAGGAAGATTCAAGAGTTCGTTTGCGATCGATAAATACAAGCCGCATGCCATTTCTGTGCGCGGGTGCGCATGGGTCAGATCGGAATATTCATGGAGCAGCGCAAACGCTTCGGGGAATTGGGTAAATTCATTTCCGTATTCTTTTCGCAAATAATAGACGACTGGCAAAATGCGCATCAGCGAACCGTTGCCATTGTCATTTTCAGCAGTTCCGCCGCTTTCAAGAGGCGGCTGGCCGGCATTGTAGCGCGTGATCGCGCGTTCTGTGCTGACGCCGATGCCGAACATGACGTCGTGCGGCGTATAGGCGTCGTGTTCCCACCAATCGACGAAGCGGTCCATCAAATCTTGATAATCAACACCTTGCGTGAGACTGGCAACAGTCGCCAGCAGCATGCTGGAGTCATCTGACCAAGTTCCTTTCGGCTGATTATGGATCCCGAATTCCTGCATCCCTTTGACCGGTTTTGTCTGGAGCCTTTCGCGAGTAAAAAATTCGACGGGAACGCCCACCGCGTCTCCGACCACTGCACCAACGATTCCTGCTTTTACATCATCCATCTTGCTCGCCTCCGAACCATTCATTTTTATATCTTCATTTTAGGCTATTTTTGGCGGAATGGCAAAAGAAGGCGTCATTTATTGAAAGCGGTAGGTTTTTTGCGGGTTTTTTGCTAGAATGATGAGGGACTTTTATGGGAATCCGTCCAAAGAAAGGAATCAAGAAAATGAAATTAACGCTGGGTGAGATCGCTCAAGCACTTCATACGAAAATAACGAATCCGAAATGGGAAAAAATCGTGATCACTGCGGCAGAATTTGACAGCCGCAAAATCGAAAGCGGCGGACTCTTTGTGCCGCTCAAGGGTGCACGCGACGGCCATGACTTTTTGGCTGCTGCCAAAACGAACGGTGCAGCGGCAACGCTCTGGAGCCGCCCTGAAGCGCCGGCTTTGCCGTATCTGCAAGTTGCCGATCCGCTGGCTGCTTTTCAAAAATTGGCCAAATATTACCTGCAAAAGATCCAGCCGACCGTGATCGCGATCACTGGCAGCAACGGCAAGACGACCACGAAAGACCTAAGCGCGGCGGTCCTTGGCAGCCGGTTTAAAACGTGGAAGACGCAGGGAAATTACAATAATAATGTCGGGATGCCGTATACGATCCTGCACGCACCAGAGGATACGGAAAAATTGGTGCTCGAGATGGGAATGGATCATTTTGGCGAGATCGACTTTTTGAGCCGGTTAGCAGCGCCTGATATTTCCGCGATCACGCTGATCGGTGAAAGTCACTTGGAGTTTTTCGGCGAACGCCGCGGGATCGCGCAAGCAAAAATGGAGATCGTGAACGGCTTAAAGGAAGACGGTCTTTTGATCGTGCCCGGAGACGAGCCGCTGCTGACCGAGCTGCTGAGGCCGGTCACGCAAGAAGTCGTCAAATTTGGGATGGGTGACGAAATGCTTCATGCCCGCGTTGTTGAAAAAGAAAAAGACGGGATCCGTTTCACGCTCAATTTTCTTCCCGGTGAATTTTGGATCCCGATCCCAGGCGAGTACAATGTGAAAAATGCCTTGATCGCGGCCTTTATCGGCAAACGTTCCGGCGTCCCGGCTGAAAAGATCCGGCAAGCGCTTCAAAATCCGCCGCTGACTGCTGACCGGACGGAATGGCTGCACCGCGGCGGGATCGATATTTTGAGCGATGTGTATAATGCCAACCCGACCGCTATGAAGCTTGTGCTGGATAATTTTCAAACACTGGAAACAAAAGGAAAACGTGTTGCGGTTTTAGGCGATATGCTGGAGCTTGGCAGCCAAGGCGGCGCACTTCATCAAGAAATCGCGGAGCACTTAGCGCCGGACAAGATCAATGAAGTCTTTTTGTACGGAACGCTGATGGCGGAACTCGCAGCCGCGCTGAAAACCCGCTATCCTGCCGGAAAAGTGCATTACTTCAGTACGAATGATCAAGCTGCACTGATCAAAAGTGTAGAAAAGGCACTTGCACCGGGCGACATGGTCGTGGTGAAAGCAAGCCATGGGATGCATCTTGAAAACGTCATCGCTGCGTTGACGCAAGCGGCGCCGCTTGGATAGTTTCAGAAAACACTCATTTATTTTGCTTAATCTTTGCAAACATGTTATACTTAACCGCTGTGAGAATAGTTAGTTAAAAATACTGGTGGCCCCTAGTGATAAGTGACGGTTATGAAAGCGGCTCATCAGTCGGATTTTTATCGAATGAAGCCAACTTTTCTAACATGAAAAATCGAACTAGGAGGAACATTATTTGAAATTTGATGAATTACAATTATCGGAACCGCTTTTGCATGCCGTGAAATCTGCGGGGTTTGAGGAAGCAACTCCGATTCAAGCGGAAACGATCCCGTTAGCTTTGGAAGGAAAAGATGTCATTGGGCAAGCCCAGACAGGAACCGGGAAAACGGCCGCTTTTGCACTGCCGATCTTGGAAAAACTGCAACCGCGGGTCAGAGAAGTCCAAGCGCTGATCATCTCGCCAACGCGGGAACTCGCGATCCAAACACAAGAAGAAATCAACCGTCTCGGAAAATATAAAAAGACCCGCTCCGTCGTTGTTTACGGGGGCGCGGATATCCGCCGTCAGATCCGTCTTTTGAAAGAGCATCCCGCGATCGTTGTCGGGACGCCGGGCCGCCTGTTGGATCATATTCAGCGTAAGACGCTTGACTTGAGCCATGTCCACACGCTAGTTTTGGACGAAGCAGACGAAATGCTCAACATGGGCTTTTTGGAAGATATCGAAAAAATCATTGCACAAGTGCCGACTGAACGGCAAACTTTGCTCTTTTCGGCAACGATGCCAGCCCCGATCAAAAAGATCGGCGTGCATTTCATGCATTCGCCGGATCACGTGAAGATCAAAGCGAAAGAAATGACTGCCAGCAATATCGAACAATATTATGTGCGGGCGAAAGAATATGAGAAATTTGACTTTATGACGCGTTTGTTCGATGTCCAGACGCCGGAACTTGCGATCGTCTTCGGGCGGACCAAACGCCGGGTCGATGAATTGGCGCGCGGTTTGGAGCTGCGTGGGTACAAAGCAGAAGGGATCCACGGAGACCTTTCACAGCAAAAACGAATGAGCGTATTGCGGATGTTCAAAAGCGGCAAGCTCGATATTTTGGTTGCGACTGATGTTGCGGCCCGCGGATTGGATATCAGCGGTGTAACACACGTCTACAACTATGATATCCCCCAAGACCCTGAAAGTTATGTTCACCGGGTCGGTCGGACGGGACGCGCCGGCAAAGCCGGAGTCTCTGTTACTTTTGTGACGCCGAACGAAATGAATTATCTGCATGTCATTGAAGATCTGACGAAAAAACGCATGCTGCCTCTTCATCCGCCGACTGAAAAAGAAGCGATGAAAGGCCAGATCGAACAATCCGTCAACGATATCAGCAAACAAATCGATAAAAAAGATTTGGAAGACTTTTATCCAGCAGCGAATGAATTGTTGGAAAGCTATGAAGATACGGATCTGGTAGCGCTCTTGATCAAGACACTCTCGAAAGAGGAAGTCCAAGTCAAGATCACGCCGGAACGACCGCTTCCCGGCAAGAAAAAACGTTTCAATAAAAAGGGCAGCGACAACCGCCGCCGCGGAAATTCCCGCAAAGACAGCAACTACTATAAAAACGAACGCTACGGCCGTGACAAGAATAAAAACCGCCGCGGCAAAAACGATGATTCGCGGCACAACAGCAGTGCGAAAAAATCCCACGCGAAAGCGACCGGTTTTACGATCCGCAGCCGCAAGGGATAAATATCGCATGAAAGCGAATGATCCGCAGCAGAGCCAAAGCAGAAAGGCAAGCCTTTTCCGCTTTGGCTCTCTGTTTTTATACTGACTAGATTTTCAGAATTTGAAAGGATGTTTGCGGACCGGCTTCGGCTTAACGACCGGCAAAGGCTTCTCTGGCATGAAGACGCCTTCTTCTAAATTTTTTTCGGCATTTTCGAGCCGGCGTTCACGGTCGCGAATAAAACGCAGATCAGCTTCGAGCTGCGCCTGCTTTTGTTTTTTAGCGCGCGGCTGTGTCGCGATATTGAGCAGAATCGCGATGATCGCGCCGATAAAAGTATCAAGCGTGCGGTTTACGGCAAACAGAAAGCTCTCATTTTGCGGGATGTTGAGCGTGATCAACAGAAAAGCGGCTACGGAAGAGACGATCCCGAGCGGATTGTCCAAACGCAAGTTCAGCAAAATCAAAAGGATCACTAAAAAAGGCAAAAAAACAAAATTCCACTGGTTTCCGGGGAAAAAATAATGGTCGATCAAATAGTAGGAGAAGGTCATCAAGCCCCCCAGCGTATTTCCCAAAATGACTGAACGTCCGGAAGAGACGCTTGCCGGAAAGTCTTCGCGCATCGCGATCACTGCCGCCAAGCAGGCATTCGTTGCCGCGCCGCGATCGGTCAAGTGAAACAGCAGCAGACAGATCAAGATCGCGAGCGCCGTTTTGATCGTCCGCATCCCTAAACGAAAAGAACCAATTTCCATATCCAGACAAACGCGCGGTGCGTCTGCCTATTCACCTCGTTTCGATTCATTGTATACTAATATCAGTATAACAAATTGTTACATTATGCTTCATAGTATTGCCAAAATAGAAGCTTTTTGTTTATTGTAGAAGAAAAGATGGAGGGATCAGGAATGAATCAAGTAATGATCGCAATTATATTAGAAGCCATCCACGAACAATATCAGCAGGAAGTCGAGTTTGTCGTTCAGCAGTTGAAGATCCCGCTTGAAGAATGGGAAGCTTTCAAAACGGGCGATCGTTCGCTTTCCGGTGAGAATATGCAGAAGATCTATAATTTATTTACCGATTACGAATGGATGCTCGTTCAAAAAGTGCTGCGGCAGACGCTCCTGTTTCCGGAGAAGCGCCCGACGGCGGTCAGCGAATATCACCGCTTGAAAACCGTGATCGCCAAAGCCTGGCTTGAAATGGGCGGTCAAGCGGAAATGATCACGCAAAGTGAAGACCAGCGGACACAAAATCAGATCGATCTGCGGATCAGTCTTTCTTACGGCGAGTGGGGATATGATGACCTGCTAGTCTTTCGTTTGCCGGCGGTCATCCGCAAACAGATCAAAGGATCGAAAGTCGGTCTTTTGGAGTGGGTAAGTGAAAACTTGGAGGAAACTTATATGCAGGGCTTCAAAGGAAGTGAGTAGCCAGTGGTCAAAAAGGTGATTGGGGTAGTATCGCTCTTGATCGTCGGGATCGGCGTATTTTTGGCTCTTTTCCATCCGAGCGAGGGCTACCAGTTTTCTGCCGCAAATGAAAAACAACAGAAAACGGAAAAAGCGGCGGTCAGTCAGCCACTTGCTTCAAAAACAGCAAAGTCGGACACCAAAAAGCAGCAAGCGAAGAGTGATCTGCCTAAAGGGATTTCAACGAAAGATTGGGATCTTGTGCTGGTGAATCAGGATCATGCGGTCACTGCCGCTCCGACCGATCTGGTGCAGATCGGCAATTATGAAGTCGATTCGCGGATCGCTGCGCCGTATAATGAAATGGCGCAAGCCGCGGCAGCCGCGCAAATCAATCTGGTGATCGTTTCCGGATATCGGTCGATTTCTTATCAAGAAACGCTTTTTCAGGAAAGTGTCAATGCAGCGCTGGCCAAAGGAATGACCCAAGCGCAAGCGGAAAAAGAAGCGCTGCATTTGCGGACGAAACCCGGCCACAGCGAGCACAATACCGGGCTTGCGATGGATGTCGTCGATGATCAGTGGGCTGCAGCACACACGGACCTTGATGCTTCGTTTGGGCAAACAAAAGCCGGACAATGGCTGAAAGAGAATGCTCCCAAGTATGGATTTGTCATACGTTATCCGGATGGGAAAAATAAAATCACAAAAGTCGATTACGAACCATGGCATTTGCGATATGTCGGCAAAGAGAGCGCGCTTTATATGCAGCAGCACTCTTTATGCTTAGAAGAGTATCTTGATAAAGTATCAAAGGAAGCGAAATAGGGTGAATGATGAACAAAAAGGTACAAAAACGAAAGAAACTGCCAATCTGGCGGCAAGGGCCATTCGTACTGCTGGTCATTTTAGTCGGCCTGGGTCTGATTTTTGGCGGGGTCTATCATCTGACGGAAGAGGCGAGCGAAACGCCGGACTTTGATAATTACAGCAGCGAACAAAAAGCGTTCATTGAAAGGCTGGCACCGCAAGCCCAAGAACTTCATGAAAAATACGGCGTGCTGCCGAGTATTATTTTAGGTCAGGCGATCTTGGAGTCGGATTGGGGGCGCAGTTCGCTTGCAAGCAAATACAACAATTTATTCGGCATCAAAACCGATTCTAAAGAAAACGGGGTCGAGCTTTCCACGCAAGAATACGAAAATGGCCAGTACGTCACAGTCACCGGCAACTTTCAAGTATTTTCCAGTTGGGAAGAATGCTTGACACAGCACACGAAGCTTTTTGTCAATGGCGTTGATTGGAACCCCAAACTGTACGAAAAAGTGCTGAACGCCGGGAATTATCAAGAAGCTGCGAGCGAACTGCAAAAGGCCGGCTATGCGACTGATCCGGAATATGCGGCAAAGATCATTCAAGTGATCGAACAATATGAATTGGATCGATTTGACGGAGAATGACCGCTAATGTTCAGCTTTTGATAGAAATATCTGACAATTCAATAATAAACTACCGATAAACCATATAAATCAAGAACATTAAAAACAAATCTTGTAATCATATACGACTTTAGCTATAATAAAACCAATCAGTTGAAATCGTCAAAGAATAAAGGAGTCTGATCATGCAGGAATTAATGGATCGTATCAAAAAAGATGGACACGTTATCGGAAATGAAGTATTGAAAGTCGACAGCTTCTTGACGCACCAAGTAGACCCAGTATTGATGAAAAAGGTCGGCCAGCGTTTTGCGGAAGTGTTCAAAGAAGAGAACGTCACCAAAGTGATCACGATCGAGACTTCAGGGATCACGCCAGCTGTTTATACAGCGGAAGCACTCGGCGTGCCGATGATTTATGCCCGCAAGAGCAAAAGTTTGACCATGGATGAAGAACTGCTATCGACCGATGTCTATTCATTTACCAAGCAAGTTACGAGCCGGATCTCGATTTCCCGGAAATTTCTTTCATCAGAAGATAAAGTGCTTTTGATCGATGACTTTTTAGCGAACGGGATGGCAGCTAAAGGTTTGCTGGATCTTTGTCAGCAAGCCGGAGCAAAAACAGCTGGTGTCGGGATCGTGATCGAAAAAAGTTTCCAAAGCGGCCGCAAGTTCTTGGAAGATGCCGGGATCCGCGTCGTTTCATTAGCGCGCGTGGCAAAATTAGAAGATGGTACGATCAGCTTTTTAGAAGCAGATGCTTAAAAGTATTTGCTGCTGAAGGAAATCTGCGACTTTGTATCGGGAACATGACGATGCAAAGTCTTTTTTGCTTTTGCTTGAAAACGATTACAGGAGGCAATGAACTACAAACTTCGGCAAAAGTATTATAAAATAGGGGGGAGTATCCGAAACAGGGATTCCACCAACATTTCAGAAATGAGGGGACGCAATGAATAAAATATTGCCTGGATCCACACTCGGGCTGATCGGGGGAAGCCCAACAGCGCGTTTGCTGGCACTGACTGCAAAGCGTTTAGGCTTTTCGATCGGACTTTTCGATCCGCGAAGTGATTGTGCAGCGGCAAAAGTCAGCGACTTTCACCAAAAGGCCGATTTTGGCGATCTGGAGGCGCTGGAAGCTTTTGCGAAAAAGTGCGATATCATCTCGTACAATTTTGAAAACGCTGATCCGGATGATATCGAAAAAATAAAAACACTCACGCCGATCCCGCAAGGCGCGGAACTTTTAGCGATCTCGCAAGACCGCTTGGTCGAAAAGGGATTTTTGGAAGCGACGAATGTCGTGATCGCTCCTTATGAAACGATCATTCAGCCGATGGATCTTTTGAGTGCGGCCGAGAGTTTAGGCTATCCATGCGTTTTGAAAACGACCCGCGGCAGTGTCAGCGGGCAAGGGATCACAGTTCTTCATTCAGAAGCAGATATTCCGGAAGCAAGTCAGCTTTTGCGTGAAGGTCCGTGTGTCCTCGAAGCGTATGTTCCCTATACTAAAGAATTGTCAACAGTGATCAGCGGCAACGGCCGCGGGAACTATTCGATTTTCCCTGTGTCTGAAAATGTATTTGACAAAGGGATCTTTCAATACAGCATCACGCCGGCGCAAGTTTCCGCAGCTGTCGCAGCGGAGATCGAACGGATCGCGACCAGTATCGCTGAAAGTTTGGAGCTTCACGGAGCGCTCGGTGTCGAATTCTTTATGACTGAAGCCGGCCTTCTTTATGTCAATGAGATCACGCCCCGCCCGCAACTTACTGGAAATTATTCGCTCGATGCCTGCAATTTTGATCAATATGAAGCACATTTGCGCGGGATCTGCGGTTGGGAGCTGCCGGCGATCACGCTGACCGAAGCGGCCGTCACGATGAATATCGGACCGCGGGAGCTTTCGGCAACGTACCGTCTGCTGCAGGAAAAAGCATTGGGACACTGCTATTATTATGGAAATCAAAAGATCGCCAAGTTCAATGCCGGACATCTGACGATCGTAACGGCCAATCCGGAAAGTGCCTTAGCGGAACTGCAAAATGAACATATCTGGCAAATTTTGGAAAAAGGGGAACAAAAATGATCGATCGGTATACACGCCCGGAGATGAAAAAAATCTGGAGCGACCAAAATAAATACGATACCTGGCTGAAAGTCGAGATCTTGGCCGCCGAAGCATGGAGCGAGCTGGGGGAGATCCCAGCTGAAGATGTTGCAAAGATCAAGGCTGCGGCTGCTTTCACGATCCCCCGCATCTTGGAGATCGAACAAGAGACTCGGCATGACGTCGTCGCCTTCACACGGACCGTTTCCGAATCGCTCGGCGAAGAAAAGAAATGGATCCATTACGGGTTGACGAGCACCGATGTCGTTGACACTTCGCTCGGCTATGTCATGAAAGAAGCCAATGACGTCCTGCGCGCCGATTTGAAAAAACTGCGCGATGTGCTCGGTGAAAAAGCACGCGAATACAAAGATACCGTAATGATCGGCCGGACGCATGGCGTCCACGCGGAACCAACGACATTCGGGCTCAAACTTGCCCGCTGGTATTCGGAAATGAACCGCAATATCGAGCGCTTTGAGCACGCGGCACGCGGCGTTGAAGCCGGCAAGATCAGCGGGGCGGTCGGCACGTTCGCCAATACCCCGCCGTTTGTTGAAGAATATGTCTGCAAGGCGCTGGGTTTGCGGGCGCAAGAGATCTCGACTCAGATTTTGCCGCGTGATCTGCACGCTGAATATATCGCGACGATGGCGCTGATCGCGACCAGTGTTGAAACGTTTGCAACAGAGATCCGCGGATTGCAAAAAACCGAAACGCACGAAGTCGAAGAATTTTTCGCTAAAGGTCAAAAAGGCTCTTCGGCGATGCCGCATAAACGCAATCCGATCGGCTCGGAAAATGTCACTGGGCTTGCGCGCGTCATCCGCGGACATGTCGTGACTGCGTATGAGGATATGGTGCTTTGGCATGAGCGCGATATTTCCCACTCTTCTGCGGAACGGATCATTCTGCCGGACACGACTGCTCTTTTGGATTATTTGCTGAACCGCTTTACGCGCATCATGGAGAACTTGACCGTTTTCCCAGAACGCATGAAAAAGAATATGGATCAAACGTTTGGACTTATCTACTCGCAGCGCGTACTATTAAAGCTGATCGATCATGGTCTTTCGCGCGAAGCTGCGTATGACTTGGTCCAGCCGAAGACGGCGGTCAGCTGGGATGAAGGGATCCCGTTTCGCAAGCTGCTCGAGGAAGATCCGCAGATCATGGGAATCCTTTCTGAGAGCGAGTTGGATGACGCATTCGATTACCATTGGCATTTGAAAAATGTGGATTATCTTTTTGAACGAGTTGGGCTGAACAAAAAGAAAGAAGGATAAATCATGAATCAAAAACAACCAAATGATGAAAAGAGTTTGCTTGAAAACGGCTACCGCAAGTATCACGGCAAAGGGATCAATATCTACTACAATCGCGAGATCTGCGAACATGTCGGCAACTGTGTCCGCGGCAACGCCCAAGTGTTTGAAGTCGGCCGCAAACCGTGGATCATTCCTGACAACGCTTCAGCTGAAGAGGATGCACGTGTAGTGAACACTTGTCCGACGGGGGCGCTCAAGTTTATTTTTAAGGAGGAATAATCATGGAATTCAAAGAACGCAAAGACCGGATCGTACTGGTTGACGGGACAAAAGAGATCGGCGAGATCCACTGGTCGCCGGCCAATGACCATTTGCTGATCGCTGACCATACATTTGTTGATCC
Source organism: Enterococcaceae bacterium (assembly GCA_022649665.1). Lineage (GTDB taxonomy): Bacteria > Bacillota > Bacilli > Lactobacillales > Enterococcaceae > JALCOL01. The sequence continues at coordinate 46,972 of JALCOL010000002.1, forward strand.
GACTTATCGCGGGCAGGGGCTCGCAGATCAGCTGCTGGAAAAACTGGTCGCCAAAGCACGCCGCGATGAGCAGAAAATCATGCCGATGTGTCCGTTCGTTAAAAAGAGCTTCTATGACGATCCGAAAACGTATAAAGATGTCTGGGACACCGAACATAACATTTGAAACGCGTAGTATTTCACGAAAAGGTATGTTAAAATATTGAAGAAGTTTGAGTAAAAGGGGGGCAAAGCGTGTATAACATCTTATTGGTCGTCGGCGTCGTTTTATCGATTTTGCTCGTGATCGCGGTAATGATGCAGCCGAGCAAACAAAACAGCGCAGCCAGTGCATTTTCCGGCAGCGGCGGCGAGTTGTTCGGGAAACAGAAAGCCCGCGGTTTTGAAGCATTTATGAAAAAAGCAACATGGATCATGGGGGTTCTCTGGATCATCGACATGCTGCTCTTAGCATACTTGTCATCAAAATAAACAGTTTGAAAAAGCAGAACGGCTCCTTTGCGAGCAGTTCTGCTTTTTCCTTTTCACCGCAAAATAAAGGCAAGTATGCTAGAATAAGGGAGAAAATGATTTGCTGCGCCGAGCCGTTTTTTCAAGCCGGCAGCAGCTGATTTAAAGGGGGAAGGCCGGGCTCTTTGATGATTGAGCAGGCCGCTGAACAATATGAAGAAAATAAAAAAAGCGATCATTGATTACTTGAATGAATCTGGGAAAGCCGAGAGCACCCAAACACTGGCCGATGCGCTTGATCTGGCGCAGGGCGATCAATACAAAACACTTGTCAAGACGTTGGCACAAATGGAGCAAGACGGACAGCTCACCTTTACGAAACAAGGGAAAGTCGCGCTTCCGCTTGAAAAAGGCAACCTCAAAGGGGTTTTCCGGGCGAACGAGCGCGGTTTCGGTTTTGTGACGTATGATCCGGAAGAGGACGATATCTATATTTCGGCAGAGCATACGGCATATGCGCTGGACGGCGATGATGTTCTTGTTGAGATCCTTCATCCGGCCAATCCGTTTACCGGCATGGGTGCGGAAGGGAAAGTCGTCAAGATCCTTGAACATCATATCGATTCAATCGTCGGCGAATTCTCGCTCTATTTGCCGGAAGAGATCGAAGACCGCCATTTATACGGCTTCGTGATCCCGAAAGACAAAAAATTTGCGCGCTTCACGGTATACATCACGGCTGAAGGGATCAAACCAGTGGACGGCAGCATCGTCCAAGTGACGCTGACTCATTATCCGGAAGCGGAATTCCCGCAGAGTTTTGAAGGGATCGTTTCGCACGTCATCGGCCACAAAAACGATCCGGGAATGGATATTCTCTCGGTAGTGGCCAGTCTCAAGATCCCGTATCAATTTCCGGAAGATGTGTTGGCACAAGCCGAAAAAGTCCCAGAAACGATCGACCCGGCCGAAATGGCAAACCGCCGCGATCTGCGCGCGCAGACGATCGTGACGATCGACGGCGCCGACGCGAAAGATCTCGATGATGCGGTCACCGTTTGGAAACTGGATAACGGCAATTATCATCTGGGCGTTCATATCGCTGACGTTTCTCATTATGTGACCGAAGATTCTGCCTTGGACGGCGAAGCGTTTTTGCGCGGAACTTCCGTTTATTTGACGGATCGCGTGATCCCGATGCTGCCGCAGCGATTGAGTAATGGGATCTGCTCGCTCAATCCCCATTTGCCGCGCTTGACTTTGAGTTGCGAAATGGAGATCGATCCAGATGGTACGATCGTGCGTTACGATATTTTTCCAAGTATCATCCAAACTACTGCGCGGATGACCTATTCGGCGGTCAATCAGATCTTGGAAGAGCAGGAGCCGGAAACGCTGGCCGAGTATCACGACCTTGTGCCGCTGTTTCACGATATGGCAGAGCTTCACAAGATCCTCTTAAAGCATCGCGAAAAGCGCGGTGCGATCAATTTTGATGATCAGGAAGCGGAGATCATCGTTGATGAGAAGGGCAAGCCCGTCGAGATCCGGATGCGTGAGCGCGGGATCGGCGAGCGCATGATCGAATCCTTCATGCTGGCTGCCAACGAAACAGTCGCCGGTCATTTCCATCAAGAAAAACTGCCGTTCATCTACCGGATCCACGAACAGCCGAAAAGCGAAAAGCTGGAACGCTTCTTCAATTTTGCAACGGTTTTCGGGATCACGACCAAAGGCAAACGCGATTCGCTTTCACCGAAAGATCTGCAAAAGATCTTGGATGAAGTCGAAGGCAAACCGGAAGCCGGGGTGATCAGTACGATGCTCTTGCGCAGCATGCAGCAGGCCTATTACGGAGTCGATGCGCTCGGGCATTACGGCTTGGCGGCGGAAGATTATACGCACTTTACTTCGCCGATCCGGCGCTATCCGGATCTGATGGTCCACCGCCTGATCCATTCCTATGCAGCAGGGGTGACAGAGAAAAAGAAAGAATACTGGAAAGAAAGGCTGCCGGAGATCGCTGAACACAGTTCGAAAATGGAGCGGCGCGCAGTCGACGCCGAACGGACCGTCGATCAGTTGAAGAAGGCGGAATTCATGAGCGAGCATATCGATGAAGAGTTCGGTGGATTGATCAGCGGTGTGACGAAGTTTGGGATCTTTGTCGAGCTGCCGAATACGATCGAAGGACTTGTCCATATGAATGCTTTAACATTCGATTATTTCCATTTCATCGAAAGCCACATGGCGCTTGTCGGCGAACGGACCGGCAAAACATTAAAATTAGGACAAAAAGTCGTCGTCAAAGTAACGAAAGCTGATGCTGAGACGGGCGAGATCGATTTTGACTTGATCTCTTCAGAAGACATTCCGAGCTTGAAAGAAAAACTGCCGCATTCTTCGCGCGGTACCCAGCATAAAAAGCCGGGACGCAAAAGAAGTGCCGGCGGCGAACACAGCGGCAAAAAGCCAAACAAGAAGAAGCCGCAAGGCAATCAGCCGTTTTATAAAAAAGCGGCCAAGAAAAAGAAAAATAAAAGAAGGAGATAAGCATGCCGAAAGGGACCGGAAAATTAATCGCACAAAACAAGAAGGCCCGCCATGATTATCTTGTTTTGGATACTGTCGAAGCGGGACTGGTCTTGAAAGGAACAGAGATCAAGGCGATCCGCGGCGGCCGGATCAATTTGAAAGACGGCTTTGCCCGCATCAAAGACGGCGAAGCTTTCCTGATCAATGTTCATATCAGTCCATACGAACAAGGAAATCTATTCAACCACGATCCGCTCAGGACCCGCAAGCTCCTGCTCCATAAAAAACAGATCCGCAGGCTTGCGGGCGAGTTGAAAACGCCGGGGATCTCGCTTGTTCCTTTAAAAGTCTATATAAAAGATGGTTATGCAAAGGCTTTATTGGGACTCGTCAAAGGGAAAAAGCAATACGATAAACGCGAAGATCTGAAAAGAAAAGAGATCAACCGCGAGATCAGCCGGACGCTGAAGCAGTCGCGCCGCTAGTTTCGGCGCGTGCGGGCTATCATTTGCCTTTTGAAAAAAATCTGCTAGCATTGAGGCAAGACTGCTGATTTTTGAATCAAAAATTTTCGCGAATTATTTTGAATTCTCAAAAGGTTGGTGGTAAGATATAGTTCGTTCAGCTACGGTTCTTTTTAATCCGCATGATGAAAGTTTAAAACATGGAAAACCTGGTGTTTCCAGAGACTTATTAGCGAAAAGAGGTGAGAAGAGTGGGGGAAAAATCTTTGCTCTTTCATATCGGCCCGATCTGGTTTGATGGTACGATCTGCATCATGCTTGCCATCACTTGTTTGATCGTTTTTGGAATCGTCTATTTTTGTTCGCGAAACCTGCAGCTGAAGCCGAAAGGAAAACAAAATTTTCTAGAGTGGATCGTGGACTTTGTTCGCGGGATTCTAGGAGATAATCTGCCGGCCAGTGAGATCGGCAATTTTCATTTGCTGATGTTTACCACGTTTTTGTTTGTTTTTATCAGCAATCAGATCGGTTTGATCACAAAAATCGTAACACCAGGCGATACTTCTTTGTGGAAGTCGCCGACCGCCGACCCGCTGGTGACTTTGACACTGGCACTCACGATGATTGTTTTGACGAACTTTTTCGGCGCCAAACGATTCGGCGGAAAAGGATATCTAGTCAATACGTTTATTCGGCCGGTTGCCTTCTTGGCGCCGATCAAAGTCATGGAAGAATTTACGAATACTTTGACTTTAGGTCTGCGGCTATACGGGAATATCTACGCCGGTGAAGTTCTGCTGACGCTGATCGCCCAGCTGGCGATGGCGAAAGCGCCGTTCACCTTTGTCGTCGCTGTACCTTTGGAGATGATCTGGATCGCCTTTTCAATGTTTATCGGTGCGATCCAAGCATACATTTTTGTAACGCTTTCTTCTGTGTATTTGGCACATAAAATAGAAACAGAATAAAGAAAAATTTAGGGGGAAAAACACATGAATTACATCGCAGCATCAATCGCAGTATTTGGAGCAGCAATCGCTGCCGCCTACGGGAATGGACATGTCATCTCCAAAACGATCGAATCGATGACGCGCCAGCCAGAAATGAGCGGACAATTGAGAAGTACGATGTTCATCGGCGTTGGTTTGATCGAAGCTGTTCCGATTCTTGGGATCGTTATTGCACTTCTTTTAGTTTTAAGATAGTGATAGAAAGAGGCAGGGAGGTGCCCCTCGCTGCTTTTTTCTTATTTTCCCAAGCAAGAGACACATAAAGAAAGGGGGGCATTTGTCCAATGTTGCAGTTTTTAGTCTTAGGAGAAGGAACGCCAAGTACGACTGTGGGGACGTTGCTTGCAGTCACGCTTTCTTTCTTGATTTTATTAGTACTCGTCAAGAAGTTTGCCTGGGGCGCCGTCGTTGGGATGATGCAAAAACGCGAAGACAAGATCGCGAGTGATCTTGATTCCGCTGAAAAGTCCCGCGTAGCTGCCGACCGCTTGGAACAAGCCCGTCAACGGCAATTACAAAAATCTCGTTCAGAAGCAATGGAGATCGTAAATACCGCGAAGAAAAACGGACAGCAAACTCGCCAGCAAATCCTCGCAGAAGCGCAAGCCGATGCGGATCAATACAAAGTAAAAGCGCAGCAGGAAATCAGCCAGCAAAAGGTTTCGGCTGAATCCGCGCTGAAAGGAACGGTCGCCAATCTGTCATTGGTCGTTGCCGAAAAATTGATGCAGCAGGAGCTGGATCAAAAAGGCCACAAACAGCTGATCGATTCTTATCTGAAGGAATTGGAGAATCTCGATGAAACTCGATAAGGCGGCAGTCGGCGAGCGTTACGGGAAAGCTCTCTTCGAGCTGGCAGAAGAAAAGGGTTTGACCAAAGAATTTTCCGAATCATTGAATGAGCTGCGGGAAATCTTCGATAATGTTCCTGAACTAGGGAAAATCTTGAGCGATGCACAGCTGGAGCCTGATGAAAAAGAAGCGATTTTTGCTGAACTGTCGAAGCCGTTCAGCGGCTATATCGCGAATTTCTTAAAGGTCGCATTCTCCTATAATCGGATCGCGGATGTTCCGCAAATGATCGCGGTCTATGAGAAATTACTGGACGAAAAGCAAGGGTTGACCCACGGAGAAGCGATCTCGGCAGTTCCGCTCGGTGAAGACCAGCTGACTCGTTTGGAAGCGCAATTCGCAAACATTCTGCATGTCCAAAAAGTAAAATTGACCAATGTCGTTCAGCCGAAGATCGTCGGCGGCGTTGTGTTGAAAGCAGATAATTTTGTGATCGACGGCAGCATCAAACATCGGCTGGATCAAATTCGCCGCATGTTGGGAAAAACCAGCTAAGTGCTGTGGAAGAGGTGAGGAAGTATGGCTATCAAAGCAGAAGAAATCAGCGCTTTGATCAAAAAACAAATCGAAAATTATGAAAATCAATTGTCCGTCGAGGAAGTCGGGACCGTCACCTATGTCGGGGATGGGATCGCACGTGCTTACGGATTGGAAAACGCGATGAGCGGCGAACTGCTTGAATTTTCCAATGGGTCATACGGAATGGCACAAAACCTGGAAAGCAATGATGTCGGAATCATTATTCTGGGCGAATTCGATACCATTCGCGAAGGCGATCAAGTCAAACGGACGGGACGCATCATGGAAGTGCCAGTCGGCGAAGCTTTGATCGGACGGGTCGTCAATCCTTTAGGGCAGCCTGTCGATGGCGCCGGTGAGATCAAAACCGACAAAACGCGGCCGGTTGAATTTTTGGCTCCCGGAGTCATGCAGCGTAAAAGTGTCAGCGAACCGCTGCAGACGGGTTTGAAAGCAATCGATGCTTTAGTGCCGATCGGCCGCGGACAGCGCGAGCTGATCATCGGCGACCGGAAGACTGGGAAAACGTCGATCGCGATCGATACGATCTTGAATCAAAAAAACGAGGACATGATCTGTATCTATGTAGCGATCGGCCAAAAAGAATCGACCGTTCGGACGCAAGTCGAAACATTGCGCAAATTTGGTGCGATGGATTATACGATCGTCGTGACGGCGAGTGCCTCTGAACCGGCACCGCTGCTTTATATCGCTCCTTATGCGGGCACCGCGATGGGTGAAGAGTTCATGTACAACGGCAAACATGTCCTGATCGTCTTCGATGATCTGTCCAAGCATGCCGTGGCTTACCGTGAAATATCTTTGCTCTTGCGTCGTCCGCCAGGTCGTGAAGCATATCCAGGGGATGTCTTCTACTTGCATTCCCGCTTGTTGGAACGGGCAGCCAAACTGAGTGACGACATGGGCGGCGGTTCGATGACGGCTTTGCCGTTCGTTGAAACCCAGGCCGGCGACATCTCAGCGTATATCCCGACCAATGTGATCTCGATCACCGATGGCCAGATCTTTTTGGAAAGTGATCTGTTCTATTCCGGGATCCGTCCGGCGATCGATGCGGGGCTTTCAGTTTCGCGGGTCGGCGGCTCGGCACAAATCAAGGCCATGAAAAAAGTTTCCGGAACACTTCGTCTCGATTTGGCAAGCTTCCGCGAACTGGAAGCATTTACGCAATTCGGCTCTGATTTGGATGCGGTCACGCAAGCAAAGCTGAACCGTGGACGCCGGACCGTTGAAGTGTTGAAGCAAAAACTTCACGCACCGCTGCCGGTCGAAAAACAAGTCTTGATCCTCTATGCCCTGACACAAGGATATCTTGACAGTGTACCGGTCGATCAAGTCCTGAAATTTGAAAGCGGCTTGTTCCAATACTTCGACAGCAATCATCCTGATCTATTGGAAACGATCAAAAAGACCAAAGATCTGCCGGCTGAAGAAGACATGAACAGCGCGATCAATGATTATCGCCAAATGTTCAATGCACAGACCGCAACGGATGAATCCGCCAAAACGGAAGCAGCCCAAGCCTCCGCTGATGAGAAGAAAACTGACCAAGCGAACGCATAATACAAGGGGGAGATCAAATGGGCGCCTCGCTAATTGAGATTAAGCGTAGAATCGCTTCAACCAAAAAGACGAGCCAGATCACCAGCGCGATGCAGATGGTCTCGGCCTCGAAATTGACCAAGTCAGAATCTGTTTCGAAGAACTTTCAATTATATTCTCAAAAGATCCGGACCGTTGTGACCCATTTGGTAAGTTCCCAGCTGCGCGACTTGGAAGAGTCGGGAGAGCTGGTGACGGACCCGGAAGAAGTCACGCCGGATTATCACGACATGCTGGTCGCCCGACCGGTAAAAAAGACCGGCTATCTGGTGATCACCAGTGATAAAGGGTTAGTCGGCGGGTACAATTCAGCCGTTTTGAAGCAGACGATGGCGATGATCGATAAAGATCATGCCGATCATAAAGAATTCGTACTGCTTTGCATCGGCGGAATGGGCGCTGACTTCTTTAATACCCGCGGGATGGAAGTTGCGTATGAACTGCGCGGAGTCAGCGATTTTCCGAATTTCGATGAAGTGCGGAAAATCGTCAATACGGCGACCGGCATGTTCCGGAATGGCTTGTTCGACGAATTGTATGTGTGCTACAACCACCACGTCAATTCCTTGAGCAGCCAGTACCGTGTCGAAAAAATGCTGCCGATTTCTGATTTGCATCATGAAGAAGCGGAAGAATATGAAGTTGATTATATTTTAGAACCATCCAAAGATATGATTTTGGATATTTTGCTGCCGCAATATGCGGAAAGTCTGATTTATGGTGCAATCGTCGATGCAAAAACTGCCGAGCATGCAGCTGGAATGACAGCGATGCGGACAGCGACTGATAATGCCAAAGATATTATCAGTGACTTAACGATCACGTACAACCGGGCGCGCCAAGCGGCGATCACTCAAGAAATTACCGAGATCGTTGGCGGAGCAGAAGCATTAGAATAATGAGTGATAGGGGGACATTAGATGAGTTCAGGTAAGATTGTACAGATCGTAGGACCTGTCGTCGATGTGGGATTCCCGCTTGATGATACTTTGCCGGACATCAACAATGCGTTTATCGTCTATAAAAAAGATACAAAAGAACGCGTTGTTTTAGAAGCGGCACTCGAACTCGGCGACGGCGTCATCCGCACGATCGCGATGGAATCCACGGATGGGTTGCAGCGCGGGATGGAAGTTGTCGATACGGGTGCACCGATCACTGTGCCGGTCGGCGATAAAACATTGGGCCGCGTGTTCAATGTGCTGGGGGACACGATCGATTTGGAAGGACCATTTCCAAAAGATGCCAAGCGCAGCAGTATTCACCGCGAAGCGCCGAAATTTGATGAATTAGCGACCAGCAGCGAGATCCTCGAAACGGGGATCAAAGTGATCGACTTGCTGGCGCCGTATCTGCGAGGCGGGAAAGTCGGACTATTCGGCGGTGCCGGGGTCGGCAAAACCGTTTTGATCCAAGAGCTGATCCACAATATCGCGCAAGAACACGGCGGGATCTCCGTATTTACCGGCGTGGGCGAACGGACCCGCGAAGGAAATGACTTGTATTTTGAAATGAAAGAGTCCGGCGTTATCGAGAAAACAGCGATGGTGTTCGGACAGATGAATGAGCCGCCCGGTGCCCGGATGCGGGTCGCCTTGACGGGGCTCACGATCGCAGAATATTTCCGCGATGTTGAAGGACAAGACGTGCTTTTGTTCATCGATAATATTTTCCGGTTTACCCAAGCCGGCTCAGAAGTTTCGGCCCTTTTGGGACGGATGCCTTCAGCCGTTGGGTATCAGCCGACATTGGCCACTGAAATGGGTCAATTGCAAGAACGGATCACTTCAACGCAAAAAGGATCGATTACTTCGATCCAAGCGATCTATGTGCCAGCCGATGATTACACCGACCCGGCACCAGCGACGGCATTTGCCCATTTGGACGCTACGACCAATTTGGAACGAAAATTGACGGAACAAGGGATCTATCCAGCGGTTGATCCGCTCGCCTCTTCTTCCAGTGCGCTCGCGCCTGAAATCGTCGGCGAAGAACACTACGAAGTCGCGACCGAAGTACAGCGTGTCTTGCAGCGGTACCGCGAACTGCAGGATATCATCGCGATCCTCGGGATGGATGAATTGTCTGACGCCGAAAAAACGCTGGTTGCGCGTGCCCGCCGGATCCAATTCTTCCTGTCGCAAAACTTCAATGTGGCTGAACAATTTACCGGTCAGCCAGGCTCCTACGTGCCGGTCGAAGACACTGTCCGCGGATTCAAAGAGATCTTAGAAGGCAAATATGACGACCTTCCAGAAGAAGCGTTCCGCAGCGTCGGACCCATCGAAGACGTCATCGAGAAATCGAAGAAATTAGAAGCTTAAAGGAGGAGACAAATGGCGACAGATATGCCAGAATATCTAATGCTCAATATTGTTACTCCCAACGGCTTGGTTTACGCCCATCGCGCCGAGATCATCGTTGCACAAACGGTCATGGGCGAGCTCGGGATCTTGCCGCGTCACGCGCCTTTGATCACACCGCTTGAAATCGGCGAAGTCCGCACGAAGCGTGTCCGTCCGAAAGATCAAACCAATTGGATCGCAGTCAACGGCGGGATCTTAGAGATCCGGGACAATGTCTGCACGATCATTGCCGATAGTGCCGAACATGCGACGGATATCGATGTGCCGCGGGCTGAACGCGCGAAAACGCGGGCGGAAGCGCGGATCCAAGAGGCAAAAGAAGCAAAAGATACGAATGAATTGAAACGAGCGGAAGTTGCGCTCCACCGAGCAATCAACCGAATCAGAGTTTCGAAGCATTTGTCGAATTAATTTACGCGTCCGCTAGCCGTATACCGACTTTTCTGGTATAGTGTTGGGGGAAGCATGCTGGGAAAAATATCCCGTTTATCGATATTTTTCCCAGTTTTTTTATCGAAAGAAAAGAAGATGGAGAGCAAAATGTATCTTTCAGTAGAAAATATCGTCCGCATGATCTGTTACATAGGGTTTACATATTTATCATATTGGAGTTTGAACAGTTTGCAATTCGAAAAACTGTTCCGGCGCGGTCATGACCGCCAGCTGCGGCTGTTTCTGACGTTTTTAGCGATGATCATGGGTTTTTTGGTGACGAACTTTCTGCTGGACTTTGTTGCATCTTTTCAGGATCTTTTTCAAAAAAATTTACAAAAATAAAACCTTACGCTGTTCGAAAAGCGGCATCCGCGCTATACTGATTGAAAACAGCTGAGAAGGTTTTGGGGGGAAATGTAATGGATGAAATCGTTGTTCGCGGAGGTCACCGTTTGACAGGCGAAGTAGAGATCGAAGGGGCAAAAAATGCCGTACTGCCGATCCTGGCCGCCACACTCTTGGCAGAAGAAGGAGAGAGCCGCTTAACGAATGTGCCGGTGCTTTCTGATGTATACATGATGAATGAAGTTTTGAGCCACTTGCATGCCAAAGTGGCATTCAACGAAGAAGACAAAACGATCGTCGTGGATGCAACTGCCCCGCTCGCGATCAAAGCGAGCTATGAATATGTCAGCAAAATGCGAGCATCGATCATCGTGATGGGTCCTCTGTTGGCGCGAAACGGCCATGCGCAAGTTGCGCTGCCGGGCGGATGTGCGATCGGCAAGCGCCCGATCGACCTGCATTTTAAAGGATTTGAAGCGCTTGGCGCAACGATCAACTACAAAGCCGGCTATATCGAAGCGTATGCCGATGAATTAGTGGGAGCGAATATTTATTTGGATTTCCCGAGTGTCGGCGCGACGCAAAATATCATGATGGCGGCGATTTATGCGAAAGGGACGACGACGCTTGAAAACGTCGCCCGCGAACCGGAGATCGTTGATTTGGCGAATATTTTGAATAAAATGGGCGCAAAGATCCACGGGGCCGGAACAGAAGTCATTCGAATCGAAGGCGTCAAAAAACTGCACGGGGTTGAATACGGGATCGTGCAAGACCGGATCGAAGCCGGAACATTCATGGTCGCCTCTGCGATGACTCACGGAAATGTGTTGGTCAAAGATGCGATCGCCGAACATAACCGGCCGCTGATCTCGAAATTAACCGAGATGGGCGCTGTGATCACCGAAGAAGAAGGCGGCTTGCGCGTCATCGGACCGGAAAAATTGAAAGCGACTGATGTCAAGACCATGCCGCATCCCGGTTTTCCGACCGATATGCAGGCGCAGATGACTGCGATCCAATTAGTCGCTGAAGGTGTGAGTGTGACGACCGAGACGGTTTTTGAAAATCGTTTCCAGCATTTGGAAGAGCTGCGCCGAATGAATGCGAAATTTACGATCGAAAACAATGTGGCCCGGATCTATGGACCGAGCGAGCTCCAAGGGGCGCATGTAAAAGCAACTGATCTTCGTGCGGCAGCAGCTTTGATCTTAGCGGGTCTGCGCGCGGAAGGGCAAACTGTCGTCAGCAATCTGCAGTACTTGGATCGCGGCTATTACAATTTCCATAAAAAGCTCCAAGCGCTTGGCGGCGATGTTGAACGCTTCACCACGGAAGAAAGCAGAGAAAAAATCGTGGTCGATTGATCTGCAGGATAGGAGGGATGATCGTGACGATCAAAGATACCATCATCAGACGGATTTTGGTCACTTTGGTGATCATTCTGGCAGTCTTTTTGATCATGCTGCTCTTATTCATTATCGGCATGATGATCGGCTATGGCGGATTTGGCCATGGACATGTTTTCGATGTATTTCGTCTTAAAACATGGACCCATATTTTTGACTTTTTACGTTAGACACTTTGCGGCTGGTTCGGGGCTCTTTTGAGCGACTCGAGCTGGTCTTTTCTTTTGACCAAGCATCCCAAGGAGGGATGAAATGATTCGAAAATTTTTGATCCTTTTAGTTCGCTTCTATCAAAAAGCGATTTCGCCGATGACCGGACCGCACTGCAAATACCATCCAACATGTTCGCAGTATATGATCGATGCGCTCCGGATGCATGGACCGCTTTTAGGACTTCTAATGGGGATCGCGCGTATCTTGCGCTGCAATCCGTTTGTCCGCGGCGGCATCGACTATGTTCCGCTCAAATTCAGTCTGCGCAAAAATCCTGATGAAACATACAATCCGCCGGAAAGTGCGCGGAAACGCCGGCAGCAGCAAAAAATGTGAATTGAGAAAATTTTCTGACAATTATCTTGACAATCCATTAGACCTCCCTTATAGTAGAAAAATATCGATGAGCTTTTAAGCGATTAAATTTTGATACTATTTGGGGGTCTTTTTTATGAAAAAGCGATTCAGCATATTATTGATGGGGCTCGGTGCACTCGCTTTACTTAGCGCCTGCAGCGGAGCAGGAAATGTCAAAGGCGGCGGCTCAGGAAGCGCAGAGGGGAATACGGCGAAAGGCGATACGATCAAGATCGGGGTCGATATGGAATTGTCCGGCAGCGTATCAGCTTATGGGACGCAGGAAAAAGAAGGGATCCAGCTGGCAGTTGACGAGATCAATAAGGCCGGCGGTGTCCTTGGGAAAAAAATACAATTGATCGAAAAAGATAATAAGAGCGATACCGCTGAAGCTGCTTCGGTCGCAGCCAACTTGACGAACAGCGGCGTGGTAGCGATCGTTGGGCCAGCCACATCGAGTGCGGTCAAAGCGATCCTGCCGAACATCACGAAAGCGGCAGTTCCAGCGATCACTCCTTCGGGAACGGATGATGCGATCACGGTTTCCAAAGGGAAAGTCCAACCATACGTTTTCCGTTCCTGTTTCCAAGATAGTCTGCAAGGGGTCATCTTGGCGCGTTACGCTCAAAACCAGCTGAAAGCACAAAAAGTGGCGATCTTAGGCGATAACTCTTCGGATTACGCGACCGGTTTGACGAAAGCTTTCAAAGGGGAATACAAAGGAACGATCGCTTCTGAAGAAAACTTCACTGCGGGTGACAAAGACTTCCAAGCCCAATTGACGAAACTCAAAGACAGCGACTTCGATGCTTTGTTCATTCCAGGATACTATTCCGAAGCGGGCTTGATCATCAAACAAGCGCGCGAAATGGGGATCACCAAGCCGATCCTCGGCGCAGACGGGTTTTCTGATCCGACGCTGATCGAGATCGCGGGTGCACAAAATGTATCGAATGTTTTCTATACTTCCCACTTCTCCGCAGAAGCGCCGGCTACTGACAAAGTGGCGCCGTTCGTTGAAGCGTTCAAAGCGAAGTATAATGCGGAACCTTCTTCATTCCATGCACTTTCATACGATGCGGTCTATATGATCAAACAAGCGATCGAAGACGCAGGAGAAGCGAATTCAGTGAAGATCACGAAATCGCTCAGCAAGTTGAAAGATTTCAAAGGGGTCACCGGCACGATGACGATCGATAAAGATCATAATCCGGAAAAAGATGCCGTTGTGATCGGGATGACCGACGGGAAAGAAAGTTCGGCTGAAATCGTGAAACCAAATTAAATCGTTTTGAATAGAGGCTGCGGCGAATTTTTGTCACAGTCTCTTCTCTCTTTTTCGAAAAATTCAAGAATGGATGTGAAGTATTTATGGAAATGGTCATTCAGCAGCTGGTCAACGGGCTGTTTCTCGGCAGTATCTATGCGCTGTTGGCACTCGGCTATACGATGGTCTATGGGATCATCAAATTGATCAACTTCGCGCACGGTGAAATTTATATGATCGGTGCTTTTATCGGCTATTTTACGATCAATAAACTCGGGATCGGACTTGTGCCGGCCCTTGTTATCTCGATGGCGGCTTGCGCCTGCTTGGGAATGCTGATCGAATTTCTCGCGTATCGGCCGCTGCGCAAATCGACACGGGTCGCGGCACTGATCACGGCGATCGGAGTTTCGTATTTTTTGCAAAATGTCATGATCTACTTTTTCGGCTCGAACAGCCGCTCTTTTCCGCAAGATGTCATTGAAAAAGCGACGTATCATTTTGGATTTTTGCAAGTCACCAAGATCCAGCTGATCATCTTGTTTACCGCACTTTTACTGATGCTGGCACTGCAATTTATTATTCAATACACTAAAATGGGCAAAGCGATGCGGGCAGTTTCCGTCGATGCCGATGCGGCAGAATTGATGGGGATCAGTGTCGACCGTACGATCTCGTTCACGTTTGCCGTTGGTTCAGCGCTGGCAGCCGCGGCCGGGATCTTGATCGGACTCTATTACAATTCGATCGATCCGATGATGGGGGCGCTCCCCGGGATCAAGGCGTTTGTTGCCGCAGTATTAGGCGGAATCGGGATCGTTCCCGGTGCCGCGCTTGGCGGATTTGCGATCGGCTTGATCGAGACGGCGGTCGTTGCGACACCTTACTCGCAGTTTAAAGACGCGGCGGTGTATCTCGTTTTGATCTTGATCCTGCTTTTCCGTCCAGCAGGGCTCCTCGGCAAAAATATCAAAGAGAAAGTGTAGGTGACGTTCATGAAAAAGAATTTAAAAGTAAATCTGATGTGGCTTGGAATCGCCGTTATCGGATATTTGATCATTTATTTTCTGCACGTTGCCGGACTCGTCACCGTTTTTTCTGAAACGACGATGGTAATGATCGGGATCAACGTGATCCTGGCGACCGGTTTGAATTTGATCATCGGTTTTGCCGGGCAGTTCTCACTGGGACATGCCGGCTTTATGGCGATCGGCGCTTATGGGACTAGTTTGGTCCTTATGAATAATCCAACGATGGGCGGCTTGTTTACCGGGCTTTTCATCAGTATGATCCTTTCAGGGTTTGTTGCGCTGGTCGTCGGGATCCCGACACTGCGGCTGAAAGGCGATTATTTAGCGATCGCGACCCTTGGGATCTCTGAGATCATTCGGATCGTGATCATCAATATGCCGAAACTGACGAATGGGCCGGCCGGGCTCTTCGGTATTCCTAATATGGCCAGCTGGTCGTTGGTGTATATTTTGATGGTTCTTTCAACGGTCTTGATCTACAACTTTATTCATAGCGGGCCGGGACGCGCTGT
This sequence comes from Enterococcaceae bacterium, assembly GCA_022649665.1. Lineage (GTDB taxonomy): Bacteria > Bacillota > Bacilli > Lactobacillales > Enterococcaceae > JALCOL01. Next base: position 62,360 of record JALCOL010000002.1, read on the forward strand.
CATGTCGGTCCGCGAAGATGAGATCGCGGCAGAAGCGATGGGCGTCAACACTACGAAATATAAAGTCATGGCATTCGTGTTCGGCGCAATGACCGCGGCGATCGCCGGCGGCTTGCATGCCAGCTATATCCAAACGATCGCGCCGAAAGACTTTACCTTTAATAAATCGATCGATATCCTGATCATCGTGGTCTTTGGCGGGATCGGCAGTTTGACAGGGACATTCGTCGCTTCGATCGCGCTCGGGATCTTGAATATGGTCCTGCAAGACTTCGGTCAATTGCGGATGATCATTTATGCGCTGGCTTTGATCATTATCATGATCTTTAAACCGAACGGTCTTTTGGGCAATTGGGAGTTCTCGCTGGCGCGCTTGATGAACCGCAAAAAGAAGGGAGGCGTCAAAGATGGCTCTGCTGCAAATTGAAAATTTGACGAAAAACTTCGGCGGCTTGGCAGCTGTTTCCAACGTTTCAATGACGATCGATGCCAATGAACTGGTCGGTTTGATCGGTCCAAACGGTGCCGGGAAGACGACACTGTTCAATTTGATCACCGGCGTCTACGAGCCTTCCAGCGGCAAAGTCCTGCTTGCTGACGACAATGGCGATATGGAGCTTTTGAACGGCAAAAAGACCTATGTGATCGCAAAAAAAGGTTTGAGCCGCACCTTCCAAAATATTCGGCTGTTCAAAGATCTGAGTGTTCTCGATAATGTGTTGATCGCGATGAACGCCAAACATAAAGAAGGCTTCCCGACGGCAGTATTGCGGCTGCCGAAGTTTTACAAAGATGAAGAGGTCATGAAAAAAGAAGCATTCGACTTGCTGAAGATTTTTGAAATGGAAGACAAAGCCGATACGTTGGCAAAAAATCTGCCGTATGGCGAACAGCGCCGGCTTGAGATCGTGCGGGCACTCGCGACTGAACCGAAGATCTTGTTTTTGGACGAACCGGCCGCCGGCATGAATCCGCAGGAAACGGCAGAACTGACTGATTTGATCCGTCAGATCCAAGAACAGTTCAAAATGACGATCCTCTTGATCGAACATGATATGTCCTTAGTCATGAAAGTCTGCGAGCGTATTTATGTGTTGGAATACGGCCGTGTTTTAGCGGAGGGGACTCCTGCAGAGATCCGCGAAAACCCTGAAGTGATCAAAGCATATTTGGGAGGCGAGGCTTGATGCTGTTAGATGTCAAAAACTTATCGGTCCATTACGGGATGATCCAAGCCGTGAAAGACGTCAGCTTCTACGTCGATCCCGGTGAGATCGTTTCTTTGATCGGGGCCAACGGTGCCGGGAAGACGACGATTTTGCATACGATCTCGGGTTTGATCCGGCCGAGCGCCGGCGAGATCGACTTCAACGGCGACAATATCACGAAAGATTCACCGCAGAAAATCGTTGAAAAAGGGCTGGTCCAAGTTCCCGAAGGCCGCCATGTTTTTCCGGGGATGTCGGTCAAAGAAAATCTTGAAATGGGCGCGTTTGTGCAAAAAGACAAAGAAACGATCAAAAAAAATCGCAAAATGGTCTTTGAGCGTTTTCCGATCTTGAAAGAGCGGCTGAACCAAGATGCCGCGACCTTGTCCGGCGGGGAGCAGCAGATGCTCGCGATGGGGCGCGCTTTGATGGCGCAGCCAAAGCTTTTGCTGTTGGATGAACCGTCGATGGGACTTGCGCCGATTTTCATTCAAGAGATCTTCAACATCATCCAAGAGATCCAGCGGCAAGGGACAACCGTGCTTTTGATCGAGCAAAATGCTAAAATGGCGTTGAGCATCGCTGATCGCGGCTACGTATTGGAAACCGGCCGCATCATTTTGAGCGGGACCGGAAAAGAGTTGTTGGCAAGTGATGCCGTCCAAAAAGCATATTTAGGAGGGTAAAAGATGAGTGTAAGAGATTTTATGTCGGAAAAGTTGATCACCGTTACGCCGGAAACACCGATTTTTGACGCGGTCGATCTGATGAAAAAAAATAATATCCACCGGCTGCCAGTCGTCACTGACGGGAAATTGGTTGGGCTGATCACCGAGGGTGTGATCGCTGAAGCGATGCCAAGTACTGCGACAAGTCTCAGCGTATTTGAAGTCAATTACCTGCTGAACAAAACGACTGTTAAAGATATCATGGTCAAAAAAGTCGTAACGATCGCAGAGGACGCGCTGCTGGAAGATGCGATCTATCGGATGCGCCAGCATCAGATCGGTGTCTTGCCGGTGTTGGCAGGCGACAAATTAGTCGGGATCATCACGAACAACGATATCTTTGATGCCTTTTTGGAAATCACCGGCTATAAAGAAAACGGGATCCGCGTCACGCTTGAGATCGGCGAAAATCACAAGGGGATCTTGGCGGATATCGCCAAACGGCTGGCAGATGCCGATTACGATATTTTAACGGTGATCGTTTTGCCGCGCCCCAACAAGATCACGCTCGAGCTCCAAGTCGCGACCGATGACGGCGCCGCGGTGAAAAAATTGTTGAGCGATGCCGGTTATAAAGTGATCCAGGCAGTCCCGACACGTGTCAGAGATTAAAATCAGCAGCTCGTCTTCACAAAAGCGCTGAATTATGATACGCTTCCTGTGGTCAGGAGGCGCAGAAAATGGCGAAAAAAAATCATGATATCCAAATCGATACCCGCGAGATCAAAGCGGACTATCAGGGAATGCAAGTTGAAGGGATCGCGTTGAGTTCCGGGAAAAAAGAAATCGGCAAAGTACTTGAAATCAGCGAGAAGAAATTCATCGTTCAAATTCCGGAAGAATCTGAACAAACGGTCCATTCGCAAAATGAAGGGATCGAGATGATCATCCGCTTTGTCAATTTGCACAACTGAAATCAGGAAAAAAGACTTGAAATAATAAAAAGAATGCTTTATGATAAAAAAGTCGCTGATTGCGGCTTTTTGGAGGAGTAGCGAAGTGGCTAAACGCGACGGACTGTAAATCCGTTCCTTCGGGTTCAGTGGTTCGAATCCACTCTCCTCCACCATTGGGGTATAGCCAAGCGGTAAGGCAAGGGACTTTGACTCCCTCATGCGTTGGTTCGAATCCAGCTACCCCAGTCATTCATAAGTGCGAGTCCGGCAGATCCTTGGCCGGACTCTTCTGTTCTTTCGCCGCTTTCTTCTTATTTCTCGAAGCTTACCGCTTTTGTCATGACCTTTCGTGATAAACGGCATTCCAAAAGCAGCTTCTCGGAAATAATCTGCAAGCGCACGAAAATAAGAAAAACTATTTTCGCCGCCTTCTTCTTATTTCTCGAAGCTTACCGCTTTTGTCATGACCTTTCGTGATAAACGGCATTCTAAAAGCAGCTTCTCGGAAATAATCCGCAAGCGCACGAAAATAAGAAAAACTATTTTCGCTGCTTTCTTCTTATTTCTCGAAGCTTACCGCTTTTGTCATGACCTTTCGTGATAAACGGCATTCTAAAAGCAGCTTCTCGGAAATAATCCGCAAGCGCACGAAAATAAGAAAAACTATTTTCGCTGCTTTCTTCTTATTTCTCGAAGCTTACCGCTTTTGTCATGACCTTTCCTTTTAGTTTACAAAGTTTTTCTTTTGGGCTACATTAGAGAAAAGGTATCCTATTGGGAGAGGGGATTTATCATGAAATTGAAAGATCGTCTGAAAGAGATCTCGATCGATGTCTACAATTTAACGCATCATCAAAATATGAAGGTGAAGATCGGTATCGAGAAAAATCGCAAAGGTTTGCCGAAATTGGCGAAGAAAGTGACGTATGAACGCCCGACAGCCCATACAAAAAAATGGCATGCTAAGAACCGCTGATTTTATTTTTGCAAAATATCAATAACAATCGAGTGAGCTGCATCCGGGAATATCCGGATACAGCTTTTTTTATGCAGAGCTTGCACTCCTACATTTTCACAAGAAAATCAAAAAGATATATCCGTTTCAGCAGCTGAATATGATAAGATGAAAAGGGGGTAAATCAAAGGAGGGAAAGTTTTTTTATGAAAGCGAAAAAAGGAATCATCTGGTTGTTGGGCATTTTGCTTATTTGCGGGGGCGGAGCAGTCTATGCTTATACAGCATCGGCAGTCCCGCAAAATTCCAGAAAAAAAATCAAAGCGGAAAAAAGAAAAATCGATCAGCTGATGAAAGAAACCCAAGCGTTTTACGCTGAACGTGATTACGATCTATTGGCAGCGAATACGGATACTGCGCATGCTGAAGATCTGCAAGCAAAATATGATGAACAGGAAAAACGATTGACGGCACTGAAAAACAGCGGCGTCAACGGTCAGGACTTCGATTATTTGAGGTCCAGCTGCAAAGCCGGCGAAACGCTTTTGAACGATGCGAAAGATAAAATCGAAATTCAGACGGCTGTCAATGCGCTTTTTGAAAGTGATACGAAGGCGCTGAATGGTCCTGAGATCGATCAGAGTCTGCCGCTCAGCAGTGCGGCCGATGCTGCAACGATCAATAAAATCTCTGAACAGGCCGCTGATAAGTCTGCAAAATTCAAAAAAGTAGTCGGCAAACTTTTGAACGTGGCAAAACAAGGGGCCCCAGCTGCCCCTGCAAGTTCTTCAACTGAAAAGAGCAGCGGAAAAACCATAACCGATGCGGATACGGCCGCCCTTTCGATCGCGAAGCAGCTGCCGCAAGTCGGCGGCGCCGAAGGGTTGACGTACCTTGGCCAAAACTCGAATGGTTCGTACAGCTTCCAATATCAAGCCGGCAGCACGGCAAACGGCACGACTATCAATCGAGTGACGATCTCGCAAAAAGGCCAGATCTTGGAAGACGTCTACTTGAAGACCGCAGCTGCCCAAAATACGAACACTGTCAGTGCAAATGAAGCGGCAAACTTGGCAGCGGAGTATCACTATCAGCTCAATCAGCCGCATGCGAATCTGGCCGGGACTTCTTCGAACGGCAACGGCTATGATGTCCAGTTCATCGATCCCGATACACAGATCAGCTATTGGTATCACGTTTCGCCAAATGGGAATGTTTCAGGCTGATGATTTTCACAAAAAAAGAGTACGGCCGGGCAAAATTGCCTTACCGTGCTCTTTTTGTCTGTATTCAATTATTTTGCCGGTCGATCTCAAGACCCATCACGGTCAAGTGGCCGTTGCCGACCAGTTTGATCACTAGCTGTGCTAGGTGTTTCGGGGTCATATCCGAGTCAGTATGGATCCACCAGTGAAGCGTGCCGATGAAAATCGACGTCATATATTCGATGATAAAGTCGATCGGCACTTCGATCTCATTTTCGGTGATCCGCAACTGGGCAAAGATATTGGCATATTTTTCGGCGATCAGCTGTGCAAGACGTTGGCGCAAAAGCTCCAGCGAACTGCTCTGAGTCAGCGTCAGAAAAAATTCGCGGTTTTCATGGATATTTTGATAAATATTTGTCAGCACCCGCTCGATCCGCTTGACGCGGATCCGATTTTTTTCCATCAGCGGCGCCGCTTCGATAATATCCGAAAACGTAGTAAAGGCATATTCGAAGATCTGATCGTAAAGATCTTGTTTATCTTTATAATGAGCGTAAAAGGTCGCGCGGTTGATCATTGCCCGGCTGGCAATGTCTTGGACGGTCACTTGGTCCAGCCCTTTTTCTTCGACGAGTTTAATAAACGCTTCCATGATCATCTTTTTGGTACGCAGCACGCGCAGATCAGTTTTCTTTTTTTTCATAAAAAAGCTCCTTTGAAGATTAGAATGATTCTTTAAACAAAATAACTTTCCAAATAAACGACATTTTGATTTGATATGTTGTTTATCCCACAATTTTTGATTTTTGCTGATTGATATTTTTGTGATTTCTTTTTAAAATGAACAGTAGTATTATATCAGACAGTTAGTATCTTATTCAACATTGTGTTGCTTTACATAAGTGGGAGGAAAACAAATGACTTACCAAGCAGGAATCGACGTTGGCTCTACCACCGTGAAACTAGTGATCCTGGATGAACAGCAAACCCCGCTTTTTTCTAAATATGAACGGCATTTTTCTGACGTAAAAGAAGCGAGCCGCAAGATTTTGAAAGAGGCTCAAGCAGTTGTCGGCGATCATCCGCTCCAAATGATGATCACCGGCTCAGGCGGGATGGGACTGGCAGAAACGCTTGCGATCCCTTTTGTCCAAGAAGTGATCGCCTGCACGCGGACCGTCGAGGAACTGATCCCGGAGACGGATGTCGTGATCGAGCTCGGCGGGGAAGACGCGAAGATCACTTTTTTTGACGGCGCGCTCGAACAACGCATGAACGGGACTTGTGCCGGCGGGACTGGTGCTTTTATCGATCAAATGGCCTCGCTTCTAAAGACAGATGCCAATGGTGTCAATGAACTGGCTAAAAATTATCAGACGATCTATCCGATCGCCTCGCGCTGCGGAGTGTTTGCGAAAACCGATGTCCAGCCGCTGATCAATGAAGGGGCTGCCAAAGAAGATATCGCTGCCAGCATTTTTCAAGCGGTCGTCAATCAAACGATCGCCGGACTGGCGGCCGGCCGCAAGATCAAAGGAAAAGTCGCCTTTTTGGGCGGCCCGCTCTATTTCATGTCGGAGCTCCGTCAGCGTTTTATTGAAACGCTCGATCTGGCGCCTGACGAAGTGATCTTTCCGGAAAATCCGCAATTGTTCGTTGCGCTTGGTGCAGCTTTTTATGCTGAAGAAGCTGCGGAAACAACGCTCGGGACCTTGCTCAAAAACCTTTTGGAGAACAGCCAGACGCACTTGACGCCGGCGGATACGCTGCCGCCGCTTTTTTCAAGCGATGCTGAGCTGGCAGAATTTCGCAAACGCCATAACGAAGCGCAAGTTGCCCGCAAACCGCTCGCTGAGCACCACGGGGCTGCTTATTTAGGGATCGATGCCGGCTCGACGACGACGAAAGTCTGCTTGATCGATGAAGCGGGCAATCTTTTGTTTGACTATTACGGCAATAACGAAGGACAGCCGCTGGAAACCACGATGGGCGTTTTAGCGAGTCTTTATGACGAGATGCCAAAAGACGTTTATATCGCCAAAACATGTGTCACCGGTTACGGGGAACAATTGATCAAACATGCACTCAAGATCGATCTGGGTGAAGTCGAAACGATGGCCCACTATAAAGCAGCCGAATTTTTCCAGCCGGGTGTCGATTTCATTTTAGATATCGGCGGACAGGACATGAAAGCCATGACGATCAAAGGCGGCGCGCTGTCTTCGATCCAGTTGAATGAAGCCTGTTCTTCAGGCTGCGGTTCCTTTATCGAAACATTTGCCCAGTCGCTGAAATATTCAGTCGAAGATTTCGCGGAAGCTGCACTCCATTCAGCACATCCGGTCGATCTGGGATCGCGCTGCACGGTCTTCATGAACTCCAAAGTCAAACAAGTGCAAAAGGAAGGCGCGCAAGTCGGTGATATCTCAGCCGGGTTATCCTATTCTGTCATTAAAAATGCGATCTATAAAGTCATCAAGATCCGCCGCCCGGAAGAGCTGGGCGAGAAGATCGTCTGCCAAGGCGGCACATTTTACAATGAAGCGGTTCTGCGGGCTTTTGAGCTGGTCAGCGGTCGCGAAGTGGTCCGTCCTTCGATCGCGGGTTTGATGGGAGCGTTCGGGGCAGCCTTGATCTCTTTGGATCATGCGGAACTGGGCGACACGACGACTCTTTTGGATCAAGGCGAATTAGAGAATTTCGACAGCGAAAAAGAATTCACTCACTGCGGAAAATGCGAAAATAATTGCATGCTGACAGTGACGATTTTTTCCGACGGCCGCAAATTCATTACCGGCAACCGCTGCGAACGCGGGGCGGATATCAAGATCGACAAGCAGAACCGCAAGATCAATCTGGTCGATTACAAATATAATCGCCTCTACAAATACCGTCCGCTTGCTAAAAACAAAGCGATCCGCGGCGAGATCGGGATCCCGCGGGTCCTCAATATGTATGAGAATTATCCGCTGTGGTTCACTTTCTTTACGGAACTGGGATTTCGGGTCGTTTTGAGTCCGCGTTCCAATAAAGATCTTTATGAACACGGGATGGATACGATCCCGAGCGATACCGCCTGCTATCCGGCGAAGATCACGCACGGTCATATCCAAGCGTTGATCGACGAAGGCGTGCCGCTGATTTTTTATCCGGGCGTTGTTTTTGAACGAGTCGAATCTTCCGGCGCGGATAACCATTTCAATTGTCCGATCGTGCAGAGCTATCCGGATGTCATCAAGAACAACGTCGATGATATCCGTGCCGGCAAAGTCGACTACCGCAATCCGTATATCAATTTGGCAGATGAAGTGTCAGTCGCACGCGTGCTGAGCGAAACGTTCGCTGATCTGGAGATCCCGCAAGAAGAGATCGCTAAGGCGCTTCATCACGGGTACGCGGAGTTGGACAGTTTCAAGGATAAGATCCGCAAAAAAGGCGAAGAGACGTTGGCACGGATCCAAGAGACCGGCCAGCGCGGGATCGTTTTATCCGGCCGCCCGTATCATTTGGATCCTGAGATCAATCACGGGATCGCTGACGTGATCGTGCAGGAAGGCTTCCATGTTTTGACAGAAGACTCGATCTCGCATTTGGAAAATGTCGGCGACTTGCGGGTCGTCAATCAATGGGTCTATCATTCACGGTTATATGCGGCGGCACGTGTCGTTGCAAAAATGAAGAATTTGGAACTGGTCCAGCTGAATTCGTTCGGCTGCGGCTTGGACGCCGTCACGACGGACCAAGTCGAAGAGATCATGGAACAATACGGCAAGATCTATACAGTCCTCAAGATCGATGAAGGCTCGAATTTGGGCGCGATCCGGATCCGGCTGCGCTCGCTAAAAGCCGCGGTTGATGAACGGGCGAAAAAAGATTTCATACCGGCAAAGCGTTTTGACGAACCGGCCAAGATCATTTTCACTAAAGAAATGCGGAAAAAACATACGCTTTTGATCCCGATGCTGAGCCCGATCCACCAAGACCGGCTGCTTGACACCGCACTGAAAGCTTCCGGCTACAATGTCGTCAATCTGGCGACGATGGACCGGGAAGCCGTCAACGTCGGCTTAAAATTCGTCAATAACGATGCATGCTACCCGGCGATCATCTCGATCGGCCAATTGATCGAGGCGCTCCAAAGCGGGAAGTATGATCCGCGCAATACCTCGGTCATGATGACTCAGACTGGCGGCGGCTGCCGGGCGACCAATTATATCCCGCTCCTGCGCAAAGCGCTCCAAGATGCCGGCTTCGGCAAGATCCCAGTCGTCAGCATCTCACTGGGCAACAAAGGAGTCGAACAAAACCCGGGATTCAAATTTACTTTGCCGCTGGCGAAACGTGCGGCTTTGGCATTTATCTACGGCGACTTGTTTGAGCGCGTCGTTTACCGGACGCGCCCGTACGAAGTGGAAAAAGGGGCTGTCGATCGCTTGCATGACAAGTGGCTCGAGCGGATTCAGCCGAGTATCAAAAAGGGTTCTTATACACAGTTTGTCCGCAACATGAAAAAAATCATCGCAGATTTTGATACAATCCCGCTGCGCGACATTCAAAAGCCGAAAGTCGGCGTAGTCGGCGAGATCTTAGTAAAATACTCGCCAACTGCTAATAATGACATCGTGCGTCTGCTGGAAGAAGAAGGCGCCGAGGCGGTCGTGCCGGACATCGTCGGCTTCATGAACTATTCGCTTTACAATCAGATCTGGAAATATGAAAATCTGGGAATGCCGAAAAAGAGCAAAATGCTGGCCGAATTCGCGATCAAAATGATCGAACTGCTTGAAAAACCGATGGATAATGCGCTGCGCGCTTCGAAGCGTTTCAACGGGATCCATTCGATCTATGAGCTGGCGGACGGGGCGAGCAAAGTGCTTTCGATCGGGAACCATACCGGTGAAGGCTGGTTTTTGACCGGCGAGATGATCGCGCTCCTGAAAGAAGATGTCCACAACATCGTCTGCATGCAGCCGTTTGGTTGCCTGCCGAATCACGTTGTCGGCAAAGGAGTGATCAAAGAATTGCGTCATCAATATCCAAAAGCAAATATTTCACCGATCGACTATGATCCGGGGGCTTCGCTAGTCAATCAGCTGAACCGGATCCGCTTGATGATGGCGACCGCGAAAAAAGAATTGAAAGCATCCGAAATGCTGCTTGAGAAATAAAAAAATGGCCTTGAATCTGTCGATTCAGGCCATTTTTCATAATTGAAATTATGGTATATACCAGTTATAATATGGACGATAAGAGGTGAAAAAGATGGCCGCAAATACGCCACCGATCTATATCCAGATCCATGACCAATTAAAAAAACAAATCGCCGCCGGGATTTATAAAATCGGCGACCGCCTGCCTTCGGAGCGTGAGCTGAGTGTTCAATTCGGGGTCAGCCGCATGACCTTGCGCCAAGCAGTTCAGCTGCTGGCGGATGAAGGGATCCTCGAGCGCAAAGTTGGCTCGGGAACATACATCGCTAATAAAAAAGTGCAGGAAAAGATGAGCGGCGTGACCAGTTTTACTGAGATCATGAAGGCTCAAGGAAAACATCCTTCGAGTCGGACGCTTTCCTACTATACGACCCTGCCCAGCTCAAGCGAACAAGAAGAGCTCCAGCTGGCACCGGATGAGACGATCCTCAAGATGGAGCGGATCCGCTATGCAGATAACGTTCCGATCTGTTTTGAAGTCGCGAGTCTTCCGGCTGCTCTTGTTCAAGGCTTTACGAAGCATGAGATCACGACCTCGCTTTACCACACGCTTGAAACGAAAGGAAAGCAAGAAATCAAACATGCCGAGCAGACGATCACAGCGCAGCTCGCCTCGGAGCAGACCGCGGATTATCTGCGAGTCAAGCGCGGCGACGCGATCCTAAAGCTGCGGCAAGTCAGCTATTTGAATAATGGCAAGCCGTTTGAATATGTTCGTACACAATATGCCGGCAACCGTTTTGAATTTTATCTGGAAAAATGATTTTTGACCGGGATCTCGCGGTAGCCTTTTTCACCGAGTGTGATTTGGACTTTGCCGCTCAAAAGGTCAATGATCTTTGCACGAAAATCAGGGATCTCGGCTTCATCAATGCTCAAAACATAATCGATTTTTTCAGTGTAGCGCGTCTCTTTCAGCACGTCGGGAAACTCCGCGAGAAAATGTTCGAAAGTCCGCTGCTGCGAGTAGTCGATCGTGAGCAAAAGCTCCTGCTGCAGTTTTGCTTCGACGATCCCGAGCGTTTCAAGTGCGGTGCTCGTTGCGTTGCTGTAAGCGCGGATCAAACCGCCGGCCCCCAGCTTGATCCCGCCGAAGTAGCGGGTGACGACTGCTAAGACATCGACCAGCTGGTTTTTCCGCAATACTTCAAGGATCGGCATGCCGGCCGTTCCGCTCGGTTCGCCGTCATCGCTCGATCGCTGGACTTCGGCTTTTTTTCCTAAAATAAAGGCCGAACAATTATGGTTTGCGCGGTAATGCTCTTTTTTCAGCGCATGAATAGCTTCTTTTGCTTCTTCTTCCGTCTGCAGCCGCTTCAGCGTACAAAGAAAACGAGACTTTTTGATCTCGAGCTCGTGCTGGCCGTCTTTTGCCAGGGTAAAATAATGATCGATCAATTTCGCACCTTCTCTCTATCTTGTAGTTTACCATAGTCTGCTGCCTTCACCGGTAAAAAGCAGTCCTACACCCACCAGTGCGCCAGCCAGTGTATTGACTTAGCTGACTTAGCAAGGACGCCTTACCGCCATGCAGATGCGCGTCAGCCACCGATTATGTGAAAATACTGCGAAGCCATATTTAGTATGGGCCGCTGGTTCAAATCCAGCCGGGGCAGTTGTGATGATGCGTTTTGATTTCGGATTCATTGGTGCAGATGTGCAGTCAGTAGCAGCGTATGGAACGACTGTTAAATATAAATAATATCAGCAATGACACTTAAAAGAACGACTGAACAAGAGTAGAAATACCTTTTGTTCAGCCGCTTTTGATGTCTATTAGAAGGATTAAAGCAGTAACTAGCGCATGGATTTTGCCTCACTTGGTGCCACTGATGACAAACGACCCCATCCATGGTCCTCCCCACCATCCATTAATGCCAGTCCTAGTAACAACAACATTTGAAAGACCATTTTGCTCCAAGATACTTTTATACTCTTTGAATTTATTTTCCATATCAACAATGATCAAACGTCCGCCCGGTTTGAGCACTCGAACTGCTTCCTTCAATGCCTGATCACGCTTGGAAGCTGGCTTAATGTTATGAAAAGCATAACTGGATACCACATAATCATAATCATGATCATGCACTGGGAGATCAGCCATATCAGCTGTGATTAATGTCGTTCGATCACCAACATGATTGTAATCGATGTTAGTCTGAGTTTTTGCAGCAGAATTGTTTGATTGATCTCGACTCAACCAGAGATCAACACCATCTGCGGACCCACCTTTTGTAAGTAATTTTGCAAATAAAATCAAAACTGCACCACTACCACAACCTAAATCCAGTACTTTTTCATTTCCGTTAATCTTCAATTTACTCAGGATGGTTTGCCAAATAGCAAGCTTTCCCCAAAGTGAGGTATGAATAAAAATCATTCCAGAAGTCAGCATACTCAATCCAAAGATCAGCGAAATGATCGATCCAACATATTGATGATTAAAATCGAGATTGACCAAAGTGATGATTCCAACTCCTATGAACATAATCGGCACTAATGGCGCATCCAATCCATATCTTAGCTTCATATATAAATCCTCCTTATAACATAATTGATTATGCTAATCTTACCAATTTAGATTTGATTATAATAATTACAATTATTATTATTGAAAGTCTACTACGATTCTGGCAGTGATACAAATGTTGGTCATGGTGACGATTGTTTTTTTGATTAAGCTAAATTTTTAATAAAGCGGATAATGAGAATTGAAGTCATATCATCGGTTTGGAAGACCGAAGTTTTACCATTAAACTACATCCGCAAGAACATCAACACCCAGCTCTGGATTTGAACCAACGGCTTCTAGCTTATGGATCTAACAAGCTACCAGGCTGCTCTATCTCGCGACTGTCCCGGCTGGATTCGAACTAGCGACCTATTGATTAACAGTCAAGCATTCTATCGAAGTTGGACACTTTTGTCACAATCTTTTCTTTTGCGTATCTAGTTACAGGAGGGGAAGCCTGTGGAAGAACTTTGGGGACGGCATGTCGCACTCAGCGAATTGTCCGAGCATGCGCGCCGGCAACTGAAAAAAGAAATGATCAAAAGCGAACAAGCGGTCTTTCTTCGCGGTAATCATGTTCACTGCCGCCGCTGCGGGAGCGTGACGACCGCAAAAGTTGCGCATCTTCCGCTTTCAGCAGATGCGAAGCCGCGCTATTTTTGTCCTGCTTGTTTGATCATGGGGAGAATGTGCACACAGACTGCGCTGTTTCATTTGCCCTCACCGGTAAAAAGCAGTCCCGCACCCGCCACCAGTGCACCAGCCAGTGTATTGTCTTGGCAAGGACGCCTTACTGCCGCGCAGATGCGCGTCAGCCGCCAATTATGTGAAAATACTGTGAAGCCGCATTTAGTATGGGCCGTTACGGGGGCGGGAAAAACAGAAATGCTGTTTCCGCTGATCGATGAAGTTCTTTCTAAAGGCGGGAGAGTTGCTTTTGTCTCGCCGCGCGTCGATGTCTGCCGTGAGATCGCTCCGCGCTTAAAAGATGCATTTGAAAAGGTGCCGCAGCTCCTGCTTCACGGCGGCAGCGAAGAAAAATATCGCTTTACGCCGCTCATAGTGTGTACGACGCATCAGCTCCTGCGCTTTAAAGATGCGTTTGAGTTGGTGATCGTGGATGAAGTCGATGCGTTTCCGTTTGCCGGCGATGAAATGCTGGCATTCGGTGTCAAGAAAGCTGTCAAATCAGCTGGGCGCATCGTTTACTTGTCAGCGACGCCGTCAAAAGAAATGCTGCAGCAAACGAAAAGCGGCGAGCTGGCATTATCTCTTTTGCCGGCACGGTTTCACCGCAAACCCCTGCCGCAGCCGCAATTTATTTGGCTGAACAAGTGGGAAGCAGCAATTGAAAAAGCTAAACTTCCGCAGCGGCTGCAGAAAAGAATCAAAAAACTCGTCGAAAATGGACCGCTCTTGATTTTTTGTCCCGAAATCCGTCATTTGGAAGCGGTCGCTCACTGGATCAAACGGAAGCTTCCTGATTATAAAAGCGCTTGGGTCTACAGCGGTGATGCAAAACGGAAAGAAAAAGTCGCCGCGCTGCGCCGGGGAGAGCTGGAGATCCTTATCACAACGACGATCCTAGAGCGTGGGGTCACATTTAGCGGGGTCAGTGTGCTCGTGCTGGGTGCGAACCACCGAGTATTCAATACGGCCAGCCTGCTGCAGATCCTGGGGCGGGTCGGGCGCAAAGTGGAAAATCTGGCGGGGGAAGTTATATTCGTGCATGATGGTCAGACACGTGCGATGACAGAAGTGAAAGGGCAAGTGCGTTATTTGAACCAAAAAGCCGGCGAGGAGGGACTGTTGGATGAGCTGTCCGATGTGTAGGACGCGGAGCCATCCGCGTTTAACGTGCCGCAGCTTTTTTGGCTTGGCGCCGCTCGCGCGCGACCAGCTTTGTCCGAGCTGCCGCGCGGCTTTTGTTTTTTATGCGAGCGGAAATTGTCCCGGCTGCGGCAAAAGCGGTGTTGCAGAAGACGCTTGTCCGGAGTGTGCGTATTGGCATATGGTTTATCCCGAAAAGACTTTTGCCCACCGCGGCTTGATCCATTATGAAGGTGCAATGAAAGAAGTACTGCAGCAATACAAATATGGTGGCGATTACCGTTTGCGGCAAGTGTTTTCAGAGATAATCGCCGCGGCGCTCGGGCCGCTCAGCAAAAAGGGCTGGCAGATCGTGCCGATCCCAAGCGTGGCGGCGAAAAATCAGCAGCGCGGCTTCGATCCAGTCAATGCGCTGCTGGAAGCTGCTGGGATCCCGCAAACGCCCCTTTTGGAAAAAATGACAGCGACTGCCCCGCAAGCCGGGAAAAGCCGCCAAGAGCGATTGAGATTAGTGCAGCCTTTTCAGCTGCGCGCGACATTGCGCGAGCAGCCGATCTGCTTGTTCGATGACGTCTATACGACTGGGCGGACATTGTTCCACGCAAAAGATCTTTTCTGGCGCTCCGGCCCTTTCTGGCAAGGAACAGAGAATCTTATCAGCATTTCCTTGGCCCGCTGAGAGAGGAATCTCTTTGCAAATGCGCTTTCATTAGCTATAATAATGGTAAGGGAGAAAGCCGAAGAGTGGTCCTTCAGTTTTCTTTTGATGGTAGATGAAAGGGGTAGGTAATATGTTTAGATATAACGTTCGTGGTGAAAATATCGAAGTAACGCCGGCAATTCGCGATTATGTCGAGAAAAAGGTCGGCAAGCTGGAACGATACTTTACTGATGTGCCTGAAGCAACTGCACATGTAAATTTAAAAGTTTACACAGAAAAAACAGCGAAAGTAGAAGTAACGATTCCGCTTCCTTATATCATTTTACGGGCTGAAGAAACTTCACCTGATCTCTATGCCAGCATCGATTTGGTTGTCGACAAGCTTGAGCGGCAAATCCGCAAATACAAAACCAAAATCCATCGCAAATCACGTGAAACTGGGGTTCCAACGGAAGTGGTGGCAAGTATTGCCGACGAAGAAGAAGGCAATAACTCGCTTGACATCGTCCGCACGAAACGTGTTTCGCTTAAACCGATGGACAGCGAAGAAGCTGTTCTGCAAATGAATATGCTCGGGCACAACTTCTTTATTTTTGAAGATGCCGAAACAAACGGCACGAGCATTGTTTATCGGCGGAAAGACGGCAAGTACGGCTTGATCGAAACCGATTAGAGGCATTTTTCATTTAACATGAATATGTGAAAGGTCCGGAAGAGAGGCACTCTTTTCCGGACCTTTTCCGTTCAGATAACTATTTCAATTTGATTGTGAAAATGCTACTATAGAAGATAGCGGAATACATATTGATACGCGAGAGGCCCGCATTTTACTGTTGTTTATTGACGGTCGGAATGCGTTCAGGCAAAATGGAACAAACATTTGAATGAGGCAATGAAAACTTGACAGAATAGACGAATTCGAAAGGAAATGGCAATGGCGAATCTTTTAAAGAAAATCGTTGAAAGCGATAAAAAAGAATTAAAACGGTTGAGCGATACGGCGGATAAAGTCGAAGCGCTGGCTGAGCAGATGGAAGCTCTCACAGATGATGAAATGCGCGCGAAAACCGAAGAATATAAAAATCGGGTAAAACAAGGTGAAGAGCTGGACGATCTTTTAGTCGAAGCATTCGCGCTCGTCCGTGAAGGAGCGCGGCGTGTTTTAGGACTGTATCCGTTTCACGTTCAGATCATGGGCGGGATCGTACTGCACCATGGGGATATCGCCGAGATGAAAACCGGTGAAGGGAAAACGTTGACGTCGACGATGCCGCTTTATTTGAATGCGTTGAGCAGCGAAGGGGTCCACGTTGTTACCGTCAATGAATATTTGGCAACTCGTGATGCACAGGAAATGGGCGAGCTGTTCCGCTTTTTAGGACTTACGGTCGGCTTGAACTTGAATGCTATGTCGCCAGAAGAAAAGCGGGAAGCGTATTTATGCGATATTACTTACAATACGAATAATGAACTCGGCTTTGATTATCTGCGCGACAACATGGTCGTTTACCGCGACCAAATGGTGCAGCGTCCTTTGAACTATGCGATCGTCGATGAAGTCGATTCGATCTTGATCGATGAAGCGCGGACCCCGCTGATCATTTCCGGGCAGGCTGAAAAATCGACAGCTTTTTATACGCGAGCTGATAATTTTGTCAAACGGCTCAAAGAAGAAGTCGATTACAAGATCGACGTCCAGTCGAAGACGATCTCATTGACAGAAGAAGGGATCGAAAAAGCCGAAGAAAATTTCGGTGTTGAAAACTTATATGATGTCGAAAATACGGCGCTGACTCATTACTTGGATCAAAGTTTACGTGCCAACTACATCATGATCCGCGATATCGACTATGTCGTCCAAGAAGGCAAAGTTTTGATCGTTGATCAATTCACCGGGCGCATTATGGACGGCCGCCGCTATTCTGACGGGCTCCATCAAGCGATCGAAGCTAAAGAAGGCGTTGAAGTCGAAGATGAAACGCAAACGATGGCGACGATTACCTTCCAGAACTACTTCCGGATGTATAAGAAGCTGGCCGGGATGACCGGGACGGCGAAAACTGAAGAAGAAGAGTTCCGCGAAATCTACAATATGCAAGTGATTCAGATCCCGACGAACCGGCCGATCATCCGGATCGACCAGGCGGATCTTTTATATCCAACGTTGAAATCAAAATTCAAGGCAGTCGTGAAAGACATCAAAGAACGCCACTTGAAAGGGCAGCCGGTCCTTGTCGGGACAGTGGCAGTCGAAACTTCCGAACTGTTGAGCGATATGCTGAATAAAGAAAAAATCCCGCATGAAGTGCTGAACGCTAAAAATCACTTTAAAGAAGCTGAGATCATCATGAACGCCGGTCAAAAAGGTGCGGTCACGATCGCGACCAACATGGCTGGACGCGGGACCGACATCAAGCTCGGACTGGGCGTCATCGAACTCGGCGGTTTAGCGGTGATCGGGACCGAACGCCACGAATCGCGGCGGATCGATAACCAGCTGCGCGGACGTTCCGGGCGCCAAGGAGATCCAGGCTGGACACAGTTTTATCTTTCGCTGCAAGACGATTTGATGAAGCGTTTCGGCTCTGAACGGGTGACGGCTTTCTTGGAACGCTTGAATATCGGCGAAGAAGATGCCGTGATCCAGAGCAAGATGCTCAGCAAACAAGTGGAAGCCGCGCAGCGGCGTGTTGAAGGGAACAACTATGATTCCCGGAAAAATGTCCTGCAATATGATGATGTCATCCGCGAACAGCGCGAGATCATTTACAATCAGCGCCAGCAAGTGATCATGGAAGACAAGACATTGACCGACGTCTTGATGAATATGGTGCGCCGGACGGTTGACCGGGTCGTTGACGATCATACCTTGATGGATCCGAAAAATCCGAAATATGAAGGCATTTTAGATTTTGCCAGAAATGCGGTCGTGCACGAAGACGAAATCAATTTGGATGATCTGGAAGGCAAGACGCCGGAAGAAATGAAAGCTTATTTGTACCGGCTTGCCGATGATGTGCTCCATGAAAAAGAGAAGCACTTGAACGGACCAGAACAAATGCTTGAATTTCAAAAAGTCGTGATCTTGCGAGTCGTCGACAGCAAATGGACGGATCACATCGATGCGATGGATCAGCTGCGCCAATCGATCGGCCTGCGCTCTTATGGGCAGAACAATCCGCTTGTCGAATATCAAACAGAAGGCTATCAAATGTTTGAAGATATGGTCGGAGCGATCGAATTTGAAGTAACGCGGCTCTTCATGAAAGCCGAGATCCGCCAAAATGTACAGCGCGAACAAGTTGCTCAAGGCAGCGCTCAAGGCGGCAATACCGAAGAAGCGAATACCGCCAGCGCGAAAAAACCAGCACACGTCAAAAAAGTCGGCCGCAATGATCCATGTCCATGCGGCAGCGGAAAAAAATATAAAAATTGCCACGGCAAAAAATAACTGGCATAGGCTGGAACATGATGCTTTCAGATGATCATCGTTCCAGCTTTTTGCCGTCATCAAAAAAGGGGAGATTTATTATGGAAAATGCGGAGATCCGCAACAAATTAGACGAAATGCAGACTACTATCAACTCATTCAGGAGGTCTCTTTGACTTAGATCAATTGGAAGAAGATATCGCACAAAATGAATCGATGATGGCCCAGCCTGATTTTTGGGATGACCAAGCGCGGGCACAGGCGATCATCAATGAAACCAACAGCAAAAAAAGCGAATTCGACCAGTTCCACGAGCTCGACGAACAAGTTTCCGAGTTGGAACTTTTGTTTGAGATGCTGCAAGATGAGCCGGATGCGGAACTGCAAACGGAACTTGAAAATAAACTGACGGCAACGAAAACGCATTTGGATCAATATGAATTAGGGATGCTCCTCCAAGGACCGTATGACCACAACAATGCGATCTTGGAACTTCATCCGGGTGCCGGCGGGACGGAATCGCAAGATTGGGGCAGCATGCTGCTGCGAATGTACACCCGCTGGGCCGAACAGCACGACTTTGCAGTGGAAGTCGTCGATTATCAAGCTGGTGACGAAGCGGGGATCAAAAGTGTGACGCTGTTGATCAAAGGCTATAACGCTTTCGGATATTTGAAGAGCGAACGCGGCGTGCACCGGCTTGTGCGGATCTCGCCGTTCGACTCTGCCAAGCGGCGTCATACGTCATTTTGTTCGGCCGAAGTCATGCCGGAACTTGATGATACGATCGAAGTCGATATCAACCCGGATGACTTGAAGATCGATGTCTACCGTGCGTCAGGCGCCGGCGGGCAGCATATCAACAAGACGTCCTCGGCGGTCCGGATCACCCACTTGCCGACCGGGATCGTTGTCGCTTCGCAAGCGCAGCGCTCGCAGCTGCAAAACCGCGAACAAGCGATGAAGATGCTGAAAGCGAAACTTTATCAGCTGGAAGAAGAGAAAAAAGCCGAAGAAGCTGCGAAATTGCGCGGCGACCAAATGGATATCGGCTGGGGCTCGCAGATCCGCTCGTACGTTTTCCATCCTTATTCGATGGTCAAAGATCACCGGACCAATCACGAGACCGGCAATGTCCAGGCTGTGATGGACGGCGACTTGGACGGCTTCATCGATGCCTATCTGAAATGGCATCTTTCACAGGAAGAGGCAAAGTAGCAGAATTGCAATCTGTTTGTAAACTTGTGAAAGTCGTTTGCAATCTTCATTTGGTATAATGAATCCCGATCGTTATGGAAGGAAAGAGGAATTCATGATTGAGTTAAAAGAAGTCAGTAAAAAATATCCGCATGGCATCACGGCGCTCGATACGCTCAACCTCGAGATCCAGCCGGATGAATTCGTATATCTCATCGGACCGAGCGGCGCGGGGAAATCGACTTTTATCAAGCTGTTGTACCGCGAAGAAAAAGCGAGCCGCGGCGAAGTCATCGTGGCCGGTTACAATTTGCGCAAAATCAAACGGCGGCAGATCCCGCTGTTGCGCCGCAAGATCAGTGTCGTTTTTCAAGACTATAAACTGCTGCCGAAAAAAAATGTGTATGAAAATGTCGCTTTTGCCCTCGAAGTGATCAAAACGAAAAAGCGCGAAATCAAGCCGCGGGTGTTGGAAGCCTTGAAAAAAGTCGGGTTGGAAAACAAGCTAAAAGCTTTTCCCGATGAACTATCCGGCGGTGAACAGCAGCGGCTTTCGATCGCCCGGGCGATCGTTGACCGGCCGAGCATCTTGATCGCTGATGAACCGACCGGCAACCTCGACGCACAAACAGCCGAAGAGATCATGCAGATCTTGGAAAAGATCCATGCTGAAGGGACGCTGGTCATCATGGCGACCCATAATCATGCACTGATCAAAGCTCATCCCCATCGGGTGATCACGATCGAACACGGAAAGATCACTGATGACCGGAAGGAGGATGAATATGCTGCGCCACTTGAAAGAAAGTTTGATTAGTTTAAAACGAAACGGCTGGATGACTTTCGGCGCTGCGCTGGCGGTGTCGATCTCGCTGATCCTCGTCAGCATTTTTGCCCTCTTGATCCTCAACTTGGGGAAAATCACGCAAGAAGTCGAAAAAAGCGTGAATGTATCGGTCTTTGTTTCGATCGGAACGGAACAAAAAGATCTTGATACGCTGAAAGAAGAGCTGAAAGGTCTGAACGATGTCCAAAAAGTGACCTTCTCCAGCAAAGATGAACAGCTCGAAAAGGTCCAAAAAGAAATGGGCGATGCCTTCGATCCGATCAAAGGCGATGAGAATCCGCTGTATGATGTATATATCGTACAGGCCAAAAGTCCGGAAGATACGAAACAAATCCAGCAAGCTGCCCAGAAGCTCGCGCATGTTGAGTACGCCGAATATGGCGGGAAAGCAGCTGACCGCTTGATCAAAGGCAGCAAAAATGCGCGTCTTTGGGCATTGATCGCTGGCGCGGTGCTGATTTTGGTAGCGATCCTTTTGATCGCCAATACGATCCGGCTGACGATCTTCTCCAGAAGCGAAGAGATCCAGATCATGCGGCTCGTCGGCGCTAAAAACAGCTATATCCGTGCGCCGTTCTTTTTAGAAGGCGCATGGATCGGCATACTTGGTGCGATCTTGCCGGTGGCATTGATCGTTTTCGGCTATCCGTTTTTTTATCAGAAGTTCAATCCAGAAGTATTGAAGCTCGGCTATGCGCTTGTTCAGCCGCATGAACTCGCACTGCCGCTCAGTCTGGGGATCCTCGCGATCGGCATCGTGATCGGTTCGCTTGGTTCAGTTTTCTCAATGAGACGATTTCTTAAAGTATAAGAAGCTGCTTTTAGAGTCCAAAAAAGGATCCGTGACTTGTCGCGGATCCTTTTTTGGACAAATGGAAAAGCAGACCGCCAGGGAGACGATCTGCTTTTCGTAAGGGATGATGTTTCCTGGACAATCTTTTGGGGAAAAAATTGTCAGGAGGAAGGCTTGCTGTCATGTAATCCATGAATAAAGCATTCCACTAAGAGTATAACATAGAACAAAAAAGGTGGGAACCACTTTTTCCATCTGAAAATACTGAAAATCGCTGCGGGACTTTACGTGAAATTAACTTGCTTTTTTTAGAAAGTTTCCTTAATGTTAAGAATGAAGGAAACTGAATCGGGGCAGGTAATGGAGGGAACGATCAATGAAAAAAAGGCCGCTTTACGGGGTCATAATCGGAATCGCGCTGTTGTTCTTTTTAGGCGGATGCAGCAAATGGATCGATCGCGGCGAGTCGATCACCGCAGTCGGCTCGAGTGCGCTTCAGCCGCTGGTCGAAACGGTCAGCGAAGACTATAGCAGTAAGTATCCTGGCAGATTTATCAATGTGCAGGGCGGCGGCAGCGGGACCGGACTTTCGCAAGTCCAAAACGGCGCGGTGCAGATCGGCAACAGTGATTTATTCGCCGAAGAGAAAAAGGGGATCGATGCGTCCAAACTGGTCGATCACAAAGTCGCGGTCGTCGGGATCACGCCGATCACGAATAAAAAGGTCGGGGTCCAAAATATCTCCATGGAAAATCTGGCGAAAATTTTCACCGGTGAGATCACAAATTGGCAAGCGCTCGGCGGAAAAGATCAAAAGATCGTTCTCCTCAACCGCGCAAACGGCAGCGGGACCCGCGCGACATTCGAGCATTGGGTCTTGAAGGGCAAAACGGCCAAAGAAGCCCAAGAACAAGATTCGAGCGGGATGGTCCGCCAAATCGTTTCCGATACACCGGGAGCGATCAGTTATGTGGCTTTTTCTTATGTGGATAAGTCCGTCCAGACACTTTCGGTCGACGATGTTCAGCCGACTGAAGAGAATGTCAAAAGCAATCAATGGACGATTTGGAGCTATGAGCATATGTATACGAAAGGTGCACCAACGAAATTGACCAAAAGCTTTTTGGATTACATGCTCTCGAAAAAAGTCCAAGAAGAGATCGTTCCCCAATTGGGATACATTCCTGTGTCGCAGATGAAAGTCGAACGCGACTGGCAGGGTAATTTAATAGGGAACCGGCAATAAGGAGGATTCGGCTTTGGAAAAGCTAACCGATAAAGAGATCCAACAGAAGCTGCTGACTGTTTCAAAAAAGTCGAAAACGGAGAAGCGCGGGCGCTTTTTGAGCCTCTTGTGCATTGCGCTGATTCTTGTCGTTGTTTTGGCGATTTTTCTTTTCGTTGCGAGCAAAGGGCTTGCGACGTTTTTTAAAGACGGCATCAATGTCTTTTCTTTTTTATTCGGTGAAACGTGGAACCCGAGCGGGACCGGTCCAGATGGCAAACCGCTCGTTGGCGCGCTGCCGATGATCATCGGCAGTTTTCTGGTCACCTTTTTGGCCGCTCTCGTGGCGACGCCGTTCGCAGTCGGTGCGGCAGTCTTTATGGCAGAAATCTCACCGAAACGCGGCGCGAAATATCTGCAGCCGGTCATCGAGCTTTTGGTCGGGATCCCCTCCGTCGTATATGGTTTTATCGGCTTATCGGTGATCGTTCCGGTGATCCGCCGCTTTTTCGGCGGAACGGGTTTTGGGATCTTGGCGGGGACATTTGTGCTGTTTATCATGATCTTGCCGACCGTGACGACGATGGCGACCGATAGTTTGAAAGCTGTCCCGCGCTACTACCGGGAAGCGGCACTGGCACTGGGAGCAACGCGCTGGCAGACGATCTACAAAGTCGTTCTGCGCGCTGCGATCCCGGGGATCCTGACGGCGATCGTTTTTGGGATGGCGCGTGCGTTCGGCGAAGCGCTGGCGATCCAGATGGTGATCGGCAATGCCGCGATCATGCCGACGAGTTTGACGACACCTGCCGCCACACTTACGAGTATTTTAACAATGGGGATCGGCAACACGGTGATGGGGACAGTCGAAAACGACGTACTCTGGTCGCTGGCATTGATCCTGCTTTTGATGTCGCTGGTGTTCAACGTTTTGATTCGCTGGATCGGGCGAAGGGGGGCAATGAATAAATGAAAGCCAAACGAAATGATAAGATCGCGACCGGCGTCCTTTATACCGTTGCCGGTCTGATCGTTCTTCTTTTAGTCGCGCTTTTAGGTTACATTCTGGTTCGCGGGGTACCCTACATCTCCTGGCACTTTTTGACTTCACCGTCAAAAGCGTATCAAGCCGGCGGAGGGATCGGGATCCAGCTTTTCAACTCGCTCTATCTTTTGCTGATCACAATGGTGATCTCGATCCCGATCTCGATGGGGGCCGGGATCTATCTATCGGAATACGCACCGAAAAACCGCGTCACCGATCTTGTCCGCACCTCGATCGAGATCTTGAGTTCACTGCCGTCAGTCGTTGTCGGCTTGTTCGGCTTTCTGGTGTTTGTTATCCAATTTGATTATGGTTTTTCGATCATTTCAGGCGCATTTGCTTTGACTTTCTTCAATTTACCGCTTTTGACGCGCAATGTTGAAGAGAGTTTGCAAAGTGTTGCTTATTCACAGCGGGAAGCGGGGCTCGCTTTAGGGCTTTCACGCTGGGAAACGGTCGGCAAGATCGTTGTTCCGGACGCACTGCCGGGAATTTTGACCGGTGTGATCCTTTCTTCAGGCCGGATCTTCGGCGAAGCAGCGGCACTGATCTATACTGCAGGCCAATCCGCACCGGCACTCAATTTCTCGGATTGGAATCCGCTCAGCATCACCAGTCCGATCGGGCTTTTCCGCCAAGCCGAAACACTTGCGGTACATATTTGGAAGATCAATACCGAAGGCACGATGCCGGATGGAGCGCAAGTTTCTGCCGGAGCTTCCGCTGTTTTGATCTTAGTCGTGCTGCTCTTTAACTTTGGGGCCCGCATCATTGGTGCACGGCTGCATAAACGGATGACTTCGAGCTAAAGGAGATACAAATGGAAAATTTCGATTTAGATCAAACGTTTTTCATCGATTTAAATAAAGCGAACCATCAAATCGCGATCGATACCGAAGATCTTCATGTCTATTATGGCGCCAATGAAGCGATCAAAGGCGTTACACTGCCGTTTGAAAAGAATCGGATCACAGCGCTGATCGGCGCTTCCGGCTCGGGCAAGTCGACCTATCTGCGTTCTTTGAACCGGATGAATGACGGCATCGCCGGGACACGCGTGACCGGCAAGATCATGTATAAAGGGGTCGACATCAACCGCAAAGATGTCGATGTCTATGAGATGCGCAAGCGGATCGGGATGGTCTTCCAGCGTCCGAATCCGTTCAGCAAATCGATCTATGACAATATCACATTTGCTTTGAAGCAGTATGGCGTGAAAGATAAGGCGAAACTGGACGAGATCGTCGAAACGACTCTTAAACAAGCGGCCCTTTGGGATCAAGTCAAAGACAGCCTTGACAAAAGCGCACTGGCGCTTTCCGGCGGGCAGGCCCAGCGTTTATGCATCGCGCGCGCGATCGCAATGAAGCCTGATATCCTGCTGCTGGACGAACCGGCCAGTGCGCTGGATCCGATCTCGACCAGCAAACTGGAAGAGACATTGATCCAGCTGCGAAATGAATATACGCTGATCATCGTGACCCACAATATGCAGCAGGCGGCGCGGATCAGTGATTATACCGCTTTTTTCTACAGCGGGAAAGCTTTGGAGTACGACGTGACGCGGCACATCTTTACGCGGCCGAAAATCAAAGCGACGGAAGCCTATGTTTCCGGGCACTTTGGGTGAGGAGGAGCTTATGAAATCAAAAGAAATCATCGCCTCCAAAGATCTGCACTTATATTATGGAAAAAAAGAAGCGCTGAAAGGCGTCACGCTGGCGATGAACAAAGGCGAGATCACCAGTCTGATCGGGCCTTCCGGCTGCGGCAAGTCGACATTTCTGCGTTCGCTGAACCGCATGAACGATTTGATCCCGGATGTGACGATCACCGGCAGCGTTGTTTATGAAGGAAAAGACATCTATGCTCCCGGCGTTGATACCGTTGAACTGCGCAAAGAGATCGGGATGGTCTTCCAGCAGCCAAATCCTTTTCCCTTTTCCATTTACGACAACGTCATCTTTGGGTTAAGATTGAATGGAGAGAAGAATAAGAAAGTATTGGATCAAGTGGTCGAAGAAAGTTTGCGGGCGGCGGCCGTTTGGAACGATGTCAAAGATAAACTGCGGCAAAGCGCGTTGTCGCTTTCCGGCGGTCAGCAGCAGCGCGTCTGCATCGCACGTGTTTTGGCAGTCAAACCGCAAGTGATCTTGCTGGATGAGCCGACCAGTGCGCTGGATCCGATCTCGACCGGCAAGATCGAGGACATGCTTTTCAACCTGAAACATCAATATTCCATGATCATCGTGACACACTCGATGGCGCAAGCATCGCGGATCAGCGACCGGACAGCGTTTTTCCTGGACGGGACATTGATCGAACACAATAAGACGAAGAAGATCTTTTTGAATCCAAGCGAAAAAGAGACCGAAGATTACATTTCAGGGAAATTCGGTTAAGGAGGAGATTCAATGTTAAGGACAAGGTTTGAAGAAGATTTGCAAGATCTCCATACACGTTTTTACGAAATGGGGCTCGATGTCAGCAATGCAGTCCACAAAGCCGTCCGTGCATTTGTGCAGCACGACAAGAAGCTGGCGCAGGAAGTCATTCTTCATGATGCGAAAATCAACGAGGACGAAGTGAAGCTCGAGAAAAAAAGTTTTGAGATGATCGCACTCCAGCAGCCGGTCACGACCGACTTGCGGCGGATCGTCACGATCATGAAAGCATCGAGCGACTTGGAGCGGATGGGGGACCACGCGGTGTCGATCGCCAAAGCAACGATCCGCGTCAAGGGGCATACGCGTATTTTGGAAGTCGAAGATTTGATCTCGCAAATGAGCGACCGCGTCAAACGAATGGTCGATGCCGTCATGAAAGCATATATCAATGAAGATGACGAGCGCGCCCGCGAGATCGCCAAGGCGGACCGCGATGTCAATCAGTTTTTCAATGATATTTATAATCTTTCGATCAAAAAAATGGAAAAAGATCCGTCGACCGTCGTCAGCGGCAATGATTACCTGCATGTTGCCAATTATTTGGAGCGGCTGGGTGATTACGTCACGAATATTTGTGAATGGATCATTTATTTGCGGACCGGAAAATTGACGGAATTGAATACCAATCATACACTGGAAGATGTCGAAGACAGTTCGCTCGAAAGCCATAATTGATCATGCATCTGAATCTCCGAAAGCCTTTGGGAAAATCAAATCGATTTTTCTGAAGGCTTTTTAAAAAATCGCAGCACTTCAGCTGAATTCCCAGCCGAAATTCCGACTTTGGACCTATGACAAACGCGGGAAACTTTTGCATAATAAGGATGTAGTCAGAAAAGCAAGTTTTGGAGACTCAAAGGAGGCACTTTCCATGAACGATAAAGAACGAATTTTGGATTTAGTCAAAAAAGGCGTCATCTCAAGCGATGAGGCATTGATCCTGTTAGAAAATCTTGCGAAAGAAAAAGATGAAAAACAACTGCAAAAAATCGCTGAGAAAGTCGAAACGAAAAAAGAAGAAAAAAGCGCGGAAGAGTTGAAAGCCGAAAAAGAAGCTGCTGAAAAAGCCGCGGCTGAAAAAGCTGCCGAACGCGCAGAACAAGAAAAAAAAGCTGCACAGCTAGATGCTGAAAGTGATGAATTGCGTGAAAAGCTGCGCGAACTGGCGCAAACGATCCAAGCGAAAGAAGAGCAGCTGCAAGTCTATGAAACGATGGAAGAGCTCGGTACGCTGACCCCGTCAAAAGAAAAAGAACGTGATGCGCTCGCCAAAGAACTAAAGGGCGTTCAGGAAGAGTACGAAAAAACCGATGCCGAGAAGATCGCGATCGATCTTGAATTAAAGGCGCTCCAGCGCAAGCTTCATCAAGATCTGCGCAGCAAGATCGAAGAAAAATTTGATATGCCGGACGATTGGAAAGAACAAACACAAGATGCATTCAACCAATTCGGCAAACAAATGGGACAAGCGGGCAGCCAGCTCGGTTCGCTCTTCAAAAAAACGGTCAAAGACATCACAAAGACGGTCAATGAAAATGTCGATTGGAAGGATGTCAATTTGAAAGTCCCAGGGATCGCCACGACAAAATTCGATCACACTTTCTGCTATCCAGAAACAAAAGCTACCTTGATCGATGTCAAGCTTGCCAATGGATCGCTGAAATTTTTGCCCAGCGAAACAGAAGAGTTGAAAGTCGAAGCGGCGATCAAGCTGTATGGCAAAATGGATGCGGCAACGCCGATGGAGGCTTTTCTGGAAAGAAGTCAGATCGATGTCGATGATGAAACGATCTCTTTTCAGATCCCGAATAAACGCGTCAAAGCGGACTTGGTTTTTTACTTGCCGCGTCGCACGTATGATCATGTTTCTTTGAAAGTTTTGAACGGCAGCATCGAGCTCGATGCGCTTGATGTGCGCGACGTCTATATCAAAGCGACGAACGGGGATGTTTTGATCCAAGGGACCAGCGGCACGATGCTCGAGCTGAACGCCGTGAATGGTAAAATGACTGTCAATAAGGGCAGTTGGAAAGACTTGTGGCTGGAAGGCATGAACGGCCTGATCACCGTGAAAACGAACGTTGAAGCATTGAAAGCGAATTTGATCAACGGTGAGATCCGCTTGACTTTGCCGGCGGAAAACACCCGCCAGATCGACGCCACGACGATGAACGGCAACGTGAAGATCGCCTTGGCCAAAGCGCTGGGTGTCGAAGGGCAAGCTTCGACGAATTTAGGCTCGATCCACTCCCGCTTGGCAAATATCGAAGTGATCCGTGAAAAGCGCGGACGCTCGGAAAGAAGTCTTGACTTCCGCCGGGTCGGGGAGGACGCTTATGTCCAGCTGAAAGCGAATACCAAGACCGGAAATGTTTACTTGAAAGATGCGGAAGAGTAAAATAGAAATGTGCAAAGGAGATGTTGCATCATGACACAAAGACGTTTAACAAAATCGCGCAGCAACATCGTTTTGACCGGTACTTTAGGCGGGATCGGCGAGTACTTCGGCGTTGATCCAACGATTCTGCGTGTGATATATGTGATTTTGACTTTTGCGACCGGCGGCGGCTTGATCTTGCTTTATCTTTTGCTTTCTTGGATCATTCCAAGCGGCCGGGATGATCATTACCGCGGTCCGGACAGCAATATGAACCGCGGCCGCCAAGCGCGCGGGCAGTTCTTTTCCAACGGCTCGCAAAGTACGCACAGCGGACGCAAATCAGCTGAAAAAGCGGATGATGATGACGAATGGAGTGATTTCTAGTGACGTATCTCCAGCGGATCATTGCGAATACATTGACATTCCTTGTTTTAGCGATGATTATTCCTGGAAGATTTCATGTCGCAGGCTTGTGGATGGCACTGATCGCCAGCTTGATCCTATCGCTTTTGAATATGATCGTGAAACCGATCCTGTCGCTGTTGTCTTTGCCGCTGACGCTTTTGACGTTCGGGTTGTTCAGCTTCGTGATCAATGCTGCGATGCTGACCTTGACCTCGAGTTTGATCGGCGATACGTATTTCGGTTTCAGCAGCTTCGGCTCGGCTTTGATCGTAGCGGTCTGTCTTTCGATCATCAACGCACTGGTCTCGGATTATAATGTGAAAAAATATAATCCTTAATAATCGAGCAGCCTAAAAGGATGCGGACGGAAATCAAAGTTTCCGTTTCCGTGTCCTTTTTTTGCGGAACAGTAGCCCAGGCGTCTGCTGCATGCTAAAATGGAAGTGCTAGAACGGCAAAAAGGAGAAAATTATGACGGAAAACTGTATCGTAAAAGATCTGATCGTTCCTTTAAAACTGCAAGTCGTGACTGGCGATGCCGAAGCATTGGCGCGCGAGATCACGACCAGTGATATTTCACGTCCCGGTTTGGAATTGACGGGATATTTCAGCTACTATTCGCATGACCGCATCCAGCTTTTCGGGCGTAAAGAGATCACTTTTTCGCAAAAGATGACCCCGGAAGAGCGTCTTGTGATCATGCGCCGGCTGGTGACAAAAGATACGCCGGCTTTTATCGTTTCCCGCGAGCTCGAGGTGCCTGAGGAGATGATCAAAGCTGCCAGTGAAGGACATTTGGCGATCTTGCGTTCATCGGTTTCGACATCGCGCCTATTGGGACGCTTGACGAATTTGCTGGAAGAGAAATTGGCGGTCCGGACCAGCATCCACGGGGTCCTCGTCGAGGTCTATGGTTTGGGTGTTTTGATCCAAGGCGACAGCGGGATCGGCAAATCAGAGACTGCGCTTGAGTTGATCAAACGCGGCCACCGGCTGATCGCTGACGACCGGGTCGATGTTTACCGGCAGGATGAGCTGACGGTGGTCGGCGAAGCGCCGGCGATCCTGCAGCACTTGATCGAGATCCGCGGCGTCGGGATCATCGACGTGATGAGTCTTTTCGGAGCGAGCGCGGTCCGTCAGCAAATGCAGATCCAGCTCGATGTCTATTTGGAATCGTGGGACCGCGAGAAAAATTATGACCGTTTAGGCTCGAATGAACACATGATCTCGATTTCCGACGTGGATGTGCCGCAGATCAAGATCCCAGTCAAGACCGGGCGGAATGTTGCGATCATTATCGAAGTCGCGGCGATGAATTTCCGTGCGAAAACGATGGGCTACGACGCCACGAAGACGTTTGAACAGCGCTTGACGCGCCTCATTGAAGCAAACTCTGAAGAAGACGAAAAAGAGGTCAGCAAATGAAGCATTTTGATCCGATCGCATTTCACTTCTTAGGGCTTGAGATCCATTGGTATGCGCTGATCATCGTGACCGGGGTGATTTTGGCGGTTGTACTGGCAACTCGCGAAGGCGAACGTGTCGGCATCAAAGCTGATGATGTCACGGATTTTATGTTGTACGGTCTGCCGATCGGGATCATTGGCGCCCGCATTTATTATGTGTTGTTCGAGTGGCCATATTATGCCGCGAATCCGGGCGAGATCATCAAGATCTGGCACGGCGGGCTCGCGATCTACGGCGGGTTGATCGCCGGGGCGATCACGCTGGTCATCTTCTGCCGCCACCGGTTTATTTCGGTCTGGAAGTTTTTGGATATCGCGGCTCCCGGGATCATTTTGGCGCAAGCGATCGGCCGCTGGGGCAATTTCATGAATCACGAAGCATTCGGGCCGAAGACGACGCGGGCGTTTTTGGAGCAGTTTCATTTACCGCAGTGGCTGATCGACAATATGTATATCGAAGGCTTTTACCGCCAGCCGACTTTTTTGTATGAAAGCAGCTGGAATCTTTTAGGTTTTCTGCTCTTGATCCTGCTGCGGCGGGTGCCGCATTTCTTCCGGCAAGGCGAGATCTTTTTGGCGTATTTGATGTGGTATAGTGTCGGGCGCTTCTTTATCGAAGGCTTGCGGACCGACAGTTTGTACTTGTTCAGCAATATCCGCATTTCACAGCTTTTATCAGTGATCTTATTTGCCGGGGCGCTTTTGGTGATCCTTTACCGCCGGCACAAGAAAGTCCCATATTATGAAAGAAACGCTAAATCTGGGCAAAAATAGTCTGGAAAGCGGTTTTTTTCTAGTTTTCTGTTAGAATAGTATCAATAAGATTTTTAGGAGGGGTTTGTTGAGATGCAGCAAAAAGTGGCAGTATTGGGACCAGGTTCTTGGGGAAGCGCCTTGTCGCAAGTGCTCGCTGAAAATGGACATGAAGTCCATCTTTGGGGAAACAATCCAGCACAAATCGAAGAAATCCAAAGTGCGCACACAAATAAACACTATTTGAAAGATGTCGTTTTGCCGCAGTCGATCCAAGCAACGCTTGACTTGAAAGAAGCGGTCAAAGACGCAGACGCAGTGCTTTTCGTTGTCCCAACGAATGCGATGCGCGCGGTTGCCCGCCAGTTCAATGAAGTTTGCGAAAACAAACCGACGATCATTCAAGCCAGCAAAGGGCTTGAGCTGGGGACGCATAAACGGCTGTCGCAAGTCTTGGGCGAAGAAATTTCTCCAGAACACCGCAAAGCAGTCGTGGTTCTTTCTGGTCCGAGCCATGCGGAAGAAGTCGTTCGGCATGACTTGACGACGATCACGGCCGCAAGCACTGATTTGAAAGCGGCGGAATATGTTCAGCATTTATTCATGAATCACTATTTCCGTGTTTATACGAATGATGACGTGATCGGGGTCGAAACCGGGGCGGCTTTGAAAAACATCATTGCACTCGGTGCCGGGGCGATCCACGGATTAGGATACGGCGACAATGCCAAAGCGGCGATCATGACGCGCGGCTTGGCAGAAATCACGCGCTTAGGAGTGGCGATGGGGGCCAATCCGATGACGTTCATCGGACTGAGCGGGGTCGGCGACTTGATCGTGACCGCGACCAGTAAATTTTCACGCAACTGGCGCGCCGGCAATCAGATCGGCCAAGGGAAACCGATCCAAGAAGTGCTGGACAATATGGGAATGGTCGTTGAAGGCGTTTCGACGACCAAAGCTGCTTATGAACTCTCGCAGCAGATGCATGTCGATATGCCGATCACCAAAGCGATCTATGAAGTCTTATATGACGGGATGCCGGTAAAAGAAGCCGCTGAGAAGATCATGCTGCGCGACCCGAAAACCGAAGTGGAATATAATTGAGCATGAGGAGCAAACGAGGAATGAGAAAAGTCAAAAAAGCAGTCATTCCGGCAGCTGGCTTGGGAACACGTTTTTTGCCTGCCACCAAAGCAATGGCAAAAGAAATGCTGCCGATCGTCGACAAACCGGTGATCCAGTTTATCGTTGAAGAAGCGCTCGCCAGCGGGATCGAAGATATTTTGATCGTGACCGGCAAAGGCAAGCGCCCGATCGAAGACCATTTCGATGCGAATATCGAATTGGAGCAGAATTTGAAAGAAAAGGGGAAGACAGAGCTTTTAAAAGCGGTCGAGGAAACGACGAATGTCAATCTGCATTTTATCCGTCAATCCCATCCGAAAGGACTCGGTCATGCAGTTCTTCAGGCGCGCGCTTTTGTCGGTGATGAACCGTTCATCGTGATGCTGGGCGACGACTTGATGGTCGACAAAGTACCGCTGAGCAAACAGCTGATCAATGATTACGAGAAAACTTCCGCGTCCAAACTGGCGGTGATGAGAGTGCCTCACGAAGACACGAAAAAGTACGGGATCATCGCACCTGATCAGGAAGTCGAACCGGGACTTTTCAGCGTGAAACATTTCGTTGAAAAACCATCCCCGGAAAAAGCGCCGAGCGATTTGGCGATCATCGGCCGCTACTTATTGACGCCTGAGATCTTCGAGATCTTGGAGGTCCAGCAGCCGGGTGCCGGGGAAGAGATCCAGTTGACCGACGCGATCGATACGCTCAATAAAACGCAGAGAGTCTTCGCGCGCGAGTTCAAGGGGATCCGCTATGATGTCGGCGATAAATTGGGCTTTGTCAAGACCAATATCGAATACGGCCTCAAGCATCCCCAAATCAAAACAGAATTGCGCGAATATATTTTGGGACTTGAAGAACGTTTGAAAGCCGAAGAAACACCAAGTGAAAAGAACCAGAAACAACCGAAAAAATGAGGAGGCGGCCGAATGAGCGGTGGAGAACTGGCAGCTTTGATCGCAGCAGTTGCGTTCGTTGTGCTTGTCGTGTTTGCAGTGATCTTGATCCACAAGGTCGCTAAAACAGTCGATCAGGCAACAAAGACTGTTGGCGAGGTCAATCAGACGATCGAGATCTTGACGAAAGATGTCAACGTGCTGACTTCGCAGGTCGAAGGACTTTTAGTTAAAAGCAATGAATTGCTTGAAGATGTCAATCACAAAGTGGAGATCATCGATCCTGTTTTTGTCGCCTTGAGCGATCTGGGAGAAAGTATCTCCGATTTGAACGAGAGCGGACGCAGCGCCGCCCGGAAAGTTTCCGGATTTACCAAGTCAGCAGCGGGCACGGGGATCGCCGCGAAAATCGGCAAGACAGTCTACCGGCTCGTTCGAAATAAATAATGGAGGATGATCGATATGAGTAAGAAAAATGGCGGATTGTTCGCAGGACTTTTGATCGGAGCTGCCGCGGGGTTTGCAGCTGGGATCTTTTTAGCACCGAAAGACGGCAAAAATCTGCGAAAAGATCTTTCTCATCAAGCGGATGATTTATTGAATTCACTTGGCGATGTAGGTCAAACGGTCAAAGAGAAGCAAGCTGATTTGGCACAGCTCGCAAAGCAAAAAATGGAAAAATTCAATGGCCATCCGGAAGATCTGAAAGAAAAAGTTCTCCATCCCAAAGAAACAGCAGAAGGAACCAAACGCTTCTATAAAGTAACTGATGACTTGGAAGATCAATACAAAGCAAGTGTTGAAGAAAAAGCGCAAGCTGCTAAAAAAGCGGCTGCTAAAGAAGCAGCGAATGACGACATTATTATTGATTTGAAAGACACGCCGGAAGGCAAAAAAACCGAAGAAAGCATCGCTAAAAAAGCGGAAAAAGAAGTAGTGAAAGCTCCGCCAGCCAAAGAAAAAACGGAGAAACCGATCGATTCGGAAAAAGACTTAGTAAAAACGGTCGAAAAAGCCGGAAAAGATGTCGGCGACACGCCTGTAGCGCACGCGGCCAAAGCAGCGGTCGAAGAGAAAAAAGAAGAAAAATAAAAAAATCACGGAGAGCAAAGCCTCTCCGTGATTTTTTTATTTCAAGATCGTTAATTCTTTTGGTGTATGTGTGAACGGCAATGCGCCGTCTTTTGTGACGCAGACGCAATCTTCGATGCGCACACCGACTTTTTCGGGGATATAGATCCCGGGTTCGATCGAGAAGCACATTCCTTCTTTGAGGACCATATCATTACCTTCCATGATAGAAGGAAATTCATGGACCGTCGTGCCGATCCCGTGGCCGAGCCGGTGATTGAAATATTCACCGTAACCGGCATCTTCGATCACTTCGCGCGCGATATGATCAAGTTCCGAAGCGGTGATCCCCGGACGGACGGCATTGAAGGCGGCCATATGCGCCTCTAAGACTAAATGATAGATCTTGCGGTCGAAATCATTCGGTTCTTTGAACGCGACGGTCCGCGAAACATCACTGCAATAGCCTTTCCAGATCACACCCAGATCGAACAGAACGAATTTGTGTTCTTCTAACGGACGCAATCCCGGTTCGCCGTGCGGATTAGCCGCATTCGCACCAGTTTGGACCAAGGTATCAAAGCTCATCGCGGCAACACCTTGTTTTTTCAATTGATATTCGATTTCAGCCACGACGTCCATTTCAGTCGCGCCTGTTTGGATCGCTTGGAAGCCGATCGAAAGTGCTTGATCAGCCCATTTCCCGGCTTCTTTCAATTTTTCGATCTCATCAGGCGTTTTGATCAAAAGCTGCTGCTCGATGAATGAAGTCAGATCGGTACCATAGTCGCCTGGCAGGACGTGTTTGATCGCGGCGTAGCGGTCGACAGTCAAATGATTTTTTTCGATCGCAAAGCGGTTGCCGCCGCCTAAGCGCTCGATCATTTGCGCGATCAGCGTCCAAGGATCTTCATTGTCCAGATATCCTTGCACAAGACCTTCCCAGCCGGTCGCTGCAGCGGCTTCGGTTTCCATTGCCGGCGTGAAAAGAAAAGGAGTTCCGCCCGCTTGCGGAATGAACAGCGCCAGTACCCGTTCATGCGGCTCGGAGTGGAAATTAGCGTAGTATGCGATGTGTTCGGGATTACTGATATAAGCCCAATCCGCTTCTTGATCCTTCAGCCATTTCTGCAATTTTTCGATTTTTGTCATATCGTCAGCTCCTTAAGGATGGCGTGAAAAAATAGTTTCCGCTTAAAGTGTACCACAAATGCGGAGAGTGACAATTATTAACTATAAATCCGCGAATCGCCGGGCTTGTAATGAAAAAAATATTTTCATGAAAACGATAATAAAACGCTTGCATTATTGACAGCACTCTGATATTCTAATGAAGAAATGTAAATCAGTTTTTCAGAAAATCAGTTCATCATAAATGATTAGATCAAGGGGGATGCATCAATGGATAAGCAAACAATTACGATTTACGATGTTGCCCGTGAAGCGAACGTTTCAATGGCAACGGTTTCACGTGTCGTCAACGGCAATCCGAACGTCAAGCCGGCGACGCGCAAAAAAGTGCTGGAGGTCATCGACCGCTTGGATTATCGGCCGAATGCGGTCGCGCGCGGGTTAGCAAGCAAGAAAACCACAACGGTCGGGGTCATTATCCCGGACATCAGCAATCTATACTTCTCTTCATTGGCGCGCGGGATCGATGATGTGGCGACGATGTATAAATACAATATCATTTTAGCCAACAGCGACGGCGATGATCAAAAAGAAGTTCAAGTTTTGAATACGCTTTTAGCGAAACAAGTCGATGGGGTGATTTTTATGGGGCACCATATCACCGATGAGATCCGCGGCGAGTTTTCGCGTTCGAAAACACCGATCGTATTGGCGGGGACGATCGATCCCGATAATCAAGTCGGCAGCGTCAACATCGATTATTTGAAAGCGACGCAAGACGCAGTCGATCTCTTGATCAAAGACGGGAATAAGAAAATCGCCTTTATTTCCGGGGCATTGATCGATCCGATCAACGGCCAAGAGCGGCTGGAAGGGTATAAAAACGCTTTAGAAGCGAATAAACTCCACTACAGCGAAGCATTGATCTTTGAATCGAAATACACGTTCAAAGATGGACAGAAATTGACCGAGCGCGTGATGAACAGCGGAGCGGATGCTGCATTCGTTGTTGATGATGAACTGGCACTCGGACTTTTGGATGGTTTATTGGATGCGGGTGTAAAGATTCCGGAAGACTTCGAGATCATTGCCGGCAATCATTCGATCTTGACAGAGATCGCGCGTCCTGAGATCGCCAGCATCAAGCAGCCCCTTTATGATATCGGTGCCGTTGCAATGCGTTTATTGACAAAATTGATGAATAAAGAAGACATCGAAGAAAAAGATGTGATCTTGCCGTACAGTATCGATCGCGGCGAATCAACCAAATAAAATGAACCAGCGGCTGTGACGATTTTTTGTCACAGCCGTTTTCGTTTTTCTTGACAAGCGCGCGCATCGGGGAATAGAATGAGTAAGAAATAAAGTTTACAAATGTAAACGAAATTGTTTTTCCGCAAATGAGCGTTTCAGTGGAAAAATCAGCGGTTTTCGCGACAATGAAGATAAGCAGTTTGAAGAAGGGCGGGAGTTATTGTGAAAGAAGATCAGAAAGAGATGAAAATGGATCACTCTTCGATGGATCATTCTTCTCATGAAGGAATGAAAATGAGCGGGATGGACCACAGCAATCATTCAGGAGATATGAAGAACATGGAAGGCATGGATCACGGCAGTCACGGCGGTCATGGGGATCATCCAGGCGAGATGGGCGGCATGGACCATTCGATGCACATGGGGAATTTCAAACAAAAATTTTGGCTGTCGCTGATTCTAGCGATCCCGATCATTATCCTCTCACCGATGATGGGAATCCATTTGCCGTTTCAATTCACGTTCCCCGGCTCCAATTGGGTCGTTTTGATTTTAGCAACGGTTTTATTCATATATGGCGGCCAGCCGTTTTTGAGCGGCGCGAAGATGGAACTGAAAATGCGGAATCCCGGGATGATGACCTTGATCGCGATGGGGATCACAGTTTCATATGTTTACAGCTTATATGCTTTTGTGCTGCGCCTGCTTCATCCAAATGCGCAGACGATGGATTTCTTCTGGGAACTGGCGACCTTGATCGTGATCATGCTTCTCGGGCATTGGATCGAAATGTCAGCGATCAGCAATGCCTCAAGTGCTTTGAAGCAGCTGGCGGAACTTTTGCCGGATCAGGTCGTGCGGATCGATGCTAATGGCAAAGAAGAAACGGTTTCGCTGCAAGATGTGAAAAAGGGCGACCATTTGATGGTCAAAGCCGGCGATAAGATGCCGGCTGACGGGGTCATTTTAGCCGGCAGCAGTATAGTCGATGAATCCGCGGTAACCGGCGAATCGCGCGGTGTCGAAAAGAAAAAGGGCGATAAAGTCATCGGCGGATCTGTTAACGGATCCGGAACGATGACGATCCAAGTTTCCGCGACCGGCCAAGAAGGATATTTGGCACAAGTCATGGAAATGGTCAAAAAGGCGCAAAGCGAAAAGTCGCGTTTGGAGTCTTTATCAGATCGCGTCGCCAAATGGTTGTTCTATGTCGCATTGAGCGCCGGCATTTTGGCCTTTGTCATCTGGTTGTTCGTCGCTGATCTTTCCAGCGCTTTAGAGCGCATGGTGACGGTCTTCGTGATTGCCTGCCCGCATGCTTTAGGATTGGCGATCCCGCTGGTCGTTGCCCGCTCGACTTCGATCGCAGCCAAAAATGGTTTGCTGCTGAAAAACCGCAACGCTTTGGAAAACGGCGAAGCGATCAATATGGTGATGCTTGACAAGACCGGGACATTGACAGAAGGGAATTTCAAACTGCAAGCGTTCGAGATGCTGAGCGATGAATATCCTGAAAAAACTGCTTTGCAATATGTTGGGGCGCTGGAGTCCAGCGGGAACCATCCGATCGCTGTTGGGATCATGAAAGCTTTGAAAGAGAAAAATATCACACCGTTTACGGCGAGCGATGTGAAGAATCTTTCCGGGGTCGGCTTGCAAGGGACCGTCGAAGGGAAAGAAACCTTGATCGTAAATGAAAAGTATTTGAAAGAACATCAATTGGCTGTTGATCCAAATAAATTGAAAACATTTGAGGAAAAAGGAAATACACTCAGTTTCCTGATCATTGATAGCGAACTGATCGCTTTGCTGGCGTTGGGTGATGAGATCAAGCCGGAAGCGAAGAGCTTTATCCATGAATTGAAAGCCCGCGGCGTTACGCCGGTGATGCTGACCGGTGACAATCCGAAAGCTGCGGAAGTCGTGGCCAAGTATCTCGGGATCGATGATTTTCACGGCGGACTTTTACCGGATGATAAAGAAAAAATCGTTTCCTCTTATTTAGCCAAAGGCAAAAAAGTCATGATGGTCGGCGACGGGATCAATGACGCCCCAAGTCTTGCGAAAGCAACGATCGGAATGGCGATCGGCGCCGGGACTGATATCGCGATCGAATCGGCGGACGTCGTGTTGACGAACAGTGACCCGAAAGATATTTTGCATTTTCTGAATTTAGCGAAACAAACGAAACGCAAGATGGTGCAGAACCTCTGGTGGGGGGCGGGCTACAATATCGTAACGATCCCGCTTGCTGCGGGGATCTTAGCACCGATCGGCTTTATCTTGAGCCCAGCAGTCGGTGCGATCTTGATGTCGCTGTCGACAGTCGTCGTGGCGATCAATGCGATGACACTGCATTTGAATAAATAAAAAAATACGGAAAGCCGATCTGTTTTCGTCGGCTTTCCGTATTTTTATTTGTATTTATATTTTCGCCTGCAGTTCTTGGTAAAGTGCCTTGGTTTTTGCAGGCTCTTTATTTGTATAGTAATAGTCGCGCCCTGCCGTTTTGATCACTAAGATCGGTTTAGAGTGCCGATCAAGATACAAATTTGCGGACTTGCCGCTGACACGGAAGTCGCCGGTTGCATAATTATCAGTACTGAGGCCATTGGTCCGCGTGATGTCATTCGGCATTTTCTCGATCAGTGCGACCGATTTTACTTTCGTCAGCGGAATATCCGCGCTCGGTGTGAGCGGGGCTTTGATCGCGATCGAATGGCCGACTTCCATCGTGAAAGGATCACTGGTGAAATCAAAAAGATATACTGGCACAAGCGAGAAGAAGAAAGCGCCGACTAAAAGAAGCCCAACGAGTCCCATAATGATTTTGCCGCTTGTTCGTCCGAGGTTGATCCCTAGTTTGGTATTCAACCGATTCGGCACCATCAAGCGCGGATCATCGGGATTCATGTAGAAAACATAGCGCCAAAATGGATCATCGCCGTAATAGCGCGGCGCAGCAGCTTGGCTGATCAATTGATCTTGTTTTTTGCGCAAGTCAAACGAGTAATAGATCGGGAAGATCAACATGCCCAAAAGCAAAAGGACGAATACAACGATCAAAGCTTTTCCGCCCGCGCCGGCCTTATTGAAACTTAGGAGCGGCAGGAGGAGAAGCGGGGCTGTGAACCAGCTGGAAACCACGACGATCAGCGACCAGTGATGCTTTGTCAGATCGTTGTAGCGCTGGTTGACCGATGCGTCATCGGTCAACGGCCGCACCGGCAAGCGTGCAATGAAATACCAGCCGGCAGCGAATATCAACCAGACGAACAGACTCATCAAGGTGGCGAAAACAATGCCGTCTAAAGCGTGCCGGCCGATCAAAAAGCCCGCGATGATAAAAGCAAGCGGCGGCAAAAGCCAAAGCCACGAAACCATTTTGACGTTTTTCAGCGGGATCAGTTTTGTATCAATAAGGACTG
This sequence comes from Enterococcaceae bacterium, assembly GCA_022649665.1. Lineage (GTDB taxonomy): Bacteria > Bacillota > Bacilli > Lactobacillales > Enterococcaceae > JALCOL01. The sequence continues at coordinate 102,470 of JALCOL010000002.1, forward strand.
GTTTGACTTGCGGTGTCCAGTTGTTTTCTGTGATCAAGCGGTGCATTTTGCGGATGTACAAGATCTCGCAACCGTAAAATGCTGCGGTCGATCCCATGATGATGATCCAAAAGCCGGTCATGAGCAGTGAATCATATTTCAAAAACAAAGCAGCCAGTGCGAGCACTATGAAAACCAGCGCGATCTGCCACAATTTTCTTTTATACTTATTCGCCAGATCAACGACTTGCGGATCATTTATTTTATCTGCTGGTAAAGTATTTTCCAAAATAATATTTTTGTGGGGGTTTCCAGCGATGCGCATGATGAACGCCATAAAAACTGTCAGAAACAACGAGATTCCGATAATGGTCATTCCCATGATAGATCAGTCCTTTCTGCTAGAGGTTCTAAAAGCTGCACAGTTTTGCTGGCGATCATTTCTTTTGAAAAGCCGTTTGCCAAGGCTTCTGAAAGCAATAAAGTCAGCTCGCGCTCGAAGTGTTTCGCGAATGTTGGCGTGATTTTCTCCGGTAGCGTAATGACGGTGCCGCGGCGGCGGTCAGTGATCAAATAGCCTTCTTCTTTCAAAAGATTGTACACTTTGGAGATCGTCATCGTGTTGACACCCAATTCGTCAGCTAATTGCCGAATCGACGGAAGCTGTTCGCCATTTTGCAATTCGCCTTTTGCGATCCCTAAAATGATTTGGCGCCGCATCTGCAAATAAATGGGTTCTTGGCCTGCTGGATCGATTTCAATAAACATATTCCGTCCCTCCTATGTATTATATATTATAATACATATAATACAAAAGTGCCATTTTTTTCCAAAAAAAACCTCTGCCATTTTGATTGGCAGAGGTCTTTTAAAAAGCGCGATCGATTATTCACTGGTACTTGTTTGATCTTGTTTCGTTTTGCTTTGTTTCAGGCTGCTGGCATCAAGCGAGAGCTTCAGGCTCACCGTTTTTTTGTCTTTGCCGCGGTAGAAAGTCACCTCGACGGTATCGCCGACTTTGTGTTTGTAAAGTGCCGAAGTCAAATCGGAAGTCGTGTCGGTCGAGTCATCGCCGAGTTTCGTGATGACATCCCCCTGCTTCAGACCAGCGGTTTCGGCGGGTGTGCCGGATTGGACTTCACTGACGACGACGCCGTTCGTCAAGTCGTCTGGAACACCCAAGACGCTGCTGCGCTGCTCACTTGAAACATCGGAAAGATTAAGCATGTAGATCCCGAGTGCGGGCCGTGAAACTTTGCCGTTCGTTTCCAACTGATTAATGATATTGACGACATCATTGCTTGGGATCGCAAAGCCCATTCCTTCAACGGAAACTCCGCTGCTGCTGCCGGTGGTCTGTGTCAGTTTGATCGAGTTGATCCCGATCACTTGGCCGGCAATGTTCAAGAGCGGACCGCCGGAATTTCCCGGATTGATCGCGGCATCTGTCTGGATCGCATTCAAGCTGACCGTTTCGCCGGATTCATTCGTGCTTTCGATGCGGCGATTGACGGAAGAAACGATTCCTTCGGTGACTGAGTTGGCATATTCTGAGCCGAGCGGCGAGCCGATCGCAATTGCCGGTTCGCCGACCTTGATCTTATCGGAATTGCCGAATTCAGCGACAGCTTTCACGTTGGCTGAGCTGATCTTGATCACTGCTAAGTCGGAATAACTATCAGAGCCGACCAATTCGCCCTTGACGCGTGTGCCGTCTTCCAAAAGAACTTCCAAACCATCTGAACCGTCAACGACGTGATTATTCGTGACGATATACGCAGTGTTGCCGTCTTTTTTGTAAATGACGCCGCTGCCTTCGCTCGCGGCAGTCAAATCGTTGTTGCTTTTTTCCGACGAACTGCTTTCGCTGCCGCCGAAAAGACCGCCAAAAAGATCATCCGATCCGCTGCTGGATTTCTGCTTTTGAAGATTGATGACAGAAACGACTGCGCCATCTACTTTTTGAACAGCACTGGTGACATCGGTCGTGACGTTTGCCGTCACATCAGCAGTCTTGGTCGTACCTGAATTATTTTTCAGCGCAGTTGACGAGCCGTTGTTTGAAAGTGCAAGGCTTCCGCCGGCAAGAAAATAATAGGCGCTGAATACCAGCGCGCCGCCGATCAGACCCCCGAGCAGGCCAGTCAAAAAGCGTTTAAAAAATGAACCATTTGATTTTTTTGGACGTTTTTCCATTTTTCCGGTTAAAAACCGTTCCCCCCCTTAACAATCATAAAGAACTTACTTAAAGTATAAGCTTTTTCAATAAGTTAAGTCTACCGAAGACGTTTGAAAAAAGGATGAAACTCCTCTTAACAAAAGCCGATTTAGGATAATCTTAAAAGTAGCAACTTAAAGCAAGCTTAAAGAGCGGCTGGATTTTTACGGGATATCTGAAACGACTAGAATATCGCTTACGATTAGAGTAGAATGAGAAACAATGCGACACTTAAACCATCGATGGAGGAACACAACATGTGGGGAACTTTATTTAATACGTTTACGATCCTGATCGGCAGTGCGCTTGGCAGCATCTTCAAAAAAGGGATCAAAGAGGAATACAAGCAGATTTTAATGCAGGCGCTCGGGCTCGCAGTTCTGGCACTGGGAACAAGTACCTTTTTCAAAAATATGGAGAAGAGCCAATATCCGGTCCTTTTTATTGTCAGTCTGGTGCTGGGCGGATTGCTCGGGCAAAAGCTTGATTTGGAAAGCCGCTTTGATCGCTTGTTGGCCGCAAGCTCTGACAGTGATTTGGCGGAAGGGCTGTCGACCGCGATCTTGTTGTTTTGTATCGGCTCTTTGTCGATCATGGGGCCGGTCGAAGCCGCCTTGCATCATGAATATACATTTTTGATCACGAATGGTTTGTTGGACGGGATCACTTCGATCATTCTCGGCTCGACTTTTGGGATCGGGATCGCTCTTGCGAGTGCGGTGCTGTTCGTCTGGCAAGGCAGCATTTATTTGATCGCTTTTCTTTTGAAAGGGGCGATCAGTGCGCCGCTCGTCGCTGAGATCTCGATCGTCGGGGGGATCTTGATCTTCGCATCAGGATTGGGGATCTTGAATATCAAGAAGATCAGCATCGTCAACTTGCTGCCGGCGCTCGCGATCCCGATCATATTTTTTATCATTATTTCATTTTTGTGATGAATATAAAAACAGCGAATTTCTTTTGTCTGAGTGCAAGAGAAGTTCGCTGTTTTTTATTGCAGGCTGGTTTTTATTTGATCTTTTGCTGAAAGGCTGGAACCGCCCACTGAAGCTTTGACGATCTTGATAAAATTGAGGACTGCAGGATCATAATCGTTTTTCCAAATACAATCGATTTTGAAGTAATTTTCAAAGCCGTTCAGCTTGATAAACACAATATCATCGGAAATGTAGCGGCGCAAGTGACCGGCAAAGATCGATACGCCGATGCCGCTTTTGATCATCAAAAGAATCGTATTCAAAGTAGAATTCGGTTCATAAGTGATTTTAGGAGTGATCTTTTTCTTTGCAAAGATATCGGTCAAGATCGTAACATCAGGGACAATAAAATTCTGACCAGCAGCCTCTTCGAGATCGATTGTCTTGCGTTTGCACAATGGATTTTCTTTATTGACTGCCAAGTACATGCTGTCGCGCGAAAAGACAAGTTTATCGAGTTCGGGATAGCCTTTGACATCATCTTCTGGGAAAAAAGCGATATCCACGCTGTTGTCGATCAATAGATCATTGATATTGACTAATGGATAATCGGTCATATGGAGTGTGACGCTCGGATAAAGCGACTTAAACTGTTTGATGATCGCCGGAAGTTGATTTAAAACTGCTGTTCCGAGCATTGCGATGCTGAGAGAGGCCTGCTTTTTTGTGCTGATCTGCTGGGCATCCTCAATGATCGTGAGCAGATCGACCGTATTCGCATGGACCTTCTCCTGCAAAAAGGCACCCGCTGGTGTTAAACTGACTTTTCTTTTATTTCGGACGAATAACTTGACTTGGATCTCATCTTCAAGGCGAGCGATCAATTTACTCAAATTCGGCTGTGTGGTATGCAGCTTTGCTGCGGCATTCGTAAAATTAAGTGTTTCAGCTAATGTCAGAAAAGCGATCGCTTGATTGGTGTTGATGTTTGGAACGGCATTTAATTCCAACGTTTGCATGGTATTTTCTCCTCTTTTTAGAAAGTCTTTGCCTTCGATTTTTCAAATAAAGACCATTTTGTGAAATAATGAACTTTCGGCATGATTGTTATGAAAATAATGAATTTCACTTCGCGCATCAGCGGGACTAAGATAAAGATAGATAAAAGGAACCGGCGGGCAGCCGGGACCAGAAGGAGGATGCGGGCGGCAAGGACGAATTTTTACCAGGAAATGACAGCGCATACATTTTTTGATCAAAACAAAGACAAAGGAGGAAATAAAATTGAAAGATTAGAATTTTATATAGATTTGTGCAAAGATAAACGATTTCAAGATAACTATAACACAAAAAAAATAAAAGTAAACAAAAAAGAGAACAAACGTTCTTGACTAAATCAAAGTTTGAAAAGAGCAGCTGGACTTATAAAAATGAAAGGAATGGATAGAGATGAAGGTGCTTGGGATTTCTTTTGGAACAAAAAATGGAACGAATGATTCACTATGCATCGAAGCGTTGATGGGAGCACAAGAAGCCGGGGCAGAGATAGAGTTTATCCAGATGTCGAAATTGAATATCCAACATTGTACGGGCTGCTGCACTTGTTCCAAAACACTGCTATCAGGAAAAGGGAATATGTGTATTTTGAAAGATGATTTCGAGTGGCTGCTGGATAAAATGTTGGATGCGGATGGCATCATCATTTGCGATCCGATATTTGAAGAAGGGGCTTCGGGATTGTTCCATACGATCACCGATCGCTTTGGACCACGGATGGATCGCGGCAATAATATCATCGGACAAAAGATCGCTGCGGCGACTGGCGGAAAAATGAGCGATCCGCGGATCATCCAAGATCGGGTGATTTCCTACATGGGGATTGGCGGATCCGATTGGGGGACCCGAGTCCAGTGTGAGCACGCGATGCAAGCATTGACACCGATGTGGAAAGTGATCGATAACAAATGGTTCCCATGGGCAAAAAGCGTCATCATGGATGATACGCGGCTGGCAGAAGTCCACCAAGTCGGTGTGAATATCGCCGCAGCGGCAAAAGATGTGAATGCAGCAGAATATCAGGGCGAGGCCGGTTTTTGTCCGCATTGCCATAACAAGTTATTTTATCTTGACGCGGCACACAATCAAGCGACCTGTGCACAGTGCGGGATCGTTGGAAAAATCGTATTTGAAAATGGGAAAATGACTTTCAAATTCGCAGAAGAAGAATTGCAAAAAGCTCATGATACACTTCCAGGAAAATTTATTCACGGAAACGATATCAAAAACCGCATTGAAGGCGAATTTGCAAAAGTAGCCAAAACGCCGGAGTTCAAGGCGCGAAAGAAACAATATAAAGATTTTATCAAAGCCGTGAACCCAAAAAAGAAAGTAACAGCATGAGGTGAAAAAAATGGAATTGCGCAAAGAGCAGATCATTATTTTGAATGTGGTCAACAATCTTCCGCTGGCGATCGCGATCACAACAGTCGCCCCGGCATTGGCAAATATCAAAATCGGGCTCGCAGGATGGCTTATCAATGTTGCGATCGCATTCTTCGTCGCTTGTTTGGTCAATTTCGTATTTCCGATTCCGCAGATTGCTGAGCGTTTCCCGCGGATCTTTCACTTGGATCCAAAAAAATTCAGCGGGAGACTGGTTGCCAATCTTCCAATCAATTTGTTGTTTGTTTTAACGATCGGGCTTATTTCCAATCTGTACAATGTAAGGGCTTTCCCGGACTTTGTATTTGCTTTTCTAGCTACTTTCCTGCCGATTTATGTAATTACGTTCGTTCTCTCGATGATTACCAATCCGATCGCGCAAAAACTGGCCTTTCGCGAATTGGACTCATCCGAGGCTAAATAAAACAGCAATCGCGATCAAATTTTTGAAAAGAGGAGAAAAAAATTGACGTACGAATTTCGGCCAATGCGAAGCGTCATTTATGTCGATGTAATAAAAGAAAAATATCGTCACAAACTTCTTCATTGGCTTTATGGACATCATGTCCCTGACAGTATCTCGAAATTTGGACCTTATGTAACAAAATATGCTTTTTATGCAGCTTTTCCAGTTCCGCCAGACGGCGAGCGATTCGGTACGCGAAAAATGCAGATGACAGAACATTATTGGCTGATCAATGAAATGACGCCTGAAATGCGGAACAATGCATTAACGGAATATATGCCGAAAAATGTGCTGCGCTGGCAAGGAAACCTTCCCGATGTCGATGAAGCTTGCGAAGGGAACGTCGACGGGGATGAGGGCCGCAGCTGCAGCGGCGAAGAAGGCTGCGAACCGTTCATCTTTGCACATGTGCCGATTTGCTGGGAAGAAGATTACAAAGGGAAAGGACGGACCGTCAATGATGGACCGAATTATCGCTGGCAGTTCGTGCTTCGTTATCCTGAAGGGATCTCGGTCGAAGAAGGCGAGAAGTGGTTTCACGAGGTGATCGTGCCGTATTTTATGAACCGCAAAGAAGTCATCCGCTTTATGTCGAGCCGGATCATGAATGATGTGGTCGGCTGTCCTTATCACCGCTTAGTCGAGATGTGGTTTGACTCCCCTGACGAGTGGCATGCGGCGGCTGTCGAAGGAACAAAAGAAATGAAAGCTCCGTCTTGGGCACAAGAAAAAGAATTTCCGTTCTTGAAGCCGCAGTTCAATATTGCCGGAATGTTTCTTCCAGATATCCCGACAAGCGACAACCTTGCGCAGTATCGCGGATATATCACCATGCGTTGAAAGTGCAAGCCGGCTGGACGTGCTGACCAAAGCAAACAGCCGGCATTTTTGCAAAAATAGAGGTCGACCTAAGAAAAGAGGGGGGTTCCGGTGGATGTCGTCAAATCATTTCATTTAGAAGAAAAACGCTGCTTTACATTTATCGGTGAAGCTGGTTCGGGAAAAAGTGAGATCGCGATCAATTTTGCAAAAATATTGAGAAAAAAAACAAAAAAAGAAATCCACTTTTTTGATTTCGATATGTCAAAACCGTTATTTCGTGCTCGCGAAGCGCAAAAAGAGTTAGAGTCTGCGGGGATCAGCGTTCATTTCGAAAAACAATTCATGGATGCACCGACACAAGTTGGCGGGCTTATCAGCTGTCTCAAAGAGAAAAATCATTTGGTTGTTTTGGATGTCGGCGGCGACGCGGTCGGTTCCCGCGCGATCGGCGGCTTTGCAAAATGGCTGAATGCGGAATATTCGCTCGTTTACTTTGTCATCAATCCTTACCGCCCCTGGTCAAGTGATCTCCGGCACATCGATGAAACACTTGGCTCGATCTTGCGCGTGACCCATCTTCAGTTTGAAAAGCTGCATCTCATCAGCAATCCGAACTTGGGGATCACGACCCGTATCGGGGACGTTGTCAGCGGTCACCGCAAATTGAAAAAGAATCTTGAAAGTCATCTGCCGATCGATTTTTTATGTGTAAAAGAGGAATTGGCAGGTCAGCTGGAAGACGTCGGAACGGTGCCGATCTTACCCTTGAAATTGGCACTTTCTTATGAATGGACAGCAAAATGAAACGGAGATGGATCAAATGCCAGAAATAAAAATTATTCCCGAAAGATGCAAAAGCTGCGGCTACTGCATCAAATATTGTCCTAAAAATGTAATCGCGATGGGACACGCTGTGAATCAAAAAGGCTACGAATATGTCGAAGCCCTCCGGCAGCAAGACTGTACAGGCTGCTGTTTCTGCGGCTACATATGCCCAGAAGGGGCAATCGAAGTTTATAAATAAAAAGCGAGCAGGTCGTTTGAATGAATTTAGGAGGCACAATGATTATGGCAAGAGTATTTATGAAAGGCTGCGAGGCGATCGCGGAGTCCGCTGTGCGCGCAGGATGCCGATTTTTTGCCGGGTATCCGATCACACCGCAAAATGAAATTCCGGAATATTTTGCACGGCGGCTTCCTGAAGTGGGCGGAAGCTTTGTACAAGGAGAATCGGAAATCGCATCAGTCAATATGGTGTACGGCGCTTCATCAGCCGGGGTGCGCGCAATGACTTCTTCCTCGAGCCCCGGGATCTCGTTAAAAAGCGAAGGGATCTCATATTGTGCTGCAGCACGGATCCCAATCGTCTATGCGAATATCTCTCGCGGCGGACCAGGGGTAGGATCGATCCAGCCCGCGCAGATGGATTATCTGCAGGCAACGAAAGCTTCAGGGAACGGCGGCTTTGAAATGATGGTTTTTGCGCCGTCTTCCGTTCAAGAAGCCGTCGATCTGACATATCAAGCATTTGAATATGCTGATCGAGATCGTAATCCGGTTTTGATTTTGGCGGACGGGGTCATCGGTACGATGATGGAGCCGGTGGTTCTTCCCGAGATGATCGCGGAAGACAAAATCAAGAAAATTCAAGAAGATAAAAAGAAATGGGCATGTGTCGGGCATCCGCTAGATTATCAAAAGCGTTCATGGATCCAGCCGGGACAATGGCAAACCAGTGAAATGCAGAAAGTCAACGAAGAAGCCGAAAAGCTTTATGATTCGTGGAAAAATGACGAAAAGTGGGAAAGTTATTTAGCAGATGATGCCGAGATCATCTGTACCGCTTATGGGATCAGTGCACGGATCGCTAAATCGGTCGTGCGGGAACTTCGCAGTCAAGGGATCAAAGCCGGACTGATCCGGCCGATCACGGTTCATCCATTTCCAAATGAAGCATATGAGCAGTTGAATTATGATCAGGTGAAGGCTGTTTTGGATATCGAAATGTCGATCCCGGCTCAATTTGTTCAGGATGTCCGTTCTGCAGTCAAGGGCCGTTGTCCGGTTGAGACGTGTCTTTGTTCAGGCGGGAATATCATGAAAAAAGAAGAGATCGTCCGGGCAATCAAAAATTTAAGCGGAAAGGAAGAAAACCATGAAACAACTATATAAACGGACTGAAACGATCCAAGAAGACAAAGTTTCAGGTTTTTGCCCGGGATGCATGCACAGTACGGCAATCAAATTGATCGGTGAAGTGTTGGAGGAGCTCCATCAAGTCGATAAGGCAGTCTGTGTCTTGGGGATCGGCTGCTGCGGGCTTCATATGGATTATATCGCCTACGATAATATCACCGCACCGCATGGACGAGCCTGCGCAGTTGCGACTGGGATCAAAAAAGCCAGCAAAGATTCACTGGTCTTCACTTATCAAGGAGATGGGGATTTTGCGTCGATCGGTTTAGCGGAATCGGTCTTTGCAGCAAACCGCGGGGAAAATATTACGGTGATTTTTATCAACAATGGGATCTACGGAATGACCGGCGGACAAATGGCGCCGACGACTTTGATGGGAATGAAAGCAACCACCGCGCCGAACGGCAGAAACGCTGCAGAACACGGATATCCGATGCACATGTGCGAAATATTGAATCAGCTCACTGCGCCGGCCTATCTGGTAAGAACGAGCTGCGATACGCCGCAAAATGTTTTGAAAACAAAACGTGCGATCAAAAAAGCTTTTAAAAATCAAATCCAAGGAAAAGGCTTCTCGATGGTTGAGATCGTTTCAAATTGCCCGACAAACTGGGGAATGGATCCGCTCGCCTCACTAAAATTCGTCGAGGATAAAATGATGAAGGAATATCCTTTAGGAACGATTCGCGACAAAAAGAAAGAAGGGGCTTGATGATGGAGACCAATATTTGTATCGCGGGATTCGGCGGTCAAGGAGTAATGTCATTCGGCAAATTTTTGGCGATCGCGACTTGCGACTCGACAGACAAAAAAGTTACCTTTTTTCCGTCTTATGGTGCAGAACAACGTGGCGGAACCGCGAACTGTTTTGTCGTGATCTCGGATGAAGAAATCGGGGCGCCGCTGGGGGATTCGATGGATGCTTTGGTGGCACTGAATGAACCTTCTTATCATAAATTTGAAAAAATCGTCAAGCCGCGCGGCACGATCTTTATCAACAGTTCGATCATCAAAGATATCGAAAACCGCGAGGACATCACGCTGATCGGCGCACCAGTTACTGAAATGGCCCTTGCATTGGGAAATCTGAAGGTGCTGAACGTGATCATGCTTGGCGTATACATCGGCTATACACGCGTGATCGATCCTGTGATCATCTGGCAGACGATCGAACATAAACTGGCCAAAAAACCAAAGCTGCTTCCTTTAAATAAAAAAGCATTTGAAGAAGGCTTGAAGTTTGGGATGAAAAGCCGGGAGGAAATCAAAAATGAAATCGTTTAAAAATTTTGAAGATTTGATCCGGCAAGTGAAAACCAAACCGCAAAAGAAAAGAATGGCGATCGCAGCAGCTGCTGATCAGCATATCATCGAAGCGGCAGTCCGTGCGCAGCAAGAACAAGTCGCAGAGCCGATCCTTGTGGGCAATAGAGAAAAAATCACAGCGCTTTTCAAAGAGAACCGGCTTGCTTCCTCCGCTTTTCCAATAATTGACGCAGAAAAACCCTCCGAAGCAGCCGAAAAAGCGGTGGCATTGGTGAAGAGTGGGGAAGCTGACTTTTTGATGAAAGGGATGCTCGATACCAAAGTCTTTTTAAAGGCAGTCGTCAATAAAACAGATGGTTTGGGACAAAAGCGGACAATGTCGCATTTTGCATGGTTCGAAGTCCCCGGATATCCAAAATTACTGTCGGTGGTCGATGGCGGGATGGTCATGTATCCAGATTTAGAGCAGAAAAAAGAGATCATTGAAAATACTGTCAATACTTTGCGGACACTTGGCTATGGCGAGCCGAAAGTCGGCGTGCTGGCATGTGTCGAAAAAGTAAATCCGAAGATGCCGGAAACACTCGAAGCGGCTGCTCTTGCCGCAATGAACCAAAATGGCCAGCTCGCACATTGCATTGTCGAAGGACCGATTTCATTTGATTGTGCTTATAGTGCGGAAATCGCCGCGATCAAACACTATAAAAGCCGAATTGCCGGCGATGTCGATATTTTGCTGGCTCCGAATATCCATGCGGGCAATATCATGGGAAAAATGCTGACATGCATCAGCAAAGCAAAAATGGCCGGCTTTGTCGTTGGCGCTGCATGTCCGATTATTTTGACTTCGCGCGGAGCGACCAGTGAAGAAAAATATCTCTCGATCGTAGTCGCGGCGGCAGCAAGCAAAGGGGAAGGTGAAGCGAAATGACTTACAAGATTCTGGCGATCAATCCGGGTTCGACTTCAACAAAAATCGCGGTCTTTGCCGATGAAGAGCTGCTCTTTTCAGCGAACGTCACCCATTCTGATCAAGATCTGGAAAAATATCCGCGGATCAGCGACCAATTTGCGATGCGAAAGAAGTATGTTCTGCATGCGCTAGCGGCTCATAAGATCCCCTTGAAAAGTCTCTCAGCGATCGTTGGAAGAGGTGGACAATTAGTCAACATTCACGGGGGCGGTTATCTGGTGACAGAAGCAATGAAAAAAAGGCTCGGAGATCCGGCAACGGTGGAGCATGCTTCCAATTTAGGAGCACTGATCGCCGCTGCGATCGCTGAACCGCTGGGAATACCAGCTTATATTTATGATGCTGTCGGTGCAGATGAAATGGAGCCGATCGCCAAAGTCACCGGGTTTCCGGAGATCGTCCGCGAAAGCTTCTGCCACGTCTTGAACTCGAAAGCGATGGCGCGAAAAGCAGCGCTTCAACTGGGGAAAACCTATCAAACAGCGGATTTCATCGTCGCCCATCTGGGAGGCGGTATTTCCATCAGCGCTCATCAGCACGGTCGGATCATCGATGTGATCACCGCTGACGGCGGACCATTTTCACCGGAAAGATCGGGGAGCCTCCCGCTGCATTATCTGGCAGATATGTGTTTCAGCGGAAAATATTCCTCTGGTGAAATCAAGCAGAAAATTTCAGGAAACGGCGGTGTAAAAGCTTATTTTGGAACCGCTGATCTGCGCAAGATCGAGCAACTGATCGAGACGGGGGACCAAAAAGCGCAATTGGTGTTCGACGCTTTAGCTTACCAAGTAGCGAAAGGGATCGGCGAACTTTCCCCGGTATTAAAAGGAAAGATCGATGCCATCATTTTAACGGGGGGAGCAGCTTACTCAAAGAGGCTGGTTGATAAAATTGAACGATCTGTGCATTTTCTGGCACCGGTGACCGTTCTTCCAGGAGAAAACGAACTGGAGTCATTAGCACAAGGCGCTTTGCGGATCTTGCGCGGGGAAGAGACTGTAGAACCGTATCAAGAAAAGAAAAAGGAGGAAAAGGCATATGCCTGAAGATACTTTTTATGCGAAAGGAAAAGGCAATAACGGGTTTATCAAAAACCTTGACGTTTGCGATTTCAATCAGCTGGATGGCGAATGCGGCATGTTCCAAATGGCGCTTTACCGGACAACGAGCGGAAAATATTATTTGTACGGCTGCTGCTTTGGCGGTACCAAAAGCGGTGTGATGATCACTGATGTCAGTGATCCCTACCATACAAAATTTGTGAAGTACTTCCAATTAGTCGACCCGCAAGAATATCCGACAACGACATCACCGAAGCTTCAGATCGCTGATGACTTGATGATCGTCGCGATGAGTGCCGGAAGCGGACCAGATGCTTTAGTCGGCAATCAAGATCTGACCAATGTCAAATGCGAAACGGGGATTCGCATCTATAGTTTGAAAAAAGATCCGGAAAATCCTGAATTTTTGAGTTATTGGGATTGCGGTGTGCCGCATTCGATCGGGGTTCACCGCTTCATGTACAACGGCGGCCGATATGTCCATTTGTCCGCAGAATGCCGCGGTTTTGAAGGGATGATCTATCGAATCATCGATATTATCGATCCAAAGAACCCCAAAGAAATCGGCCGCTGGTGGGCACCGCATCAATATGCGGATGGCTTTCCGGGACGCACTTTCGATCCATCTGCGCCGCATGTTCCGGCATTTATGGATAAAGGGTGGATGCACGGGCCGCCATTTGTGGTCGGCGACAAAGCCTATTTAGGGTATTCCGGCGATGGATTATATGTTTTGGACGTTTCTGACGTGACACGGCCGAAGTGCCTGGGAAATCTCCATTTGCATCCGCCATTCGGCAGTGAATTAGCCGGCGCACGTACGCACACTGCCTTGCCGCTTCCTGGTCGCGATCTGGTAGTCGTTACAAATGAAGGCGAACGATTCCAATTTTTCGGCAAAGGACAGATCCAGCATCCGCAAGCGATGAACAATCTGCATATGGTGGATGTCAGTGATCCAACGCGACCGACGCTGATCGCCGAATTTCCGTATCCAGAAGTCCCGAAAGATTTTCCATATCCGAATTTCAATGTGATGCAGCTTGACGCTGCCGGTCCATTTGGTCCGCATAATGTGCATGAACCGATGAGCGGCAAACCTTGGCTCGAACAGCGCGGCGACCGGGTCTATTGCTGCTACTTCCATGCGGGGCTAAGGATCTACGATGTCTCTGATCAGTATTATCTGAAAGAGATCGCTTATTTCATTCCGCCAAATCCGAATAAGAAACCCGAAGACTCCTTTTTCCCAGATTTTAAAGGACCGCGCAATGCAACAACGGAGGATTGCATCGTTGATGACCGGGGGTTTATCTTTATCGATGCGCTGGATGATGGCTTTTATGTTTTGAAAATGAAGAATTAACTGAAAACTGCCAAGAGGCCGGCAATTCAAAAAACCGGCTTCTTATCTGCAGTTTTTTTCATCCTTAACGAAATGGAGAACATATCATGAAATTCAACAGATGGGTCTATGCATCTATTGGTGTAATCATTCTGCTCTTTTCTGGTCTCGTCTATGCATGGAGTGTGATCGCGATCCCGATCAAAGCATATTTTTCAAATTGGACAAATGCGCAGCTTTCCTTGACCTTTACGCTTTGCATGATCTTCTTTTGTATTTCGGGAGTATTTTCGGGCCTGCTGTCGCATAAGATCAGTCCGCAAAAAAAATTATTATCGGCAGCGGTACTTTTTTTGGTCGGCTTTTGGATCAGTTCACAAGCGGAATCGTTGCCCGCACTATATTTGGGCTACGGTGTTTTGGCGGGGACAGCTTCAGGGGTCGCTTATAACACGACGATCAGTACGGTCACGGCCTTGTTTCCAGATAAGCCGGGCATTATTTCTGGAATTCTTTTGATGGGATTTGGATTGGGAAGTTTTTTGATCGGCAAAATTTACCAGCGCTTCACTTTGCCCGGTGCCGGATTTCGCCGATCGCTCTTGATTTTTGGAATCGTGCTGTTTATCGTGATCGCTCTCAGCAGTTTCTTGCTGCCGAAAGAAACGATTCAAAAAAACCAGCTGCAAGCCGGAAAAAATACTGAGAAGGGATTTACTCCTCAGCAAATGCTGAGAACAAAAACTTTTTGGTACTATTTTGTTTGGGCAACACTTTTAAGCGGTGCCGGATTGATCCTGATCTCTCAAGCTGCGAATATTGCGGCCCAAGTTTCGGCAGGGATATCTGCGGGGCTCTTAAGCACGATCGTTGGTTTGATTTCTATTGCTAATGGAGCTGGCAGAGTTTTTTTTGGATACTTATTTGATCAAGTCGGCCAAGAACGAACGATACGGATCATTGAACTCATATTTGCAGTCGGCATTCTGTTCTTGATGATCACGCTGAGGAGTCATCACGATAGTTTGATGATCGCCAGCTTTATCTTTGGCGGATTTGCTTATGGAGGGATCACACCTACTAATGCTGCTTTTATCGAATCCGCATTTGGAAGAAGATCTTTTCCGATCAATTTTTCCTTAATTAATTTAAATTTAGTCATCTCGTCTTTTTCAAGTACATTTTCAGGAAAATTAGCCGATGCGACTGGATCATATTTTTTGATATTAGTATGTATGGCAGGAATGGTTTTGATTGGAAGTTTCTTTGGGCAAGGCGTTAAAAAGCGTGCTGCAGCGGTAGATATGTCTCCTCAGGCGAATGAATATAAAGGATGAAAGGAGTGTTATCCATGGACCAACAGGCAGGCACGAACGTATATTTTGAAGCGGGAAAAAATTTGGGGATGCATTTGGACCGAATCGAACAAGTAGTCGAGTTGCGGTTGAAAAAGCCTGGGGATAATTCACTTTGTTTTGAAGAACAACTAGCTGATTTTCTTACACGTTATCGCGAATTATGTCTGGGATATAAAATCCCTTGTTTTGCCGGATTTTCAAAAGAAGCGGGCAAAAAAGGAGTAGAGGAGAGATTACTAGCTTTTTTAGCCGGTGCGGAGTTTGGGATCCGCGAAAAAGCTGGATGATCAAAAGCGAGCCCTGCTGTTGCTGTAAAACCGAATAAACGGTGACGATCGCTATAACCAATTGCACAGCAATTTAATGACGTCTGCTGGGGAGACTTTTTTATGTCGAAGCAGCAGCTGTTTTTCGATTGCCGAAAAGGAAAAGGAAAGTTACAATGGCAGTATTCATTAAATTTGTCAAAGCACGAGAAGTTTTTGATTCGCGCGGGGATCCGACCCTTGAGGCAGATCTCTCTTGTTTTCAGACGGCACGTTTTTCGTGCATTTTCCAGGCGATGCGGTCTATGATTGATCAAAAATATTGAAGGGGCAAAAGACTGTTTTTATCTTGTGAGAAAATTTCACAAATGAATCTGCTGATTTTCAGGAGGAAAGTATGAAACTGGCGTTGATCAGGCATGGCGAGAGTGAAACGAACAATCAAAATATCTTTACCGGCTGGCTTGATCCACCGCTGACGCAAATTGGCGAACAGGAAGCTTTTCGCGCCGGAGAATGGATCGCAGCGCGTGAAATCGAGTTTGATCGTGTCTTTACTTCGCTGCAAACACGGGCGATCAAATCTGCAAATCTTTTATTGGACGCCGCGGATCGCGCTTTTTTGCCGGTCGTGAAAACGTGGCGGCTGAATGAACGCCATTACGGGGCAGTGCAGGGAGCGGAGAAACAAAAAATTGCCGACAAACTTGGAAAAATGCAAGTAAATGCATGGCGGCGCGGATATGTGGTTTCTCCGCCAGCGATCAAACACCAAAAATTTGATCGCCGCTATCAAGATCTTGATCCGCACCTTTTGCCGGCAAGTGAAAGTCTGGCAGATACTTTGCAGCGTGTGCTGCCGGTTTGGGAAAATGCGATCGCTCCGGCACTAAAAAATCGCCAAAATATTCTGGTCGTTTCGCACGGAAATACTTTGCGCGCCCTCGTCAAGTATCTTGAAGAAATCCCAGGTGAAAAAATCAGCAAATTGATCATTTACAGCGGGGAAATGATTCTGTATGAGATCGATAGCGATCTTGAAATCAAGGCAAAACTCAGCAAACGCTTTGATCGACCTGTTGATCAATAGACTTGCAAGCAAAAAAGCTAAAGCATGAGGAAACCGCTCATGCTTTAGCTTTTTCTTTGACCGAGTCGCGAATGACCAGCCAGCTGTTGAGCTGCTGTTTGGGAAAGGCGACCGTTTCGTTTGCGAGCAGCGCCAGCAGCAACTTCATCGCGGCTTTTGCCATTTCGCGGTAAGGTTTGTGGATCGTTGTCAAAGCTGGGGAGAAAAACCTGGCATATTTTGTGTCATCAAAACCGATCAATGACAAATCAGCGGGTATCCGAATCCCTTGTTCAGCACAAGCTTTTGCTGCGCCGATCGCCATGTCGTCATTTCCGCAGAAGAGCGCGTCCGGCAGCGTGTCATTAGCCGCAAGGAGCCGCTTCATCGCGTGATAGCCGCTGCTTGTCGTATATTTGCCGGTATCAGTGGCGGTCGCTGTAATTTGGATTTCAAGGCGTGCGCATTCCTCCTGAAAAATGCGATCGCGGAGTTCGCTCGAGAAAAAGCCGGGGATCCCCCTGATCATTCCCGCTGTTTTGATCCCCTGCGTCTTCAGATAACCGACCATTTCTTTGATCCCGAGACTTTCATCGATCGAGATATTGCAGATCGCCGGGTTTTTGAGCAAACGATTCATCACGACGAGCGGGATCTTTAATTCATGGATCAATTCAATGAACGGGTCATCACGTTCAGATTGGGTCGCAACAATGATCCCATCAAAACGGCCAAAGATCGAATCCATCAAATGATCTTTATCCGAAGTTAATTGATCGATACTGTTGACCGCCAGCAAATAATTTTTCGGCAAAAAGCGGTAGACCTCGCTGACCAGATCACCCAGAAAGTCTTCTGAAGTGCCGACCATCGAAGAGAAGAACAAACCGATCGAATCATTTTGACGCATCACGAGATTTTTGGCATTGTAGTTTGGGATATAGTGCAAGTTTCGCGCAGCTTGCAGCACTCTTTCACGCGTTTCTTGTCGAATATTTTTATTGCCTTGCAGTGCCCTGGAAACAGTCATGGTCGAAACGTTAGCCGCTTTGGCGATGTCTTTTATGGTGACCATCGGAAATCTCCGCCTTCGTATAAAAGCTGTATTGAAATCCTATTATACCAGACTTCATTTGTATTTTGGGCCGTTTCTTAGGGCGGGCTTCCTAAAAATTATTTTGATTTATTTCCCGCCGCTGAGTTCTTTTGGCGGGCCTCCTTTTTTAAAGCAGTTTTTTTAAAATAGCTTTGAGTTCTGGATTTTTTTCGATCGCAACGGAATAGTCTGTATCTTGTGCGAAGAGTTTGACGAGGACTTCCGGGTTTTCTTTTAGAAAGGCAGGAATCTCGGGATGGATCTTCAAAAAGTCAGCGAGCTTTTTCGGATCATTGGTCAGATCCAGGATCTCCCGCAAAATGTCCGTTCTTTCGATATTGCGATCCGGATAAATGATCTCGCGGTCTTTGCGGGCGTGTGCAGCATCCACATAGACTTGCGCGACTTGAGCAGGCTCCATGGCGTCGCTCAATCCTTGGATATCATCGATCGTGAGCAGCCCGACATAAATATTTCTTTCCTTCAGCGCATCATATAAAGAAAAAGCATAATTTCGCAGAGCAGCTTTCGTAAGCGAAAGGCTGACCGCAAATGGGACCGGATCGATCGCCGCACCGCCGCCCGTCAGCAAAATATTTTTGGGGTGAATGATCTCATCGCCAAGTTTTGCGCATTGCTGAGTAGCAGTGATCGCGCCAATGACGTTGGCTTTGAATAATTTTGAGATCTTTTCAGGATCCAAATTCGCTAAAGTATCGAGCGACATGTCAGTCACATTATAAATGAAGGTTTCCGGGATCCCGTATTTCGTGATCGAAAACTCAAACATTTTCGCAGTCTGGTCGGATTTCGTGGCATCCGCTACAAAATAATCCGCTCGGATCGCTTCTTGTTTTAAGGCAGCAGTCATTTCCTGCAGTTCTTTTTGTTTTTTGGAAACGATAATCGGAAATTTCCCGGCTTTGCCGAAAGCTTCAGCAAGTGCGAATCCCAGTCCTTTTCCAGCGCCAAGAATCACGACAACATTGTCCATATCGACCGTCTCCTTCTGTTTCTTCTATTTACTGAAGTTTACCACGGGCGAAAGATATAGTGAATTAAAAGCGCCGACCGGAATGGAAATGAATAAGAAATTTTCAAAAAAGACTCCTTTGTAGATGACAAGCTGTCATTTTCTGAGTATAATCACTCTTGCGTATCCAAAATAAGCAGTACAAAAAACAAGAGGTGATCGATGGAATGAATGTACAAGATAAAAATGGCAAATCGGTCAATGTGCCGATGCTGGTCGTGACTTTGATCGCTGGCGTCTTTTTGACGATCCTGAATCAAACGATTTTGACGACGGCATTTCCGACACTGATGAAAACATTCGATATTACGACAGATACCGTTCAGTGGCTGACGACCGGCTTTTTGATGGTCAATGGGATCATGATCCCAGTCTCAGCGTATCTGTCGGCAAAGTTTCCGACGAAATGGCTGTATATCGGGGCAATGACGATTTTTGAGGTGGGGACGATCCTCGCCTTTAAAGCAAATTCTTTCAGCGTGCTCTTAGCCGCACGACTGATCCAAGCGACCGGGGTCGGGGTGACGATGCCGCTTTTGCAAAACATCATGCTGACAGTCTTTCCGCCTTCTCAGCGCGGCCGCGCCATGGGACTTGCGGGGATCGCAGTCGGGGTGGCACCGGCGATCGGACCGACGCTTTCAGGATTTGTGATCGATCACTTCGGCTGGCGCGTTCTTTTCGGCATGCTGATCATTCCTGTCGCGCTGGTGCTGCTCCTTTCTTTTTTCTTTATGCGCGATGTTCTGCCGAATACAAATCCGACGATCGATTTTCCTTCGCTGATCGAATCGACCCTTGGTTTCGGGGCGCTGCTCTACGGCTTTTCTGAAGTCGGCAGCCGCGGCTGGACCGATCCTGTCGTCTTTTCCAGCATGATCATCGGTGTTTTGATCATTGCGGTGTTTGTTCGGCGGCAGCTTCATTTGGAAAATCCGTTCGTTCAAGTCCGCGTTTTTAGCAACCGGATCTTCACACTTTCGACGATCTTGGCTTCGATCGCCAATATGGCGATGGTCGGTGCTGAAATGGTGATCCCGCTTTATCTGCAGATCATTCACGGCAAGTCGGCTTTTGAATCGGGATTGACGCTTTTGCCTGGGGCTCTTTTGATTGGGTTGATGAGTCCGATCACCGGCACTGTCTTCGACCGGATCGGCGCGAAACGTTTAGCGCAGCTCGGGCTCTTTATTTTGACGGTCTCCACGATCCCTTACGCTTTTGTGACGCAAACGACACCTTCGTTATACATTACCGTTCTTTATGCCGTGCGGATGTTCGGGATCTCGATGGTCACGATGCCGCTGACGACGAATGGAATGAATGCGCTCGATTTGAAAATGATCCGCCACGGCACGGCAGCGAACAATACTGTCCGCCAAATCGCTACTTCAATGACGACTGCGATCATGATCTCAGTTTTGACGAATGTCACGAATAATGCGAAGCCTGCTGCGAGTCTTTTAAAAGCAGACCCGCTGGCTTATAAAAATGATTTTCTCCATGCGACGTTGTCTGGCTATCACGCGGCATTTTGGATCGCGGTCGCCTTCAGCGCCGCCGGCTGGATCTTGACATTCTTCTTGAATCAGAAGCGCACCGGCTTGACGGTTTCGGAGACGAGCAGTGCACAAGAGAAAGATTTGGAGGCGGTCAAATGATCTTGCTGATTTTGGGAATCGGATTTCTCGGGCTGTACATTTCATTTATCACGATGCACCGCAGCACACCGCGCAGCATTTGTGTCGCGATCTTCGGCGCGGTCGCGCTCGGAGCGCTTCTTTTGGTGACGCTGAACGATACGCGCCACTTCGGCATGGAAGAGCAGACCATCACAACGAAACAAAAAATCTATTCGCCGTCGCCGAGCGGAAAAGTTCCGCTCCTTTTGTATCAAAAGACCGGAACGAATGGGAAACATGCAGTATACATTTATCAGACGAAGGCAAAGGGCAAAACGGTCCACACGAAAGCAGACGTTGCCGTCCAAAATAAAATCAAGCAAACGACCACCAAAAATCCGCTTTTGATCGAAAAGCGGACAGAATGGAGATATAAGAGTGATTTTTACCGGATCCTTTTTGCCGGTGAGAACGAACGAGAATTCATTCGGCAGACGAATACTTTTGTGCTGCCGGACAATTGGTCCGTGCTCACAACGGCACAAGCGAAAAAACTCGCTCAAAAGTTGAAAGCTCTTCAAAAACCGACCGCTGCCCAGCAGCAAGCACTGCAAGAAGCAGTTGCTGCCAGATTAAGTGAAGCGAAGGCTGCTGAGCCGGCGATGAGCGCTGCTGAAGAAAGTCAGCTGACGAAAAAAATCACTGCTGAAATCGAGACACAAATGATCGAAGCGGCCATCAAAGAGGTCAAAGAAGCGCACTAGCTACTCGTGGATCTCCAGCGGCAGGCCGTCCGGATCAAAAAAGAAGGTCATCTTTTGACCAGTATAATCATCGGTCCGGATCGGTTCGGTCGCGATCCCGGCTTCGTTCAGCGCTTCGACAGTTTCCACAACGCTTTCGACTTGGAAAGCCAAGTGCCGCAAGCCGCATGCTTCCGGATAGCTGGGGCGCGCCGGAGCGTTTTTTTCGATAAAAAGCTCCAGCGTGATCTCACCGCTCACCAGATCGATTTTATAGTCATCGCGTGCACTGCGATAATTTTCGCGAATGACAGAAAAGCCCAGCAGATCGACATAAAAATGTTTTGATTTTGTGTAATCGCGGCCGATGATCGCAAAATGATGGATCTTTTTGAAGTTCATTGAATTTCCTCCTGACAGCTTTTCTTCAGGATAGGTGAAAAGCGGGGTTTTGTAAAAGAGAATCCACTGAAAGTTTTCAAGCCTTGTTGCGTGACAAAATCCCTTTTTCGACCTACGATAAGTATGTAATCGAAAGGGGATTATAAAAATGTTACTCAAATTCAATGGTGAACAAAATGCTGAGATCCAAGAAAAAATCAATGCGGCTGATCCCAAGGACGAATACGTAGTTGCTTTGATCGAAACTTATCCATATGGTCAACAATTAGATGCAATTTTAAATGCTTTTGCACCGAAAGGCTATGCGCCATGTGCGATCACACCATTCAAGAACGTTAAGGGCGATCGGTCGATGGTCGTAACGCTTAAAAAATAATTGAAGAGCGGTTTTTCCGAAGAAGCTGCTTTTGAAACACCGTATCTTCGGATATCAAGGCCATGACAAGACTTATTGTCATGGCCTTTTTTTCGGTCGTTAAAAGAATTTTTTCAATTACCATGACGATAGTTATGGCAACGTTTGCAGCAGATCAGACGGGTTTATTTGTGCAAAAGCGGCTTGACAGCGCACATAAATGGGACTATTTTGAACTTAAGAAACCGGTTCCCAATTTTTATTGGCAATCGACAGCAAGGAGCGGATCAAATGGTAACGATGCGCGATGTGGCTCAAAAAGTCGGGGTTTCAGTCAGTACGGTTTCGCGTGCGCTCAGCCGGCCTGAGGTGGTTGATCAAGCAACAAAAGAAAAAATCTTTAAGGCGATCGATGAGTTGGGCTACAGCCCGAATATCTTGGCACGCGGGCTAAAAACCGGAAAAATGAAAACGATTGCATTTATTATCCCGAATTTAGAAAATCTGATTTATCCAACGCTTGCAACTGTCGTTGAGGAAGAAGCAGAAAAAAGAGGCTATTTCGTAGTTTTTAGTAATACGTATGAAAAGCAGGAAATCGAACAAGAATATGTTCAAAAACTGAAGGGGCAGACAGTTGATGGATTTATTTTTTCAACGGGCATGGTCGGCGAGCGTTCAAAAACGATCTTGCAATTGAAAAAAGAGAAGTATCCTTTCGTTTGCCTAATGCGCGACTTGGGTACGCAGATCGACAGTTTCGTTTCGAACAATGTCAAAGGCGGATACTTGGCGACAAAATATCTGCTGGACAAAGGCTACCGGAATATCTGCACGGTGACCGGCCGCGATCAGCTTCACTTGTATCAGCAGCGGACAGCCGGCTACCGGCAAGCGCTTGAAGAATACGGGGTACCGTTCCGCTCCGAAAATGTCTGGTCCAGTGTTGAACAGGGGATCGAACGCGCTGGAAAATTAATGGAGAAGAAGCTTGCGGCCGGAAAGTTGCCGGACGCGATCTTTGCCCAAAGTGATCCGCTGGCGTTTGATGTGATCATCGCAATGAATCAAAAAGGTCTCAAGATTCCAGAAGACATCGGCGTGATCGGTTTTGATAATACGTATCTTTCCAGCAATTTTAATTTAACAACTGTCGCGCAGCCGCTGCGCCGGCTTGCAAAAGACGCAACGAATTATTTGATCGATATGATCGAAGGCCTTGCGAGGCCGCAGAATAAAATTCATGAATATGATGTCGAAATCGTCGAACGGGGGACAACGCGATCCTAGCATCATCTGCTTGGATTTTTTCAAGTCAATATTTGTGAACAGCTGAACTTGGCTGTTCGGATAAATGCAAACGTATGCACCGGTGATTTAAAAGGATTTTTAAAATTATCAATTGATCGAGGAGGGCGCATGATGAACAAAGAAATCGCGGAATATGCAACTGAATATTATGAATGCAATACATTGATCGTTGGCAGCGGCTGCGCGGCTTACAACGCAGCCGATAGTTTGTATGATCTCGGCCAGCACGATCTTTTGATCGCAACAGAAGGCCGCAAGATGGGGACTTCGCGCAATACCGGCTCAGATAAACAAACATATTATAAATTGTCGCTAGCCGATGACAAACCGGATTCGATTTATGAAATGGCGAAAACGCTGTTTGGGGGAGGAGCAGTCGATGGCGATACTGCGCTGGTCGAAGCCGCCAATTCCGTCCGCAGCTTTTTCAAACTGGTCAATCTCGGGGTGCCGTTCCCGCATGACGAATACGGTCAGTATGTCGGCTACCAAACTGATCACGACGCGACGCAGCGAGCGACTTCTTGCGGGCCGCTCACCTCAAAATATATGACCGAAAAATTAGAAGCTTCCATAAAGAAAAAAGAAATCAAACTACTCGACGGCGTGCGGATCGTAAAAATCTTGAAAGAAAATGAGCCGCAGAAAGTATATGGAGCGATCGGGATCCGGACGGAAGGAGATGGTTCGCTGACTTGGATCAAACTGAATTGCACGAACATCATCTATGCGACCGGCGGCCCCAGCGGGATCTATCATCGCAGCGTTTATCCGGTCAGCCAGACGGGTTCGCACGGTCCGGCATTTGCGGCGGGCGCTAAAGGGAAAAATCTGACCGAGTTTCAATACGGGATCGCTTCAGTGCTTTTCCGCTGGAACCTTTCGGGCAGCTATCAGCAAGTGATCCCGCGATATTATTCGGTAAATGAAAACGGCGAAGATGAACACGAATTTTTACTGGATTATTTTGAAACACCGGCCGACATGCTGACAGCGGTTTTTTTGAAGGGGTATCAATGGCCCTTTGATCCGCGCAAAGTTGGAAAAAGCGGCTCCTCGCTGGTCGATATCGCGGTCTATCAAGAAGAGATCATCAAACATCGCAAAGTTTATTTGGACTTTCGCCGCAATCCGGAAAGTGCCGAGCGCGATGGCGTCTTCGATTTCAGACTTCTGAAAAAGGAAGCATACGACTATCTTGAGAATTCCGAGATCCTTTTCGGCGCGCCGATCGAGCGCTTGCTGAAAATGAATCAGCCGGCGTACCAGCTCTATTTGGATCACGGGATCGATTTGAGCCGCGATCCGCTGGAGATCTCAGTCAGTGCGCAGCATAACAACGGCGGACTCGCGGCGAATCAGTGGTGGGAATCGAACGTGAAGCATCTTTTTCCAGTCGGCGAGGTTTGCGGAAACTTTGGGGTTTACCGTCCCGGCGGCAGCGCACTGAATGCAACGCAAGTCGGTTCGCTCCGCGCAGCGCAGTTTATCAGCTCACAGTACCGGGACTTGCCGCTGCCAAAAGAAATTTTTGAAGAAAATTCTGCCAAAGAATTTGAAAAAACAGTCTCTTTCAGTGAAGCGCTCCGCCAAAACGATCGTGGTCAAGATCCGTTGGCGTATCGCCGCCAATTTCAAAAAGAATTCGATCAAAGTGCCGCGTTCTTGCGCGATCCCGCAAAAATGGAAACACAGCGCCGAGTGATCGATGAACGGCTGCAAACGTTTGAAAAAACGGTTCGTGCGAAAGATGCAGCAGAAATACGTGCAGCCTTTGTTACTTATGATCTTTTGCTGACGCAGAAAGTCTATCTGTCGGCGATGCTCTCTTACATCGAAAGCGGCGGCAAAAGCCGCGGCTCATACTTGATCGAAAAAGCTGCGATCGACTTGTCCAAGATCAAAACGAATGGGATCCCGCTTGCGCTGGACGGCGGGGCACGCGATCAGCTTGTTCAACTCACTCAGCTTGAAGGAGAGCAAGTGGAAAACCGGTATCGGGATCGACATCCGCTCCCCAAGACGAAATCTTGGTTCGAGCAGATTTATAAACAATATATCGAAGGAAAAATCATCTGAAGAGAGGGAGAAACATGAAATATACACCATTTCACTACAAAACGATCCAAGAAGTCGAAAACAAAGAAAAAGAATTGAGTGTTCATTTCCCATTGACAGAGAATACGGCCGATTTGTTTACACCGATCAAATTATTCGGCCGATCGGTTCCCAGCCGCTTAGGGGTCGCCCCGATGGAAGGAAATGATTCCGAAGAAAGCGGTGCGCCGAGCGAGCACACGGTCCAGCGCTATCTCGCTTATGCCAGGGGCGGTGCCGGCGTGATCTGGTACGAAGCGACGACCGTTGTTCCAGAAGGACGCAGCGGCAAGCATCAGCTGCTTTTGAATAAAGAAACAATGCCGGCATTCAAAGAAATGAACGAACGAATCAAGGCTGCTGGCAAAGAAGCAAACGGATTTGCCCCGCTGCTTGTGCTGCAGGCGAACCACAGCGGACGCTATTCAAAACCGCACGGCTTCCCGGAACCGTTGATCGCTTATCACAATCCTTACTATGAAAAAAATAATCCGATCGCCGATGACCGAATCGTCAGCGATGAATATTTAGATCGTTTGCCGGAAAAATTTGGTGCTGCGACGAAGCTTGCAAAAGAAGCCGGGTTTGATGCAATCGATATCAAATCCTGCCATGGCTATCTTTTTGCAGAAGTCGCCTCTGCCTATACGCGCAAAGGTCCGCACGGCGGCAGTTTTGAAAATCGTTTCCGGCTTTTGATCGATTCGATCAAAGCCGCTAAGAAATATGAGGATGATCAGTTTTATATTACTTGCCGGCTCGGGATCTATGACGGTTTTCCTTATCCTTACGGTTGGGGCAGTGATCAAGAAAATAGATTGGAGCTGACTGAACCGCTGAAATTGGCCAAGATCTTGAAAGAAGATCTGGGGATCGAACTGCTCAATATCACGATGGGGAATCCATATGTCGACTCCCATGTAACGCGACCGTTCGATCAAGGAAAATATGAAGCGCCGGAACATCCGTTTGTCGGAGTTGCCCGTATGTACGAAGGAACGAAAGCGATCAAAGATGCGTTGCCGGATCTTTTGCTGATGGCCTCTGCCCCTTCGTATGTTCGGCAGTTTTCGCCAAATCTCGCAGCAGGCGCTGTGGCCGGAAAGTACGCTGATTTCGTGAATTTTGGTCGCGAGTCCTTTGCGGATCCGAATTTTCCCAATGAGATCCGCAAGACCGGGACGCTCAGCCGCCGGAAAGTTTGTATCACTTGCGGAAAATGCGGGGATCTGATCCGCGCCGGTTTCAAGGTCGGCTGTGTCGTTCACAATCCCGAATTCAAACCATATTATGCAGAATATTTGAAACAGCTCAAAAATAAATAAAAGGAGAAAATCACTCATGAAAAAAATTGCCATCGTTACTGGCGGACGCCGCGGGATCGGTCTGGGCATCTCAAAAGCATTATTGAAGGAAGGCTATTTCGTGGTGATGAGCGCCCACTCGCTAGCGGCCGCGGAAGCTGAAGAAGAATTGTCCAAGATCGGCAAAGATTTTACCTATATCCAGTGTGACGTTTCGAACACCGCCGACCGCCTGCATTTGATCGATGAAGTTGAAGAAAAGTACGGGCGAATCGATCTGTTAGTCAATGATGCCGGGGTGGCGCCGAAACAGCGTCTTGATATTTTGGAAACGACCGAAGACAGCTATGACTATGTCGTTAATACCAACGCGCGTTCGACATTCTTCATGTGTCAATTGGTTGCAAATCGAATGATCAAAGCCAAGGAAGCGGCGCAAGCGGAAGATTATGAACCGCGGATCGTAAATATTTCTTCAATGTCGGCATACACTTCTTCGACCAGCCGCGGTGAATATTGCATTTCGAAAGCTGCAATCTCGATGACAACTAAATTATTCGCCGACCGCTTAGCAGCGTTTGACATTCCGGTCTTCGAAGTGCGCCCAGGGATCATCGCAACGGATATGACTTCAGTCGTGCATGAAAAATATGAAAAAATGATCGCGGAAGGTTTAACGCCGATCAAACGCTTCGGTCAGCCGGAAGATGTTGCCAATTGTGTATTAGCGGCTGTCAGTGGTTTGCTGGATTTTGCGACCGGGCAAGTCTTGAATGCGGACGGCGGATTTCATATTCGCCGCTTGTGATCAGAAAAAAAGGAGGATTTTCAAAATGGCTGATAAAGTTCGAAAAGACAAAATGTCGACACGCGTCATTATTTGGATCATCGGGATGTTCGTTCTGGCACTGGGGACGACACTTTTCGCCAAATGCCATATGGGAGTGAGTGCGCTGGTATCAGTTCCGCAATCTTGCTCGCTGATCACCGGCTGGACGCTCGGCTACTGGGTCAACATTATTTATGCAGTATTCGTGGTGATGGAGCTTATCGTTTACCGTAAATTCAGCTGGAAAGTCATTATCCAGTTTCCTTTTACGTATGTTTTTGGACGGGTCGTCGACTTCTGGGGGATTTTGATCCTCGGCAACCTCGATCCAAAAAGCTGGGCATTGCGGATCGTGCTTTTAGCACTCGCGCTCTTTTGTACGGCTGTCGGTGTAACGATGATGGTCTGGGCCAACATCATCGTCAACCCGCCGGACGGGATCTTGATCGCATTGACCACTGTCCTTCACCGCGATTACGGTACTTTGAAATATTGGGGCGATGCATTGATGGTCGTGACCGCACTAGTGATCGGGCTTTTGACGGGGAACCTTGGAAAGCTGATCGGACCGAGTATTGGCTGGGGAACGATCATCGCGGTATTTACGATCGGGAACATGGTCCGTTTCTTCAACAAGACGATCGTCAGCAAAATTTCGGCTGTTCAAGTGTGACGTAAGAAAAGAAGATTTGTCTGAAATTTTTTTTGAAACTCGGAGGTTGAGACAAAAGTGTCCAGCTTCGAGAAATAAGAAGAAAAAGCCGAAAATAGTTTCTTATATTTTTGAGATTTTTCGGCTCCTAATCCGAAGAAGCTGCTTTTGAAACACCGTTTATTCGGAAAAAGAGGCTGGGGCATGACTTTTGTCCCAGCCTCTTTTTCTTGCAAATTTCAGAAAATTCTTGTCAAATTTTTTAAATAAGTTTACACTGAAAAAGAAACAAAATTTAAGAAATCGTTAAGGGAGTGCCGTACATGAAAAAAAGGAAATGGAAGAAGATCGGGCTGGTTTTAGGAACGGCTTTGCTGGCGCTATCTATCACGGGATGTTCGAGTTCGACGAGCAAGAGCAGTTCAGCGGCAACGGGCAGCAGTACCAGCAGCAAGCAAGCAGCGACACGCAAAGTCAAAGATATGGCCGGGACTGAAGTGACACTGCCCAAAAAAGTCGATAAGGTCATCAATTTGTGGTCTGCCAATAACCAAGTTCAAATGCTCTTGAGCGGAACGGATCAACTGGCAGGAACAACGGAAATCAACAAGCAATTGCCATGGGCAACGCTGGTCTTTCCAAAACTGAAAGATATTCCAAGCTATTCGCCGAAAAGCGGCGGGGCGATCAATGCGGAAGAAATTTTGAAAGCCGATCCGAGTGTCGTGATCGCTTCAGATGAAAATCAAATCAAAACTGTGCGGGATGCTGGTGCGACAGCTGCTTTTGTCAATTTCCGCGATTTCAAAGGACTGAAAGAAACGGTCACAAAGACCGGCGAGATCTTGGGCGGCGCAGCACCGAAAAAAGCCGACAAATTCGTCACCTATTTTGATAAAAATCTCTCATATGTCCAAGATAAATTAAAAGGGGTCACTGACAAGCCGAAAGTGTACGAGATCCAAGGAACGTCTCCCCTTGGTACTGACGGCAAGACCTCGATCGCCACAGAATGGATCGAAGCTGCCGGCGGTGAAAATGCGATGAGCGGTGTGACGGATCAAAACATGACAAACGTCACGATGGAACAAGTACTGCAAGCAAAACCAGATGTCATTATCTTGGGAACGCAAAATGCGGCGAAGATCAAAGATCAAATCGAAAATGATCCGGACTGGCAAAGTGTTCCAGCAGTTGCCAACAAAAAGATCTACACGAACCCGATCGGAACTTTTCTTTGGAGCCGATATTCTTGTGAAGAAGCGCTGCAAGTTTTATG
Source organism: Enterococcaceae bacterium (assembly GCA_022649665.1). Taxonomy (GTDB): domain Bacteria; phylum Bacillota; class Bacilli; order Lactobacillales; family Enterococcaceae; genus JALCOL01. Next base: position 131,574 of record JALCOL010000002.1, read on the forward strand.
GGTCGCACAACTGCTTCATCCAGATCAGTTCAAAGATTTGGATATGAAAAAAGAAGTGCAAAAATTTTATAAAGACTTCTACGATTTTGATTTGACCGAAGAACAAGCGCAAAAGATGCTTGACGGTCAAAATCCATAAGTTGGAAAGTTTTGGGGGCGGTGACAGAACGTTTGTCACCGCCCCTATTCCTTTACAATGCCTTGTTTCGGCGAATTGTGCTAAAATTAAAGAATAGCAGTTCTCGCGAAAAGAGGATGCTTTCAAAAAACATTCAATGTAAAGGACGTTTTTTATGAAATCGCGCAAACGATACGTGACTTTGATCATCGGCTTAGCGATTCTTTTGATCGCTGCTGTCATTTTTTCATTTTGCATGGGACGCTACGTCGTAAGTGTGCCGACGACATTAGAGACGCTGTGGAAAGGAATCTTTTTCGGCAAGGACAGTGTGAAGCTGGCTGATTATAATGTGATCTTTCATTTACGGATGGCGCGGATCGTCGGGGCTGTCTTCATTGGAGCGGCCTTAGCCGCCTCAGGGAGCACTTACCAGAGTGTTTTCCGCAATCCTTTGGCGGCGCCGGAACTTTTAGGGGTCTTCCACGGCGCTTGCGTCGGGGCAGCTCTTGCGATCTTGATGAGCGGCAGTGTCGCGCTGATCCAAGTGCTGGCATTGATCGGCGGGCTGGCCGCGGTCGGTTTGACTTTGATGCTGACACGCTTCTTCCATAATAATTCTACGGCGACACTTGTTTTGGCCGGGGTCATTACAACCGGCTTGATGCGCTCGATCTTGGGGCTTTTGAAATATGTCGCGGATCCCGAAACGCAGCTGCCCTCGATCACGTATTGGGAATTGGGAAGTTTAGCGAATTTGACGCTTGCAACATTCTTTAAGATCGCACCGACGATGTTTTTGACCTTCCTTGCGCTTTATCTTTTGCGTTGGCGCTTCAACGTGCTCTCGCTTGGAGATGAAGAGGCGCAAGTGCTGGGGGAAAATGTCAAAAAAATCCGCTTCCTTGTCGTTTTTTTATCGACGCTTTTAACAAGCTGTGCGGTCTCGCTCGGCGGGAACATCATGTGGGTCGGGCTGGTCATTCCGCAATTGGGCCGAATGATCGTCGGACCGGACAATACTCGGCTTTTGCCGGTGACAGCATTTATGGGAGCGATCTTTCTGCTGATCATCGATACCTTGGCGCGCTCGATCGCCGGCGTTGAGATCCCGCTCAGTATCCTGACAGGGATCATCGGGGCACCGATCTTTATTATCCTGGTCTTTGGCAAAAGCCGGAAAGAGGTGTAGCGGATGAAATTGCTGCAAGTAAAAGGCGCCAGCTATGCTTACCCGCCGGAAACGATTTTTCAGCATGTGGATTTTGCAGTCGAGGCGGGAGAGATCTTGACGATCTTGGGGCCGAACGGGATCGGAAAGTCAACGCTGCTGCGCTGCATCGTCAATCTTTTAAAATTGCGATCCGGGGAAGTTCTGATCGCCGGCAAGCCGCTCCATATGTTTTCCAACCGTGAATTAGCACAGCTGGTCGGCTTTATTCCGCAGCTGACGCAGCAGGTCTATAATTATGTGGTTCGCGATTATGTCGTGATGGGCCGCGCTTCGCAAGTCGGCTATTTGAGCCGGCCGAGCAAAAAAGATTTTGCGCTGGCTGAAGAAGCACTTGCTGAATTGAAACTTTCGCACTTTGCCGACCGGCCGTATAATCAGCTGAGCGGCGGCGAACAGCAGCGCGTGAACTTTGCCCGCATCCTCGTCCAGCAGCCGAAACTGATCATTTTGGATGAACCGACTTCCGCCTTGGATTTGGGAAATCAGATGCTGGTCTTGAAGATGATCCGCCAGTTGGCCGAAAAAGGCTTTGGAGTCATCATGACGACGCACGATCCGAATCAAGCGCTGCGGCTCGATACCCAAGTTGGTTTAGCGGATAAAGAAAACCGGACTTTCCGTTTCGGAACTTCCGAAGAGCTTTTAACGAGCGAAAAATTGTCCACTGCTTATGATACTCCGATCATCGTGACCCGGACTGTCGAAGCTGATCAAAAAGTCTGTGTCCCGCTGGAAGTCAAATAAAAAATGCGTACTGCCTTTTTGACAGTACGCATTTTTTAAATGGATGAGGACTTGAGTATCAGTCGTCGACGCCAACCATTACGCTGGTTGCTTTGACAACTGCGATCGCTTCTTTGCCGACTTCTAAGCCGAGCGATTTGATCGAATCCATCGAAATCGTTGCAACAAGCGCGTCGCCGCCGGGAGTCTCGATCGTTACGATCCCGTTGACTGCCCCGTCTTCGATATTGATGATTTTTCCTTTGAACTGATTGCGTGCGCTAAGTTTCATATAACCACTCTCCTATTCATTTTTAACTAAATTCAGTATAATTGAGGTAACAAAAAAAGTAAATGAATCCGCTTTCCAGGTGAAAAAGCTGCTTTTGCTGATAGGGGTGTGAGAATGGAGAAAATCAATTCGACCGAGTTTATCGAGTCGCTGACGAAAAAGATCAAAGCGGAACAGGGAAAAATGAAGGCAGTCAACATCATTATTGCTGGAAAAAGCGGGGTCGGCAAGTCGACCTTGATCAACGCCGCTTTTCGCGAACACTTGGCGGATACCGGGACTGGGCTGCCGGTCACCAAAGAGATCAAATTGATCGAAAAGACGGGTGTCCCTCTTAAAATTTATGACACAGTCGGTTTGGAACTGGAGAAGAAAAGCCAAAAATCAACGATCAAAACGATCAAGCAGCTGATCAGCGAAAAGCGCAAGAATACGGATCCGGCAGATGACATCCATTGTATGTGGTACTGTGTTTCAGCGCCGAGCGACCGCTTTGAAGCGATGGAGAAAGAATTTATCGCGAGTATCGCGGCACTTCAAGTTCCGGTCATTCTAGTGCTCACAAAAGTTTTTTCTAAACAAAGTGCGGCACAGTTTGAAGAAAGCATCAGGCGGCAAGCGCCGATGGTCAAAAAATATATCCAAGTGCTCGCGCTGGGAAGCGAATCTCAAGCCGCTTTCGGCGTAGAGGAGCTGGTCGAAGAAACGTACGCGCTGATCCCCGAGACGATGCAGCATTCTTTTGCGAATGCCCAGAAAGTATCTTTGGGGCTGAAACGCAAAAAATCTTTAAAAATCGTTTCCGCGAGCGTCGCCGCCACTTTTGGTGAGGGATTCGTACCGATCCCGATCGCGGATGCGCCATTGATGATCTCGACGCAAACGGCAATGCTTGCCAAGATCACAACGATTTATGGTGTTGACATCGAAGAGCGGAAAATGGAAACTGCGATCATGAGCACTGCCGGGATCGCCGGCGCAACGATCGCAGGAAAAACCGCGGCAAGTTCGCTTTTGAAACTGGTTCCGGGAGCGGGGACGCTTTTAGGCGGAATGATTTCGGGCGGAGTCGCAGCTGCGATCACGACTGCACTTGGCTGGGCGTATATCCAGCTGATGGAAATGGTGAGTACTGGCCGCTTAGATCTGCGCGAAGTCGATGAAAGCGAACTGACAGCGATCTTTAAAAAACTGCTGCTGAAATATATTCAAGACAGATTTCCGGGCAAATAAAAAGGATCGCTTCCCCAAGTTTTCCTTGTTCAGCGATCCTTTTTTCGATTAGATGTGTTTAAAGAATATTCCGGGAAGCTACGGATCACGCAGCAGCACGGCCTTCTTTAATGTAATATTCGACAGCGATCTTCTTTTGATAAGCTGCCTCTTGTTCTTGGATCTTTTCAGCTTGCTGCAATTTCTTTTCTTCGGCTCTTTTTTGGACACCAAGAGTTGCAAAAAGCGGTGCGATCAATAGAATTGCAAGAAAAATTGTTAAGGTCATTCTGACCACCTCCTGATATTAGCTTACTGCTTATCCATCAGGAGAGGTAGGACATATGTCACACTAAATGAAAAAGGATGTGAAATGTTCATGAAAATCAGTCAGCCGCAAGCGCGTGACTTGGAGATCGCGCGAAACTATGGGCTGGATCCGGAGCGCCTTTTGCATTTGCGGCGGATGGAATTTTCACCGCGCGAACAGATTTTGACACAAGGCGACCGGTTAAGTGCTTTGCTGCTGGTCTTGAGCGGCAAATCGAAAGTCTGCTCACTAGCGAACAATGGCAAGAATTTGATCTTGAATTATTTTATTTCTCGCGGGATCATCGGCGACATTGAACTGATGACTACCGATAAGATCATCTCGACCACTCAGATCGCTTTGTCAGAGTTTCATTGTCTCTTGATCCCGCTCGCTAAAAACGAGGTTTATTTGAAAGGCAATATTATTTTTATGAATCATCTGGCCGAAGAGCTCGCACAAAAACTGCTCAGCAGCTCGCGCAATTATTTATCCGCCGCCTTCTGCTCTGGCGAACAACGTCTCAGCGCCTATATTTTGGAAACCGCTTATAAAGATTATTTTGCGGATAATCTGGTGGATGTTGCGGCAACGATCGGCTTAAGCTATCGGCAGATGTTCCGTTTGCTGAATCGTCTGCTGGATGCAAAGATCATTGAGCGGTATTTGGACGGCTTTCGCATTTTGGATGCAAAACGGCTGCGGCAGGAAGCCGGTGCCGAACCGGAAGAGGATTACGGGAAAAGAGGATAAAACAATGCAAAAAATCGTAGTGATCGGCAGCTTGGCGACTGATTATGTGGTGACGAGCGTGCGCCGTCCAAAAGTCGGCGAAACGATTTTTGGCCAAAATTTTACGGAACATTTCGGCGGAAAAGGCGCTAATCAAGCTGTCGCGGCTGCCCGGCTGGAAAAGGCGGTTGAAATGATCGGGGCAGTCGGCCAAGATGCCGCCGGGCAAAAAATCATTGAACACTTGCAGGAGAATAAGGTCGGAACAAAGCTGATCCAGCAGCTGCCGACTGAAACCGGCAGTGCGCATATCACGATCGCCGATCATGACAATTCAATCATCGTAGTTCCAGGAGCAAATGCCCAATTTCAGCTGGATCTTGCTGATCCGTTGATCACAAGCACGATGGAAAAGGCAGCGATCGTTCTATTGCAAAATGAGATCCCGCAGAAAGAAAATGAAAAAATCATCGAATTTTGTGCCGCGCGGCAAGTGCCGATACTATACAATCCGGCGCCTTTTCGCCCGCTTGCGGCCCAAGTGATCGATCAGGTTTCTTTTCTGACGCCGAATGAACAGGAATGTGCGGATTTATTTAACGCAAACTATGAAGATGCACTACGAAAGTATCCTGATAAACTGATCGTTACATTAGGTGCTGCCGGCGCAGCCTTTTCTTCCAGTCAAAAAATCTGCAAAGTACCAGCTTTTTTGGTCGATCCGCTTGATACGACGGGCGCCGGCGATACATTCAATGCTGCATTTGCTGTGGGGATCATCAGCAAGATGCCGATCGCTCAAGCACTTCGCTTCGCTTGTTTGGCGAGTGCGCTGTCGATTCAAAAAGCTGGTGCACAAGAAGGGATGCCGACATTAGCAGAAATGAAAGCAAGCCCCTTTTGGCAATAATAAACCCCTTTCATTACAATAAACACGTATGTTATACTTAAAATTCTGAGACTTTTGCTATTTTTAAACAGATCAGACGGCAAAGCGATTGGTGGGAGGAGGCCGTCAGTTCATGATCACAAAATCGCAAAAAGCTTAGATAATTGTTTTGGAGGGGTAAGAAATGGAAAAAATCAAGAAGTTCATTTCAAAAAGCTATGGGAAGCTAAAATCATTTTTCAGCAAAAATAATGCAGAAATTTTCTCCAGATGGAAGCGTTGGACAGCCACGATCGATGGTCAACTAGTCTTATCGATTCTCTTTTTTCCTTACGGGGGTTATCTGCTCTGGAAAAAAGCAAAGCTAAGAAATTCAACGAAAATCGTCATTACATTAGGTATTTTATTTGCACTGTTCGGATTTCTGACTTCAAATGCGAATGCTAATGATTATACTTCTGCAAAAGCAGCTAATGATGAGCTGCAAGAAGAAAACAGTCAGCAAAAAGAAAATATTCGTTTATTAAATAGTGATTTGCAAAATTTAAAAACCAACAAAAAAGAATATGCGGCATATAAGAAAAAAATGTCTTCTTACGAAAATTTAGCGGAAGAAGAAGCGAAGAAAAAAACCGCAGATCTTGAAGCAATCAACAGTGTCAAAGAAAAAATCAATAAGCTGCCAAGTGTTTCATTTATGAGTCTAAGTGCTAAAAGCAGTATTGAAGAAGCAAGAAAATCATACGATGGGTTAACCGATGAACAAAAGCAATCATTTGATCTTTCGAAATTAGAAGCGGCAGAAGCAAAAATCGCAGAACTTACCAAAGCTGAGGAAGAACAGGCCGCAGCTGCAAAAAAGGCTGAAGAAGAAAAAGCTGCAGCAGAACAGAAGAAAAAAGAAGAAGAGGCAAAAGGTTACGATACCGGTATTACGTATGATCAACTCGCCCGCACACCGGATGATTATCTGTTCAAAAAAGCGAAATTTTATGGAAAAGTCGTTCAAATCATGGAAGATGATGAGGAAACAACGATCCGATTAGCGGTCGACGGCAATATTGATACAGTGATCTACGGGCAATATAAGAGCGACCTCGTTAGCCAGCGTGTTTTAGAAGATGACTTTATTACCATTTCGGGCATATCTTCAGGATTGGTTTCATATAAAGCAACGATCGGCGGAAAAATTACGATTCCATCGATGTCGATCCAAAAGATCGATCAATAGCAAGTAAACAAAAATTTATGAGGCTGGGACAAAAGCCATGTCCCAGCCTCTTTTCCGAATAAACGGTGTTTCAAAAGCAGCTTCTTCGGAAATAAGCCGAAAAATCTCAAAAATATAAGAAACTATTTTCGGATTTTTCTTCTTATTTCTCGAAGCTGGACACTTTTGTCCCAGCCTCTTTTATTTGCTGAAAAGGTTGGAATTCATGCAATCTCCCAGTTACAATAGAAGAGATGAAAAGAAGAAATTGGGGGAGAAAAAATGAATGAGAAAAAATATCCTGCTAGTCAAATTTGGCTGATTTTAAGTACCGGGCTGGTGATCGTGGCGCTTGTTTGCTGGCTGATATTCCACCAAGCCGTGCTGGCTGCCGGGATCTTTGTCATTGCGGTTCTTTTTTCGATCGTTGGAAATTTCGAGAGCAGAAGAGAACAAAGAAATAAACATCAAGAATAAAAGTAAAGTACCCTATAATTGCAAACAACCGCGAAACGTTCATCAGAAAGCGAACGTTTCGCGGCTGTTTTGTCATTCAGCTTTGTTTTGGATCGGGTTTCAATGCTTTAAATACCAGCAGCAGCTGGATAACGCACAGAGCGGCCAGCAAAATAAATGCGTGCTGCGACCCGATGGCGGTACTTTGGGTCAGGCTGAGAGCTTCGTTCGCTTGGCTGAGCGAAACGAGCGTTGAGGCGAGGGATACGCCAACCGCGCCGGCGAATTGCTGGACAGTCGTGAAGATCGCGTTTCCGTCAGCCCGTTTGGTGATTCCTAAATGACTGAGGCCGCTCGTCATCAAATTGCCCATCGACATGCTGATGCCGATCATAAAGAACAAATAGATCCAGCCGATCAAAATATTATTCATTCCCAGACTGAATAGTGAATAGCAGGCAAAGCTCACGATACAAAGGATCGACCCAGCCACCAGCGGAATTTTTGGACCGAATGTGTCCAAAAAACGTCCGCTGGCCGGAGCAAAGAGCGCGCCAATCAAAGCACCAGGTAAAATCACCAGTCCGGCGATGACGGCTTCACTGTGATTAACGAGCTGGATATAGTTCGGCAGAAGGAACGAAACGCTCAGAATCGCAAGCTGGAAGAGAAAGAAAGCTAAAACAAATGAAGTGAAATGCATATTGGAAAGTGTTTTGAGATCGATCACCGGATGGTCATTGCGCAGCGAGTGAACGGAGAACAATGCCGCCATAATGATCCCAAAAAGAAGCACGCCGCCGCCGGCAAGACTGAGCAGGCCGACATTACCGATATTGCTGACACCGAAGATCAGACTCGAAAAAGTCAAAATGATCAAAATGGCCCCTAAATGATCGACTTTGACCGATTCGATCGCTGATTTTTGTTCGATCGCCCAGATCCCTATAAAAAAAGATGCGATCAAAATCGGGATCAAGAAGATAAAAATATAACGCCAATCTAAAAATGAAAGGACGAATCCGCCGAAAGTTGGGCCCAGTGCTGGTGCGATCGCCGTGATCAAATTGGCGACACCCATCATCGTCCCGATTTTTTTGCGCGGCACTTGTTCAAGGATGATATTATACATCAGCGGTAGGGCGATCCCGGTCCCTAAGCCTTGGATCCCGCGGCCTAAAAGCAGGAGCGCGAACGTCGGTGCAAATGTATCGAGGATGATCCCGCTCAAAAATAAAAGATTGGATACGATAAAGAGCGATTTAGTGCGAAAACGTCTTTTTAAGATCGCGGAGAGCGGAACGATCATCGCAACGACCAACAGGTACAAAGTCGTCAGCCACTGGACAGTGCTTGTTCCGATCCCAAACTCAGCCATCAATGTCGGGAACGTAATGTTCATTGCGGTTTCAACAACGATTCCGCAAAAAGAAAGCAATCCGGTCGCGAGGATCCCACAGATCACTTTTTTGGAGATTTTTTTATTTTCAAACATGTATTAACCTTCTTTTCTTTCAATATAAAACGATAAGACTTTGCGAAAAACTGCTAATTCCGCGGCAGAAAATTTTTCCTCCAGCAGCTTTTGCTCCTGCTGGATATAATCGACAACTTGCTGCTTCACGCGGTCCGCTTTAGCGGTCAACAGAATCATTTTTTGGCGCGAATCATCAGGAAGCGCTTCGCGGCGAATCAACCCTTCTTTTTCCATACGCTGCAAAATCCCGGTTGTTGTAGAGCGGCGGATATTGAACTCTGCTTCGATCTCTTTTTGCAGCGTAATGCCGGGTTCTTTGGACGCGATGAAATCAACGATCTCCATTTGGACGCCGGTCATTCCGAACGGTTTAGCTAAGTTGTCCATATTTTTATTGACATTGCGGCTGGCTTTTTTTACCAGCAGACCATAATTGATCATTTAATTATTTCGTTCCTCTCAATAAGTTAGTATGCTAACAAACACAATAGCATGCTTTTTTTATTTTTTCAAGAGAAAAACGCTCCGAGAGAAAAAATCTCTCGGAGCGTTTGGCAAGATCATTCATTCAATTTTTAATCAAACATTTTTTTTGCTGCGCGCATCAGTGTTGGCAGATCTTTGTCATAGCGCGGCGTTGGTACCAAGTGCGACATTGGGATGCCGGCAAAGTGGTAAGCGGCGATCTCGCCGGAGCGAACAGCGCTCTGTTCGGTAAAGACCATTTGGTAAGGCTGTTCGGCAAATTCACCGGTGAAGGCCAAGTTGGTCGAGTGTTTCGGAATGACTTTCGGCCGATCGACTTTCGCGCGGTTGTTGAACAGTGCCGAAGCATAAGGCATATATGCCGGGACATTATTGATCACACTCTCCATGATTTCTTTTTCTTTTTCACGGATATTGACCGGACCGGGATCGACTTTCGAAAGCTGGCCGATCAGTTCCTCGAGCATTTCTTTTCCGGTCATTTTGAGATATTGTTTGTCAACAAACTCGCCGCGGCGGCGCGGATACAAGAAGTACCCCCACAGAACAGTCTCATTTGGCTTTTGTGTCGTAAAGTGCGGCTGATGATGGACAACGATCGACATATTCACATCTTTATGGCCTAATGGAGAGATCGGTTTGGTCGAAAGGAACGAATTTAGCGCATTCCCTGGTTCTTGAGTCGTGATGCGTGCGATCTCATCCAAGAGGAGATGATTTTTCGTTGTCAGTGTAAAGCTGATCCATTCGCTGGCATCGCGATCAGCGAAGAATTTGTCAGGATTCCCCAAATTATAGAAATGTGCCGTCGCCTTTTTCCACAGACTGGCTGCGACACCGTAATCCATATTTTCAGCTGCCGGGGTATCGTAATCGCCGAGTGTTGCCGAATCAGTGATCGAACCATTCGTGAAGATCACAGCTGTATCTTCATCGACTGGAACTAATTCTTCTTGATTCGTCTTGGTATTCGTCATTTTCAGACCCGTCACAGTGATCTCGTCTTGCATGGGCGTTGTTTTGAATTCCCAGTCAGTAACGATGCGGTCGAGAACGATTTTACAGCCTTGTTCTTTCAAATAGTTGATCAAAGGAAGCATGATGCTTTCATATTGGTTGTAGCGGGTCCGGTTGACGCCGACCAAGTGTTCGATCTGCGTGAATTCGTAGATCATTTGATGCATATAGCGCCGCAATTCTTGTGCGGAACTTTGCGTCCGAAAAGCAAAAGTCGTCTCCCACATGTACCAGAAGTTGGTTTGGAAAATATGGGGATCGTCTTTGAAGTATTCGCTGATCGTAATGTTGTCGAGTTTTTCTTCTTCGGAGTCGGGCATCATGATCAGTTTGGTCAAAAGGAGGCGGTCTTTGCCGTTGAGTCCCAAGTGGCCGCCGTTGATGATCCCTTTGCCGCCTTCCAAAAGGCGCGCTTTGTCAAACGTGCGGTGTTTGGCATCGAAGTCATGTGTGTCTTCAGCTGCTGTCATGCCAGGCTCCGTTGCGGAAGGAATGCGGCCTAAAAGATCCATCAGATCGACATAAGTCCGGTAATTCAACATCCTTCCGCCGCGAGCCACATATCCTTTCTGGTTTTCCAGCGGATGATTTTTATTCCAATACTCATCTTTGACCGCTTCGACGGGAGCCCCGTCATTCGCACCGTGATCATCAACGGAGTAAAAGGTGATCGCATCGCCTTGCCAGTGACCTTCTTGGATCAAATAGACGGCTGCCGCCATATTGGCCAAACCGGCGCCGATCATGATTGCTTTCTTTTTTCTCATACTTTATTTCCTCCTTAAACCTTCCCTGGTGCTCATGATTCGAACTCGTCATAGAGGTGGCTGTCATCTTCGAAAAATCCGGTTTTTTTGCCGAGGCAAACCAAGCCGAACGCAATGACGGTCAATGCGACTGCCGCTTTTATACAACCTTTTTTCATAAATTATTCCTCCTTCGCTAGTCAATTGAGAAACGCCATGAAAACTTCTTTATGATTCGATTATATGGGGCGTGTTTTTTAAATACAAACGATAGCCCTTGTGAATCCGAATGATTTTGACAAATTTGCTTGGATGTATAAATCAAAAAAAGACCGTGAAATAAATCTTGTCACGGTCCCGATATTCGAATAAATGGTGTTCCAAAAGCAGCTTATTCCTATTTTTCGAAGCTGAGCACTTTTGTTCCAACTTTAGTCATTGGCAAGCGGTGACACTTCTTCTTTGGCAAAGTAGTCCGGATATTTGGCGACAACTGCTTGCTGTTCATCCAGCATCATGTGCAGATGGACGGCTGTCAAAAAATCGACTTCTTCGGGATTGCGGTCGATCAAAGCTTCTAAAAGCTGCTGGTGCTGTTTGGAGATCACGTCCCAGCGCAGGCCGCTCGTCATGATCCGCAGCCAACGAAAGCGTTCCAAGTGGATGTTGTGATCGCTCAGCCAATTCCAGACTTCTTCGCGGCCGGCGATCTCGAAGCAGACTTCGTGAAAAAGATTGTCGTTTTGGAAAAAAGCATAGTGATCTTGCTCTTCGATCGCAGTCAATTGCTCATCCAAGAGGGTCTTCAATATTTTATAAGTCCGGTCATTCAGCTTTGCACAACATTCGACCATGATCTGGCGCTCGATGTGCTCGCGAACGAAACGGGCATTTTTCGCAGATGTCAAATCGATCAGCGAAATATATGTGCCGCTTTGCGGGATCGAATAGACCAGCTCTTGCCGGCGCAGCTGCATCAAGGCTTCGCGGATCGGTGTGCGGCCGATGTGCAGCAGGTTTTCTAAATTTTTTTCCGAGATTTTTTTCCCGGGCTCCAGTTCGGAATAGATGATTTTTTTTCGGATCGCGCGATAGGCTTGTGATTGCAGACTGCTTGTCATGATGAGGACTCCTTTATGTATTGGAAGCGACGGTATTTGGAATGCTGTCTTTATTATAACTGATATGCTAGTTTTAAGCGAATTACAATTGTTTTATTGACACAAGCGTTTGAAAACGCTATAATCCAATCAAAATCATCTAAACTGGTATATCAGCCAGGAGAGGAGAAAAGTATGGGACCAATGTTTGCTTTGCTGTGGGTGCTTGTCGGGATCTTGCTGCTCATGGTGTTCAATCTGCGTTTCAAAATGCACAATGTCATTTCGCTATTAGTTGTCGGATTATTTGTTGCTGTGATGGAGGGGATGCCGCTCGACAAGGTCATCACGACGGTTCAAAATGGACTGGGCAGTATTTACGGCCATTTAGCGCTGATCATCGTTTTTGGAGCAGTCATCGGCAAGATCATGACCGACAGCGGCGCCAGCCAGCAGATCGCTGACACCGTCATTCGAAAATGCGGAACACGCTACTTGCCGATCGGACTTTTATTTATCGGCACGATCTTCGGAATCGCGATGTTTTATGAAGTCGCTTTCTTGATCTCGGTGCCGCTGGTTTTGAATATCGCGAAAAAGGCCAAGATCCCTTACATGAAGCTGATCATTCCGACCGTTGTCGGAGCAACGATGGGGCACAGCCTCTTCCCGCCGCAACCCGGTCCGGTCGCTTTAGTAGCGGCTTTCAATGCCGATATTTCACAAGTTTATATTTTCGGTGTCTTAGTCATTATTCCCGCCTTGGTCTGCGCCGGCATCATCTTGCCGCGCTTTATTCCGGGGATCGCTGAAATGCCGCTGAATTCGATGCTCAAGCCGGTTGAAGAGATCGCGACCGAAAAGCTCCCGCGCTTTGGGACTTCGATCGCGATCCCGCTGATCCCGGCGATCTTTATGATCCTCTCTTCGATCATCAAGCCGATCGTCGGTGCGAAATCAATGATCGGTGAAATCTGTACGTTTATCGGTTCCGCGGAGATCTCGATGATGATCGCACTTTTTGCGGCGATGTATCTTTTAGGGATCAAACGCGGCAAATCGATGCAGGACATGACAAAAACAATGAGCCAAGGAATCTCGCAGATCGCTGACGTACTGCTGGTTATCACAGCCGGCGGGATTTTGAAACAAGTCATCATCGATACTGGTGTTTCCGACCATATCGTCAATTTGGTCAGCGGCATCCCGGTTTCACCGTTTATCATCGCTTGGATCATCACCGCGATCATTCGGATTTTGACCGGCCAAGGAGCGGTTGCGGCGATCACGTCGGCCGGAATGGTTGCTCCGCTGGTCGCGCAATTCAATTTGAATCCAGCGTTGATGGTCTTAGCGGTGGCTTGCGGATCCAATACGATCACTTTGATGTACGATGGCGGTTTCCTTTTGTTCAAAGAAACGTTTGGGATCTCGATGAAAGATACTTTTAAAACCTGGGGGCTGCTCGAATTGACGAACTCGGTCGTTGGGCTCATCGCGGTTTTGATTTTAAGCTTATTCTTCTAATCGTTCAGAAGGACGGCTGCGTCAAAAATGCTTATTTCTAAAAAAGCTCATTTGGAGTACTGTTTCTTCTGATAGCGGGGCAGCGACAAGATTCTTGTCACTGTCCCGCTTTTTTTGCCTCAAAACGTGTGATCGGGCGATCATTTTTTTCTTGGAGCGGCCGATTGTTTTTTGCGAGCTTTAGTGCGCCCAAAGCGTCGAAAAGCGGTTGTTTCAGCGAGATGATGTCTTCAAAAACGAACCAAAGGACCGGTCCGGCGGTCGGCGGTGTCGTGAGCGAGCCGCGATAATGAAAGCCGGTCCGCCCGTTTGGCAAGAGTTCAGCAGGGTCGAATTCGCGCGGCAGGGCTTCCTGCGATTGCTTTTCCGCAAAGCGGGGCTTTTCTGGCAGATGGCATAGAACGCCGACGACCAGCAGTTTGTCCGCAGCGCTCCGGTGGACGAGATGGATCTCAAGCGGACTGTACCGATGATCGAGCGTGTGTTCGCTCGGCATATGATAGTGGATATCGGTCAAATTGTAGCGTGTTTGCCGGAAAATCAAATGGTTTTCGGGAGTTAACGGCGTCAGATGAACGGCAAAATGCGCAAAGTGCCGCGTGAATTCTGCTGATTTGTAATGAAATGAAAGCTGCTCTGAAGGGCTGCCGAGTTCCTGTTTGCCAAGTGAAATCGGCGACTGGTCAGGAAAAGCGGCCGCATTTTGATATATTTCGCAGATCTCTGCCCAATGTTCAGGACCATTTTTCCCCTCGTAGCTCCAATTTTCTTCTTGATGATCGTACAAGCGCGCCACCTCTTTTTTTGATTATTTTATCATAGACAGCTCGGCGGAGAAACTGCAAGTAAGGGGGTCTGTTTGAAAAGCTTTGATTTCTTTTTATAAAAAATACATTTGCTTAAAATGGCCAGTTTTTCACTAATTAGGGAATCTCCTTACAAACGGTTTCATTGAGGCTGGTGCTTTTGAAACGCTGTTTATTCGGAAAAAGAGAGGTTGGGACAAAACTCTTTTTATTACGCGAGACCGGGCAAATCAAAATATGTTATTGACATATGTCCGAAAATTTTTTATGCTGTTTTATGACATATGTCATCAATAAAGAGAAGAGGTGTTGAAATGCCGCGTCCGATCAAATCCCGCCGAATTTGCGGGTTGCCGAAATGCCGCACGTTTTCACCGCACGGGGCTGGTGAAGCGCAGCAATTGATCAAAATGGAGCTCGATGAATACGAAACGATCCGTTTGATCGATCTGGAAGGCAAGACGCAAGCCGAATGTGCCGCGCAGATGGGGGTCGCACGAACGACGGTCCAAGCGATCTATCAGCATGCCCGCCGCAAACTTGCCGAGTGCATCGTCCACGGGGCCCGTTTGGAAATTGCGGGCGGCGATGTAAAATGCTGCGAAGAAGCAGGCGGCTGCCCGAAACGTGGAGGACGCGGTTGTCGGAAAAGCGAGCACACATGCATCAAAGTAAAAACAAAAAAATCAATAATGGAGGAACAAAAATGAGAATAGCAGTTGCATATAATGAAGACGGAACGATCAGCCAGCACTTTGGAAAGACCGCGCATTTCAAATTTTTTGACATCGAAGACGGAAAAATCACTCATTCTGCGGTAGTGCATATCGGTGCGGACAAACACTGCAGCATTGTCAGCGACTTGCAAGCCGGCAATGCTGACGCAGTGATCTGCGGCGGGATCGGGAATGGTGCTGTAAACAAGCTCAATGCTGCCGGGATCGAATTGTATGCCGGTGTCAAAGGCGCTGCAGATCAAGCGATCGCCGACTTGCTGAATCAGACTCTGGTCTATTCCTCAGTCGCACTCTGCGAAGATCATGACCATCACCATGCCGAAGGGGAAGCTTGTTCCCATCATTGATCAAAATTTACAACTATGTCTAAAAGCTGCACTTCGAGAAATCAAAAGCTGCTTTTCGGACACCATCTCTCAAGAAGCAGCGACAAAATTTTTTGTTGCTGCTTCTTTTTATCGAATGCGATCTGCGGTGAGCGCGAGAAAGAAGAGATTGTCGCAAAGATTCTTCTCCTCTATAATAGAAGCAGGGTATCACATTCGCAAAGAGGGGGAGGAAAAATGATAAAGAAAGGCATAAGATTTTGTTTGGCAGCAGCTTCTTTTATTGGGATGGCAATGGTTGGTGCAAAAGAAGCAGATGCAGCAGAAAAGATCCATTTTATCAATGTCAATGGGGATGCGACGCTGATCGAGAGTGATGGGCATTATGCGCTGATCGACGGTGGGGAAGACAGCGATAATCCAACAAATAAAGGAAATTTGAATTTAATTGGTACTGAGCAGCATGTTTTGGATTATTTGCATCGCAATATTCCTAAACAAAATGGCAAGATCAAGCTTGACTTTATTGTCGGAACGCATGCGCATAGCGATCATATCGGCGGTCTGCGCTATGTCGTTAACGACAGCCAGATCGAGGTGGGGAAAGTTTACTTCAAGCGGTATAATGCAAATTATATGAACCAAGGAAATTTGGCTTGGGATAATCAAGAGGAATATGACCTGTTCGTCAATGCTGTAAATAAAAAAGGGATCCCTATTATCAGTGATTTCAGAGAATATGGATCTGCCGATTTTACATTTGGCAACTACAGAATCCAATTTTACAACACAGGATATCTGAACTATCAGATTCAATCGGAAGCGGACAGAGTAGACGAAAACGTCAATTCAATTTCTACAGTTGTTACTTCCAAAGACGGAAAAAGAGTTTATTTGGGGGGAGACAGCAATAAAACACCAAACCCGCAATTTTCTTATGGACTCGAACATGAACTTGCAAAAGAAATCGAGCAGGTCGATTTGATGAAACTCAATCATCACGGAGCAAGCGATGCCAACTCGCAAGAGCTGCTGGACAAACTCCGGCCGAGCTATGCGGTATTGATCGGGAATAATCCGAGCTTCAGTTTTGATAAAGGGACTGAAAAATACCTTGCTGCAGTTGGGACAAATGTCTTTTTATGCCATACAGCTGGAGATATCGTTGCTGATCTGGAAAGTCAAACGCTGGGACTTGAAAAGTACCAAGGAAGCCTTCCGATTCGGCCAATCGAGCGCAAACCAAGCACGCCAGCAATGGATGAAAACTTTTCAGGCTGGAAGCAGCATGAAAAAAATTGGTATTTTAAAGAGAACGGCACGCTGAAAAAAGGGCAGTGGCATGCCATCGGATCTACTTGGTACAATTTCCAAAACAGCGGGGTAATGCGCACCGGCTGGTTTGATCAAGCCGGAGCGTGGTACCTTTTAGATCCGCTCAACGGCGATATGAAAAAGGGCTGGTATCAAGACGGTGTGGGCAAATGGTTTTATTTCGCTCCGCAAGGACAGCAAGATGGGATAATGCAGACTGGTTGGCAGTATCTCAACGGAATCTGGTACTATTTGGATTCGAGCGGCGCGATGGTGACCGGCTGGAAGCTGTTGGGCAACACCTGGTACTATTTGGACGGCAGCGGGGCAATGGCAACCGGCTGGCGATATGTCGGCGGGCATTGGTACTATTTTGAAACGAGCGGCGCGATGGCGACTGGTTGGAAGCTGCTGGGCAGCACGTGGTACTATTTGGATTCGGGCGGTGCGATGACGACTGGCTGGAAGATGATCGGCGGGCATTGGTATTTCTTTTATGCTAATGGGGCGATGCGATGAGAGTGTATAATCGCAAGATGTTTTTGCTCGGTATTTTAACGATCTTAGTCGGGCTTGCCAGCTTAGCGACGCTTTTTGTAGAGATGCAGGTAACGAGACTGCTGATCGCCGTTTTTGTCATTTTTATCGGGCTGGAGATGATCTTGCGCAGCCTTTCTGAAAAACAAACGCGCAGCGATCAAAAAGCCGAAAAAAGAAACCGGGCAGTCACGCTGCGCTCGCGTGCGCTTGCTTCAGACGTGACGCGCTGGACAAGTTTTGTGCTGACACCGCTATCACTTGGGATCGGTGTTTACTGGCAAATACCGCTTTTGATCGGCGTAGGACTTGGTGCTGCGCTTTTCTTCAATTTAAGCATGCTTACTGAGATGATCGCAGTGATCCGTTATTCTAAATAAAAAAATTATTTTGAAAAGATCCGGAAAACAAGAGGGTGTGAAGGTGCCCTGCTTCGAAAAAGAGATCAAAAAAGCGGCTTTTGGAACATCGTTTATGCAGATCTCGGGACCATGACAAGATGGATGTCATGGTCCCTTGTTTTTTGTCCAAAACACAATCTAATATATTAGTATTACTGAATATCACCGGAAACAGTTGACTAATTTCCGTGAAAACGCTATAATTCACTTGAAATCGGCGATATCTAATATATCAGTTAGGAGGATTTTTATGCTTTCACTCAAAGATTGGCAAAACAATGCTGCAGAATTCAAAAATGCGGGGGTCGAACTGCCAGAGTTCGATGTCGAGAAAGTCAAAGAAAATGGAAAAAATGCGCCAGTTTGGATTCATTTTGGGGGCGGGAACTTGTACCGCGGCTTTCATTCCGAGATCGGTCAGCGGTTGGCGAATGCCGGCAAAATGAACGCGGGGATCGTGGTTTGTGAGACACTCGGCGATGAGATCGTTAGAGATGTGTATCAGCCGTTCCATAATGATTTTCTTGAAGTGGTGATGCATGGCGATGGGACGCTTGACAAGCGGGTGATCGCGGTGACCGCCGACAGTTTGTTTGCTAATCCGGCAAACAAAGCCGGCTTTGCGAAAGCAGTTGGATATTTTCAAAATCCAGCGCTGCAGTTCACGACTTTTTCGATCACTGAAAAGGGCTATGCAGTAAAAGATTCAAAAGGAAATCTCTCGGCTGCTGCTGAACAAGATATCAAAAATCCGCCAGAACAAGCGCGGCTTACGATGGGGATCGTTGCAAATCTCTTGTATCAGCGCTATCAAGCAGGGGCGTATCCGATCGCAATGGTCTCGACAGACAACTTTTCGCAAAACGGCCTGCGTTTTCAAGAGAGCATCCTGACGATCGCTGAAGGCTGGGTCAAAGGCGGCAGAGCAGAGCAAGGGTTTGTCGATTACTTGCAAGATCCGCAAAAAGTCAGCTTCCCGTGGAGCATGATCGACCGGATCACCCCGAATCCGTCTGAATCTGTGGAAAAAGTATTGGAAAAAGACGGTTTTACCGATGTGAAGATCTATCATTCCGCGCGCGGCTCGAACTTCGCTTCGTTTTCGAATACTGAAGAAGTGCATTACTTAGTGATCGAAGACCGCTTTCCAAACGGCCGCCCGCCGCTGGATGAAGCGGGAGTGATCTTGACGGACCGCGAAACGGTCGATAAAGCCGATACGATGAAAGTCACGACCTGCTTGAATCCGCTCCACACGGCACTTGCAGTGACCGGTTGTTTACTGGATTATCATGCGATCTCCGCGGAAATGAAAGATGCGGACTTGGTCGGCTTGATCAAAGGGATCGGCTATCAAGAGGGATTGCCGGTCGTCAGCGATCCCGGGATCATTGATCCGAAACAATTCATTGATGAACTTTTGACAAAACGCTTGCCAAACCCGTATATCCCGGATACACCGCAGCGAATTGCTTCTGATACTTCGCAGAAAGTCGGGATCCGTTACGGGGAAACGATCAAGAAATACGTGGCAGCACCCGATAAAAAAGCAGCGGATTTGACGTTCATCCCGCTGGCGATCGCAGCTTGGCTGCGCTATCTGTTGGCAGTCGATGATCAAGGAAAGCCTTTTACGCCTAGTCCTGATCCGCTTTTGAGCGAATTGCAAGCGCAGCTGGGCGCGATCAAACTTGGTACACAAGATCCGGCAAAGATCCACGAAGCGGTCCAAGGGATTTTAGCCAATCAAATGATCTTCGGCTCCGATCTGTATCAAGATGGGCTCGGTGAAAAAATCGAAGGACTGCTGCAGGAAATGCTTGCAGGAGTCGGTGCGGTCCGCCGAACGATCCACAAATATGTTGCAAAATAAAACAGCAAAATAAAATAGAAAGAAGCAGGAGGATGCTCGCATGGAAATGACATTCAGATGGTATGGTGCGAAAGAAGAAAAAATCACATTGGAAGAGATCCGGCAGATCCCGCAAGTCAAAGGGATCGTCGGCACTTTGATGGATATCCCAGCTGGCGAAGTTTGGCCGAAAGCGCGGATCAAAGCACTCAAAGAAGAGATCGAAAAAGCCGGGATGACCCTGAAAGTCATCGAGAGCGTCAATATCCACGACGATATCAAGATCGGCAAGCCTTCAAGAGATAAATATATCGAAAATTATATCGAAACGATCAAAAACTTGGCGGAATTCGGTATCGAAGTGATCTGCTACAACTTCATGCCAGTCTTCGATTGGGTCAAGTCTGATCTTGATTATCATCTCCCGGACGGCTCGCGCACGCTTGCTTATATCGCTAAAGATATTCCGGCTGACCCAAATGAGATCATCCAAAAAGTCGAAAACAGCAGCAACGACTTTGCGCTTCCCGGCTGGGAGCCGGAACGTTTGGCAAAGGTCAAAGAGCTTTTTGAAGAATACAAAGGGGTCGACGAACAAAAGCTGCGCGAAAACTATGAATATTTCTTAAAAGCGATCATCCCGACGTGCGAAGCGGTCGGTGTGAAAATGGCGGTCCATCCGGATGATCCGCCATACTCGATCTTCGGCTTGCCGCGGATCGTAAAAAACCGTGATGACCTAGATTGGTTGTGCAATATCGTTGATAGTCCGTATAACGGGATCACGTTATGTACCGGCAGTATTGCTGAAGATCCGGCAAATAATGTGTATGATATTTTAGCGGAGTTTTGCAAACGCGGCCGGATCCATTTCGTTCATGCGCGCAATATCAAATTTATCGGTGAAAAAGATTTCTATGAGGCTGGTCATGAATCGAGCGACGGGTCGCTTGATATGTATAGGATCATGAAGGCGATGTATGACAATGGTTTTGATGGTTTTATCCGCCCTGACCACGGTCGGATGATCTGGGACGAAACCGGCCGGCCAGGATATGGTCTTTACGACCGGGCGCTCGGCATTGCATATTTGAATGGTTTGTGGGAAGCTATCGATAAAGACGCCAAAACACAAAAATAAGCATCAGACGCAGACCGAAAGGAAAGGGCTCAAATATGAAAAAAATCGAAAATTTGTTGAAATTGACGGATGCTGGAGTAGTAGCGGTCGTCCGCGGCGAAAGCAAAGAGGAAGCATTGAAAGCCTCACACGCGATCATTAAAGGCGGGATGAAAGGGATCGAATTGACTTTTACTGTGCCGCACGCAGATGAAGTCTTAGGAGAGCTGACGGAAGCGTATCAAAGCGATCCGAGCATCATCATCGGCGCGGGGACCGTGCTTGATGCTGCAACAGCGCGGCTTGCGATGATCGCCGGCGCGCAATTTATCGTCAGTCCGAGTTTTGACAAAGAGACCGCGATGACCTGCAATCGCTATCAGATCCCTTATCTGCCAGGCTGCATGACGATCACAGAAATGCAGACAGCACTCAGCTACGGTGCCGATATCGTGAAGCTTTTCCCAGGCAGCGCATTCGGTCCAAGCATCGTCAAAGCATTCAAAGCTCCGATGCCGTTCTTGTCGATCATGCCGACCGGCGGGGTCAGTCTGGACAATTTAGAAGATTGGTTCAAAGCGGGGGTTGTTTGCGTCGGTGTCGGCGGCAATCTTTTGAAACCAGCCGCAACTGGTGATTTTGATCAAGTGACTGAAGTGGCCGCACAATATATGGCAAAATTTCAAACGATCAAAAAGGAATTGGCATAACATTCAAGCGATGAAGGAGCGATGGACGTGTTAACGATCGAAAACGATGTGCTGAAGGTCGTAATCGACCAAAAAGGTGCACAGCTGACCCATGTATTGAATAAAAAAGATGGATTCGATTATATTTGGAACGGCAAAGAATGGGCGAAACATGCGCCGATCTTGTTTCCGGCGATCGGGCGTTCGACGGATGACCACTACCTGTTCGGGGGCAAAGAGTATCCGATGCCGCAGCACGGCTTTGCATCGGCATATGAGTTTGAAGTATGCGATCATCAAAAAGAAGAGCTGAAGCTGCAATTCAAGCAAAACGATGAAACGCGTGAAAGCTATCCGTTTGATTTTACGCTGACGATCACTTTCACACTGAAACAAAATCAGCTGGAGGTCCGTTTTGAAGTCGACAATCCCAATGAGCAGGAACTTTCGTTCGCTTTAGGATTCCACCCGGCGTTCAATGTGCCGATCAATGGCGAGGGAACGTTCGAAGACTATGAAGTGGACTTTGACACAAAGGCTGAACAGCTGCATCAGTTTGAAATCATTAAAACGCCTGCACCTTATCGGGACGGAAAAGTGATTCCTTCGGCGGCGAAAGGGCGGAAATTGCCGCTGACACATCAAGTATTCGAGAAGGGTTTGATCATTTTTACGGAAAAGATCGATGCGGTGACGCTGCAATCGCCCAAAGCAGCACACTCGGTCCATCTCGATACGGAAGACTTTCCGTATGTATGCTTGTGGACAAAAGAGGGCGCTGATCTGCCATATTTGTGCATTGAGCCGTTTTACGGCTTGCCGGATATTGCCGGTCAAAAACAAGAACTCAGCAAAAAAGAAGGCAATTGCCACCTAGCACCAGAGAAAATAAAAGTGCTGACTTGTGCAATAAATTTCGCTTAAGAAAATATGAATCGAAGGAGCAATCGTCATGACAGTTTTGACATTTGGTGAAATGATGCTGCGGCTCAAAACGCCGGACAACCAGCGGATCATGCAAGCTCAAAATTTTGAAGCGAGCTATGGCGGCGCAGAAGCGAACGTTGCGGTGTCTTTGTCGCTTTTGGGAGATGAGGCTCGCTATGTTTCAAAATTTCCTGAGAATCTATTAGGAAAAACCGCGGTACAGACACTGCGAAAGTATGGTGTCGATACGTCGAAAGTTTTGTTCGGCGAAGGGCGCCAAGGAATCTATTTTTTTGAAAAAGGGGCGAGCGTCCGCGCTTCGAATGTTGTATATGACCGGGAATACAGCGCATTTTCACAAGCACTGCAGACAGAATTCGATTGGGAAGAGCTTTTGAAAGATGTCGATTACTTTTACTTTTCCGGGATCACACCCGCGATTTCGGCTGAACTGCAGGAAGCCGTTTTGGCAGCTTGCCGCTATTGTGAAGCGCATGGGATCCCGGTCGTTTGTGATCTGAATTATCGCGGGAAAATGTGGTCGCCTGCAGAAGCACAACAGTTTATGGCAGAAGCGATGAAATATGTGACGATCTGCATCGCCCACGATGAAGACTTTGAGGCGACGCTTGGGATCAAAGCATTCGACGGCGATCAGTCCCGCGGGATCGAACAGAAAAAATCGTTCCAAAAAGCGATGCGCGCAGTCAAAAAGAAATATCCCAATTGTAAAATGGTCACCAGCATCTTGCGCAACATCTATTCAGTAGAAGAAAGCCAGTGGACCGCGCTGCTGCTGGAAAAAGATAAATTTTACGAAACGAAGATCTACGACATGCATGTGATGGAAGGTGTAGCCGCCGGCGATGCGTTCGGGGCCGGCTTTATCCACGGACTGCTGCATGATTATGCACCAGACGAACTGATCCAATTTGCGCTTGCCGCAAGTGTATTGAAATTGACAATCACCGGGGATTTGAATTTGAACAGCGAAGAAGAAATCAAACGGGTCGCGAAAAGCAGTGCCGCGGCACGCTTGAATCGCTGATAAAAACCGAAAGATCGCGCGCTTTAAAGCTTGACTCCTCACTATTTTTCGCGAAATTGTCAAAAACAAGAATGTTTTTGAGAGCAAATCAAGAACGACTGTGTTATTATTAAAAATTAGATGGGGTACCCTAAATGTGCCTCAACTAATGGCAGACGAAGCTTGGTTTGCCGAGTTGGAGGAGACCAATGGATCAAGAGAAGTACGAGAATAGTCAAGTTTGGCTGATACTCACGATGATTTTAGCGCTCGCGGCATTGATCGTTCTTTTGGTGCTTCACGCCCCGCTTGCCGCCGCCGGTGTTCTTTCGATGGCACTGTTGTTCGGCATCATCACCAAAGTCTTGACAGTCAAAGAGAAAACTCAGCAGCATCAATAGAAGAAGGGCCTGTGACATAAGTGATGTCACAGGCCCTTCTTCCGAATAAACGGTGTTTCAAAAGCAGCTTCTTCGGAAATAAACCGAAAAATCTCAAAAATATAAGAAACTATTTTCGGATTTTTCTTCTTATTTCTCGAAGCTGGGCGCTTTTGTTCCAGCCTCGTTTTGGATCATGAGGAAGGATTGTTGCGGGGATTCCGATTATTGTTGGGATCTTTCAAAATATATTGTTCGATCAGTTGCACGATCTGCTGATTTTGCGGCAGATCCGAGTGCGAGGAGTCGACTCCGGTAACTGTGATCTCGGTATAATGCTTGACTTGATTTTGATAAATATATTTGCCGGCTTCGACACTTTGAAAAGGAACGGTCCCGTCGTCGCTGTAGTCTTCAGTACCAGCGATCGAATACATCGTCAGATTTTTCGGCAGTGCCGCTTTATCATCAATCAAGTCAGCGAGCATTTGCGTCCGTTTGTTGATATTTTTTTCACTGAAATTGAAGGGCGTTGCGATCGTCATCAAAGAGTTGATTGTCAGCGAGTCGCTGTCGAAATATTTTTCCAGATATAGCGTATAGATCAAACCGCCGTTGGAATGGCCGATCCCTGAGAAATGGTTGAAATGGTATTTGTTGACCAGATAATCCATGGCTTTATTGAACCAGACAGCTTGCTTTTTGATATTGTCGTAGCCGTCTTTATTATTTTCGAAGCCGACCACAATGAACGGCTGGCTGTCGCTTTGCTGGATCTTGCCCGTTGTTTTCATCGTCCCGTCTTCTTGGACAGTGATCTTCAGCTGCGAATGATTTTTTTGTGCAGAGTTCAGCTCAGAGATCAAATCATCAAAGCGATCCTGCGTCGCACTGCTCCCCGGGATGAAAATAATCGGCGACATCCGCGAGTTGTGGCGGATCCGAGCCGTCCGGACGTTTTCGCGCATCCAGGCATAACTTGGAAAAGCAACAGCACTGAAAAGAAGAGCGATCAGCAGAAGAGATACTAATAGTTTGATTTTTCGTCGCATTTCCATTAAGCTGCCTCCTTCGATTCATCCGTGAAATGTCTCAAACGGTAAATTTCCAACCGCTTTACAAACGGATAATAGATCATGATCGAAACGAAAAGACACAAGGAACTGACAAATAAAGCGACAAAATTTCCGTTTGTACCTAAAAATCCAAGCAGAAAAGGCGGCGTGGTCGCCGGAAGTTCATAGACCGCCGGCGGCATCCACGAAAAAGCGATAAAAAGCGCTGCGATCCCCATGCTTGCCAAAGAAGACAACACATAGGGGATCAGCAAGATCGGATTCAAAATCACCGGGATCCCGATCAGGATCGGCGGATTTAAATTGACCAGACTAGGGAACAGGCTGATCTGCGCCGTTTGCCGCAGTTTTTTATGATTGGTGAACAGCAGGATACACAAAATCAGCGCGAGCGTCATCCCGCTGCCGCCGAAAGCGCCATACGTTTCGTAAAGCGTATGGACGGTAAAAGGATGAGGAAGATCAGCCAGACTTTTTGCACTGAGCGCTTTATCAAGATTAGCGACGTCAAAGACATTGGTAATATTTTGATGCATCAAGTTGAGCGGGCCCAAAATCCCAAAAAAGTTCAGCAAGGTGCTTAAGACCGTGATGCCGAAGATAAACAGCAATGTCTGTTCAGAAAAACTGATCGTCAAATTGACGATGCTGTTGAAGATCGTCGTCAAGTTTTTTTGCGGGATCAAACTCAACAAATAGCTGCAGACTGCCGAAAGCGTCAGCAAAAGGGCAGCGGGAATGATCGATTTGACATGTTCTTCGGTATTGAAAAGACTGCGGACGATCGGGCGCTTCAGCTTTTTGCCGAGGAGGTCCAGCCCGTGATAGAGAATCGCGATCAAAAAACCGAAAAGCATTCCTAAGAACAGGTTATTGAAATTGAAATTATTCAACAGCAGCGTCGGGCGGGCGTCGGGCGCGGCAGCATAGTCAAAATTGAAGAGCAGAAACGCTAGCAGCGAACAAACACCGACCGCACGGCTGTCCTCGCTGAAGGTGGAAGCCGCTTCACGCGCCATGAAAAAAGCAGCAAGCAGCGCCGTCAAACCGATCGTCGTCATTTGGAGCACTTCCAAAACTTGACCGGTCTGCCGGTAAAATGGCAGCCAATGTCCGATGTCGTAAATACTGGCAAAAAAGCCGTCCGGCATAAAAACTGACTGTCTCAGCGCCTGAACGATCGCTCCGATCGCGATAAAAGGAAATAGATTCATGAAAGTATTGATGATCGCATTATAAAAGCGCAAGTTCCGCAGCTTTACATTCAAATTTGGAAGCCGGTCGAGCCAATGCATGAGGAAGCGCTCCTTTCATTATTCGAATCATTCAAAACGATCCATTTGTCACAAATGTACTATTCTTTGGCGGGATTATCAAATAATAACTGCGCAAAAAAGCAGCATGATGGTTGTGGGCATCATGCTGCGAAATGATTTGTGGGAGGTTTTACTGCAGTGAATATTCGGTGCGTTACGCGCGTGCCAAACCGTCAACGCTCAAGACGACGCCGGTAATGTAAGCGGCTTCATCCGAAGCTAAAAAAGCATAAGTATTGGCAATGTCTTCCGGCTGTCCCAGACGGCCCAGCGGAATTTGTTCGATCAAAGGATCGATCATCTCTTTCGGCAATGCTTTGACCATGTCGGTATTTGTGATCCCTGGTGCTACAGCATTCACACGAATTCCTTTCGGTGCTAATTCGCGCGCTAAAGAAAGCGTGAAACCATTGATCGCAAATTTCGAGGTCGGATAGGCAACGCCGCTTGGCTGACCGTAGCGGCTGACCATCGAAGACGCATTCAAGATCACCCCATTGCCTTGTGCGGCCATATGGTCGGCCACCGCTCGGCAGCAGTTGAAGACTCCTTTGACGTTCAAGTCCATCACGCGATCAAAAGTGCTTTCCTCATAATCAGTAAAAGACTTGCTGTCAGAAACTCCGGCATTGTTCACCAAGACATCGATCCGGCCAAATTCATCAAAAACTTCCTGAAACACCTTCCTGACATCATCCAATTCGCTCAAGTTCGGCCAGATCCCGCAAACGGTTCTTTCCGGGTATTTCTCTTTCAGGTCTGCGACTGCCTGGTTAGCGGTCTCCTCGCGGCTGGCAGCAATGATCACTGTCGCGCCCTCCGCCAAAAACTTCTCAGCAGTTGCAAAACCGATCCCGCGGCTGCCCCCAGTCACGATCACTGTTTTACCATCCAACTTCATAACAAAATCCCCTCCTTTTTCATAACTGCAGTATAACACAGATTTGGAGAAAAAGTGTAAGCGTTTTATAAATTATTTTGATTAAGGAGATAAAAAATCGCTATTAAACAAGCATATCTTTTCACAAGCGGAAAAATTCGGAAAGAATATTTAAAAATAAAAAAACAAGAAGATAATATCATTATTTGATAAAAATAATGATTAGATTGAAAACGTTATCAAGAAGAGGTGAGCGGAGCAAGTTGCCGCCGCTTACTCGCTTATTTCAAAAAATATTTGATGAGCTTGGTTTTTGCTTTCGTATACGGCGGGAATTGCAGCGGGAGATCCAGCCAAGTCGCTTTTTGATAAACAGCGCGCTGATGGGAAAAAGTTTCAAAGCTGTAGCGCCCGTGATAAGCGCCGATCCCGGAGTTGCCGACACCGCCAAAAGGCAGATAAGGGTTGGCTAAATGATCGACTGTGTCATTGATGGATACGCCGCCAGAGGGAATTCGCTCAAGCAGCTGCCGGCAAAGCGCCTGATCACTTGAAAAGAGATAAAGGGCAAGCGGATTTGGGAAATGGCGGACCGTTTCAATGAGATCCGCAGGGGCTTGGTAAGTCAGGACCGGCAGAAGCGGACCGAAGATTTCTTCCTTCATGCTTGCGGCGTCCAAATCAGGCAGATCAAGGAGTGTCGGCTCAATGAAGCGTGTGGCGGGATCCGTTCGGCCGCCGAAAAAGATTTGGGCCTGATCGGCGTCGAGGATCTTTGAAAGACGGGTAAAGTGATGATCATTCACGATCCGGCCATAGTCTGGATTGTTTTCAATATCGCCGCCATAAAAATGAAAGATCGCCTTTTCAAGTTCAAGGAGCAGATCTTTTTTGATCATCTGATCCGCGATCACATAGTCGGGAGCCACACAAGTTTGGCCGGTATTGATGAGTTTTCCCCAAATGATCCGGCGGGCGGCGATCTTCAGATTTGCCGAACGCGTCACGATCGCCGGACTTTTTCCGCCGAGCTCCAAACAAACTGGCGTCAAATGTTTGGCAGCGGCGGCCATCACGATTTTACCGACCCGCACACTGCCGGTGAAAAAGATGAAATCAAACGGCTGCGCAAGCAAGGCTTGGTTGACAGCGGCGTCACCTTGAACGCAGGCCAGATATTCTTCCGGAAAAGTGTGATTGATCATTTTCTGGAGGACGGCTGAAACAGTCGGTGTCAACTCGGAAGGCTTTACCACTGCGGTATTGCCGGCCGCGATCGCGCCAATCAATGGTTCGATCACCAGTTGGACCGGGTAATTGAAAGGGCCGATGACCAGCACTGTGCCGTAAGGATCGCTCCGCACCCAGCTTCTGCCCGCTTGAAGATAAAGCGGTTTCCGCTGACGGGATGGTTTGGCCCACTTTTCCAGATGATTCAAAGCAAGTGTGAGACTATGATAAACGTAGCCGATCTCCGTCAAGTATGATTCCGTTTCGTGTTTTCCTAAATCGGTTTTCAGCGCCTCGAACAGTTCAAGCTGATAAGTGTGGAGCGCCTTTTTCAGATTTTTTAGCTGCTGGCGCCGAAAGCTGAGCGGACGCGTTTTTCCGGTTAAAAAGAATTTTTTTTGTTTTCGCTGCAAGGCGCGGCAATTCGTTTCTAAAGTTTGCATTGGGCATCCTCCTTCATTCCAAAACGAGCGGATCTTGCTATTTGCCTTCATTATGACGAAGCCGTTCAAGAAAGTAAAATCAAAAGAATTTCCGCAATTTTTGAAAAAATAGCTGACATTACTTAAAAAATCTTGAAAGTTGTGCTACAATAATTTGCGTGGGATTTTTGAAATCCTTATTGAGGCATAGTCAAGTGGTAAGACGGCGGATTCTGATTCCGTAAGCGCAGGTTCGAGTCCTGCTGCCTCAGTTTTCCGGGAAGTAGCTCAGCTTGGTAGAGCGCACGGTCCGGGACCGTGATGTCGCAGGTTCGATTCCTGTCTTCCCGATAATCAAGTGATCAAGCTCTGAGAATGCTGCGGCATTCTCAGTTTTTTTGTTTTCTTTGTTATTCTCTGAAAAAGTATTTGCGGTTGAGCGGGCAAATCGCTATACTTCAAGACGATAACGTCCACAGGTCCAAGGACGCATCGAATACATCAAAGTCAGAGGAGAAGAACAAATGAAGAAAATATTGATCGCAGCCAGTGTGCTGCTGGCGATTTTTACGTTTGGGGTCCATACGCAAAAGGCTGAAGCCAAAAAAGCGGCTGCCAAAGAAACCCACTTGGTGAAAAAGAATGAAAGCAAAGCGGCTGACTTTTTTGTCAGCGCTAAATGGGCACAGAAACAATTGAAAAATGAAAAGAAAACGGTGGTGATCGAGGCTTCTTATGGGGAAGGCAAAGACTACAAAAAAGGTCATATCCCCGGCGCTGTCCATATGGATACGATGGAGATCGAAAGCGAAGAAAGCCACTGGAATTTGCTGGATGCGGAAACTTGTGCCAAAGCCTTTTTGAAAAAAGGAGTCACAAAAGAAACGCCGCTGATCATTTATTCCACTGATATCAATGCTGCTTCACGGGTCGCATTTGCGGCTTACTGGCTCGGGGTCGATCAAGTAAAGATCATCGACGGCGGCTATCAAGCTTGGAAACGCGCCGACTATAAAGTCAAAAAAGGAACAGAGAAAGCAAAAGCAGCGGAGTCATTTGGTGCCGCAGTTCCGGCACATGCCGATGCTTTGATCTCGACTTCGCAAGATCTGCTGCAAGAAAAAGCGAAGAATCCCAAACTTGTGCTTGCCAGCACGCGCAGCTGGAAAGAATTTACCGGCAAAATCAGCGGCTATGATTATATCAAAGACGCCGGCGAGCCGGAAGGGGCGGTATACGCCAAATCAAGCAAAACAAGTGCGGATGTCGCTTATCTGGTGAATAAAGACGGGACCGTCAAGGATCCGACGGCGATCTTCAAAGATTGGAAAGAATGGGGGATCACGCCGGACAAAGAAGTCGCTTTCTACTGCGGGACCGGTTGGCGGGCAGCGACGGCCTTCTTCATCGCCAAACAATCCGGCTGGGAAAATGTGAAATTGTTCGATGGCGGCTGGTACGACTGGGATCTGGCACATCAAAAAGATCCAGCCCAATATCCGGTGCAAGTCGGCGATCCGCGCAATAAAGAAACACTCAAAATTTTGAAATAATGAAGATGAAAAGAATTATTTTTCATTTGCTCCAGCTGCTGCTAGCCGGCAGTGTATTCGTTATCGATGATCTGTACAAAAATCATCTGGGGGTCATGCGCTCGATCTCCTATCATTCACAGCAACTAGCGAACAGCAGTCTGATTTATATCCGCTTTCTTCCGCTGCTCTTGTTTCTTGGCAGTTTGCTTTTTCTGATCAAAAAGCGGACGTTGGAAAGCGGGCTGCTCGCTGTTTTGGCCGGCATTTTACTATTTTGGCAAGTTGGCATGTCACTAACGGTGTTCCCATTGTATTATGTGGTGATGGGGATCATCGGCTTGTTGATCCTGCTGCAAATTTTGCTCCTTTGGACAGACAGCTGATTTGGATACCGTTTGTCCGAAAACAGGGCCGCGACATTTTTGTCGCGGCCCTGTTTCGTGTTCCAGCGCTTCGGTTAGCCGTTCTTATGAAAATACGTTAAAATGGGGGAGAGTAATATAGAGGAAGCAGCAGATTGAGCTGGAGGTGGATAGGATGGAAGCCATTCGCAAATTTAATCAAGGACAATTTTCCTGGATCAAAGTCGATACTGGGAATCGCGATGAGGTTCAATTATTAAAAGATAAATATCACATCACTGAGGAAATGCTCGCATACGCGATGGACGAAAATGAAAATGCGCGTGTCGAGTACGATGCGGATGAAAAGACCTTTCTATTGATCTACAACGTGCCGCAGCGCAAAAAGATCGAAAACCATTATGAAACGCGGCCGATCACCTTTATCATCAAAGATCACTATTTTATTTCGTTTGCCTCGCAAGAGACGGCCTATGTATTGCCGCTGATGGAAACGATCCTCAGAAAAGCGCCCGAGCAAAGTTTGTACAGTTTTTTATTCAATACTTTGTTCATCATTTCCAAGTCATTTTTCCCATTGATCGACTCAGTGGACCGCGACCGGGTCGCTTTGAATAATAAACTGCGCAACAAAACGACGAACCGCAACTTGCTGGCGCTTTCCGATATCGAAGTCGGGCTCGTCTATTTAGTCAGCGGAACGAAGCAGAATACCGTTCTTTTGGAACAGATCAAGGCACTCGCTGTTTATCGTCAGCTTGATGACGTTGAGCGCGAACAGCTGGATGATGTCGTGATCGAAGCGAAACAAGCCGTCGAGATGACACAGCTCTCTTCGCAGATCTTGATGCAACTTTCGGGGACATACAACAATCTTTTGAACAATAATCTGAACGATACGATGAAAGTTTTAACAGTCTGGTCGCTCTTGCTGACCGTTCCGACGATCGTGACCGGCTTTTTCGGGATGAACGTGCCGCTGCCGCTTTCCAACTCGATCTTCTCTTGGGGGATCGTGATCTTGATCAGTCTGGCGCTGTCATTTTGGCTGCTCATCATGATGTGGAGAATTATCAAATGAAGCGCCGGATCAGCGGGCTTATGATCCGCAGAAAAGTATAGAGGATCTTTCGGCCAGTCGAGAGTTCTTTTTCTTGGAAATCAGCGTGGACTTTGTAGGTGCCGTCTTTTTGGACGGTCCGGCTGGCAGTATACATTTGGTCGTATTCTTTTTCCAACTTTTGAAACAGCGCTGGCGAGTCGACGGCCGCCATCAGCTCAGTATCGATATAGACGCTCCGCATGTCCATATTGGAAGAGCCGACGATCGACAAACGATCATCGATTAAATAAGCTTTCATGTGAAGCGACTTTTGATTGCTGTATTCGTTGACTTGGGCGCCGAGCGACCAGATACGTTCTTTTTGATTCAAGTAGTCCGAGCAGCCGAGCAAATTCGCGCCGCTTTCGGGGGCATTGGTCAAGATCGCCGCTTTTTCGGTTTTGCTGAATAGCTGCTCGAGATCACGGTACATCGGCTGACCGCACATCAAATATGGCGTGATGATCTTGACTTGTTTGCCGCTGGCTGCGAGCGTATTCAGCTGATCCCAAAGAAGCGGCGGTTTGTTTTCGGGAGTTGCGGCGGTTTTTAAGAGCGTGATTTTGTTCGTCGGGACTGTTTGTTTAAGCAGATCGTATTGTTTCTCGTAGGCGGCCGGATATTTTTTGCGAAGAGCGGCTTGTTCGCTGTGGAGCGCTTTTTCTTCTTTTCGGATCGCGGCGCTTTCTTTTGTTTGGCGGAAGGGCCGCGTCCGCACATCGGTCTTCAGCTCCTTAAAAAAAGATTCCAGCTCGCGAAGGGATGACCCTTTTGCCTCACCGGTCTCCACTACAAAAATCTCGGCATCTTGATTGTGGCGCGGACCGGCTGTCCCCAAAAACAAGTCATTCAAATTGCGGCCGCCTAACAAATAATATTGGTCATCGATGATCAAAAACTTGGCATGCTGCGCGGCCATCAGGGTCGTAGGATGAAGAAAATCGACTGGATTATAAATCGAGATCGTAACATTTTTTTGACGGGAAAAAGCTTGCATCAGTGGATTTTTCCGCAGACTGAGCCACTCGTTTCTCCCATCGGTCAAAAAATCGATCTGGACACCGCGCGCCGCCGCCGCACTCAAGGCGACCAGATAGGCTCGCCCGGCTGTGGTATCAGGGGAGATCTGGTAAGTTGCGACCGTGATTTTCTTTTCAGCGCGGTCGATCAAACGCAAATGCATTTCGAGCGCTTCTTGGTTATCGAATAACAGGTCAGCGCGCTCGCGGCCGACCGTTTCACTGTAGCAATCAGTGGGATCAAACGCGGCCCGCGCTTTTTTTGAAACAGCTTTATAAGGGACGTATGGCAGGCAGATCGCCAAGAGATAGAGGATGAGCAGGAAAATTACGACAAACAGCATGATTCGAACTCCTTTTTTCGGCATATGAGAACCTCTTTTTGAATATTCAATGGTTTACTTAATTATAATATAGGCAAAACGAAATTTGTTGGAGGAAGCCATGGAGCATAAGAAAAATCAAAAAATCGATATTTTGGTCACCGTAGATGAAAATTACTTGGAGCCGCTCAAAACGATGCTCTACTCACTGCATCAAAATGATCCGCAGCAGGCGTTCACGATCTGGCTGATCCATGAAAAGATCCCCACAGCGGCAGTCAAGGAACTGCGCGAGATGCTGATTGGATTGGGCTCGACCTTGGAAGAGCGGCGGGTCGCACCGGAGCTTTTAAAGGGTGCGCCGACCGCGGAGCGCTATCCGAAAGAAATGTATTTTCGTCTTTTGAGCGGAGCGATCCTGCCGAAAACGCTCAAAAAAGTCTTGTATCTGGATCCGGATATTTTAGTGATCAATCCGCTGCAAAAGTTGTGGCAGACGGACCTGGAAGGAAATATGTTCGCAGCGGCGATCCATGCCGGGATGACGAATCTTTCCTACCGCATCAACACACTGCGTCTCGGGGCGGATCGCGGATATTTTAATTCGGGCGTGATGCTGATCGATTTGGAGAAAGCGCGGACACAGGTCAAACTGCAAGACATTTATGATGCGCTCGCCAAATATAAAAATCTGCTGGTTTTGCCCGATCAAGACATTTTGAATTATTTATACGGCCGCTCGATCAAAGAGGTGCCTGAAGAAATTTGGAATTATGACACGCGCCAGTTTTTATCGTATCTCACGCGCAGTTTTGGCAAGTATGATACTCGCTGGACGATGCAGCACACCGCGATCCTGCACTTTTGCGGCAAGCCGAAGCCGTGGGAAGAGAAAAACGGCAATAAATTCACGATCTTATATTTTCATTATGAACAAATGCGCCGCCGCTTTGAAGCGCTGAATAAAGGACGAATGCAATGAAGACGCCTGTTAGAGAAAAAATCATGCTTTTTATCAAAATTCTGATCCAGCGTTTCATTGCCGCTGACGTCAGCAATTATTCACTGATCGTTGCCTATTATTTGCTGCTTTCGCTGTTCCCGCTGTTGATCTTGATCGGGAACGTCCTGCCGTATATCCATATCTCACCGGACGCGATCTATCCTTATGTAGAGAGCCTTTTGCCGGAAAATGTCTACAGTTTTTTGAAGCCGGCGATCACCAGCCTTTTGACGAATAATTCCGGGCGATTGCTTTCGATCTCGCTTTTAGGAACTCTTTGGTCCGCGAGCCAAGGAGTCAATGCGATCCAAAAGTCGCTGAATAAAGTTTACGAAGTGAAAAATCGCAAAAATTACGTTATTATGCGGCTGATCTCGGTCTGGACGGTCAGCGCGCTGGTTTTGCTTTTCATTTTACTGGCTGCTTTTTTCAGTGTGGGGCAAGTCGTCGTCAAACATCTGCGCCGTGCAGCATTGATCCATTTTTCGGCGGATCTTTTTGAAAGCCTGTTCTCGTGGCGCTGGCCGGTGATTTTTCTGGTCTTGATGCTGATCTTTATTTTGCTTTACAAGTTTGTCCCAAACAAAAAAATCCCGCTGAAGCATGCGCTTCCCGGCACACTTTTTGCCGTCAGCGGCTGGCTGATCTTGGCAAAGGGTTTCGAGTGGTATGCTGCGATCTTTGAACGCTCGGTAAGCGGTTACCAGATCATCGGCAGCTTCATCGTTTTGATGATCTGGCTGAGTTTTGCCGCGACGATCGTGATCTTGGGCGGGGTTTTGAATGCGGCGCTAGAGCAATATGCATCGGAAAGCGGCAGAAGGGAAGGGCGCGCCTGATGGAAAAAGTGATCTTGGATTGCGACAATACCTTTGGATTGCCGAATCGCGATATTGATGACGGCTTGACGCTGCTCTATCTGCTGGGAGAAGCGGCGGGCGACTTATTAGGCGTCAGTTTGACGCACGGCAACGGCACACCGGCAGAAGTGCTCCAAGCAACGCAGACATTCAAAACGTGTTTGCAGCTTCAAGTGGAGACATACCCTGATCCATCTGCCGCGCTTTCAGCGCCGGCTTTTCTCGCGCAGCAAGTTGCCGCCGCGCCGCATGAAGTCACGATTTTAGCGACCGGCGCTTTGACGAATCTATACTCCGCCAGTCAAATCGATCCGGATTTTTTTAAAAAGACCAAACAGATCATCGTGATGGGCGGCGTGACGCATCCCTTGCAAGTGAACGGCCGGCCCGTTCATGAGCTGAATTTCTCGGCAGACGCCGCTGCGGCGCAAGCAGTTCTTTTGTCGGGTGCGAACATCACGATCATGAACGGTCAGCTGACGGCGCATGCCTTTTTTTCCGTGAAAGAGCTGAAAGCGCTGCAAACACGTTTAGCCGAAAAAATACCTGCGCGTGCTTTTGCCTGGTTTCAAGAGGTGATCACGGCTTGGCTGGAGTGGAACCAAATACATTTTGGGTTTAACGGTTTTTGCAATTGGGATATGACGACTGCGCTATTTTTGACGCATCCCGCCCTTTTCTCCGCAGAAGAAGTCCTGCTTGCCCCGCAGCAGACACAGCTGGCAGAAGGGATCCTCACCTTTACGAATGATCCGGAAAAAGGAAAAAAAGTCCGAATGCCCGCGC
The DNA here is from genome assembly GCA_022649665.1 of Enterococcaceae bacterium. GTDB lineage: Bacteria > Bacillota > Bacilli > Lactobacillales > Enterococcaceae > JALCOL01. The sequence goes on from JALCOL010000002.1 coordinate 167,133, forward strand.
ATCTTTTAGATCTTGAAGCGTTCAATCAATTTATGGTGGCAGCGATCAGCAAGGCCTTCTGAACAAAAAATAAGCGGATGGTTAGGCGCTTAGTCTCTTTCAATAGTAGAATAAAACAAAGAATCGGAAATGGGGGAAAGAGGAATGAATCAAAAAATCATGTGGATCACGACCGGAGCGCTCTTGCTTTTTCTGGCAGGATGTTCCTCCAACCAAAAAGCAAAAGACGATGACTTCGGCGCTTCCCGCTCTTCAGTAGTCAGCAAGTCTTCTTCGCAAGCACGTGCGGACTCTTCAGCGAGTTCTGCGACAGCGGCGAGTTTATCGAGCTCCGCGGCTGAAACGGCGATCACAAGTTATGACGCCGCGTACCAATACCTCTTGGCACACAAAGACGATTGGCAGTATAATAGCGACGAAGAGCGCGAGTATTTCAAGAAAAATGAAGTCGATCGCGATGATGAACATGAAAATGTGCGTACTGATGATATCGGCGAGTATTATGAGATCGAAATCGAAGCGGATGACGATATGATGGGAAATCATCACCATATGATGGATGACGATGACGAAGATGACAACGACGATTACGATGGCGCGATGATGGATGAAAAGATTTTCCGTGTCTATACGAACGGCACGATCCGCCAGCGCGAGATGATGAGCGGATTTTATCAGATCTACCCTAAATAGCAGCAAGTACAGGAGGAAAATCACGATGGATATCGGTATTATTTTAGAAACGAAAGAACACGAAAAAGCGTGGAACGCGTTCCGCTTTGCGATCACCGCTTTGAAGCGCAATCATGAAGTGATCTTATTTTTGATGGGCGAAGCGGTCGAGATCGAAAGCATCGAAGATAAAACATACGATGTTCCGACTTTGCTCGAACAGTTCACTCACCGCGGCGGACAAGTGATGGCATGCGGGACTTGTTTGAAATCCCGCCAGCTTGATGAAAAAACTGCTTGTCCGATCTCGACGATGGTCGACTGCGTGGAGCTTGTCGAATGGGCAGACAAAATCGTGACTTTTTAAACGGAAAGTGTGCATTTCCTCTGCAAGAGAAGATCTTGCAGAGGTTTTTTATTTGCATTATTAACTGATTTCATCATGATAAATGTGTTAAAAGTATAAAAAATATGCGATAATAGCTGAAATTTAATAAAAATAGTATGCAATGGCGAGGATCGCTGATCAAAGTATATAAAGAGAATCCCCAATTCAGTTGAGGAGAGGAGTTTGATTGCTTTGAAGAGCTGCAAAACAGTTGTGTTGAAATTATTGATGTTTCTTCCGCTTTTGTTTTCGCTAGGGGCCTTGCGGTTGCTGCCGGCCAAAATTCCTGGGCATTACGGTTTGTCCGGCAGTGTCGACCGCTGGGGAAGCAAGTTCGAAGTTTTGATCTTGCCAATCTGTGTGCTTCTGATGGGTGCGTTTCTGCTTTTTCTGACAAAAAAAGCGGTCAGTGAGCCGCAAGCCAACCAAGTGTTGACGACGGGGATCGTTTCGCTAGCTACTTTGAACGTTTTGAACGGCTACATGCTCTTCACGAGTGTTTGAGCGGTTCGTGAGTTAGCGGAAATGCCGATCGATATTTTCAATTTAGCGTTTCTCTTGGTCGGCGCAGGATTGATATTTTTAGGCAGTATGCCAGTAAAAAAGGGCTCTGTGACCAAAATCATCGCGATCGCTTGCGGAGCCCCTTGTATTTTGCTGGGTTTGTTGATACATTTCGGGACTGGAAGATAAGTTTTGTCACAGTCTCTGATTTTCGTAGGTTCAATGGTTGTTTTATTCCTTTTTCAAAATCGAAATCAAAAAGATAGCGTGCACGATTTAAATGCACGCTATCTTTTTGCTCAATTTTCGTTCAAAAATTTCTCGAGCGTTGTCCGTTCCGTACTGTTTGGGAATCGCTGGTAGCTGTTCAGCGCTTTCCAGTCAGCGGAGCTCAGCGATAGTGTTTTTGCGAGGTCTTCTTCTGACAATTTCATGCGGGCTGCTTTTTGCTCGACGTCGGCAACGAGAAGCAAGTTATCGATCTCTTCGTCATTTAGCAGGTCGCTTTCTTTTTGTTCTTGGCGGATGATCTCGGTGACTGACTTGCGGTCCAAAAATTGCCCGATCCCTTCTGCTAGTTGGCGGATTTGGCGCATGATAAAATCCCGATCTTCAACTCCCATGGCGATCCCCTCATTTCTTTTGATCATCATACCATGTTTTTCTTATAAACCGCTTAAATATTTTCCCGGCTTTTTACTTCACCTGCCGGAGTACTTGTGGTAAGATTACTTTATGAGATGGAGTAATCATCGGGAGGTGGCGTGATGATTTCAGGAGAGGGGATCCGCGGCTATAATGATGCGATCATTTTGACGATCGTGGCCGAAGAGGATTCCTATGGATATGCGATTTCCAGAGCGATCAAAGAGCGGACGCAGGCGCAGTACATCATCAAGGAAACGACACTGTATTCGGCGTTTACTCGTTTGGAGAAAAAGGGATACTTGGCCGCTTACCCGGGAGAAGTGACCCATGGCAAGAAGCGGACTTATTACCGGATCACTTCCGCCGGCCGAAAATTTCTGGAAGAAAAAAAAGAAGAGTGGCAATTGACGAAGCAAGTGGTCGACCGCTTTTTAGAGGAGTGAAAAAAATGGATACGATTCGTGATTATTTAGAAAATTTGTTCAAAAATGTACCGCAAACACCGGCTGCGGAAAAGGCCAAAGCGAATTTGCTGGCAACGATGGAAGATCACTATCAGGCATTGATCGATGAAGGGAAAAGCGAGAATGAAGCGATCGGCGCAGTGATCAGCGAGTTCGGCTCGATCGATGAACTGCTGGAGGAGCTCGGGATCGCGAAAGAAGAAAAAGCCGATGCAATCGATGCGATCACGATCGACGAAGGTGAAAATTATTTTTCGATGATCCATAAATTTGCACTCTATATTTCGCTCGGGGTCGTGCTTTCTTGCGCCGCATGCGCTTCGATCGTCCTTTTTGCTGATTCGCATCGAGAAGTGCTTGGTTTGGTCGGTTTCTTCTTGATCGCCGCGCTCGCGGTCGGGCTGTTCGTTGCCGGTGGAATGGAATATTCGAAACAAAATCGAAAATTGAACGACCGGCCGCTGACCCGCGAAGTCCGCGAGTTCGCGGCCGAGCAAGTCGAAGGCTATACGAAAAGCTTTACGTTCTCTTTGATCGCCGGGATCTTCATGTGTATCATTTCGGTCACGCCGATCTTTCTCTTTGGCGATCAAGTCGGCGTCAGTTTATTTTTACTGTTGGCGGGGTTGGGGAGTTTTTTGATCATTTACGGCAGTATCACGTATAATGGTTTTCGCAAATTGGCGGATGGCGCGATCTTCATTGCCGATGAAGATGAGCCGGGTCCGCGGGCGAGTGAAGAAATCTACGGCGAACATGCGCCGAAAATCATGGTCTTCAATAAAATCTATTGGCCGCTGATCGTTGTGATCTATCTGGGCTTCTCCTTCTTCACGAACAGCTGGGCCTTCAGCTGGATGGTTTTTCCGCTTGCGGGTGTTCTTCACGAAGCGATCGCCGCGGCGCTTAAGATCAAACACTAAAAGGGCTCCTATTGGACAATTTCCCGGAAGCCTTTCATAATGAAAAGTGAGAATAAAAAAGGGGAGTTGTAAAATATGAACACACTTATTTTAGTTTTTCATCCGAAAGATCCAGTTTCCAAAGTCAATAAACGGCTGGCAGAAGCGGCTGAAGAAAATAGCGACTTTATCGTACGCGACATGTACGAGCTGTATCCGGATCACAAGATCGATGTCAAAAAAGAGCAGGAGCTGCTCGAAGATGCGGACCGGATCGTGCTGCAGTTTCCGATGTATTGGTACAGCAGCCCTTCGCTTTTGAAGCAGTGGGAAGATGACGTTTTAGCTTACGGCTGGGCATATGGCTCGACCGGCGACAAGCTGCACGGCAAAGAACTTTTGATCGCGATCTCGACCGGCGGCGCCTCAACGAATTATGCGCATGACGGCAGCGCCCACTACACGGTGACCGATCTTTTGCGGCCGCTCCAAGCGACGAGTGATCTGATCGGAACGAAATATTTGGAACCGTTCATCACCGGCGGAGCGCTGACGATCACCGAGGACATCCTCGAAGAACGTGCGCGCGAATACGTGGCTTATCTGAATAAGGAACATATCAATACCGTGGGAACATATGAATAACCAGCGGCCGTTGAAATGCCGGTTCGCTAAAAAAGTTGTGACGAAATTTGTCGCAGCTTTTTTTGCGGCTTTTTTTAATACTTGACAGCTATCAATTTTTAAGCGCCAGACTTTTCCTATACTAAGGATGCAGAGGGGGAGATAGAGATGAAAATCCAACAATGGATCAATCAGCATAAAAAAATGATCGTCTGGCTCAGCGGGGTCTTGATCGTTCTGGCATTCGCGGTGCAAAAAGGACTCGGGCTGGCGTGGGGATACCCGGCGTTTATGATCCCAGCTTCGATCATCGGCGCCGTACCGATCGCGATCAATGCGTATCAAGCGCTGAAAGTCAAAGTCGTCAGTATCGACTTGTTAGTCACGATCGCAGTCGTCGGCGCCTTTTTGATCAAAGAATACAATGAATCAGCCATCGTCACTTTCTTATTTTTATTTGGGAGTTTACTGGAACAGCGGACGCTCGAGAAAACGCGCTCAGCGATCCAAGATTTGACGAAGATGGCGCCAGCCAGTGCGCTGGTCATCCGCGGCGGAGAAACCGAAAAAGTCGATATCGATGAGGTAGAGGCAGGCGACTTGCTGCTGGTCAAGACCGGTGCGCAAGTCCCCGTCGACGGCATCATTGAAGCGGGCAGCGGCTATTTGAATGAAGCGAGCGTTACCGGTGAAGCGGTGCCGGCGAAAAAGGCAAATGGCGCAAAAGTATTTGCCGGGACGATGCTGGAAAACGGCACGCTGAAAGTCCGCGCCGAAAAAGTCGGCGAAGATACGACGTTCGGCAAGATCATTGAACTCGTCGAAGAAGCACAAGACAGCCAGTCCAGCGCAGAACGCTTTATCGATAAATTCGCGAAATACTATACGCCGCTCGTCCTGCTGTTAGCTGCGACGATCGGGATCGCCACACAAGATGTGCGGCTTGCGATCACGATCTTGGTACTCGGCTGCCCAGGCGCGCTCGTGATCGGGGTCCCGGTTTCCAATGTCGCCGGGATCGGCAACGGGGCGAAACACGGCGTGCTCTTAAAAGGCGGCGAAGTCCTCGACACCTTCAGCAAGGTCGATACGATGGTTTTCGATAAGACCGGCACGCTGACAAACGGCACCCCGACCGTCGCGGTGGTGGAAAAAATCAAAGCAGCTGAAGAAGGGTTGGCGCTTGCCGCGAGCATCGAACGCGAAAGCGATCATCCGCTCGGAAAAGCGATCATCGACTACGCTGCACTTGACCACTATGCAGCCGTGACGGAGACGGAAGTCGTCAAAGGTCAAGGGATCAAAGCGGTCGCAGACGGCAAACATGTATTGATCGGCAATCCGCTTCTTTTGAAAGAAAACGAGATCGCGCTCACAAGCCAGCAGCATAAACGCGCAGCCGCACTTGAAAAACAAGGGAATTCGTTAGTCTATGTAGCGCTCGACGGCAAGCTTTCGGTGATCATCGGCATCAAAGACCAAGTGCGGGTCGGTGTGAAAGAGACGCTGCAGCAGCTCAAAAAGCTCGGCGTGAAAAACTTGATCATGCTCTCAGGCGACCAGCAGTCAACCGCTGAATATGTCGCAAATCAGATCGGGATCACGGAAGTCCACGGAAATCTTTTGCCGGAACAAAAAGTCGAAAAAGTGAAAAAGCTGAAAGCCGCTGGACATACGGTCGCTTTTGTCGGCGACGGGATCAACGACAGCCCCTCGATCGCTACCGCCGATATCGGGATCGCGATGGGCGGCGGTACCGATGTTGCGATCGACACTTCCGACGTCGTTTTGATGAGATCCGATTTCCGGCAATTGTCTTACGCGCTTGATCTGACGAAGCGCACTGTCAAAAATATGAAAGAAAATATCCTCATCGCGATCGGCACAGTCTTGTTCCTGCTCTTAGGACTGGTCTACGGATATATCTACATGGCAAGCGGGATGCTCGTTCACGAGCTGAGTATTCTAGTCGTTGTCTTCAACGGGATGCGCCTTTTGGCTTTTCACCAAAAGAAAACAAAACTTGATACAAATCAAGTTCAATTCGCGGCAAAAGACCTACACTGATCATGAAGAAAGGGGAAATCAAAAATGGAAAACATTATTTTAGTATTAGAACCATTGACCTGCCCGTCTTGTATGCAAAAGATCGAGGGCGGCGTCTCAAAAATCAGCGGCGTCAAGAAAGTAAAAGTCCTCTTTAACGCCAGCAAAGTCAAAGCAATGATCGACAGCACGAAAACGAATGCCGATGCGCTGAAAGAACAAGTTGAGAAACTAGGATTTACCGTCAAGAAAGTCAAGGTGAAAGAATCATGAGTGAAACCGCCGCAGAAAAATACCAAGCAGAACTGACCCAAAGCGATCAGGATCATCATACACCGACTGCCGGCGCGATGACCGGACACATTATCGCGAATCTTGCGATCCATCAAACGAAATTGCGTCAAGCAGCCGGCTATCTGAAAGGCTGTAAAGCGATCCTCTTGCATGAGACGCTGCAGACGATGATCGCTGAAGAAGTGCAAAAACTTGACGTAATCAATAAATTAATGTTAGATGAAGGGGAAGTCATCCCTACGACTACGGCTGAATACCAAAAATATACGATGCTCGAAGAAAGCGGCCAGCTGAAATACGAACCGACCGAAACGATCTTGCAAACGATCGTACAGGACTTCGCGACCCAGCGCCTGTTCGTGACGCGCGGGATCGCCTTAGCTGAAAAAGAACAAAAATTCGGTCTGGAGCTCTTCTTGAAAGAATTCGATACTTGGTGCAAACACCAGATCTTCTTGATCCAAACAGCTTTAGGACGGGAGGTTGGCGCAGGTCTCGAAGAAGACGAGGATGACGAAGACTAGGAGGGATCAGGTGGAAGAAGCACATCTTTGTGTCACGCTGGTGCCGCTGTTCAATCATTTAGGTATCGCGGAGCAGCGGGAGATCAATTCGCTCGTGACCCATCAAAAATTTAAAAAAGGGGAGGTGATCCTTTCGCCGGAGCTTTCCGCGCAGCTGACGATCGTTGCGCGCGGCGCGATGAAAGTCTATCAGCTTTCGGCAAACGGCCGCGAACAGCTTTTGCGAGTCGTCGAGCCGGGCGGCTACGAAGGCGAAAATCTCTTGTTCGGTGCGAAAAACGAAAATCTTTTTGGCGAAGCGCTGGAAGACACGGAGATCTGCCGCTTGAAGCAAAGCGATTTTCAAGATCTCCTCTTGAAACAGCCGAAACTGACCTTAAAACTGTTGGCGATCAATGCGGAAAAGTCAAATCAAGTCGAGCAGCAGACGCGCTTTTTGATGATGGAAAAAGTCGAAGAGCGGCTTGCCACGTATCTACTGGATCTTTATAAAGTCACTAAAGATCCGGAAGTCTTGATCCCGATGAAAATGAAAGAACTGGCGGCATTTCTGGGGACGACGCCTGAAACGTTGTCGCGCAAATTCCGGCTGCTTGAAGAAGAAGGCTTGATCAATCGCAAAGGAAAACACGTGCACCTCGCAGATCTTGAAGCATTAGAGGAAATCGATTAAAAAGCGGTGCTGGGCGCAGGGAAACTTCTCTGCGTTCTTTTTTATAACAATAACAATAATTCTAAATGCTTCAAATGTCTTGATATCATCAAGAATCAGGTGATTTACACAAACTTATTATGTTATTTATTCATTTGGAAGAACGATAATAGCAAGAAACGGCTTTGTTTTGTTTAAAAAAATCATTATTTATCAAAAAAGGCGCCTATAAATTGCTATTTTGATAAAATAGCGCAATTTTTCCTCATATAATAAACACTGTAAGATAGAGTTTTATAGTTAGGGTGATTTGGCAGCTATATTACTTATTTTGTTTTGGATCAAATTTTTGAAAAGGTTCTCAAATCAATTTTTATGGAAAAGGTGGAGGAAAAGCAATGAAGAAGAAAATAAAATTGGAGGGAAAACCAATGAACAAGAAAGTGCAAAAAATAATTTTTGCAGCAATGGCGCTCAGTGCAATGGTTCCCGCGGGGATCGGTTTGTCAGCAGTCGTTCCGTTTGGAGGAAATACGCAGGTCGTTGAAGCAGCAGCAGATCAGAATAACCGAGAAATCGTCATTCATAAGTATGACGGATTGACAACGAATCCGCCAAAAGATGCAGGGACAGGTGAAAAAATAACAGATCCGCATTATTTTGATGGTCGCAACCCAGTTGCAAATGTTCAATTTACGATCAAGAAGATCAAACCGGCTGTTGGACTAAAATGGGCTGACGTCGATCCCAAAGTTGACAGTACTTATCAGGAGGATACGACTTTCACGGCAACATCTCAAAATACAAATTCGGCAGGGACAGCGACATTTACTTTAGGGACTGACACGACATTTGATGGATATTATTTAGTGACAGAAAATGATTCTAAATCAGTCCAAACCCCGGCTGATCCATTCATCGTTCAGATCCCAACGACGGTCGAAAATAAGACAACGCCTAACAATCCGACAGTTTTGTATTCAGTCAATGTCTATCCAAAAAATGAGTTGATCGATACGAATACTGATTTAAATTTGAATAAATTAGTTGACGGCAAAAAATTCAAGGGCGCTTCAGCTGGTCAAACGATCCCATGGCAATTGTCCGTCAATGTTCCAAAAGATATCGTCTCAAACAGTGTGAACGCATCTGTTTTTGAGATCCATGATACCGTCAATGCAAATTTGGAAAATATTACAGAGCCTGTCGTAAAAGCCGGAACAGACACATTGACTGCGACGACAGACTATACTGCAACAATTACTGGCAATCAGCTCGACATCGTGTTTACGGACGCTGGGAAAACGAAATTAGGAACGCACACTGCCGATCAAGTCACGGTCGATTACAATGCGGATGTCAAAAAAACATTTGAAACTGGCCGGATCGATAACGTCTTCAGTGTGAATTATACCGCTCCTTCGGGTGTGAAATACGACCAAGCACTCAAACCGGAAAAAGCGGGCGACCCGAATACGCCGAACACGAACAACGGCAAAGGCAACAAAACAACGCCAGCGACATACACCGGCGGCTTTGATATTTTGAAGACGGATGAAAATGCACATCCGCTCGCTGGAGCTGAATTCGTTATCTTGGTGGATGGAAAAACCGTCAAGAAAGATGGCAATAAAGTGATCCTTCCTAACGACGCTGGGTATGCAGATAAGCTGGATGATTACACAGTTACCACGGGGGCTGACGGAAAAGCGCAATTCGTCGGTTTAGGATTGAGTGACATTGACGCAGACACAGGCAACGATGTTTCGCGTACGTATACGCTGAAAGAAATCAAAGCACCAGACAATTACAGCATGATCGCGAAAACGATTGATGTCAAAGTCGATCTGTCAACACTGAAGAATGACACTCCGGAAGCAACGATCGTCAATGAGAAGAAATTCATTCTTCCACTGACCGGGGGTAATGGCTACATGGTATTGATCGTGATCGCAGCGGCAGCCGGCATCATGCTCTTTGTTGCCAAACGCAAGAAAGATGAAGAAGAAGAAAAAACGGAAACGAAATAACCGATAAGCAGGCAGTTCCCCTGCCTGCTTCTTACATAATATTTTTACACACACATAAAATCGATCTGGATCATTGTTTACAAGGAGGATAACCCTCTCGGCATAACCGAACCTGAATGTGCCGGAACGGATCAGGAGAACCAGTTGAGTCAAAGAGCTGGACACGATTGTCACAGCTCCTTACATAATTGTTCATTTACTTATCGCACATAGCAAAGGAAGCGGTTGAATGAAAAAAGAGGAAAAAAAGAAGAAAAAAAAATCCGCTTCTTACTACTTTTGGGACATTTTGACAAAAGCGGCATTTATCGTGATGATCTTGGCGCTTCTTTATCCTTTCGTCAGTGAATCGATCGAAAACCAGCGGCGCGGGACCATTACATCGAAATATGAAAACGCGATGAACAAAAAGACGCAGGCCGAACTGGACCGTGCGTTCGAGTTGTCGCAAAAGTATAACGAGGCGCTGTTCGATCAGCAGGAAGGGCGGCCGTTCACTCCGGTCGATTATCGTCAGATCTTTTTATACAATCCAGTGATGGCGTACTTAGAGATCCCGGCGCTCAAGATGGACAAAATGCCGATCTACTTAGGGACTTCGATGAACGATCTGGATAAAGGGCTGGGACATTTGGAGCATACATCGATCCCGGTCGGCGGCGATAATACGCGCGCGGTGATCACCGGTCATTCCGGTTTGAAAAACCAGATCTTGTTCAGCGATCTGAACAAGCTTGAAAAAGGCGACGTGTTCTACGTCCATATTTTCAGCCGCACGATTGCTTACCAAGTCGATCAGATCGAAACGATCCGGCCGGAAGAAGTCGATAAAGTTAAAATCATTCCCGGGAGAGACTTGGCGACACTGCTCACATGTACGCCGATCGGGATTAACTCGCACCGCCTGCTCGTGACCGGGAAACATATTCCGTATTCGAAGAAAGTGAAGAAGAAAGCACCAGTCGTCCAGCGCAATTTCTGGAATATCCAAAATATCGGACTTTTGATCGCGTTCCTTTTGATCCTGCTGTTCATCTTATTCAAACTGTTCAAGATGTATCAAAAACGGCGCGACCGCAAAAAACAGGAAGAGCTGGAAAAGCAGGAGATCAAGAGTCAAGAAAAAGCTGAAAAAGACGATCAGGAAGATCAATAAGAAGAGAGGCGGAAAAGGTGAAAAAAGACAAAAAAGCGAAAAGAAGCTTTCTGGCGCTTTTAAGTATTTTGCTGATGCTGTTCGTCGCGACGATCTGGGTCTTCAACTATCAGACAACGCTGCCGGCAAAAACCGTTTCCGCTGATACGATGATCAAAAATGATGCGAAGCGCGGCGATTTCGATCCGAACGACTTGAAGCCGATCACCCAGACCGAGCTCTTGGCAAAAGGATTGACAAATTTCGGCGAATACGGCGGGATCGGCAGCATCGTGATCCCGAGCATCTCGCTTGCGCTGCCGATCTATAAAGGCTTTTCGGGAAATAATCAATATCTCGGCGCTTGTACCGGCTGGGAAGACCAAGTGATGGGAAGCGGAAACTATGTATTATATGGACATAACGGGATCGAAGGCTATCTGTTCAGCCATTTGAAAGACGTTGCACCAGGCGACGCGATCTATACGACCGATGGAAAAAATGTGTATTACTGGAAAGCGGCAAAAACCTTGATCGTTGATCAGTCAGAAGTCGGCTATGTCACAAGTACCCCGCGTGAAGCGGAATTGACGCTGGTGACGTGCCACGGCGGTGACGGAACGACCCAGCGCTTTGTCGCGATCGGCAAATTGTACCGCACGCAGGCTGTTCAAGAGGCGCCGGCGAAGATCACAGCGATGCTCGGCATCGACACGCAAAAATAGAAGGGAGGGCATACCATGAAGAAAAGCAAATTTCAGCGGATCATCGGTTTTCTGATTTTTTCTGCGGCAGCGCTCTTCGCTTTTTTGCCGAATGCATTCGCCGATAGTACCCAAGCAAGCGACATCCAGATTTTGATCACTAAAACCAGTACTGGTGAAGCACAAGGAAACAGCCAGCCGATCAGCGGCGTGCCATATACGGTGAAAAAAATCAAAAGCAAAACGCAAAGTCTGCCGACAGTTAGCGACCCTGCATCCTACGAGATCGTGACGGGAAGCGCGGCCCTGACGCTTTCAGGCACAACGAATGCCGCGGGCAATCTTCAATTCGGCGCTCGCGATGGCTTGGTACCCGCGATGTATTTGATCGAAGAAGGAAAAAGCGATTATCCGTCGCCCGCCCCTTTGATGCTCATCCAGCTGCCATATCGCGATCCGGAAACGCAGCAAATGGTTTATCAGATCCATTTGTATCCAAAAACGGAGCATCAGACGGTCATCCCGCCGAATGATCATAAAACGACGAATGGACAAACTGGCAATGTGCCCGCACCATCTGCGAGAACCTTGAAAATGCTGCCGAAGACCAGTATCGCAAAAGAGACGGCTCTTAAAGGACAGCTGCTTACCCTGCTAGCAGTCGCAAGTGTGGGCACCGCGGCAACCGGGATCTGGTATGTTAGAATGAAAAAATCCGCAAGATGAAACGGTACTGATTATTTAGAAAGGAAGCGGAAACGATGAAAGAACTGATCGAGAGAAAGGGCTGTTTTTTGATAGGAATATTGATCATCGTTCTTTCAAATTTTCTGCCCTTTCTGGCTTTTGCGCAAGATGAGGCACCGCTTTTTCCCTATGATACCGTGCAAGTCGATGGCGAAGAAAAAGAAAAAAATACTCTGGTATTGGAACGCAAAAAAGGCATACCGGCTGCACACATCATTTCGCTGAAAGGCAACAGAGATGGCAAGCTTTCGATCGCGAAAACTTCGGAGTTTGCGATCGAACCGTTAACAGCGGAGACGAATATTACCACTCGCCAAGAAGATGGCAAAGAAGTCGTCGAGATCCCGTTGAGCCAAGGGAAAGTGACGAGCTTCAAGCTCACGCTTGCCGGTGAAGGGACAGCACAAGCGCTCAACGCGACCTTTGCCCCGTTTGAAAAAGAAACGCGTTCACAAGGTCCAGCTGAACCGCAGCTGGCACTTGCCCCTTTTGTGTTTCAACTTGCAGAAATCAAAACATTGGCTGAAACGTCTGTGGTCACCAGCAGCTCTTCCGCTGCGAGGACAACGGAGCGCCGCAACGAAAAAGCCGCAGCTCCTGAAATCGCAGCTCCTGAGATCCCAACGATCCAGCGGGCCCCGGTCGGAGCAACGATCACGCAAACCGGTCTGATCGGAACGTGCAAATATGAACTTGACGATGCGAAAACGCTGACGATCTATCCCGGCGAAATGGATCCAGCCGTGAAGCCAGCCGGATAGGTCGATATGGCTACATTCCGCAATGATTTTCAGGAGTCGGTGATGCGAGTCAAATTCAGCTCGGATGCCTCCGGCGGAAAGATCATCCCGCCAAAAGACAGTTCTAAGTTATTATCGGACATAGCATCAAATGAACGTCAGAGTTTTTTTGCTGGAGTTCAAGAAATCGATTTTGCGGGAAACTTCGATACGTCAAATGTTGTGAATATGTCCTCAATGTTTTCAGGTGATCGCGATTTACAGACGATCAAAGGGCTTGATGATTGGGATACTTCAAAGGTAACGAATATGTCTTCAATGTTCGAAAAAAATGGAAAAATAAAGACATTTGATGATATCGGTAAGTGGGATACTAGCAAAGTTACGACGATGGCATCGATGTTCAGCAGCATGAGTGAGCTTAAAGAAATCAATACATTGGAACATTGGGACCTTTCGAATGTTACCGAATTGTCCGGGATGTTTTGGCGGTGCGGTAAATTAGTGACGCCTGGCGATTTGAGCGAATGGAATATTTCGAAGGTGACAAATCTCACTGTAATGTTTAATGATTGCGTTAGCTTGGAAAAAATCGGAAATATCACTAAATGGGACACTTCAAGTGTTCGCAGCATGTACTATACGTTTAGCGGTGCCAGGAAGATCACTACTGAAGATATTGGTGACTTAGGAACTTGGAATGTAGCAAACATGACAGATTTTGTTGGTATTTTTGAGAATACGGCTTCTCTATCGGTATTGAATTTTAAAGATTGGCAAATGGGCGATAAAACGAATCATGCTTCAACGATGTATATGCTCTCTGGTTCAGGAATCACTAAAATTATTTTAGGAGACAAAATAAACGTCAATATTGACTTGCCAACACAAAAATTAGGACATGGGTCGTCAAATAGAGACACATGGAAATTTTGGTGCGGCGTTGGCGAAAATTATGGCGGCACCGAAAATCCGCAAAAATTGGAAGGTGAGATCTTGAGCAGCAATCCATATATTCGATCACCCTACATGTTAAAAAATGATGCGGATACATATCTGATTGCTAAACCGAAATTAAAGGCAATCGATATTGCAGTTAAAGATGCCTGGGATAAATCTACGGGAATCGGGAATGTTGACTTTTATCTCTACAATGATCGAACGTATTCTTTGCCAAAAGGAGATGTTCAAGTTACTGCTAACGTGTTTGGAGATAGGATCAGTTTGCGAACAAATGAGCTTGGAAATTTCAGAGTCGAGAGTATGCCGGCTACAAATTTTTATCAATATTTTTTCTATCAAATAAATGACTCATCAGCTTTATGGTATCAAAAATATTGGCCTCTGGTAGATGTCCTGGATGATGCATTTCTTCGAGCGAAAAAGATCAATCTGCAAAACACCGAGGCGACTGGTACGATCACACCGAAACCAGACAACCCGATCTACATGGTCCCGCGGGTCTCGATTCGGATCAATGCAACGGACGACAAGGGAAAGCCGGTCGCAGGGGTCAAGCTAGTACTGCATGATAAAAACGGCAATGTCGTCACCAAACTCGGCAGCAAAAACTTTGTCCAGCCGGTCACGGGAAAAGACGGCACTGCGACGATCAAAGATTACTATATCGAAAATCCTGAAGACTATAGTTTGCAATTGGACAAATCGCTGCCGGCAGGATTCGATCCGGCGAACGGCGAGATCTTTACCGCCGACACGACGACCCCGAGCAAAACACTCGTTCATTTCGGCGGGGCGTACAATATCGATGTCAAACTGAAACAAGCTGAAGTCGTGCTGCCGATGACGGGCAGTGACGATCTGGGCGATTGGGGAACCGTTCTTTTCGGTGCCGGCGATCTAACACTGGCCGGCTTGATCTTCAAAACGATCAAACGGAAATACGGCTTGAGATAGAAGTTCATAGAAAGGAGTGGAAATAAATGAAAAGACTTGTTCAAAAAAGAATCGCCGGGATCGCAGGAATCTTGTTCATCGTTTTTTCAAATTTTCTGCCCTTTCTGGCTTCTGCACAAGACGAGGTGCCGCTTTTCCCATATGATACCGTGCAAGTCGATGGCGAAGAAAAAGAGAAAAGCAAATTGGTGCTGGAGCGCAAAAAAGGCACACCGGCTGCACACATCATTTCGCTGAAAGGCAATAGAGACGGCAAGCTGTCGATCGCGAAAACTTCGGAGTTTCTGATCGAACCGTTAAAGGCGGAGACGAATATTACCACTCGCCAGGAAGACGGCAAAGAAGTCGTCGAGATCCCGTTGAGCCAAGGGAAGGTGACGAGTTTCAAGCTCACGCTTGCCGGTGAAGGGACAGCGCAAGCGCTCAACGCGACCTTTGCCCCGACTGAAAAAGAAACGCCGCCGCAAGGCCCAACTGAACCGCAGCTGGCACTTGCCCCTTTTGTGTTTCAACTTGCAGAAATCAAAACATTGGCTGAAGCGCCTGTGGAAACCAGCAGTTCTTCCACTACGAGGACAACTGAGCGCCGCAACGAAAAAGCCGCAGCTCCTGAAACCGCAGCTCCTGAAACCGCAGCTCCTGAGATCCCAACGATCCAGCGGGCCCCCGTCGGAGCAACGATCGTGAAAACCGGTTTGATTGGGACGTGCAAATATGAACTTGACGATGCGAAAACGCTGACGATCTATCCCGGCGAGATGGATCCGGCCGTGAAACCGGCCGGATCGCTCGACATGGCGACGATTCGCAAAGTTTACAGTCATCAAGTTTCGCATATTAAATTTGTTTCTGACAGTTCCGGCGGGAAAATTATCGCACCAAAAGATAGTTCGAAGCTTTTTGAGGGGAAAACATCACTCAGCGGACCAAATGCATTTGATTCTTTGGGGACAATTGATTTCGGTGGAAATTTTGACACTTCAAATGTTGTGAATATGTCGGGAATGTTTGCAAACGATCAAGAGTTGAGTGAATTGAGTGATCTCTCTTCATGGGATACTTCTAATGTTGCTGATATGTCGGCAATGTTTAAAATGAATAAAAATTTAACCAAACTTGAAGGGCTCTCCTCTTGGGATGTTGCCAATGTTACCAATATGTCCGAAATGTTTTCCGGAATGGAAAAGATCACTTCATTTGATGACATCGCAAATTGGAATACTAATAAAGTCGAGAATATGCGGGCCCTTTTTTCTAACAATAGGAGTATCACTTCCTTATCGTTTATGCAAAATTGGGATGTTTCCCATGTCAAAGATCTTGGGAGTATGTTTACTAGTTGTAATAATTTAGTAACGGTTGGAGATTTGAGCGGTTGGGATATTTCAAGTACAAAAAGTATTGGTGGAATGTTTAGCGACTGTACAAGTTTAAGAACGGTAGGCAATCTTACTAACTGGGATACATCAAATGTAACAGAAATGTCTTATATGTTTGCGAACGCAAATAAAATAACTACTGAAGAAATTGGTGATTTAGGCAGTTGGGACACATCCAAAGTCGAAAGTTTTGCGGGCCAATTTTACAACACTTCTTCACTATCTACGTTGAATTTTAAAAATTGGCAGATGGGTAGTGAAAAGTATTATCCTTCTGTAGACCGAACGTTGGAAGGATCAGGAATCACAAAAATATCGTTAGGGGATAAAATAAATGTCAATCTTAAGCTGCCAGTTCACAAGCTCGGACGCGATTCCGCGGATAAAAGCAATTGGAAGCTTTGGTGCGGCGTTGGCAAAAAATACGGGGGTATAGAAACTCCACAAGATCTAGAAGGGGAGATTCTGACTTGGGATCAATACAGCAGATATAAGCTGACAAAAGTAAAGAGCGATCCTGACACTTACGTGATCGCCAAACCAAAAACAAAAACTGTTGATATCACCGTAAAAGACGCTTGGGAACAATCAAACGTCATCGGCGGGGTACAGTTTTATCTATTTAACCAAAGAATCGGATATGATAGTGCGAGCGATGGTTCTTACGACGTCTTTACTGATTATATAAAGCCAAAACTTATTACAAATTCGTTTGGGAAAATTGTTGTTGATAATATTCCGGCAACAAATTTTTATTCCTATGCGGTGTACTACTCAGAATCAGAATCACCATTAGCGAATCAAAAATATTGGCCATTGGAGCCCACACCCGATTTGAATAACTATCAAAATCCGACATCAATTGAGCTTGTGCAAAATGAGGCGACTGGTACGATCACACCAAAACCAGACAACCCGATCTACATGGTCCCGCGGGTCTCGGTCCGGATCAATGCAACGGACGACAAAGGAAAGCCGGTCGCAGGGGTCAAGCTAGCACTGCATGATAAAAACGGCAAGGTCGTTACCAAGCTCGGCAGTAAAAACTTTGTCCAGCCGGTCACGGGAAAAGACGGCACTGCGACGATCAAAGATTACTATATCGAAAATGCGGAAGATTACAGTTTGAAATTGCTTCAACCGCTGCCGGCGGGATTCGATCCGGCGAACGGCGAGATCTTTACTGCTGACACGACGACCCCGAGCAAAACACTCGTTCATTTCGGCGGGGCGTACAATATCGATGTCAAATTAAAACAAGCTGAAGTCGTGCTGCCGATGACGGGCAGTGACGATCTGGGCGATTGGGGAACCGTTCTTTTCGGTGCCGGCGATCTAGCGCTGGCCGGGTTGATCTTTAAAACGATCAAACGAAAATACGGCTTGGGATAAAAATTCTAAGTCAGGCGAAAAAATGCAAATTATAGTAAAATATAGTAGTAGAGATAAATTGTTTTATGGGTGCTTTTTGAAAGGAGGGTGAGGTTGATGAAAGGGTTGTTTAAAAATAAAGGCTGGTTGATGCTTGGTGTTTTGATCATCGTTTTCTCAAGCTTTCTGCCTCTCCTGACTTTTGCGCAAACAGAAAGTTCGCTTTATCCATATGATGCGATCTCAGTCGACGGGCAGGAAAAAGAGAAAACGACGCTCGCGCTGGAACACAAAACGGATGCTTCCAGTAGTTACGTCATTACGCTGAAAGCCAGCATGGACGGCAAACTGTCAGTTGAAAAAGCGCCAGATGCGGCGATCGAACAATTGGCCGCGGAAGAACAAAAAAGTGCGGCCAATCCGGTCGTTGTGACGACGCACCAAGAAGAGGGCAAAGAATATACCGATCTTCAATTGAAAAAAGGCGAATCGGCGAGCTTTAAAGTGACCCTGCAAGAGAAGGGGACGCTGAAAGAGTTGGACGCTTTATTCACGCCGGATCCGAAGACGGATCTCGCGGCGCCGGCTGAAACGGAGCCCGCTGTCCAGCCGTTTACTTTTAAATTGTTTGATATCAAAACGGCGGAGACTACGCCGACGACAACGTCTGCTTCCAGCAACTCAACTACTTCATCGACAACGTCTAGTACTGAGACAAGTACGACGACTTCAGCTACGCCGGCAAACGATCCGCCGAAACGCGTGAAACGAGATCTTGTTCAGTCTTCGCAAGGATATATCGGAACGAGTCCATATTCTTTGAACGATTATGGAAATTTAACTATCTTTGCAGGCAACATGGGTTCAACTTGGTCTGGCGGGATCGATATGAAAACTTTCCGCACGAATTACGGTTCACAAGTGAAAACGATCAAGTTTGTCACAAGAGAATTAGGGCAAAAGACGATTGCGCCTGTTGACTCAGAAAATCTTTTTCGCGGGGCAGGCGGCACCGATATTTTCCCGAATCTTGAGACGATCGATTTTGGGAATAGTTTCGATACAAGCAAAGTCACTAATATGAATGGGATGTTTTCTTCCCTCCCTAAGCTAACGCAGATCAAGGGGCTTGAAAATTGGGATACCTCGAGTGTCACGAGCACTGCTTGGATGTTTCTCGATGACAAAGTGCTGACTTCGATCGGCAATATCGGCGGCTGGCAGATGGGCAAAGTCACGAATACTGCCGGCATGTTTTGGGGGGCCAATAGCCTCACCGAGATGGGCGTTCTTGATAATTGGGACGTTTCCAAAGTGACGACGATGCAGCAAATGTTCGGCTATTGTTACTCAATGAGTACATTCGGCAATTTGAGCCGCTGGAATGTTTCCAATGTGACGAATATGTCTTATATGTTTACTGGTGAATTTGGCGGGTTAAAGACGCTCGGCGACATCAGCAACTGGGACGTCTCCAAAGTGACGACGATGACACAAATGTTCAACGGGGTGCAAGTGCTGAATACCGCTGAACTTGGCGACTTGGGGAACTGGAATGTGGCGAATGTGAAGAACTTCAATGAAATGTTTCGCATTACTGAAAATCTATCCACCCTTAATTTTAAAACTTGGCAGATCGCTAGCGATGCAGATGTCGGCAACATGTTGGACGGTTCCGGGATCACTAAGATCATTTTGGGCGAGGGCATTCAAAAAACGATCACGCTCCCCGGACAAAAACTGCGCATCGGCTCCAAAGAAAACGGCGACTGGACTGCTTGGGTCGGGGTCGGCACACAGTTTGGCGGTTCTGAAGCTGCTCCGGAAGGCGAAGTCTTAACGGCGAAAACATATCTCAGTCAAACGAATAGCGCCGATACCTATATCATCGCCAAACCGAAAGTCCAAGCGATCGATCTTCAAGTCAATGATGCGTGGAAGCCCGCGGCCGGGGTTCCGAACATCAAATTCACGATCACCAACAATAATGCAAAAGTTCCAGATGCGGCGATCAATGAAGATGCGTTCGGCGATGCGGCGACGTTCGTGACAGATGCGAACGGCAAGATCTTGACGCGCTATATGCCGGCCACTGCCTTTTATGATTACCAGGCACAAGAAGATCTGGCGAATTCGAATCAAAATTACTGGCCGCTTGCCGAAGTGCCGGATGCCGCTTCGCCGGTCGCGACGGTTTATGAGATGCAGGAAAATGATACTTCAGGAACGATCGCGCCGGTTACGCCGATTGAAAATCCGCTTTATGTCGTGCCAAAAGTCGTGATCCATATCAATGTACAAGACACGGACGGCAAGGCTGCCCCGCGCGTTTACTTTGAACTGCTGGATGAAAGCGGCACGCCAGTCACTCAGCTCGGCAGCAAGACTTTTGTTCAGCCGGTGACCGGCGCTGACGGCAGCTATACGATCGAAAATTACTATATCGAAAAGCCTGGGAACTATACGCTGAAGATCGTGAAAGACCTTTCCGCCGGCTATGATCCGGCAAACGGCGATACGTTCACTGCCGATACAGAAGATTCGACAAAAACGCTGATCAATTTTGGCGGCACATACAATATCAATGTGAAAGTCGTCAAAAGCAAGATCATCTTGCCGCTGACCGGCGGCACAGGATTTATTCCGTGGATCACAATGATCGTGATCACGAGCGGGATCTTAGCAGTTGGTTTAGGCGCAAAACGAAAGAAAAAAATGAAAACAGTCAAGAAGTCGTGACAAAAGTGCGCAGCTTCGAGATAAGAAGCTGCTTTTGGAACACTGTTTATTCAGAGATCGGGAAGCGTGACGATTCATGTCACGCTTCCCTTTTTTCAATCAATTTGGTTGATCATTGGATTCATTTTTTTAATGAAAGCCGATTCTGCAAGCGTTCTGCACGGGGAAAGCAGCCGGTGGTGTTATACTTTTAGATGGAAGCAATCGTAATCAAAGAAAACTCACATTCAAATGGAGGAATGACGATGAAAACCATTGCTATTTTCGGAGACAGTGTTGCCGCTGGCCGCTTTCATGACGAGATCCAACACAAACTGGATGAATTTTTAAAAATCGAATTGGACGCGCGCGGCTATCGCGATTATCTGATCAAAAATTTTGGTGAGCTTGGCGCTTCGACCGAGACCGCTGTTAAAAAAGTTGATGAAACTGCGGCAGTGAAGCCGGCACTGACAGTTGTGAATATCGGGATCAACGACGCGATCAATATTCGCGACAATCAACAGACTTACGCTGCTAATTTGACGAAGATCATCGAAACGCTCAAAAATGCAGGATCTAAAATCATCGTGATGGGGCCGAGCTATGTGGACAGCGCCCGCAAGCCGCAAGCTGATCAAAAGATTTTGCAGGAATACGCCAAGATCTGCCGCGGGATCGCTGAAAAAGAGCACGTGCCATTTATCGATGTGTACGATACGATGACGAGCTTCATCGATAAAAATAAATTTTTGCAGCCGGATGGTCTGCATCCGTCGCTTTTCGGCTACCATCTTTTAGCGGTATTGATCGCGGATCAAATGGATCAAATGAAATAAAGCAAAACGCCGTTTATTCGGATATTGGAACCGTGATAAGAATTATCTCACGGTTTTTTTGTCTTTCTGAAAGGATACCCTGTGTTATAATCCATGAGAAGAGACAAGCAGGAGGGACAAAAATGAAAACGATTGCGATATTCGGCGACAGTGTCGCGGCTGGAGTGTATCACAAACAAGTCAAACACGAACTGGACCGCTTTCTTAAGATCGAACTGGATGCCCGCGGCTATGCGGAGTATGTGATTCAAAATTTTGGGATCCGCGGAGCAACGACGGCGGTCGGACTGATGTACGTTGAAGAAACCGCGATGGCGCGGCCTGACTTGACGATCGTGAATATCGGCGTGAATGATGCGGTCAAGGTGCGCGACAATCTTGCAGAATATATGGATAATTTGACGAAAATCGTGCAGACACTGAAAAAGTCCGGCACGCAATTGATTCTCTTAGGACCAAGCTACGTCGATGGAAAAGTTCGCAAAACGGCGAACCAAGCCACGATCGAATCATATGATCACGGAGCTAAGCAAGTCGCGAAGCTTGAAGCGGTCCCATTCATCGATGTCTATCAGGAAATGGGAATGCTGCAAGAAAAAGAGCGATTCCTGCAGGCGGATGGTCTCCATCCGTCACTTTTCGGCTATCATTTGTTAGCGATGCTGATCGCTGATATGATCGATAAAAAACAATTATTATGAGCGAGAGGAAGAAATTCATGAAAGAGAAAGAACGATCCGCCGACGTCAAACAACTAGCGCTTGCACAAGCGAAAAAATATCACGGAAAATTGGAAGTCGTACCGAAAGTAAAAGTTGCCGATCGCCGGGATCTTAGTATTGCTTATACACCGGGTGTCGCCGCAGTGTCGCTTGCGATCGCGAAAGATCCGGAAAAAGCGTATGAGCTGACGACCAAGCACAATACCGTCGCCGTCGTCAGCGACGGCTCAGCGGTGCTCGGACTGGGAGACATCGGTCCGAAAGCTGCGATGCCGGTCATGGAGGGAAAAGCCGCGCTGTTCAAACATTTTGCGAATGTCGATGCGGTTCCGCTTGTTTTGGATACGCAAGATACAGAAGAGATCATCCGGATCGTCAAAGCGCTCGCGCCGACATTCGGCGGGATCAATTTGGAAGACATTTCCGCACCGCGCTGTTTGGAGATCGAGCAGCGTTTGATCGAAGAGTGCGACATCCCGGTTTTCCATGATGATCAGCATGGAACAGCGATCGTTGTTTTGGCGGCTGTCTTCAATAGTTTAAAGCTGATCGGCAAAACGATCGATCAAGTCAAGATCGTCGTAAATGGCGGCGGGGCAGCCGGTCTTTCAGTGACCCGCAAAATGCTCGCGGCTGGAGCAAAACACGTGATCGTGGTCGATAAAGTCGGCATCTTGAACGAACGCGATGCAGATCAATTGCCGGCGCATCACGCCGCGATCGCAAAAGAAACGAATCAAGAACATCTCAGCGGAACACTCAAAGAAGCTTTGCGCGGCGCGGACATTTTTGTCGGTGTTTCTGCACCCGGAGTGCTCAAGGCGGAATGGATCAAAGAAATGGCAGATAAACCAGTGATTTTCGCAATGGCCAATCCGACGCCCGAGATTTTTCCGGACGAAGCGCTTGCTGCCGGAGCCTATATCGTGGGGACCGGGCGGAGCGATTTTCCGAATCAGATCAATAATGTCTTGGCCTTCCCTGGGATCTTTCGCGGAGCGCTCGACGCGCGGGCGCGCAAGATCACGCTTGCGATGCAGATCGCCGCAGCAAAGGGGATCGCGAGTTTGATTCCTGCGAGCGAACTTACCACGACAAATATCATCCCCGACCCGTTTCAGGAAAATGTAGCGAAAGTCGTCGCGAAAAGCGTCAGCGACGCGGTGCGCTGAAAGGAGAATAGGATGAAGATTTTAGTGACCGGCTTTGCGCCGTTTGGAAAAGAAAAAATCAATCCTTCGTATGAAGCAGTCAAACGTTTGCCGGATAAGATCCAGCAAGCGGAGATCGTGAAGGCAGAGATCCCGACGACCTATATCGAAGATGGCCATGTGCTGGAACGCCTGTTGGAAACTCATCAGCCTGATTTCGTCCTTTGCATTGGACAGGCGGGACGCCGAACGGCGATCACAGTCGAAAAAGTCGCGATCAATTTGATGGAAGCGCGCATCCCGGACAATGGCGGGAACCAGCCGCTTGACAAAGCGATCGTTCCAGACGGTGAAACGGCATATTTTGCAACGCTGCCGGTCAAAGCGATCGTTCAAAAGATCCGCAGCCGCGGGATCCCGGCCGAAATGTCTTACAGTGCCGGGACATTTGTCTGCAACGACTTGATGTACCGCCTACTGTATCTGGCGGCAGTCAAATTTCACGGCCTGCGCGGCGGCTTTATCCATGTGCCGTTTCTGCCGGAACAAGTGCTTGATAAACCGAATGCTCCCAGCATGAGTTTGGAAATGATGGTCGCGGGGCTCACTGCCACGATCGAAGCACTTCTCGCTCCCGAAGAGACGAATGAGCCGATGGGCGAATTAGATTAGCGAGTCGTTTTTTATTCCAGCTTGATCCGAAAAAATAAATAACCATATTTAAAATTGATTGATAGCGGCGAACTATTTGCTTCTATTATAAGAGTATCGTAAACTGAATAAAGTAAGGTAAAATTTGAGGAAGTTCATGCTTCCTCTATTTTTTTGCTTTGAACAACTAATGATAGAAGGAGAGTGGATTTAATCAGTACGATCATTAAAATGACGAAAGAAACATTCTTATCCTCTCTGCCGTTGGCTGCAATCATCACTTTAGTCTGTGTTTTTATTGCCCCCTTTGAAGATCCAAGCGGATATTTCAAATTATTGATAGGCTATGGAAGTGTCGTTTTCGGTCAGGCATTATTTTTGGTAGGATTGGACGCAAGTATTTTGCCGATCGGAAAAATCGTCGGCAGTTCATTGATCAAATTGAAGAAAAGCTGGCTGATCATCGGCGTGAGTATCATTTTTGGTCTTTTGGTCACGATCGCCGAGCCGGCGCTTGAAGTGCTGGGCCGGCAGTCCCATTTGATCATGCCGGCGATCAATGTCCGGACATTTGTTTGGCTCGCCAGTGCGGGCACTGGTTTCTCGGTCGGCTTCGCGCTGTTGCGGCTGATGAAAAATTGGAACATCAAAAAGGTATTTGCGCTTCTTTATGCTGTTGTTTTCGCTTTGGTCGTCTTCGTACCGCAAGAATTCGTCGGCTTGGCGTTTGATGCAAGCGGGGCCACCACCGGCGATATTTCAGTACCGTTTGTCCTCGCGCTCGGGATCGGTGTCGCGCGCACGATGTCCAAATCAAAATCGAGCGATGACACGTTTGGGATCATTGGGATCACTTCGGTCGGACCGATTTTGTCGATCTTTATTTACGGAACAGTTTTGTATTTTATGAATGGCGGCGTCTTGCCGGCAGAACAAGCGTATGATCCGCTGGCTGGCGACACTTTATGGGGACTTTTCGCGGGAAATTTGAGCGGGGTCGCGCTCGCGCTTTTTCCAGTCGTCTTGGCATTCATTCCCTGCTGCTTGTTTATTGTCAATATCCCGCGTTCGCGTCTGTTTCAAATTCTGCTGGGGGTCATTCCAGTCTATGTAGGACTGCTGATTTTTCTGACGGGGATCGATTACGGATTTGCATTTGCCGGCAAGTATATCGGCGAAGTCTTTTTGGATCCGGCGCGTCCCGAGTACTTCGAATGGATCTTGCTCGTGATCTGTTTTCTCTTAGGAATGGCGATCACCTTATCAGAACCTGCCGTTACGGTTTTAGGCGATCAGCTGGAAGAGCTGACCAACGGCCACATCAAGAAATTTACGATCCGCGGAACATTAGCGATCGGGATCGGTTTTGCGGCCGTTCTTTCCGTCATCAAAATTTTGAGTAATCTCAATATTTTATGGTTTCTCGGACCGCTTTATCTCGTTGCGATGCTTTTAATGAAGTTTACTTCGACGATGTTCGTCGCGCTGGCCTTTGACTCGGGCGGCGTGACGGGCGGCGCGCTGACTTCTGCATTTTTGACGCCGCTCACGCTTGGGATCGCCCAAATGGTCGCCGAACGAACCAGCGAAAATGTTTCGATCTTGAATAACGGTTTGGGGATCATCGCGTTTATTTCGGTCACACCGCTGATCGCCGTCCAAGTGCTGGGGATCATTTATCAACTGAAGGCCAATGTCATCCAAAAAGCAGCCGAAGAAGAAGAGCTGTCGCGTTTGGAACAATTTCTGGCGACGAATAACGGGATCGCATCTGCAATCGAAAAGAAAAAGGAGGCGGAAGAAAATGGTGTTTGAAGAAAATAATATTCTTTTTTTGCATATCATTACCGGACGCCGAAAAAAGGACCGGCTTTTAGCCTATTTAGCTGACAATGGCTGCCAACTGATCAATACGACTTATGCATTCGGCACGATCACACCAAGTCATTTGGAAAGTCTGATCGGAGTCGTGCCCGAAGTCGAAAAAGTAATGATCAGCTGTTTGATCCATAAAAAAGATAAAGAAATGCTTTTCCAAACGCTTTTAGAAGATTTTGCTTTCAAGAAGCCGAATACTGGGATCGCGTATACGGTACCGATCGAAGAAGTATCGTTTTAATAGGGAGGAAAGATGAACATGAAACAAGAACAGTGTGCGATCCATATTGTGACGCGCGCGGGCTATGCCGATGAAGTTTTCAAAGTGATCCGCGCGGCCGGCGCGCGCGGGGCGACGATCTTGAATGCACGCGGCGAGGGCAGCCGTCATGAAGTGTTTATGGGGATCACCGTCGATACCGCTAAAGAGATCATCATCTGTGTCGTCGATCGTCCGACTGGCGAAAAAGTGCTGAAGGCAGTCCAAGACAAAGTCGGGATCGGCACCAAAGCACATAGTATTGCTTTTTCAGTTCCTGTTCTCGACACAGTCGGAATCGATCAAGAATCGCTGTAAAAAACCGAAAATAAAATATGAGGAAAAAAAGTACTTTCTTGTGGGAAAGTGCTTTTTTTGTGAATGTTTTTTAAAGAAATGTAATTAATAAAATTTGATATCGTTATATAATAAATATTAGCATTTTCTTATTAAAAAAAATGCGCTATAACTTGCGTTCTTATGGCATATTGCGATGAATTAAGATATATTTAAGGTGTAATCAAATATTTAAATGTTTTATAGAAACATAGGTTATTTGTTATTTTTAAATAGGAGATTACTAGTCGAAAACTAAAGTGAGGTGTAGTGAATGTCAAAGCTAACCGCAAACGCCAAGTTGGTGTCAGTGTTGATGCTTTTGGCCCTGCTCATTCCATATGCGATCAATGTGATGATCGCGTTTCCGCGGAATGTCGAGGCTAAATCAACAAATCAAACGCTTGTTGCGAATGACGATTTGCGCGTTTCCGCTGGCTACGAAGAGAAAGAGGATGGGGTAGAGTGGACGCTTGAGTTTGAGAAGGCGCTTGCTGAGTCCCGCGGAGCAACCGGTCGCGTCAAGTTTCAAATCAGTGAAAATGCGACGATCTCAAGTGACGCAGGCATGATGCAGGAAGAAAACTGGTGGAAAGAAAAAGATTTTTCCAGCACGAGCAATGGGAAAATGGTTTTTACAACACCGAAGTCCGATCCGAACCCTAAAGTCAGTGTCCAAATGGATGAACACAGCCGCTCGATGAAAACACGCGAGGCGATCAAGGAAAATGTCCTGACAAAAGAAGAGGAAGGCGCCCATGAACTAAAGGCCGAACTGACGCAAGAGGAAGACGAGGATGCTGACGCTGCGGAAACGACGGTTGCTGAGCAAACAGACACAGCTGAGGGACAAACCGCTGCTGCCTCTTCATCAACTAGAGCATCAGTCGAGGGATACAACTTGATCATTTCGCCGACAGAGATCGACGAAAGTTTATCAGTTACTTCCAGAGCTACTAAAGAAGCTATCTCGGATGAATGGAAGCCGAACATCGTCAATAAGGCAAATAAAGAAAAGAATTACTCGTATACTGGTGATTACGAATATGCAGGAGATGCACTGAAGGTATCAAATAACCCTGATGATATACCCACTACCACTTATCGAAACTTTCTGAAAGGCGCTGCTGGAGTTGTAGTCGGCTATAACAAAGCAGTTAACAATCCATATAAACAGATGATCGAACAAGAAAAAATGGCGGTACCATTTCAATTTAAAAACACAGACGGGGATATGGTCAATGAGGAACTGACCTTCACTTATCAAAAAGTCGGCAGTTATCAAAGAGAGAATGGATCATTTTATCCAGTTGGCGCGAAAGTGACATTTAGAAATATGTATATCGGTCCAGGGCCAGAATGGGGATCCAACTCAAAAGAGAAACACATGCCATGGTTCGAGCTTTCGCATAATATGTACTCTGGGATGATTTATGGTTTTTTCCATAAATTCGATATCGATATTGAGTTTATCGATATCGAAGATAAGAAAACGATCAATTTTGTAAAAGGTTCTAGTCAGAAAGCGGTCTTTACTTTCGCTTCGCTGAATGGATATGAGAATAAGACAGATACAGTGGGAAATAGTTATAATCCGCAAGAATTTGCAGGAATCGTTGAGGCATCAAATTACCAATCAGGTACTTTGAGCGACAGCACACAATTGGCATTTGATCCCTTCCAAGGTTCGGAAAAATATCCCGTACACTCATTAGATGCATATTACGCGAATGCATATTATGGTGGGAAAGATACGATTTTTGATGATTATCTTGGGTCGGCAACCTTTAAAAATGCTGCTGTTAGTTTTCCAATGACTGGAACGATTCAACACTATAAATTCGGTTCAACGTGGGGACGCGCGTGGAACACGTTTGCTGCAATGGATATCAATAAGCCGATTGATCAAGGGAAACCAACAAAAACGGTCATTCAAAGTGAACTATACCAAGAGGGAAACGATGTTGGCGATCCAACGGGCAAGGAACCAGGATTCGCTGAACGTTACTATAATGATTTGGATAGTTTTGGTTACGATGGGGTGAATTTGGGCTCATGGGAGCTAGATCCAACGAAACGTGTCGATGGTCACGATGCGGATGATTCGAACACATTGCTTTCGTATTTGCCGAAAAAGGCGGAGCGGAATGTCGAAACAGATCAAACACATTATTACTTTATCAATCAAGCCGCATTGGATCTTCACGGCGGATCAATGGTCACACCTGAAAAGGTCATTATTAATGATGATCTTCCGGATGGGATGGAATTTACATCTGCGAATATTTCTGAAAACGTGATTCTCTATAATATTGATGGAAGTAAGATCGATAACCCATTTGATTCAAATTCCTCGATTTCGGTAGACAAGCGCTCGATCACGCTGAGTTTGACCAAAAAAGCGATCGATCAGATCCATAAATTAAAAGGAGAACAAGCTGAGCTTGATGATTATTCAATCCGTTTGAAAGTCAAAGTAACGAATCAAGTAAATGATAATATTAATGATTATATGGTCAATAAAGCCTCCGTTGAGTATAAGTACAATGTAGGTAAAGATTCCGAAACCTATTTCCTTCATGATACGAACCAAGTCCAAACATTTATCAAGGATGAAACAAATCGCTGGCCGCTGGAATTCGTGAAGCGTGATGCCACGAATTGGAATGTCAAACTTTCAGGAGTCAAGTTCGAACTGTGGACTGATAAAGACAAAAAAGGAACGAAAATTGGCCAAGGAACTTCCGGTAATGACGGGAAAGTAACTATGAAAAACATGGACGGCGAGCAAGGCTTCGAAGAGGGGACCTACTGGCTCCACGAGACCGCTGGAAAAGCTGGCTGGATTCCTGGGGGCGCACTGGAAGTCGTGATTGATAAAGACGGCAATATCACCGGTCTTGAAAAAGATGAATTGGGACTCTCTGTGTTCAATCAGTCAGAACCGTTCAGGCTGGAACTAGCGAAATCGCTTTACGGCAAAGGTCTGGCGGATGTGACGTTTAAATTGGAACATCAAGGGAATTTTGCCGCTTATTCTGCGACAACAGAAAAAGACGGATCGCTGATTTTCGATAGTACACCGGACGGGCTGACCTCAGGCACGTATCGTTTAAGCGAAACGAAGTCTCCAACGGGGATCAGTCCAATCAGCAAAAATTGGCTGATCAAACTCGGGATCGATGATAACGGAAAACATTTTGCGACGATCGAAGAAGAAGCGACCGGAGCTTCTGTAGAGAAGTTAACAGTTCAATATGATGCTTCCATGCACCGCTGGATCGCGAAAAAGACGGATGAAGCCGGCACGATCGTTAATGAATTGAAACCGTTTGCGCTCAATGTCGTGAAAAAAGATCAAACAAACGACAAAGCGCTAGCAGGCGCCGAATTTGGACTTTATGAAGCGAAGCAGCAGGAAAGCGGTCAATTGCAAACAGGAACGTTGATCAGTAAAGCTACTTCTAAATCAGACGGAAAAATCCAGTTCTTCGCTTATGGCAAAGAATATCGACTTGCGCCGAATACATTTTATGCGGTGAAAGAAGAAAGCGCGCCAAGCGGTTATATCACAAATCGCGAAACATATTTCTTCAAAACACCAAGTGATCTGACGGCGGGTGAACTGAAATTTTTTGGTGCTGACGGCAAAGAGATCAAAAACGATCCTTTGGCAAGCGGCACGATCGGTTTCAAACCAGCTGATGCGCTCAATGAGATCGATATGACGTTCGCGAATAAGCGCAAAGCTCGGCTGCCGCTCACCGGATCGAATGAAAAAATGATTCTCTTCGCAGCGTCTGGGGCGAGTTTGCTGGCTGGTTTGGCCGTCTTATATCTCCACGGGAAACGCAAAAGGGAGGTCGAATAAAATGAAAAAATTATTCATTGGGCTGGCAGCCATCCTGACGATGATCGCCACCTTGATCCCTTTAGCTGGCAACAAAGTCGTCGCAGAAGAGCCGGCAGCGAACCCGGAGATCGAGATCATTTTGCACAAGCGGATCGCCCGTGATGTCAATGTTGCTCGCGATAAAGACGGGACCTATCAAACTTTCTATCAAAATGACGGATTGCTTTATGATGATCCGGGGGCAGTCGACGGGTTTGATGCGAAGTGGGCACCGATCAACTACGCGAATTTCGCGATTTATGATGTGTCTCGCCTCTATCAAGCATGGCAGAAGTTAGAAAGTAAAGATAAAGAATTTGATGGTGAAAAAATTAAGTCGCTTAGCGAGCTAACGGAACATTTTATGAACATGCATAGAAGTGACTTCCTCAATTTCGTAAAAAGACACGGATTGCAGAAGACAGGCATGAGTTACGATGCTAATGGCAATCCAGCGTATGGAACTGTCAAAACGCGAAAAGATCAAATCAATGGGGTAGAGAGCGAAGGAATCGGCCGCATCTTTGTCGACCGCTATTACGGCGGTGGGGATGCCGCGTATGTGCTGTTTGAAACCAGTCTTGACGACAATCGCGAGATCAACGTCAACATCTCGGAAGCCAGCTCGCCGATGCTGGTGGCAATGCCACAGCACCACCCAGTAACGGAGGATGAGCTGAGTGAAGTTCATCTATATGCAAAAAATGTCGGTTATGTGCGAGATCCGTATTTCTTCAAATTCGGCCGCGATTCTGATGGCAAAAATGAAGCTCCATTGGAAGGCGCAGTCTTTGCTCTTTTCCAGTATGATGACGACGGCAAAAAATTATATTTGGATATGAATGAAGACTACCGAAATGATTTG
This sequence comes from Enterococcaceae bacterium, assembly GCA_022649665.1. Taxonomy (GTDB): domain Bacteria; phylum Bacillota; class Bacilli; order Lactobacillales; family Enterococcaceae; genus JALCOL01. The sequence goes on from JALCOL010000002.1 coordinate 198,185, forward strand.
AAGAACAAGTGGATCAATGAAACAGACATCCAAGATCCGCTGACCGATCAGCGAGTCAACAAATTCACTTCTGATAAAGATGGGCTCGTCAATACCGGCGAACGGTTTTTACCAGCAGGAACCTATTATTTTGAAGAATTAAAATCAGCAGAAGGCTATGTGATCGATGAACGGTCGAAAAAGATCGAAGTCTTCGTGCCGAAAACATGGGATGATCCAGTACTGGTCAACGGGCAACCAATGGACGAGTTGGTTTCAGGGGAAGTGCCGGAGACGGCTTATCAAAAACAAACACCTAGAGTTTACAACACGAGCACTACGAAAAAGCCGCCTGTTGAAGAAGGCAGCGACAGCGGCAGCAAAAAAATGCTGCCGAAAACTGGTGACTACAAGACATCGATGCTTCTCTTTGGAGGACTGATGATCTTGATCGCGATATTCATGATTTTCAAAAAGAAAGAAGGACGATCTGTTTGACAGAGGCCGCCCGCGAAAAGCGGGCGGACCTTGCCAAAAACGAGGAGGAACAATCGATGAAAAAATTATTGACCGGATTAAGCGCCATGATGATGCTCTTGCCGATCTTTGGGGCGGCAGCTTCCCCCGTGCATGCGGAAGTGAACCCGGAACCCACTGAATCAAGTGTGACGATCCACAAACAAGTGTGGGAAAAAGGAAAATCACCGGAAAATGTCCAAAATACTGGGCAGGTCATGCCGAATTTCGGTGGAACGCCGTTTAAAGGTGTTGGTTTCACGATTTTCGACATTTCTGAGGCTTTTTATAAGTTCATAGCTGATCATAAAGGCGACACGACTATTCCAGATCTTGGTGCAGCAGCACTTGAGAAGATCCAAAAAGAGGCAGCTGATAAGACACTTGCACAGTTAGAAACGGATTATGACAAAGTTAGAGACGAAGCAATAACAACAGAAGATGGAACAGTTACATTTTCCAATTTGCCGCATTATGCCAATGGAAAAGCAATCGCCTATATGGCAGTCGAGACCTCAACTCCGGCTGAGACCACGTTCGTCAAAAAAGCCGCTCCGATCACCTTTGCAATGCCGGTGTACAAAATCGACATTGATACAAATGGAAACATAACTTACAAAGATGAGATCAATACCAACATCCATTTTTACGCAAAAAATGAAAAAGGAACTTCAAGCAAAGAAATCACTACACCTAATTTACAAGAAGCTAAATTCTACCATAATGAACAACTTGTTCAAGGATTCAATATTGAATCTAATCAAGTATTAGATTATAAAATAAGCTTCGATCTTCCAGAAGATATCGGATTACAAACTTTCTTCTCGATTACTGATAAAACATTACCAGTACCGGGACTAATGTTAGTTAGTTTAGACACAGTTGACATTAAAATTGCTGGTGAACAGGGATCAATCAAATCTTTATTCACAATTGATCCTCCGGTTTATAGTGGTAAGGATCCTGCAGAACTGGGAATACTGACTGCAACTGCGAAGGATATGAAAGAATTAAAAGAATATGGCGGCAAAACAATTGAAATGACTTATCAAATGAAATTGGACACTGAAAATATTCATAATATCGTCGAAGTCTATAAGAATGATGCGGTTGTGAAAGTCAGCAATGACTCAACATTTCTCCCTGGGCCGCCAGTTTACACAGCCGGCCATAAAGTAGTGAAAAAAGACGCCTTGTCAGGTAACCCACTTGCTGGTGCGGAATTCATTCTTTCTCGTAAAAATGGCGAAACCACTGAATATGGAAAATTCATCAAATCGACAAACCCAAGTCTAGAAGGTTCAAAACGATACAGTTTTGATGGATGGACAACAGTCAAAACTGATGCAACACGTCTTGTATCAGACGATGATGGAGAGATTAATATTTACGGGCTTTTGGATAATGCTAGCTATGAATTGACCGAAGTGAAAGCACCATCCAATGATTATGTCATCTTAAAAGAAAATGTAAAGTTTGATATCAATATTTTTGATAAAGAAACCAGTAATCTAACTAAGCTTGGAACTACTGACGTTGAAAACACACCGAAAAGCCGTCTGCCGATGACTGGTAAAAACACGATGTATATCGTGCTTGGAATCGGTGCTGCGATCGTTACTGGTGCGGCAGCATTGCACTTTGTCAATCGCAAAAAACGTAACGAAGTTTAAAAATTGCGCATAGATTTCCACGGATCAAGGAATGCGGTTCGCCGTGTTCCTTGATTTACATAGTTTCAAACTAAAAAGGAGGAGACGACGTGAAAAAATCGACTTTGTTCATTCGCCTGACGACGATCTTGTTGCTGATGATCGGCGTGCTGGTTTTTATGTATCCGTTTGTCGTCGATCACCTCAATTCATTCATCGACTCGCAGATCATCGCTTATCATCAAAAAGAACAGAAAGCCAAGAAAAAAGATAAAAACGGCAAAAACGAGCGGTTGGATTATTACGAAGCGGCGAACCGCCAGCTGCGCGATACCGGGATCTCGCTGGATGACGATCCTTTTGAATCCTCAAGCGTCAAGCCGGACAATGAACGCGAATATTTGTGGCAACACGTCGTTGGCTACGTTGAGATCCCTTCGCTGAAAGTCAAAGCGGCTTTATACGATACGACGAATGATTTTCTGCTCGACAAAGGGGCGACGATCCTTCAAGGCACGTCATACCCGATCGGCGGCGACAACACGCATTCTGTGATCACTGCTCATTCGGGGCTGGTCGAGCGCGAGCTTTTTACAAATTTGGAGCGCTTGAAAGACGGCGAAACATTTTTGGTCCATGTGTCGGCGACCGATGAAGTACTGGCATATCAAGTATTTGAGCGCCATGTCGTTGAGCCGGAGGACGCTTCTTTGATCGGGATCCAGCCGGGGAAAGATCTAGTGACACTTTTGACCTGTACCCCGCGGGTCGCTCATACACATCGCTTGATGGTGACGGGCTTTCGCGTACCATACACGCCAGAACTGAAGGCAGCCCGCAAACAAGCGGCAAGAGAAAGCCAGTGGATCGGGCTTGCGATTCTGATTGGCACGCTGCTTTTTCTGATCGGCGGGATCTATTTGATCGTTCGCCAGATCCTAAACTACCGCTATCAGCAAAAGCGGATCGATTTTCTGTTTGAAGTTCCGAAAGAGATTACTTCGATGACGCTTTTTGATCGGCGCGGAAAGCAGCCGATCTACCGGGCAGGAGAGCCGCTGGCGGCGCTGCGTAATGCTGCAGGGGTAATCGAATTTTCAAATCTGCCGCGGCAGGAATATACTTTCCGGACGAATACCGGGGACATCACCGGCGGCTATCAGCGGACGCGCGAGAAGAAAAAAGAAAACCCGCTGTACCGCTCAGAGCGCTTCTCGTGGAGCAAAAAGGGCGACATGATCGAATTGCGGTCAAAAGAAAATTAAAAATCAGGAATGAAAATCGCGATGATTTTCATTCCTGATTTTTTTAGTTCAAGTAGTCGGGATCAACTAAAAGCGATCGGATCGTTTTGGTGGGGATCACAAATTCAGGGGAGCCCATTGATCCCGGAGCGATCTCAAATTCGGGGAAGACGATCACTAACTGATGCTTTTGATTGATGTAAAAAGCACGGTCAGGCTTCATCCACTGGATCGGGTCGACCATTCCGCTGTCGATGTCGGCTTGTGTCCAGTAAGCAGCGCTGTCGGAGGCTTTCATTTGTTCAGCGATCTGCCGCTGGATCTCGGTCGTGATCACTTTTTGATACTGATCGTTTTTGAACAACAGCGGCAGTGACAAGACGACATCTTCCTTTTTGTCGATCGTATCATAACTAAGGGTCGTCGCGCTGTCTGCGGCGGTTTCAGTCGTTTCGCGTTTGACAACTAAAAAGCGCGAGTCGTCGACGACTTTTTGCCAGCCGGCAGTCAGTTGGAAGTTTTGATCGTTGAAATCACCGAGTTCAGCGACGGCTTTTTGATAAGCGGCTTGCCCATCTGCTAAATATTTTTCATTGAGCGTTTTGGCGGCCGGAGTATCAGCATCGATCTTCGGAACACTGACTTCAACAGAACTGTTGCCTTTTTTCGTTACATATTTTTCACCCGTCAAAAGCCGCACGATCGGTCCTAGGACCGGCAGATCCGCTGCATAGGAGCGGACTTGTGTATTCAAAAAGATCAAACCGACCAAAAAAAGCGGTATGGCGGCGCTGATGGCGGTGATCGTCCAGTGTTTTCGCTTTTTCTTTTTGGCTAAGCGGGTTTCTTCAAGATTCAAGCGCGCGCGCAGCTCTTCCTTTAAAGAATCCGGCGTCTCCTGCTGCTGGTACTTTTGCGCCAACAAACTGATGATTTTTTTGGAGGAGTTCATGCTTTTCATTCCCTTCGATGATTCAAATTCGTCTTACTTTTCTAAAATTTTGCGCAATTGATTCAGTGAGCGGTACATTTTGGTTTTTACCGTGTTCTCATTCAGTTCCAAGATCTCAGCAATTTCTTTCAAGCGAAAGCCTTCGAAGAATTTTAAGATCAAGATTTCCTTTTCAGGACTTTCGATCAGCTCCAAGATCGATTGCAGCTCGACTTGGCTGATCTCGGGCAGATGCGCCATCCATTCGCGGTTTTCCGGCAGCTGCAGTTCTGCCGGGGACCTTTTTTTCTTGCGCCACTGGTCAGTCGCCGTATTGATCAAGATCCGGTAAAACCAAGCGTGGAAATCATCGATCGATTTCGCTTTATTGATTTGGACGAGTGCTTTTTGAAAACTGTCTTGGACGACGTCGAGTGCATCTTCTTTTTGATGCGTATAGCTGAACGCGATGCGGTACAAAGATGCTGATTCTTCCTCGACGATCTTTTCCAATTGCGCTTTTTGCTGCTCGATCGCTCTTCTTCGTTTATACGTTGTAAAAATCGGAAGCACCCCCTTTTGCATGCTCACTAAATAAGACGAATCTTTGAAGGGAAAAGTTTCAAAACTTTACTATTTATTTTTCAGAAGCGATCCGCAAAAGATATTTGCCGGCTTTTTGCAAAAGCGGTGAGGTGAGGTGCTTGCGCTCCAGCATGTAAAAATTCCGCTGATAGCCGGTATACGCGCTTTTGATCCCGGCCGGGACTGCTAATTCTGAGAGGACAGAGCGCCCAAAGCCGCTTTTGAGCAGCGCGACGATCATTTGATTGCTGCGGACTTCGATCAATTGTTCTGGATGAAGATCGTGCTCTTCGAAGTAGCGCTTCGTATAGTGATAAACGCCTGACGTGGCTTCGCGGATCAGCCACGGACCGTTTGGATCGCCCGCGATCACCAGTTCATCTTCGCTCAAAGCGTGGCGAACGGCTTGCGAGCTGGTGAGCGGTTTTTCGATAAAGCCGAAGTCGATGTGGTGGCGGCGGATCTTTTCTAAGACATGTTCGGAATTGGCGATCTCGATCGAAAGCCGCAGCTCAGGGAACTGGATCGATAATTCTTTGACGAGCGGCGGCAGAAGATAGGCGCCGAATGTGTGTGAAGCGGCGATGCGACACGCGGCACCGGCGTTGTTTTCTGAGGCGATCGCGCTGACCGTCGCTTGCCAATCTTCTAAAAGTTCCAAACTTCGCTGATACAAAAGATCGGCTTGTTTGGTCGTTTCCATTTCTTTGCGGCCGTTGCGCAGGAAAAGTGTCGTATCGAGTTCATGCTCTAATTGTTTGATCTGGTTCGAGACCGCGGGCTGAGACATGAAAAGCATCCGGGCAGTTTGCGAGAAGCTGCGGGTCTCATAGACGACTTGAAAGGTTCTTAATAATTTAAACATGTGATCACTTCCATAAGTTTTATTTATCATAACTATAATAACTATTTAAAATGAAAATGGAAAGAGAGACTTATAATGGAGGAGTAAATTTTTTTAAGGGGGAAATTATTTTGGCAGAAGCTTCAATGACTAAAAGCAAACAAATCGTTCAAACGATGGTCCCGATCCTGCCCGGCCTAGCGTTGTCGACCGGCGTCGCGATTTTAGGGAAAGGGCTCGCGATCTTCTTGCCGCAGCTGGGCGGTGCAACGCTTGCGATCCTGCTCGGGATCGTTTTCGGCAATACATTTTTCAAACAACCTGCGCTGACGGTCGGGACGAAATTTTCAGAAAGCCGGCTGTTAGAGTATTCGGTCGTGCTGTTGGGTGCGACGGTGACCTTTCAAACGATCACCGAAATGGGTCTGAAAGGGGTCGCCTTCATCGCGCTGCAAATGACCGTCACGATTTTATTCGCCTACAATATGGGACGCAAATTGAAATTGTCCCGCAATGCCTCGCTCATGATGGCAGGCGGCAACGCTGTTTGCGGTTCTTCGGCGATCGCCTCGATCGCCCCGACGATCCATGCGGACGATCAGGAAAAAGGGCAGATCATTACACTCGTGAATCTGCTGGGAACGATCATGATGCTGACATTACCATTTTTGGGCTTGAGTTTATTCGGCTCCAACCTTTTAGCCAAAAGCGCGCTGCTCGGCGGCACCTTGCAGTCGGTCGGCCAAGTCGTGGCCGGAGCGTCGCTTTTAGATAAAGACGTCGTTCAATATGCGATGCTGTTCAAGATCATGCGGATCATGGGACTGGTATTCGTTGTCCTGCTTTTTGAAAAATTCGTACAGCGCAAAGACAATGCTACGCTCGAAGCAGTCAGCGCTCCGAAAAAGAAACGCCTGCCGCTGCCGTGGTATGTTCTCGGCTTTTTGATCTTGTGCATCCTCAACTCTTCCTTGACGGTCCCGGAACCGTTGGCAAATTCCGCGCATGCGATCAGCGGCTGGTTTGAAACGATCGCACTCGCCGCGATCGGACTGCGGCTCGACTTTTCAAAATTCTTAAAAGAAGGGCCAAAATTCTTGCTGTATGCCTTGGCAGTCGGGGCTGTCCAAACGATCTGCGCAGTCACGCTGATCAGCTTGTTTCATATTTAAATAGTCGATTCATCTCAACAGGGTCTGTGACATCAATGATGTCACGGGCCCTGTTTTCGAATAAACGGCGTTTCAAAAGCAGCTTCTTCTTATTTCTCGAAGCTCGGCACTTTTTTCGTAACCGTTTTGATTCGCTTTGTTTTCATTTTTACGCATTCTCCGCTACCATATTAATTGAAGACAGTAATTTTTGACCGCTAAAGAAAAGGAGTGCGAATGAATGATGAATCAAATCAAATTGGAACGGATCTATACGAAGCCGGCCGATCTTTCCGGCTACCGGATGCTCGTCGATCGTTTGTGGCCGCGCGGTGTCTCCAAAGTGAATGCGCATTTGGACGAATGGGACAAAGAGATGGGGCCGACCAATGAGCTGCGCCACTGGTTCAATCATGTCGCCGAAAGATATCCCGAATTCAAAGCACGCTATATCCAGGAATTAGAAGCAAATCCGAAGCTGCCCGCTTTTTTAGCGGATATCAAAGAGCACTTGAAGACGGGCGATGTGATCTTTTTGTTCGGCGCGAAAGATACCGAGCATAATCAAGCTGTTGTCTTGAAAGAGTTCGTAGAGAAGCAGCTTCATGAAGCGTGAAGGGTTCTGAATACTTATTTTCAGCGGTTCGTTATAGAATGAAAAGTGTAAAGAAAAATAAGGAGGAGAAAATAGATGGCTAATAATAGAAATGACTTTGATGATTTCGATGACTTGTTCAACAGCTTTTTCGGAGGTTCGCAAGGAGGCGGAAATTCAGGCAGACAAGGCCGTTATTTTGTGAATGGCCATGAAGTGACGCCGGACGACTTAAACCGCGCGCAGCAGCCGAACCAAGAAACACCAGCACAAAAGCAGAAACAAGGCGATACGCTGGATAAACTTGGACGCAACTTGACGCAAGAAGCCCGCGACGGCATGCTTGATGCGGTGATCGGCCGCGATAAAGAGATCCAGGAAACTGCCGAAGTGTTGAGCCGCCGTACCAAAAACAATCCGATCTTAGTCGGGGATGCCGGCGTCGGCAAGACGGCGATCGTTGAAGGGTTAGCACAAGCGATCATCAAAGGGAATGTGCCGGCGGCGATCAAAGATAAAGAAATCATTTCGATCGATATTTCGAGTTTGGAAGCCGGCACGCAATACCGCGGCTCTTTCGAAGAGAATATCCAAAATTTGATCAAAGATGTCAAAAAACGCGGCAATGTGATCTTGTTTTTCGATGAGATCCATCAAATCTTGGGCGCAGGATCGACCGGCGGCGAATCCGGCAGCAAAGGAATGGCCGATATTTTGAAACCGGCCCTCAGCCGCGGCGAAGTTTCTGTGATCGGTGCGACGACACAAGACGAATACCGCAATACGATCATGAAAAATGCTGCGCTCGCCCGCCGCTTCAATGAAGTCCAAGTACTTGAACCGACCCCTGAACAATGTTTGGACATCTTAAAGGGGATCGCGGGACTTTACGAGAAGCATCACAACGTCAAATTGCCGGAAAAAGTTTTGAAAGCAGCGATTGATTATTCGATGCAATATATTCCGCAACGCACCTTGCCGGATAAAGCGATCGACCTTGTCGACATGACTTCAGCGCATTTGGCAGCGAAGAACCCGATCATCGACCGCGTGACTCTCGAACACGAACTGGAAAAAACGACGCAGGAAAAAGATGAAGCAGCGAAAAAGGAAGATTTCAAAAAAGCGGCGAAACTGCGCGATAAGATCGATCAGCTCAATAAAGACTTGGAGAACTTCGAAGAGAAGCAAAAGACCGTCACAGTCACGGTCAATGATATCGCCGACTCTGTCGAACGCTTGACCGGGATCCCGGTCTCACAAATGAATACGAATGATATCGAACGCTTGAAAAATTTGAATAAGCGCTTGAAAGAAAAGGTCATCGGCCAAGATGAAGCGGTCGATATGGTCGCTAGAGCGATCCGCCGCAACCGCGCTGGTTTCGATGAAGGCAACCGGCCGATCGGCTCCTTCTTGTTCGTGGGCCCGACCGGGGTCGGGAAAACCGAGCTAGCTAAGCAATTAGCGCTTGAGATGTTCGGCTCGACCGAAGCGATTATTCGCCTGGATATGAGCGAATACAGCGATTTGACCGCGGTGTCAAAATTGATCGGGACGACCGCCGGCTACGTCGGATACGAAGATACTTCAAATACTTTGACCGAAAAAGTTCGGCGGAATCCGTATTCGATCGTATTGCTCGATGAAATCGAAAAAGCGAACCCGCAAGTTTTGACGCTGCTCCTCCAAGTGATGGATGACGGACGTTTGACAGATGGACAAGGGAATGTCGTCAACTTTAAGAACACGGTGATCATCGCGACTTCAAACGCTGGCTTCGGCGATGACGAAGTGACCGGCAGCGAACAAAAAGACGAAAAGATCGAAAAACGGATGGCTCCTTATTTCCGTCCGGAATTTTTGAACCGGTTCAACGGGATCGTTGAATTCACGCACTTGACCAAAGAAGATCTTTCACAGATCGTCGATCTGATGATCAATGATGTCAATTTGACCCTTGCCAAAAAAGAGATCACGCTTGAGGTGACACAAGAAGCGAAAAATTGGTTGATCTTGCAAGGCTATGACGAAGCGATGGGTGCACGCCCATTGCGTCGGGTGATCGAGCAGCAGCTGCGCGACAAGATCACTGACTTTTATCTTGAAAAACAAGATGTCCATCATTTGGAAGCCGTTTTGGAACAGGATACGATCGTGATCCGTGAACTAAAAGGTGCACCAAAGTCCAAGAAAGAAACAAAAGCGAAGAAATAACTTTTATTGAATAAACCCAAAGGAGCCGGATACGCAAGTATCCGGCTCCTTTGGGTTTATATAAATAACTAATAATTTTTTTATCAAAAAGGTCAGAAAAAAGCGAATTTTATAATAAAAATAGCATAAAAATCTAGTTATCCGCATAAAAACTGGACTTATCACACTTTATCAAGGTCAAAACCACTCAATTTACTACTAATTTACTACTTATGAATGAGCTTTGATACGACGATTTATCCTTGAAAAGTGAAGATATAAAGATACTTCCAATAAAATTTGAATATTTAATAGGTAGACACTTCAAAAAATGAGGTGTCTATTTTTTTACCCGATTTTGAAAGGAAGTGAACTTATGAAAACAAAAAATCAAGAATCAAAAGGTCGTTCCCCACTCTTTAAGACCATCAAACATTCATTCAGCCAATAAAAAAGAAAGGATAGGTAAAAATATGGAACTTAAATTTGTGATTCCCAACATGGAAAAAACATTCGGCAATTTAGAATTTGCTGGCGAGGATAAAGTCGTTCAGCGAAGAATCAACGGACGGCTAACTGTCTTATCAAGAAGCTATAATCTCTATTCTGATGTTCAAAGAGCAGATGATATTGTGGTGGTGCTTCCTGCTGAAGCTGGCGAAAAACATTTCGGCTTTGAGGAACGTGTGAAGTTAGTCAATCCACGTATTACCGCAGAGGGCTACAAAATCGGCACTCGTGGTTTTACAAATTACCTTTTACATGCTGACGACATGATAAAAGAATAAAGAAAGAGAGGAAAAATGATGAGATTAGCAAATGGCATTGTATTAGATAAAGACACGACTTTTGGAGAATTGAAATTCTCTGCTCTACGTCGTGAAGTGAGAATCCAAAATGAAGACGGGTCGGTTTCAGATGAAATCAAGGAACGTACCTATGACTTAAAATCCAAAGGACAAGGACGCATGATTCAAGTAAGTATTCCTGCCAGCGTGCCTTTGAAAGAGTTTGATTATAACGCACGGGTGGAACTTATCAATCCCATTGCGGACACCGTTGCTACTGCCACCTATCAAGGAGCAGATGTTGACTGGTATATCAAGGCAGACGATATTGTGCTGACAAAGGATTCTAGTTCATTCAAAGCTCAACCACAAGCAAAGAAAGAACCGACACAAGACAAATAGTCGCTAGGTAGAAAGGAGACTTTTTCGCATGAAACAGCGTGGTAAAAGGATTCGCCCATCTGGTAAAGATTTAGTCTTTCATTTTACGATAGCGTCACTCCTGCCTGTTTTCCTGCTGGTTGTCGGACTGTTTCATGTGAAGACAATCCAGCAGATCAACTGGCAGGATTTTAACCTATCACAAGCAGATAAGATTGACATTCCCTATTTAATTATCAGTTTCAGTGTCGCAATTCTTATCTGCTTGCTGGTAGCGTTTGTATTCAAACGGGTTCGCTATGATACGGTTAAACAACTTTACCACCGTCAAAAACTGGCAAAGATGATACTTGAAAACAAGTGGTATGAATCTGAACAGGTCAAAACAGAGGGTTTCTTTAAAGATAGTGCTGGTCGTACAAAGGAAAAGATAACCTACTTCCCTAAAATGTATTATCGACTTAAAAATGGCTTGATACAGATACGGGTGGAAATCACGCTGGGAAAATATCAAGACCAACTCTTACACTTGGAAAAGAAATTAGAGAGTGGCTTGTACTGTGAGCTGACGGATAAAGAGTTAAAGGATTCCTATGTGGAATATACTTTGCTCTATGACACCATAGCCAGTCGTATTTCTATTGATGAAGTAGAAGCTAAAGATGGTAAACTTCGCTTAATGAAAAACGTATGGTGGGAATATGATAAGCTCCCTCATATGTTGATTGCTGGTGGTACAGGTGGCGGTAAAACTTACTTTATACTGACACTGATTGAAGCCTTGCTTCATACAGATTCAAAACTGTATATTCTTGACCCGAAAAATGCTGACCTTGCGGACTTAGGTTCTGTGATGGCAAATGTCTACTATAGAAAAGAAGACTTGCTTTCTTGCATTGAAACATTCTATGAAGAAATGATGAAACGTAGTGAGGAAATGAAGCAGATGAAGAACTATAAGACTGGCAAAAATTATGCTTACTTAGGTCTCCCGGCACACTTCTTAATCTTTGATGAATACGTCGCTTTCATGGAAATGCTGGGAACAAAAGAAAACACCGCAGTTATGAATAAGCTGAAACAGATTGTCATGTTAGGTCGTCAAGCTGGCTTCTTTCTAATACTGGCTTGTCAACGTCCAGACGCAAAATATTTAGGCGACGGAATCCGTGATCAGTTTAATTTCAGAGTGGCTTTAGGTCGTATGTCTGAAATGGGCTATGGCATGATGTTTGGCAGTGACGTACAAAAGGATTTCTTCTTAAAGCGAATCAAAGGTCGTGGCTATGTTGATGTAGGAACAAGTGTCATATCAGAGTTTTATACTCCCCTTGTACCAAAAGGATATGATTTCTTGGAGGAAATTAAAAAGTTATCCAACAGCAGACAGTCCACGCAGGCGACGTGCGAAGCGGAAGTCGCAGGTGTGGACTGATCTTGCTGGCTGGTGTGGCAATAGCCACGCCAGCACTTAACCCCCCGTATCTAACAGGGGGGTACAAATCGACAGGAAACAGTCAAAAAAACATTAGAAAATCCTTTGGTTACAAGGGATTTACAAAATTTCAGCGTATGTCAAATGGGCTTTAAAAGTTGACATACGCCTTTTTGATTGGAGGGATTTTTACTGAATGAACAAACTTGGTTACAGCATTTAAAAGAAAAACGCTTGGCTTATGGACTATCTCAAAACCGTTTAGCTGTTGCGACTGGTATTACAAGGCAGTATCTAAGCGATATTGAAACAGGAAAAGTCAAGCCATCAGAGGATTTACAGCAGTCCCTTTGGGAAGCTCTGGAACGCTTCAATCCCGACGCTCCCCTTGAAATGCTGTTTGATTATGTAAGGATTCGCTTTCCGACAACAGACGTACAGCAGGTGGTCGAAAACATCTTACAACTGAAACTGTCCTATTTTCTTCATGAGGACTATGGTTTCTATTCTTATTCAGAGCATTATGCTTTAGGCGACATATTCGTCCTTTGCTCCCATGAACTGGACAAAGGAGTTCTGGTGGAATTGAAAGGTCGTGGGTGCAGACAATTTGAAAGCTATCTTCTGGCACAACAAAGAAGCTGGTATGAGTTCTTTATGGACGTTTTGGTGGCTGGCGGTGTGATGAAACGCCTTGACCTTGCCATTAACGATAAGACAGGGATTTTGAATATCCCTGTACTCACTGAAAAGTGCCAACAGGAAGAATGTATCTCCGTCTTCCGCAGTTTTAAAAGCTATCGCAGTGGCGAACTGGTACGCAAAGAGGAAAAGGAATGTATGGGAAACACCCTCTATATCGGTTCATTACAAAGTGAAGTTTATTTCTGTATCTATGAAAAGGACTACGAGCAGTACAAGAAAAATGATATTCCCATTGAAGACGCAGAAGTAAAAAACCGTTTTGAGATTCGATTGAAAAATGAGCGTGCCTATTATGCAGTCCGTGATTTACTCGTCTATGACAATCCAGAGCATACCGCCTTTAAAATTATCAATCGGTATATCCGTTTTGTAGATAAAGACGATTCCAAACCTCGTTCTGATTGGAAACTGAATGAAGAATGGGCTTGGTTTATTGGGAACAATCGTGAACGATTAAAACTAACCACAAAACCAGAGCCTTACTCCTTCCAAAGGACGCTGAACTGGCTATCTCATCAAGTTGCCCCGACCTTAAAGGTTGCGATTAAACTTGATGAAATCAACCAGACGCAGGTTGTAAAAGACATTCTCGACCATGCGAAACTGACAGACCGACACAAGCAGATTTTGAAGCAACAGTCAGTAAAAGAACAGGACGTGATAACAACAAAAAAATAACTCAAATACAAATTCATTGAATATAGAGAGGAGAACATTTTTATGAATTTTGGACAAAACCTTTATAACTGGTTTCTATCAAACGCTCAATCACTGGTGCTTTTAGCAATCGTTGTGATTGGCTTGTATCTTGGCTTCAAGCGTGAGTTTAGCAAACTGATTGGCTTTTTAATTATTGCGATTATTGCGGTTGGCTTAGTCTTCAACGCTGCTGGAGTAAAAGACATTTTACTAGAGCTATTCAATCGCATTATTGGTGCTTAAATAAAACCGTTCTTTTGTGGAATATAAGTGGTTTTCTTATGTTCCGCAAAGGAATGGTACACCAAACGAAGTGCGGTAGGGATTTTTGAATCTCTACAAAGAAAGGACGTGAATATATGGACGATATGCAAGTCTATATTGCGAATTTAGGCAAATACAATGAGGGCGAATTGGTCGGTGCGTGGTTTACCTTTCCCATTGACTTTGAGGAAGTCAAAGAGAAAATCGGCTTGAATGATGAATATGAGGAATACGCCATTCATGACTACGAGTTACCCTTTACGGTTGACGAATACACTTCCATTGGCGAACTCAATCGACTATGGGAAATGGTATCGGAATTACCCGAAGAATTACAATCGGAGCTATCTGCTCTGCTCACTCATTTTTCAAGCATTGAAGAACTAAGCGAACATCAAGAGGATATTATCATTCATTCCGATTGTGATGATATGTATGACGTGGCACGCTACTACATTGAAGAAACGGGTGCTTTAGGCGAAGTACCAGCTAGTCTTCAAAACTATATTGATTATCAAGCCTATGGTCGGGATTTAGACCTTTCAGGAACGTTTATCTCAACCAATCATGGGATTTTTGAAATCGTCTATTAAATCTGTCGGTACATTACTACTGGCAGATTTTCTATTTTACGGGGTGGCTCAATCAGCTACCCCTATTTTTTATGAAAGGATTGATTACATGAAGAAAATACGAAGCTATACCAGTATCTGGTCTGTGGAAAAGGTACTGTATTCTATCAATGATTTTAGACTTCCGTTTCCCATAACCTTTACGCAAATGACATGGTTTGTCGTGTCACTCTTTGCAGTGATGATACTTGGCAACTTGCCCCCTCTTTCCATGATAGAGGGAGCATTTCTCAAATACTTTGGGATTCCTGTGGCTTTCACATGGTTTATGTCTACAAAAACTTTTGATGGTAAAAAGCCTTATGGATTTTTGAAGTCTGTCATTGCTTATGCACTGCGACCAAAGCTGACCTATGCAGGAAAAAAAGTAACGCTTGGCAGAAACCAGCCACAAGAAGCCATTACAGCAGTTAGGAGTGAATTTTATGGCATATCCAATTAAATACATTGAAAACAATCTCGTCTGGAATAAAGACGGGGAATGTTATGCTTACTATGAGCTTGTTCCTTACAATTACTCATTTCTAAGTCCAGAACAGAAAATACAAGTGCATGATTCTTTCAGACAGCTTATCGCACAAAATCGTGATGGCAAAATTCATGCTTTACAAATCAGTACAGAATCCAGCATACGTTCTGCACAAGAGCGTTCCAAAAATGAAGTCACTGGCAAGCTCAAAGCGGTTGCCTATGACAAAATCG
Source organism: Enterococcaceae bacterium (assembly GCA_022649665.1). Taxonomy (GTDB): domain Bacteria; phylum Bacillota; class Bacilli; order Lactobacillales; family Enterococcaceae; genus JALCOL01. The sequence goes on from JALCOL010000002.1 coordinate 213,484, forward strand.
ACCAACAGACAGACGCTTTAATATCCATGATTGGCGAAAATCAAGTGAACTACCGTTTCTTTATCGGCTTTAAGTTGCTTCTCAACGATCAGGAGTTTTCTATGAAAAGTCTTACCGTTGAAGCAAAAAATGCTTTGTCTGATTTTGTCTATGATGTGAACCATAAGCTGATGGGCGATTTTGTTAGTATGAGTAATGATGAAATCCTGCGTTTTCAGAAGATGGAAAAGCTCTTAGAAAATAAAATCTCTCGTCGTTTCAAAATCCGCAGGTTAGATAAGGACGACTTCGGCTATCTGATTGAACACCTTTACGGACAGACAGGCACTGCCTATGAAGAGTATGAGTACCATCTATCAAAGAAAAAGCTGGATAATGAAACGCTGATTAAATACTATGACTTGATTAAGCCTACTCGCTGTTTGGTGGAAGAAAAACAGCGATATTTGAAAATCCAGCAGGAAGATGAAACCGTCTATGTAGCTTACTTTACCATTAACAGCATTGTCGGAGAACTGGACTTCCCGTCCTCTGAAATCTTCTACTACCAGCAACAGCAATTTACATTCCCGATTGATACGTCAATGAATGTGGAAATTGTAGCGAATCGTAAAGCCCTATCTACTGTCCGCAATAAAAAGAAAGAACTGAAAGACTTGGATAACCACGCTTGGCAAAGTGATAATGAAACCAGCTCCAATGTGGCGGAAGCTCTGGAAAGTGTGAATGAGCTGGAAACCAATTTAGACCAAAGCAAGGAATCTATGTACAAGCTGTCTTATGTGGTAAGGGTATCAGCAAATGATCTTGACGAACTCAAACGTCGTTGTAATGAAGTGAAAGATTTTTATGACGATTTAAGCGTAAAACTGGTACGACCATTTGGGGATATGCTCGGCTTACATGAAGAATTTTTACCTGCCAGCAAGCGTTATATGAATGATTATATTCAATACGTGACCTCTGATTTCCTCGCTGGTTTAGGTTTTGGTGCTACTCAAATGCTGGGGGAAAATGAGGGGATTTATGTTGGCTACAGCTTAGATACTGGACGCAATGTCTATCTGAAACCTGCTCTTGCCAGTCAAGGGGTTAAGGGTTCAGTAACCAATGCGTTAGCGTCGGCTTTTGTTGGTTCGCTGGGTGGTGGTAAATCCTTTGCGAATAACCTTATCGTCTATTATGCGGTGCTTTATGGGGCACAAGCAGTGATTGTAGACCCAAAAGCAGAACGTGGCAGATGGAAAGAAACCTTGCCAGAGATTTCCCATGAAATCAATATCGTCACTCTGACTTCTGATGAGAAAAACAAAGGCTTACTTGACCCTTATGTGATTATGAAAAATCCCAAAGATTCTGAATCACTGGCTATTGATATTCTGACATTCCTTACGGGGATTTCCTCTCGTGATGGGGAACGCTTCCCAATCCTTAGAAAAGCCATTCGTGCAGTAACCAATAGTGAAGTACGAGGGTTGATGAAAGTGATTGAGGAATTACGGGTTGAGAATACGCCACTAAGTACCAGTATAGCCGACCATATCGAAAGTTTTACAGACTATGACTTTGCACATTTATTATTCAGTAATGGTTATGTGGAGCAGTCTATCAGCTTAGAAAAACAACTGAACATTATACAGGTTGCGGACTTGGTACTTCCCGACAAGGAAACTTCCTTTGAGGAATATACCACTATGGAGCTTTTATCCGTTGCTATGCTGATTGTCATTAGTACCTTTGCTTTAGACTTTATCCATACAGACCGAAGCATTTTCAAGATTGTAGATTTAGACGAAGCATGGAGCTTTTTACAGGTAGCACAAGGAAAAACACTATCTATGAAGCTGGTTCGGGCTGGTCGTGCTATGAACGCTGGGGTATATTTCGTGACCCAAAATACAGACGACCTCTTAGATGAAAAACTGAAAAATAACCTCGGCTTAAAATTTGCATTTCGTTCCACTGACCTTAACGAGATTAAAAAGACCTTAGCCTTTTTTGGTGTAGACCCAGAGGACGAAAACAATCAGAAGCGATTGCGTGATTTGGAAAACGGGCAATGCCTTATCAGTGATTTATATGGTCGTGTCGGTGTGATACAGTTCCACCCTGTATTTGAAGAACTGCTCCATGCCTTTGATACCAGACCACCTGTGCGAAAAGAGGTGTAAATGTGAAACCATCAATAGTAAACAGAATAAAATCAAACTGGACGCTGAAACGTCTAGGTAAAGTGGCAATGACAGTGGCTTTCACACTTGTGATTGCCATTTTTCTTTTAGCCATGCTGGGAACGGTGGTTCAAGCTGCGGGCTTGGTAGATGATACGGTCAATGTGGCAAATGAATACAGCCGATACCCACTTGAAAACTATCAACTGGATTTTTATGTGGATAATAGCTGGGGCTGGCTTCCGTGGAACTGGTCGGACGGGATTGGAAAACAGGTCATGTATGGACTATATGCCATTACCAATTTTATTTGGACAATCAGTTTGTATGTTTCCAATGCGACAGGTTACTTAGTACAGGAAGCCTATTCCTTAGACTTCATTTCCGCTACAGCAGATTCCATTGGTAAGAATATGCAGACCTTAGCTGGTGTGAGTGCAAACGGATTTTCAACAGAGGGTTTCTATGTTGGATTCCTCTTACTCTTGATTTTGGTTCTTGGGGTTTATGTTGCCTATACGGGACTGATAAAGAGAGAAACCACAAAGGCAATTCATGCCATTATGAATTTTGTGCTGGTGTTTATCCTATCGGCTTCCTTTATTGCCTACGCTCCCGACTACATTAAAAAAATCAATGACTTTTCATCAGACATCAGTAATGCCAGTTTATCACTTGGCACGAAGATTGTCATGCCCCATTCCGATAGTCAAGGCAAGGACAGCGTGGACTTAATCAGAGATAGCCTGTTTTCCATACAGGTTCAGCAACCGTGGCTACTGCTTCAATACAACAGTTCAGACATTGAAAGTATCGGTATTGACCGTGTGGAAAGCCTGCTCTCCACCAGCCCAGATTCCAACAATGGCGAAGACAGAGAAAAAATTGTTGCGGAAGAAATTGAAGACAGAAGCAATACCAATCTAACCATTACAAAGACCATTAACCGTTTAGGTACAGTCTTCTTCCTATTTGTCTTCAATATTGGGATTTCCATATTTGTATTCCTATTAACAGGAATCATGATTTTCTCGCAGGTACTTTTTATCATCTATGCTATGTTTCTGCCTGTGAGCTTTATTTTAAGCATGATTCCATCATTTGATGGTATGTCAAAACGAGCCATAACAAAGCTCTTTAATACCATTTTGACACGAGCTGGAATCACATTGATTATTACGACAGCATTTAGTATTTCAACCATGCTCTATACCTTATCGGCTGGTTATCCGTTCTTTTTGATTGCTTTTCTACAGATTGTGACCTTTGCAGGAATCTACTTCAAGCTGGGCGATTTAATGAGTATGTTTTCTCTACAGAGTAACGATTCTCAAAGTGTGGGAAGTCGTGTGATGAGAAAACCTCGTATGCTTATGCACGCTCACATGCACCGTCTACAGCGGAAACTTGGACGTTCCATGACTACTCTAGGGGCTGGGTCTGCCATTGTTACAGGTAAAAAAGGACAGTCGGGTTCGGGGAGTTCTGCAAGGACACAAGCAGATCACTCCCGACCAGACGGAAAGGAAAAATCAACACTTGGAAAACGTATCGGTCAAACCATCGGTACAGTAGCTGATACCAAAGACAGAATGGTAGACACTGCTAGTGGTTTGAAAGAACAGGTTAAAGATTTGCCGACCAATGCAAGATATGCAGTATATCAAGGAAAATCCAAAGTAAAAGAGAATGTCCGTGATTTAACCAGTAGTATTTCTCAAACCAAAGCGGACAGAGCCAGTGGACGCAAGGAACAGCAGGAACAAAGGCGAAAAACCATTGCGAAGCGTCGCTCTGAAATGGAACAGGTCAAACAGAAAAAACAGCCTGCTTCTTCTGTTCATGAAAGACCGACTACAAGACAAGAACAATATCATGATGAACAGACCTCAAAACAGTCTAATATTCAGACTTCATATAAGGAATCTCAACAAGCCAAACAAGAGCGTCCAGCAGTTAAGTCCGATTTTTCAAGTCCAAAAGTGGAACGCCAAGGCAATACCGTTCAAGAAAAAACCGTTCAAAAGCCAGCAACTTCAACCACTACAGCAGATAGAACTTCACAACGTCCAATCACAAAAGAACGTCCGTCTACTGTTCAAAGAGTACCACTACAAAATACAAGAAGTAGACCACCAATCAAAACCGCCACCATTAAGAAAGTCGGTAAGAAACCATGAAGTTGAAAACTTTAGTGATTGGTGGTTCTGGATTATTCTTGATGGTCTTCTCACTGCTTCTGTTTGTTGCCATTTTATTTTCAGATGAACAGGACAGCGGAATTTCCAATATTCATTATGGAGGTGTGAATGTTTCCGCAGAAGTGCTGGCTCATAAGCCTATGGTAGAAAAATATGCCAAAGAATATGGCGTTGAAGAATATGTCAACATACTTCTTGCGATTATACAGGTGGAATCGGGCGGTACTGCGGAAGATGTTATGCAGTCCTCGGAATCCCTCGGTCTTCCACCTAATTCATTGAGTATAGAAGAATCCATTAAGCAAGGTGTGAAGTATTTCAGTGAATTATTAGCCAGTAGCGAAAGGCTCAGTGTAGATTTAGAATCGGTTATCCAGTCCTACAATTATGGTGGTGGTTTCTTAGGGTATGTGGCTAATCGTGGAAATAAATATACCTTTGAACTGGCTCAAAGTTTCTCAAAAGAGTATTCAGGTGGCGAAAAAGTGTCTTACCCCAATCCCATAGCCATACCTATCAATGGGGGCTGGCGATACAACTATGGCAATATGTTTTATGTGCAACTGGTAACGCAGTATCTTGTCACAACAGAGTTTGATGATGATACGGTACAAGCCATCATGGACGAAGCACTGAAATATGAGGGCTGGCGATACGTTTACGGTGGAGCTTCCCCGACTACTTCTTTTGATTGTAGCGGACTGACACAATGGACGTATGGAAAAGCTGGAATTAACTTACCACGAACCGCACAACAGCAATATGATGTGACCCAGCATATCCCACTATCGGAAGCACAAGCTGGCGATTTGGTTTTCTTTCATTCTACCTATAACGCTGGCTCTTATATTACTCATGTTGGGATATACCTTGGCAATAACCGTATGTTTCATGCAGGCGACCCAATCGGTTATGCCGACTTAACAAGCCCCTACTGGCAACAGCATTTAGTGGGAGCAGGACGAATCAAACAATGAGAAAGGAAGATTTAATGATGAAATTTAGAAAAAATCAGAATAAAGAAAAACAGATACCAAAGGAAAAGAAACCTCGTGTCTACTATAAGGTCAATCCTCATAAAAAGGTTGTGATTGCCTTGTGGGTACTTTTAGGGCTTAGTTTCAGCTTTGCGATATTCAAGCACTTTACAGCTATAGATACTCATACTATTCACGAAACAACTATCATAGAAAAGGAATACGTTGATACTCATCATGTAGAAAATTTTGTAGAGAACTTTGCGAAAGTCTACTATTCATGGGAGCAATCCGATAAGTCCATTGATAATCGAATGGAAAGTCTAAAAGGCTATCTGACAGATGAACTTCAAGCTCTCAATGTTGATACAGTACGCAAAGATATTCCTGTATCGTCTTCTGTAAGAGGATTTCAGATATGGACGGTAGAGCCAACTGGCGACAATGAGTTTAATGTAACCTACAGTGTAGACCAGCTCATTACAGAGGGAGAAAATACAAAGACCGTCCACTCTGCTTATATAGTGAGTGTCTATGTAGATGGTTCTGGAAATATGGTACTGGTTAAGAATCCGACCATTACCAACATACCTAAGAAATCAAGTTATAAACCAAAAGCCATTGAAAGTGAGGGGACGGTTGATTCCATTACAACCAATGAAATCAATGAGTTTTTAACGACGTTCTTCAAGCTCTATCCTACAGCGACAGCCAGTGAACTTTCCTACTATGTGAATGACGGGATATTAAAACCAATCGGAAAAGAGTACATCTTTCAAGAACTGGTAAATCCTATTCACAATCGTAAGGATAATCAAGTCACGGTATCGCTGACAGTGGAGTATATCGACCAGCAGACCAAAGCAACGCAGGTATCTCAATTTGATTTGGTACTTGAAAAGAACGGGAGTAATTGGAAGATTATAGAATAACAAATATTGGTACATTATTACAGCTATTTTGTAATCACGTACTCTCTTTGATAAAAAATTGGAGATTCCTTTACAAATATGCTCTTACGTGCTATTATTTAAGTGACTATTTAAAAGGAGTTAATAAATATGCGGCAAGGTATTCTTAAATAAACTGTCAATTTGATAGCGGGAACAAATAATTAGATGTCCTTTTTTAGGAGGGCTTAGTTTTTTGTACCCAGTTTAAGAATACCTTTATCATGTGATTCTAAAGTATCCAGAGAATATCTGTATGCTTTGTATACCTATGGTTATGCATAAAAATCCCAGTGATAAAAGTATTTATCACTGGGATTTTTATGCCCTTTTGGGTTTTTGAATGGAGGAAAATCACATGAAAATTATTAATATTGGAGTTTTAGCTCATGTTGATGCAGGAAAAACTACCTTAACAGAAAGCTTATTATATAACAGTGGAGCGATTACAGAATTAGGAAGCGTGGACAAAGGTACAACGAGGACGGATAATACGCTTTTAGAACGTCAGAGAGGAATTACAATTCAGACAGGAATAACCTCTTTTCAGTGGGAAAATACGAAGGTGAACATCATAGACACGCCAGGACATATGGATTTCTTAGCAGAAGTATATCGTTCATTATCAGTTTTAGATGGGGCAATTCTACTGATTTCTGCAAAAGATGGCGTACAAGCACAAACTCGTATATTATTTCATGCACTTAGGAAAATGGGGATTCCCACAATCTTTTTTATCAATAAGATTGACCAAAATGGAATTGATTTATCAACGGTTTATCAGGATATTAAAGAGAAACTTTCTGCCGAAATTGTAATCAAACAGAAGGTAGAACTGTATCCTAATATGTGTGTGACGAACTTTACCGAATCTGAACAATGGGATACGGTAATAGAGGGAAACGATGACCTTTTAGAGAAATATATGTCCGGTAAATCATTAGAAGCATTGGAACTCGAACAAGAGGAAAGCATAAGATTTCAGAATTGTTCTCTGTTCCCTCTTTATCATGGAAGTGCAAAAAGTAATATAGGGATTGATAACCTTATAGAAGTTATTACTAATAAATTTTATTCATCAACACATCGAGGTCCGTCTGAACTTTGCGGAAATGTTTTCAAAATTGAATATACAAAAAAAAGACAACGTCTTGCATATATACGCCTTTATAGTGGAGTACTACATTTACGAGATTCGGTTAGAGTATCAGAAAAAGAAAAAATAAAAGTTACAGAAATGTATACTTCAATAAATGGTGAATTATGTAAGATTGATAGAGCTTATTCTGGAGAAATTGTTATTTTGCAAAATGAGTTTTTGAAGTTAAATAGTGTTCTTGGAGATACAAAACTATTGCCACAGAGAAAAAAGATTGAAAATCCGCACCCTCTACTACAAACAACTGTTGAACCGAGTAAACCTGAACAGAGAGAAATGTTGCTTGATGCCCTTTTGGAAATCTCAGATAGTGATCCGCTTCTACGATATTACGTGGATTCTACGACACATGAAATTATACTTTCTTTCTTAGGGAAAGTACAAATGGAAGTGATTAGTGCACTGTTGCAAGAAAAGTATCATGTGGAGATAGAACTAAAAGAGCCTACAGTCATTTATATGGAGAGACCGTTAAAAAATGCAGAATATACCATTCACATCGAAGTGCCGCCAAATCCTTTCTGGGCTTCCATTGGTTTATCTGTATCACCGCTTCCGTTGGGAAGTGGAATGCAGTATGAGAGCTCGGTTTCTCTTGGATACTTAAATCAATCATTTCAAAATGCAGTTATGGAAGGGATACGCTATGGTTGCGAACAAGGATTATATGGTTGGAATGTGACGGATTGTAAAATCTGTTTTAAGTACGGTTTATACTATAGCCCTGTTAGTACTCCAGCAGATTTTCGGATGCTTGCTCCTATTGTATTGGAACAAGTCTTAAAAAAAGCTGGAACAGAATTGTTAGAGCCATATCTTAGTTTTAAAATTTATGCGCCACAGGAATATCTTTCACGAGCATACAACGATGCTCCTAAATATTGTGCGAACATCGTAGACACTCAATTGAAAAATAATGAGGTCATTCTTAGTGGAGAAATCCCTGCTCGGTGTATTCAAGAATATCGTAGTGATTTAACTTTCTTTACAAATGGACGTAGTGTTTGTTTAACAGAGTTAAAAGGGTACCATGTTACTACCGGTGAACCTGTTTGCCAGCCCCGTCGTCCAAATAGTCGGATAGATAAAGTACGATATATGTTCAATAAAATAACTTAGTGTATTTTATGTTGTTATATAAATATGGTTTCTTGTTAAATAAGATGAAATATTTTTTAATAAAGATTTGAATTAAAGTGTAAAGGAGGAGATAGTTATTATAAACTACAAGTGGATATTGTGTCCTGTATGTGGAAATAAAACACGATTAAAGATAAGGGAAGATACTGAATTAAAAAAATTCCCCCTCTATTGTCCGAAATGCAGACAAGAAAATTTAATTGAAATAAAGCAGTTCAAAGTAACTGTGATTACAGAGCCAGACGCAAAGACGCAGAGCCGATAAAATGAGATTAATACAATCTCATTTTATCGGCTCTTTCCGTTATGTATGGATTCTTTTAATTAGTCTTCGATGTTTCTTGCTTCGTTGATACCGCTGGCTAAAGATTCCATTAAGGATAGTTCTTTGTCTGTAAAGCTATCCATGTATTTCTCTATCTGTAATCGTCGGGTGCTTTTTACCAAGTTATTAGCAGGTAAGAAAAATTCATCAACGGAAACATGAAGTAACGATACAAGGTCATAAAGAACTTGTATGCTGGGGTGTTGCCCTTTATTTTCAATATTAGTTAAGTACCGTGGGTCAATTTCAATCAATGCTCCCACTTGTTCACGAGTTAAACCTCGTTTCAATCGAGCTTCTTTAATGGCTAAACCAAAGGCTCTAAAATCATATTTATCTTCTTTTTTACGCATAGTAGACCACCTCTATACATTTTATTGTTCCTACTGAATTAAAAACAGGTATAGAAAAACGTGTTATATGGTTTATAGGTTTATATTTAATAAAAAGCACTACTAAACGCCAATAAAAAAAACCGTTATATGGTAGTGCTATTTACGCTGTTAAAATATTGTATATTACTTCCAAATGGCGGTTTGTTGGAGGTCAACGTCGCCATGAAGTACATCATATACAATAAATTTCCTTACATTGGGTTCTTGTCAAAAAAAGTCGTCTATCTGCAATAGATAAGTACGTCCACCAATGTGGTTTTATAAATCATATAGATAGAATAACAGAAGCATGTAAACAGAGAAATAAATCTGTTTATATGCTTTTTTGGCTATTCAGAACTTTTTTACAAAGTTTATTTATCAGTAATGCAACAAATCCCCCTTTCACATTGGGACTAAGAGTGAAAGGAGATAAACGAGCAAGGCTCACTTCCTTTCCTAGACAGAAAGGGGGTGAGAAACATGAAACCATCTTCTTTTCAGACCACAATAGAAAATCAGTTTGACTATATCTGTAAACGTGCTATGGAAGACGAGCGAAAGAATTATATGCTTTATCTTTCAAGGATTGCAAAGCGTGAGGTGTCCTTTTCGGATGTTGGCGATTATCTTGTTAGCCAGTTTGCGACAACAGATAACTATTCAACTGACTTTCAGATTTTTACACTCAATGGGTTATCAGTAGGCGTTGAAAATGATTTGTTGAGTGAAGCATTACGTGAGTTGCCAGACAAGAAACGTGAAATTCTACTGCTGTTTTACTTTATGGACATGAGCGATTCAGAAATTGCAGACCTGTTGAAATTGAACCGTTCTACTGTCTATCGGCATAGAACCAGTGGACTAGCCTTAATTAAAAAGTTTATGGAGGAATTTGAAGAATGAAAACACAATATCCTATGATTCCCTTTCCTCTCATTGTAAAGGCAACAGATGGCGATACCGAAGCGATTAACCAGATTCTACATCATTACAGAGGGTACATAACGAAGCGTTCCCTACGACTTATGAAAGATGAATATGGCAATCAAAGTATGGTCGTTGATGAAGTCTTACGTGGAAGAATGGAAACCAGACTGATTACAAAGATTTTGTCATTTGAAATTAAGTAATATCCTCTCTCCTTTCGTGGAAGCGTGCTAAACCATTCCACGCTTCCCGAACAGGGAGGTTTGTTATTCCACCAAAGCATATTGAGCTTTCAATGTGTTTTGATAGGCTAACGAGCCATTGTTCTTTGAAAACTGAATAAAAGTAATCGAATACGTTTCGATAAGAAAAGAGCCAACGGAACTAACCGCCATGACCTATCTTATAAAGATAGCGAGCGATTCATGTTAGTGATCCGAGAAGCAATCTTTAGCAGGATTGCCTGCAACGACATTCTTATCGTGATAATGATACTCCCATACAGTCAATAGTCCGAGCGTGATAAAACCGTCGCAGGCAATGAGTATGGCTACATGAGAACCATGCAGGGGTGGAACTCCCGTGAGCTTTGCTAAAGCTGTTCGATTGCTGGTAAAACAACTTTTATGAAATCCAAATAAGTGATTTGGAAAGGAGGATTTTATGAAGCAGACTGACATTCCTATTTGGGAACGTTATACCCTAACCATTGAAGAAGCGTCAAAATATTTTCGTATTGGCGAAAACAAGCTACGACGCTTGGCAGAGGAAAATAAAAATGCAAATTGGCTGATTATGAATGGCAATCGTATTCAGATTAAACGAAAACAATTTGAAAAAATTATAGATACATTGGACGCAATCTAGCGTCGCCAAAGGGTCTTGTATATGATAAAATAGTATTAAGTCGTATCAAGGCTCTTTCCATAAAGGAAAGGAGCAAATGCCATGTCAGAAAAAAGACGTGACAATAAAGGTCGAATCTTAAAGACTGGAGAGAGCCAACGAAAAGACGGAAGATACTTATACAAATATATAGATTCATTTGGAGAACCGCAATTTGTTTACTCGTGGAAACTTGTGGCTACAGACCGAGTACCAGCAGGAAAGCGTGATTGTATCTCACTTAGAGAGAAAATCGCAGAGTTACAGAAAGACATTCATGATGGTATTGATGTTGTAGGAAAGAAAATGACACTCTGCCAGCTTTACGCAAAACAGAACGCTCAAAGACCAAAGGTTAGAAAAAACACTGAAACTGGACGCAAATATCTTATGGATATTTTGAAGAAAGACAAGTTAGGTGTAAGAAGTATTGACAGTATTAAGCCATCAGACGCTAAAGAATGGGCTATTAGAATGAGTGAAAATGGTTATGCTTATCAAACCATCAATAACTACAAACGTTCTTTAAAGGCTTCATTCTATATTGCTATACAAGATGATTGTGTTCGGAAGAATCCATTTGACTTTCAACTGAAAGCAGTTCTTGATGATGATACTGTCCCTAAGACCGTACTAACAGAAGAACAGGAAGAAAAACTGTTAGCCTTTGCAAAAGCTGATAAAACCTACAGCAAAAATTATGATGAAATTCTGATACTCTTAAAAACAGGTCTTCGTATTTCAGAGTTTGGTGGTTTGACACTTCCAGATTTAGATTTTGAGAATCGTCTTGTCAATATAGACCATCAGCTATTGAGAGATACTGAAATTGGGTACTACATTGAAACACCAAAGACCAAAAGTGGCGAACGTCAAGTTCCTATGGTTGAAGAAGCCTATCAAGCATTTAAGCGAGTGTTAGCGAATCGAAAGAATGATAAGCGTGTTGAGATTGATGGATATAGTGATTTCCTCTTTCTTAATAGAAAGAACTATCCAAAAGTGGCAAGTGATTACAACGGCATGATGAAAGGTCTTGTTAAGAAATACAATAAGTATAACGAGGATAAATTGCCACACATCACTCCACATAGTTTGCGACATACATTCTGTACCAACTATGCAAATGCAGGAATGAATCCAAAGGCATTACAGTACATTATGGGACATGCTAATATAGCCATGACGCTGAACTATTACGCACATGCAACATTCGATTCTGCAATGGCAGAAATGAAACGCTTGAATAAAGAGAAGCAACAGGAGCGTCTTGTTGCTTAGTAGTACAAATGAATTTACTACTTATTTACCACTTCTGACAGCTAAGACATGAGGAAATATGCAAAGAAACGTGAAGTATCTTCCTACAGTAAAAATACTCGAAAGCACATAGAATAAGGCTTTACGAGCATTTAAGAAAATATAAAAAGATAATTAGAAATTTATACTTTGTTTATGATAAAAAAAAGAGTGATTAAAAGCTTATACTGGTATTAGTGATAGAAGACTGTATCAAAATTTCATCCCTTGCCATTTTCGGCTGCGTTCCTTACACTTGGAATAGCAACGGCATTTAAAAGGGAGGAACTGAAATGAATTGGCTGTCGCTCTTAGATAAACAAGAAAAAATCGAATTGGAGATCTTTCAATTTTATTATTTGCAGGAGAAGCCGGTGCCGCTGAGTGTCTTCGTTGAGCAGAAGGGCTATTCCAAAAAGATTTCTGAGCACAGCTTCAGACGGGTCATGGGGGCGACCGGCAAGTCGTTCGATGTAGTGTGGAAGATCCATCCCGAGGGGATCCTGCTTACGATCGGCAGCAATTTCGATTTAAAAACTTTGGAATACCAGTTCCTCGCTGACTCCATCAATTATAAGATCCTCGAGATTTTGTACAATCAAGGGAAGATCGATTTTACGGATATTGCGGAAACTTTATATCTCAGCCAAGCTTCTTATTACCGGCGCATCAAGCAGATCAACATGATTTTACAGGAATTTCTGATCAAGATCGACGGCGGGCTCATGACTGGTGAAGAACACCAGATCCGCCAGTTTTATTTTCAGCTTTTTTGGAATGGCCGGCCGCTCGAGCAGACGATCCAAAGCAATAATGATCCAGAAATCTCTTTTTTGATGAATCTGATTCAAAAACAGATCGAAGTTGAATTTACCCCTTTTGAATATCACAAGTTTTTTCTGTGGCTGCGGATCACAAAGCGCCGGATTCGTTCGGTCAATCGCGGGACTTCCAAAGTGATCGAGAAATTCCTGCCGGAGATCATGACGCACCCGCTTTACCGCAAGCTTCGGCTGCTGTTTTTGCGCTATTTGAGCCGCTATACAATCAAATGGAACGAATATGAAGCCGCTTTTATTTTTTTGTTTATTCAAGCCGCGAACGTGATCCCTTATCAATCACCGATCTTTGAACAATATTATCAAAAATTTCCGTCCAGCAGTGTGGACAGCGGGCCAATGGAAAAACAGCTGCAGCAGATGAACCAGCACGCTTTTGATCGTTTTTGCCAAGTGACGCAGCAAGAGGAGTATGCAGCCGATGACCGCAAATTGATCATCTATACGATCAACCAAATCAATTGGTATATTTTCTTCTTTCAAGGAGCGTTTATTTATTTTGCCGAAGAAAACTTGCTGGCGCTTGAAACGACCATTCCGCAAATGAACGTGAATGTGAAAAGCTATCAGCTGATCGTTGATAATTTTCAGTACCTCGAACGGAATTTTTCCGACAATAGTCTGCCGACGCTTTTGGCATTGCGTTTCGCTGCACTGCTGGCCTACTTTATTAAGGACGCTGCTCAGCCGATCAAAGTCAAAGTCGATTTTTATTGCGACCGCTTGATCGAAAAGGCGATCGTCTACTATTTAAGAGATTTTTTGTCGCTGTCGCAAGCTGACCTGTATACAGACGGTGAAACCGCAGAATTCGATTTGATCATTACCAATCTTGGGATCAAATATCGCAATCTTCCAAAAGAAAAAATATTTATTTTGAATGAATTTCTTTCTTTTAAAGATCTGGAAGAAATCCGCCAGCAAGTAAGGCGTTTATATCGAGAAAAGAATGCTATGAAAGTTGTCAAGGAGGAATAGCTATGAAAACGATCATTGTTGGAGGTTCGCACGGCGGGGTCGCAGCAGCGAAAACGTTAAAAGTGCTTGCGCCGGACATGGAAGTATTGCTGATCGAAAAAAGCCGAATGATCAGCTATGTATCGAGCAGCATCAACCTTTACTTTGAAAAATATTTGTCCGATCTTTCACAGGGACATCTGAATGATCCTGAAACGCTGGAAGACATGGGTATTCGAGTATTGACGGAGCACTGCGCCAGTAAAATCGATTGCGAGAAACAGCAAGTTTTTTATTATAAAGTGCATCAAAAAGAGAATATCCTCGTGGAGTCCTATGACTATTTGATCCTTGCGATGGGCTCAAGCCCGTTCAACACTGACATGAATGATCAAGAGCTGGAAAATATCTTGACGTATAAGTCCTTTGAAGAGTCGCGGATCGCCCTGCAAAAAATCCAAGAGGCGCAAAAGATCACGATCGTCGGTGCGGGATATATCGGTTTAGAGCTTTCAAGTGCGCTGAAAAGTGAAAAAAAAGACCTGCAAGTCGTCGATATGCTGGATGCCCCGCTTTTCCGGTATCTGGATAGTGAGCTGACCAAGCATTTGCTGGATCATCAGCCGCCATATGTCCATCTGTACTTGAATAGTACGGTCACCGGCTTTAGCGGCAATGACGGCAAGGTCACAAAGACCATCCTGATGGACCGCGAGCTGGAAAATGATCTTGTGATCTTTGCGATCAATGGCCGGCCGAACAGTGAATTATTGCAAGATGAGATCAAACTGAATTATGACGGGACAGTTGCCGTGAATGCTTTTTTGCAGACAAGCGATCCAAAAGTCTATGCGATCGGCGACATGATCAGTACCGCGATCGGTGACGACAATTATACGTATATCACGCTGGTTTCCAATGCACTGATGACAGGGCGCATCGCGGCGGAAAATATTTGCTTTGACAACCGGATCCCATTCGAGCAGGCGAATCAGACAACGATTTCTAAGATCTGGGGTATCTATATCGGAACGAGCGGATTGACCGAAGAGCTGGCACCTTTTTATAATTATGATCCGGTCGGGTTCACCAGGAAATTTTACGACCACGCCTTTGAAAAAGATTATAAAGAGATCGAAGTCAAACTGGTGTTTGATCGCACGAGCACGCGTCTGATCGGCGGCCAATTTTTAGCATCTTTTCAGAATTTTGATTTGATCAATTTGATCTCGCTGATGATCTCGCAAAAGATGACGCCGACCGATATTTTGACAAGTGATTTTTTCTACAATGCTCACGTTTCTTCTTATGAAAATTATATTGCCGATATCGCAACGAACGCTTTGCAATATTTTTTTAAAGAAAAAGTCTAAAAAGCGAATGTTTTTTGAAAAGCATTTGCCGGCTTCTTGATTGCTGATATAATGAGCGTTGTAATACTAAAATATAACGCAAGGGGAATCATTGATGAGTAATAAAAAGGTCGATATCGCTAAAATCAAGCATACTGCTGAAGAACTGTATGACACTGGCGGCTTTTATTGTTCCGAGGCGATCGTGGCAGCTTTCAAAGAGCACCTGTATCCTGAAATGCCGCAAGAGCTGATCCAGGCGGCTTCCGGTTTTCCAGTTGGGGTCGGCCGTTCGAAGTGTATGTGCGGCGCGGTTTCGGGCGGCGTGATGACTTGCGGCTATGTGTTCGGGCGCACAGAAGGCAGCGACCGCGAGCGCAGCGAAAAAACACTGGCTGTCAGCAAGGAAGTCCAAGAGCGTTTCCGGACGCGCAATAAAGTCACCTGCTGCAGCGCATTGACGCGCGGGATGGAAATGGGCTCGCCGGTCCACAAAGCGCAATGCGTCCGTTTTACTGGGGAAGTCGCGGCCGATGTAGCGGAGATCATCGCGCGCGAATGTGCGCTTGATCTCGTAGAGGATCCAGCAAATGAGTAAACAGTGGCTCCAAGCAGTCCCGCTGCCGTTTGCGGGAGTCGCACTGGCATTTGGGACACTCGGCAATCTGTTTGCCGCGACCCTGCCGCTGCGGATCTTTTTCGGCGTGATCAGCAGTGCGATCTTTCTTTTGATTTTGGCAAAAATCATTTTCGCATTTTCAAAAACGCGCCAAGAACTTGGAAATCCAGTCGTCGCGGCGAGTTTTGCGACATTTCCGATGGCGCTGATGGTTCTTGCGACCTATATGCCGAATAGTGTTGGCAAATTCTTGTGGTTTCTGGGGATCGGCGTGCATTTTGCGCTGCTCGGCTATCTGCTGGTTAGGTTCGGCCGCAAACTGCGTGCCAACCTGCTAGCGGTCTATTTTATCCCGGCGGTAGGATTTGTCGTTGCAAGCGTGACCGCACCATTCTTTCAAGCGGAACTTTTCGGTCAAATCATTTTTTGGCTGGGGCTGGTCTTTTATCTGCTGCTTTTGGTACCGATCATCAGCAATCATTTATTGAAAGAATCGCCCAATCCGCTGAACCCGCTGAAGATGATCATCGCGGCACCGGCAAGCCTCTGTTTGACCGGCTATTTGAGCTCTTTTTCGAAAATCAATGACGGGTTTTTGTTGATTTTGACACTTGCCGCTTTTCTCAGTACTGTTTGGGGATATGTTTTATTTTTCAAATTGGAACGAAAAACATTTTTCCCAACATTTGCTGCCGGAACTTTTCCTTTCGTGATCTCGGCAATGGCGATGAAAAAACTAGCTGGCTATGCAGCGCTGCAAGGCTGGGCGGTGGCCGGGCTTATCAACGGGATCTCGCTCGTCGAGACCGCGATCGCCCTTATTTGCTGTACGGAAATGCTCATGCGCTATCTCCATTTTTTATACAGCCATTCAAAAATGCTAGCAGCTGAACAAACAGAATAAATTGCAAGAAGCGCAAAACAGGAACTGCGACAAGGCTTTTGTCGCGGTTCCTGTTTTGCTTTGTGGTAAGATAAAATCAATGGAATCATTTAGAGAAAAGAGAGTGGTTGGATGCATGAACATACGCATACGGTCGAACCGGGAAAAATCGGTCGGGCATTTAAAATCGGGATTTTGATCAATTTGTTATTTGTCATTATTGAAGGCAGCTTCGGCTTTGCGGCGAATGCCTTATCGCTTTTGGCGGATGCCGGGCATAATTTAAGCGACGTTTTGGGTCTGTTGATCTCGTGGATCGCGCTGATCCTGACACAAAAAAAGCGCAGCCGCGGGCGGACATATGGTTTTAAACGTTCATCGATCTTGGCGGCACTTTTCAATGCGGTCTTTCTTTTGGTCGCGATCGGCGGGATCCTCGTTGAAGCGGTCAACCGGCTGCACAACCCGCAGCCGGTCGCTGAAAATGACGTGATGATCGTTGCGGCGATCGGGATCTTGATCAACGGCTTTACGGCATTTTTGTTTATGAAAGACCAGCAGCACGATTTGAATGTCAAAGGGGCATTTCTCCATATGGCAGCGGATGCACTGGTTTCAGTCGGGGTCGTCGTTTCAGCCCTGATCATCAAACTGACGCAGTGGTATTGGCTGGATCCGGTCGTCAGTATTATGATCGCCATAGTCATTTTCATCGGCGCTTGGGGACTTTTGAAAGATTCTGTCAATCTTTCACTGGATGCCGTTCCAAAAGATATCGCCCTAGATGAAGTCGAAAAATTTCTCTTGGCGCAGCCGACAGTCACCGGGATCCATGATTTGCATATTTGGGCACTCAGTACAACGGAAAACGCGCTGACGGTCCACGTCGAGCGCGATACACTGAAAGACAATAATCAATTTTTGCAGCAGCTCGATCATGAGCTGACGCATCATTTTCATTTGAGCCATGTCACGATCCAGATCGAAGAAGGCCGGATCGCAGATGAATCGGTCGATCACAGTATTTAGAGTCTATTGCGGAAAGGAAGACGACTAAATGAAGAAAAAAATCCAGCGGCTATTTGAAATCGATCCGTGGAAGATCATCAGCCACCGCTTCAATCCGGAAACGATGCGCCTCCAAGAATCACTGACGAGTTTGGGCAACGGTCATATGGGGATGCGCGGCAATTTTGAAGAAGGCTACAGCGGCGACCATTTGAAAGGCACTTATCTGGCGGGAATCTGGTATCCGGACAAGACGCGCGTCGGCTGGTGGAAAAACGGCTATCCTGATTATTTTGGAAAAGTCGTCAATGCGGTCGACTTTTTAAAGATCGCGATTTTGATCAATGGTGTCAAAGTCGATCTTGCCGAGCAGACCCCGACCGAGTTCCTGTTGGAATTGGACATGAAGCACGGCATCCTGCGGCGGCGCTTCACAGTTGAAGCAGCAGGAGCATTGGTCCAATTTACGTTTGAGCGTTTTGTCAGTTTGCCGGTCAAAGAGTTAGCGGTGATCCGCCTGAAAGCAAAAGTTTTATCGGGCACCGCCGATATAGCTCTAATTTCGGCACTGGATCTGGATGTCGTCAATGAAGAAAGCAATTATGATCAAAAGTTTTGGGAAGCGCGCGATACCTCGTTTATCGGCGAACAAGGCTTTTTAGCTGGCCAGCTGGTTGAAAATCGCTACGGCGTCGAACAATTTTTTGTGACGGCGGCAATGGAAAACACCAGCTCATTAAAAAAGCTTGCTGAAGCGACCGACCAAATGGCGATCGCCCAGCGCTTTGGCGGCCAGCTGAAAGCCGGGGAAGAATGTATTTTGGAAAAGCGCGTTGCGGTAGTGACGAGCCGCGATGTGGCGCCTGAAAAACAAAAAGAAAAAGCCGGTGAGGTCTTGAGCGCGCTTTACGGCATGCCGTATCAAGAATTGCGGAAAGCTCATCAAGAAGCATGGGAAAAGCGCTGGCACTTAGCGGATGTCAAGATCGAAGGCGACCCCGCTTCGCAGCAAGGGATCCGCTATAATCTGTTTCAGCTTTTCAGCACCTATTACGGCGAAGATGAGCGGCTGAATATCGGTCCGAAAGGTTTTACCGGAGAAAAATACGGCGGGGCGACGTATTGGGATACGGAAGCATTTGCGCTGCCGCTTTATTTGGCGCTTGCTTCACCCGATGTCGGGCGCAATCTCTTGCTGTATCGATACCGGCAATTGCCGCAAGCGCAGCTGAATGCACACGTTTTAGGATTGGACGGGGCATTGTTTCCAATGGTCACTTTCAATGGTTTTGAGTCGCACAATGAGTGGGAGATCGCTTTTGAAGAGATCCACCGGAATGGGGCGATCGCCTATGCGATCTATAATTATACGAACTATACCGGCGATGACAGCTATTTGAAAGCTGAGGGCGCAGAAGTTTTAGTCGAGATCGCGCGCTTTTGGGCTGCCCGAGTCCATTTTTCCGAGCGTGCCCAAAAATATATGATCCACGGCGTCACGGGACCCAATGAATATGAGAACAATGTCAATAATAATTGGTATACGAATAAGCTGGCGCAATGGGTCTTGCAATATACGGCCGGCGTATGCCGCAAATATCAAAAAGAACTCGCGGTTTCAGTCACAGAGTCCGAGCTTTTGAAGTGGGAGGAGATCGCAGAGAAAATGTATTTTCCGTATGACGAAAAACTGGGGATCTTTGTTCAGCAAGATACTTTTTTGGATAAAAAAATCGAAGATGTCGATCAGATCCCGCTGCAAGACCGGCCGCTCAACCAGCACTGGTCATGGGACCGCATCTTGCGTTCCTGCTACATCAAACAAGCAGATGTCCTGCAAGGGATCTACTTTTTCAACTCGCAGTATTCATTAGCAGAAAAACGGCGGAACTTTGAATTTTACGAACCGCTCACCGTCCATGAATCTTCGCTGTCACCGTGTGTCCATGCGATTCTAGCGGCAGAACTTGGCAAAAAAGCGCTCGCCCTCGAACTTTATCAGCGGACGGTCCGCCTCGATTTAGATAATTATAATAATGACACGGACGACGGGCTCCACATTACGTCGATGCCGGGGGGATGGCTTGCGATCGTGCACGGCTTTGCCCAGATGAAAACATTCGACGACGCTCTGCGCTTTGCGCCGACGATCCCCGATGAATGGGATTCGTATCGTTTCCATGTCAATTATCGCGGCCGGCTGATCGCGGTCAAAGTTGAAAAAACGGGAACGCTTTTTGATTTGATTTCGGGCGAACCGCTGGCGATGGAAGTTTACGGAAAGAAAGTCGCGCTAAGCGACAAGCTTAGAGTTGCAATGGAGGACGATCAGCATGTTTAAAGGAGTTTTATTCGATTTGGACGGCGTGATCACGGACACCGCTGCTTTTCATTTTAAAGCTTGGAAACGTCTGGCCGATCAGCTTGGGATCCCGCTTGATCCCGCATTCAATGAAAAGCTCAAAGGATTGAGCCGCGAAGATTCGCTGCGCCTGATCTTAGAAAAAGGCGGTCTAGATAAAAAAATCAGCGCTGCCGAGTTTCAGCGGTTGGCGCATGAAAAAAATGAGTACTATTTGAAGCTGATCGCGGAAATGACGCCGCAAGATGTCTTTCCCGGGATTTTGCCGCTTTTAAAGGCGCTGAAGATGCAAAAAATCAAGTGTGCACTCGCCTCGGCAAGCAAGAATGCACCGCTTTTGCTGGATAAACTGCAGCTTACCTCCTATTTTGCCGCCATCGCTGATCCGCAAAAAGTCGAACGCGGCAAACCGGCTCCCGATCTTTTTATCGCAGCGGCGCGCGGGATCTCGCTTGCGCCGGATGAGTGTATCGGGATCGAAGACGCGACCGCTGGCATCCAGGCGCTTTTAGCGAGCGGTGCGCTGCCGGTCGCAGTCGGCGATCCGGCAAACTTTCCGGCAGGGATCACCTGCGTTTCTTCCACAAAAGAATTGACGACGACCTGTTTAACTGAAGCTTGGAAAAAAGCCGGCAGAAAATAAGAAAGAGTGCCGTTTATTCGTCAAAAGGCTCCGCGACACAATCTTGTCGCGGAGCCTTTTGACGAAGCCGCCGCTTAAAACATCAGCAGGCGGGCCAGGATCAATAAATACAGATAGAGCAGAAATAAGAGAATATCGACATAGCGTTTCCGGGATTTTCCCGAGGAGTGAGCATATTTTTGCTGGAGCGCCCGCACAAGAAAAGCGGTAAGACAAAATGCTCCAGCTACAAAGAGCGTGTGCAGCCAATCAATTCGCTGGACTTGAATCAAAGAGTATAGTGAATAGATAAGAAAAGCGGTGAAAAAGGCCAGCCCGGCAAATAGGCAAGGGCGATGGTAAAGATTGGTTATGTATTTGCTCATATCGATTCACTTCCTTGAGAAAATGAGCGGATCACTGGGGAACGATTGCTTGATGATATTATTATAACAACTCATTTCGCAAAATCACGAAAAACGCGAGAAAGTAACGATAACGTAATCGCAATGCAGAATTTTGTAATCATTCTGTTTTCTTTCGCATCTTTCAGTAAAACAATGCAAATCAAAAGCGGTTGATCAGCGGGTAATTGGAAAAGCGCTTTGACAATAATTTTCGAAAAACAGCTGAAAGACGAACGATCTTGCTTTTTAGTTAGCGGATGTTCCATTTGTAAAAAACAAACTGAAAATACGTTTTCAAAAAGTTGTAATTGATCCCTGCCAGAAATCATTTTGCCGGTTTAGAAGCTGTTGGGGCAGAATGAGTCGTGCAAATCATTAAATACATCAAAAGAAAGCGGAGAATCTGGAATTTATTTAACAGAAAACACTTTTCTGGACAAATATTTGAAAAAACTTTAAAAAATTTTTATTTAGGCAGGATGATTTTTCATTTGTAATCATATTTTGAAGGTTTTACCTTTTTATCAGTGGGCAAATCGGCATAAATTGGCGTTTAAATGCTAAAATGCAAAAACGGATGTTATCTGAAAAATATCGAATGTTTTGTAATTAAATAAAATGCTTGACAAATCGTTTTATTAAGGGTGGTTAATTGTACATTTTGTCCAAAAGCGATTGACGTTGAACCCTTGCGTGGTTTATGCTTTAGTCACGAAAGCGATTACACAATTAAATAGGTTGAATCACTCATATATGTCTATAAAATGGATAGACGTTTCTACCAACTGCCAAACGAGTTGACTATGAGCTGCTGTGGATTACTGTGGCTCAGTGTGCTTGTTGGCTCTTTTTTTGCACTCATCTTTACCGGTGTGAGCGATTTTTGGCGTTCCCTTCTTTCACTCTTTCTAAGGGAAGCACAACAGGGGTCACGGAAAGGAGGCGTTTTGAAAAGTTTGATCGATTGGATACCCAGGTTTTTCACAAACATGAAGTTCCAAATTGAGGAGGAGACACAATGATAGCACGGTTAGAAAAGTATTTTATGTTCGATGAATTGCACACGAACTGGCGCAAAGAGCTTTTGGCAGGGCTGACGACATTCGTTAGTATGTGTTATGTTTTGTTCGTTATCCCTAGTATGCTGGCACAAGCCGGGATGGATAAAGGAGCGGTCTTTACGGCGACCGCACTTGCCAGTGCACTTGGCTGTATCGTCATGGGAGCGTATGCTCGCTATCCGGCAGGACTCGCACCATCTTTGGGCGCAAATGCTTTCTTCGTTTTCACCGTTTGTATCAGTATGAAGATTCCATGGCAGACCGCCCTTGCCGGATCATTCGTTGCATCCGTCATCTTCTTATTGATCACGATTTTCAAACTGCGTGAAATGATCATCAACGCGATCCCCGCAGATTTGAAGTCCGCGATCTCAGCCGGGATCGGGATGTTCATCGCATTCATTGGTTTGAAAAATGGCGGCTTGATCGTTGCCAGCAAATCGACCGCAGTTGCTTTGGGGAACTTGACTGATCCAGCAACGATGCTGACGTGCTTAGGCTTGATCGTCACTGTCATTTTGATGATCAAAAAAGTGCCCGGCGGAATCTTTGTCGGCATGGTCATCACAACAGCCGTTGGGATGGCAACTAAATTGATCGCTTTGCCAACTGCAATCATGTCTGGCGCACCGAGCATGGCACCGACTTTCGGTGAAGCAATTAAAAATCTGCACAACATCAATACCGTTCAAATGTGGGTAGTTGTTATTATTTTCTTATTGGTTACTTTCTTTGATACCGCTGGAACACTGGTAGCTTTGGCTTATCAAGCCGGCTTCATGAAAGACAATGAACTTCCGCGTGCCGGACAAGCCCTCATGTCTGATTCCTCCGCGATGCTGGTCGGATCTATTTTGGGGACTTCGCCAGTCGGAACTTATGTTGAATCATCGGCCGGGATCGCTGTCGGCGGCCGTTCAGGGATGACAGGCGTCTTTACTGGGATCTTCTTTATCATCGGGATGTTCTTCTCGCCGCTGCTTGCCGTGATCACCAACTCCGTTACTGCACCAGCTTTGATCATTGTCGGCGTTTTGATGGCCAGCAACATGGCAAAAGTACATTGGGACGATTTCGAAATCGCAGTTCCGTCATTTTTGGTTATTATCGGAATGCCGCTTACTTACTCGATCGCAAATGGGATGGCACTTGGAATGATCGCTTACCCGATCACGATGCTTGCTGCTAAACGCGGTAAAGAAGTATCGCCGATCATGTATGTATTAGCGGTAATCTTCATCTGCTTCCTGTGGATCATTTCACGCGAAGCATAAAGCGAGCAGCAGAAACGTTCAGAAAAGGCGCAGCCTAACAAGCAGAGGGGAATAACAATGACAAAAAAAGTGTTCAAAGGGATCTTTATTCATACACCTACAAAAGATGAATTTGTCCGGATGCCGCAATATTTGATCGTGAACGACGGCGTGATCGAAGCCAGCAAAGATGAGCTGACGGATGAAGAAAAGAAACTTCCGATCGAAGACTTTGGAAACAAAATCGTGATTCCGAGTTTCGTCGATCTGCACGTGCACGCTCCGCAATTTCCAAATGACGGTGTCGGCTATGATGAAGAACTGCTGCCATGGCTGAATAAGTATACGTTCCCGACGGAAGCGAAGATCAAAGATCCGGCGACCGCGAAAAAAGTCTATATGGCCTTTTTGGATGACTTGTGGCGGGTCGGTACGCTTCACTTCTCCGCATTTGCAACACTGCACAAAGACGCAACATACAATTTGATGAAGTGGGCTGATGAAGCTGGACTGCAAGCCTTTATCGGCAAAGTGAATATGGACCGCAATTCGGATGAAGCTTTGAGCGAAACGACACAGGAATCGATCGAAGACACTGAAGCACTCGTTAAAGCAACGCGTTCATTTAAAAATGTCCACTATATTTTGACACCGCGTTTCGTACCTTCGACGACGCCGGAGCTGATGACCGCGCTTGCTGATCTGGCAGAAAAATATGATCTGCCGATCCAATCGCACTTGTCAGAAAACCGTTCAGAATTGGACTGGGTCGCAAGCCTTCATCCAGAATGCGAAAGCTATACGGATGTCTATGAGCATTACGGGCTTTTGCGCAAAGACAAAACGATCATGGCTCACTGTATTTATGTCGATGAAAAAGAACGGCAGACGCTGAAGAAATACGGCGTTTATATCGCTCATTCACCAGCTTCAAACGCCAACTTGGCAAGCGGCATCATGCCGGCACGTGTTTGGCTGAATGAAGGATTGCGGGTCACGATCGCTTCTGATATCGCGGGCGGGAATGTGCCTGATCAAAACCGCAATATCGTGACCGCGATCCAATTGTCGAAACTGCGCTGGGTCGAACATCCCGAAGAAAAACCTTTATCTTCTTCAGAAGCTTTCTACATGGCGACTAAAGCCGGCGGAGAATTCTTCGGAAAAGTCGGTTCGTTTGAAAACGGGTCCTCTTTCAACGCGCTCGCGCTTGAAGAAGACAGCTTGCTGTATGCGGACGATCCGCTGATCCGGCTGGAAGAATTCTTGTATACGGGAGACGACCGCAATATCAAAGAACGCTTCATTAACGGTGAAGCAGTCAAACGCCCGTCTGAGATCGTCAAGTAAAAGGAACAGGTTGAATAACAGGTCTTAGAGCAGGAAGCTGAGTGCTTTCTGCTCTTTTTTGCGTGCAGCAAAAAAGAGGTTGCTTTCCGCGAGGGGACAGCTTAAAATATATCGGTGCGCAATATTTCGAATGAAAATTCTGATAATTTGCATAATTCAATAAATTTTGAAAGAAGGATCATTTTGCCGAATATATTCAAAAAAGAAACAGTTGAAAACTACAAACGTGCGGATGCCGTCTTAAGGCGGACGCTTCGGGCACGCGATTTGGTGGCGCTGGGGATCGGGGCCGTGATCGGGACCGGGATTTTTATCCTGCCGGGTCACGAAGCTGCCGAACATGCCGGACCAGCAGTGGCGATCGCCTTTTTGCTGGCCGCGATCGTCTCCGGGATGGTCGGGATGGCTTATGCCGAATTCTCTTCAGCGATGCCGGTCGCCGGTTCCGCATATTCTTTCGGTGCGGTCATATACGGCGAGGTGGTCGGCTGGATCTTGGGCTGGGCGCTGATCCTGGAGTATTTTTTGGCAGTTTCTGCAGAAGCAACGGGTTTTGCCGCATACTTCAACAACAATATTTTAGCCGCACTGGGGATCGAGCTGCCGCAATTTCTGAAAGCGGGGCCGCTGGAGGGCGGAGTCGTGAATCTGACCGCGGTCTTGATCGTGCTGGTCGTTTCGTTTATCATCAGCAAAGGGACACAGATGTCGAAAGTTATCGAGAATATGGCTGTGCTTGTCAAAGTCGCGATCATCGTCTTGTTCATCATCGTTGGGATCTTTTATATCAATAAAGCGAACTATGTGCCGTTTTATCCTGAACAATTCCACAGCGAGCCGTTTGGCTTGGGCGGGATCTCGACAGCTGCTGCAACGGTTTTCTTCGCTTTTATCGGCTTTGATGCTTTGGCCGCCAATTCAGCTGAAACGATCGATCCGGAAAAAAATGTGATCCGCGGTATTTTAGGAACAGTCGTTGTTTCGGTCGTTTTATATGTTGCTTTTTCGCTCGTTTTGACGGGGATCGTGAATTACAAAGAGCTTGGGGTCGATGATCCGGCAGCTTATGCGCTTCAAGTGATCCACTTGGACGCATGGAACAAGCTGATCACGCTCGGCGCGCTCGTCGGGATCTTTACGGCGATGATCACGATGTCGTTCGGCGGCTCGCGCCTCGTGTATGCGCTGGGACGCGATGGACTTTTGCCGAAAAAATTAGGGACCGTAAAAGGCAAAGGCGTCGTGCCGATGAATGCCTTATTGATCGCGACTGTGATCCAGGCTTTCTTCGCCGGAATGGTGCCGCTGACCGATTTGGCGTCTTTGATCAATGCCGGGACCCTTTTGGCATTCATCTTTATTTCTTTCGGGATCATCCCGCTTCGAAAACGCAAAGATATCGTCAATAACGGCTTTAAAGTCCCGCTTTATCCCGTCTTTCCGGTCGTTGCCGGATTGTTCAGTCTTTACTTTTTAGTGATGCTGCCGCGCTTTACGCAATTCAGCGTCGGCGCGTGGATCTTATTGGGATTGGTCGTTTATTTTGCATATGGCCTCCATCACTCAAAGCTGCAAAAGCGCTAGGCGAAAATAAAAAGAACGCTGGGAATCAAATCCCCAGCGTTCTTTTTGATTGGTTTAAATCGTTGCGGAAGCATCGGAATGCGCTTTGGGAGTGACCCGCGTGATCCCAAGGCCGGTAAAAGCGCTGACCATCGAGAAGACTGGCGAGAGCAGACTGAAGAAGACAAACGGCAGATACTCAAGCGTCGGGATGCCAAAAGTGCTGGCAACAAAACTACCGGCGATCCCCCATGGAATCAAGTAGTTGATCACAGTCCCGCCGTCTTCAAGCGTGCGCCCCAAAACAGTCGGGTCATATCCTTCTTTCTCATACGTTTCCTTAAACGCATTTCCCGGCAAAATCACGGAAAGAAACTGTTCGCCGATAAATAAGTTGACGCCGATCCCAGTGAGAAGCGTCGTGAAGATCAAGCGCGGCGTACTCGTCATTTTCTTGGAGACGACATTCATCACTTCAGAGATCAAGCCGAATTCCATCAGGAGACCGCCCAGCGAAAGCGTCAAGATGATCAAAGATACCGTGGGCATCATGCTGTCGATCCCGCCGCGCGAAAGCAGGAGATCGATCTGTTTATTGCCCGTCGTTGAAACGAAACCGGATTGGATGACGTTTGCAAGCTTTTGAAATGAAGTATGGGGATGCTGGATGTAAGTCATCAAGACTGCAACGAACACACTTAATAGAATCGTCATGATCGCCGGGATCTTTTTCCAGGCACAGATCAGCATCAAAGCGAGCGGGATCAGCGCGGTAAAGGAGATCGTAAAATTCTGTTCCAAAACGTTGGTGACAGTTTGGATCGATGCCATGCTTGCGGTACGGGTGCTGTGCCCCAAAATGACATATAAAATGAGAGAAACGATGAATGCGGGGACTGTCGACCACATCAAATGTTTGATATGTTTGAAAAGATCAGTGTCGACGACTGCCGCGGTCAAGTTCGTCGATTCAGAAAGCGGCGAAGTCTTGTCGCCGAAAATCGAGCCGGAAACGATCGCGCCGACGACCAGTGCCGGATTGATGCCAAGCGTTGTGCCGATCCCGAAAAAAGCGATCCCGATCGTTGACATGACGGTGAAGGCACTGCCGACTGCACTGCCGACGATTGCACAAACGACGAAGACGGAGGGCGTGAACCATTGGGCGCTGATGAGTTTAAAACCAACGACCATCAAGGTGGGGATGATCCCTGCTTGGATCCAGACGGCGATCAAAGCCCCGACTAAAATAAAGATAAAGATCGGGATCACGCCCGGCTTGATGCCGTTTACGATTCCTTGGTGAAAGCGGTCGAATGAGTAGCGCTTAACAACGCTGTAGACCGTCACGATCGCGATCGCGATCAAGATCGCGATGTTCGGACTGATCCCAAAGCCGATCACCCCGGCGGCGATACTGGCAACGATCAAAAAGAGCATGATGCTTGCTTCAGTAAAAGTTACACGGTTTTTTTGATGTTCCATAATGGATTCTCCTTTGAATGTTTCATTAATATGTTTTTCAGCTGCCGAAGAGGCAAGTCGTGATAGCGAATGATCCCGCCGCAGTTCATGTGTTTTCCTCCTTTACGCAAAAAGAGACCCATCCTGATAAAGGACGAATCTCTCCGCGGTACCACCTTAATTAAAAACGTCGCCGTTTTTCACTTTATTATAAAAAAATAATGGTCGTTCGCATCAATGTAATTCGCAAGCCAGACTTGATCGATTCGCAGCGTCCATCGACTTTCTGAACAAAACATCTGCTTGCTACTGGTTGATGATTGAAATAAGAATATCCTGTGAATGATGAAATGTCAACTGCAAATTGATGAGGGAAGCCAAAAAGATCCGCGATAATTTTGCGGCAGCTAAAATGGAACAAATCGAGCGAAAAAGGTATAATCAAGAGAAGGACAATTGAGGTGGAGGGGTGCGTCATGCAAAATTATGTTTTGACAGCTGATCAGATCATCGTTCGGCTGATCGCCGCAGTCGTTTTAGGTGGCATTATCGGGTTTGAACGCGAATATAAAAGCCATCCGGCTGGCCTGAAGACCCACATTCTTGTCTGTGTCGGCTCCGCGATGATCGCCTTGATCCAAGAGGAGATCACTTGGCAGGCGCTCCATTTTGCGACAGAGTATCCTGATTTTGTCGGTGTGATCCGTTCAGATCAAGCACGTCTCGTTGCACAAGTGATCAGCGGGATCGGCTTTCTGGGGGCGGGGACGATCATTTTATCCAAAGGAGCGGTCAGAGGGTTAACGACAGCCGCCTCGGTCTGGGCAGTCGCCGCACTCGGGATCGCGATCGGGATGGGCTATTACCGGATCGCAACGTTTTCATTTTTGGCGATCATGGTCGCTTTGACAGTGCTTTCCCGCTTGACGCCGCTCGGCAAGATCAAGCGGCTCGAGATCCAGTTCACGGATCTGGAAGAGAGCAAACAGTTTGTCGAATCGTATTTCAAAACGCATGATGTGCGCGTCGATACCGTCGATTTTGAGATCCGCCGTTTGGAGAAAACGAACCACCGGCTTTTTCATGTCATCTATCATATCAATCTGCCGCGGAATTTCGATGAATTCCAGCTGGTGCAGGATCTTTCGGAAAGCAGCGAGATCAAAATGATCCGCATTCTCCAGTAATATCAAGCAGCCTTGGCGTGACGCGCGGCATGGGTTGCTTTCTTTTTTCCGCTGCTCGATTGTGATATGATAAGAACATCTAAGGTGAGAGGAAGTTATTGATTTTTGGCAAATGAAGAGAAGAAAGAAATCCGTTTAGAAAATGATGAACAAGCGACCCAGCTTTTGGGAACGCATGATAAAAATATCAAATTTTTAGAAGAAAATGCCGAGGCAACGATCACAAGCCGCGGTGAAACACTGAATATCGAAGGAGCGGAAAGCGCCCTGATTGAAAAGGTGCTCAAAGCGCTTCTTGAGCTGATCAAAGAAGGAATCAAAATCGCGATGCCGGACGTTGTGATGGCGCTGAAACTTGGACGCCGCGACAGTTTGCAGTATTTCGTCGATATGTACCATGAAGTGATCTTAAAAGACCGCAAGGGGCAGTCGATCCGGCCGAAAAATCTTGGCCAGAAACTATACATCGACAGCGTGAACACCCACGATATCGTTTTCGGCGTCGGCCCAGCCGGCACCGGCAAAACATATTTGGCGGTTGTGATGGCGATCCGCGCCTTGAAACGCGGCGAAGTCCAAAAGATCATTTTGACGCGTCCGGCGGTCGAAGCCGGCGAAAGTCTCGGTTTTTTGCCGGGCGATCTAAAAGAAAAAGTCGATCCGTATTTGCGGCCGGTCTACGATGCGCTTTACTCGATCTTCGGGACGGATCATACGAATCGCTTGATGGACCGCGGAGTCATCGAGATCGCGCCGCTCGCCTATATGCGCGGCCGAACATTGGAAGATGCGTTCGTGATTTTAGATGAAGCGCAAAATACGACCGTCGCGCAGATGAAGATGTTTTTGACCCGTTTGGGATTCAATTCAAAAATGATCGTGAACGGCGATACGAGCCAGATCGATCTGCCGCGCGGCACGATCAGCGGACTGGTCCATGCCGAAAGGACCCTCAGCGGGATCAAAAAGATCGGCTTCGTGACGTTTGAGTCCGCGGACGTGGTACGCCATCCGGTCGTAGCGGAGATCATCGATGCATACGAACGGGACAGCTTGAAGCGTTAGGAGATTTCAAATTGAAAAATATCTGGGCCCGTCTCAAACATAAATTGGGGAAAAAATATCCGTTTCTCTTAGTCGCAGTATTCAGCTTGATCTTGCTGGGGATCTTTTATACCAATGTTCGCCAGAAGAAGCTGAATATCCATGAAGGTCAAGTCGCCGAAGAGACGATCCGTGCCAATCAAACGAAAGAAAATTCGGCAGAGACTGAGCGCCGGCGCCAACTAGCGCAAGAAGCGGTGCCGCCGGAATACATTTATAACGGCGAGCTGAAAGAGATCAACCTCAATTATATCGAGCAGCTTTTTCAGCTGATCAGTCAAGTCAACAAAGAATCAAAGGAATCCGGCAGCAAGACGACTTCTTCGAGCGACGCGAAAACAGCCGAAGAAAACCCGACCGAAAAGAGCGCACGTTTAAAAAATAAATTTGAAAATCTGGGGGAGGACGCAGTCGCCTTCTACCAGGCGCTCCCTGAAGACTTTTATACCAGTATTTTTGAGCGCAGCGATGCTGAGCTTTCGCTGATCGAAAGCCAAGCGACTCGGCTGGTCGAAAAGTACATGAATAAAAGGATCCGCGAGAGCAATCTGGATGAGATGCTGGGGAACGCTGAAGAGGAAGTCCAAACGCTTTCTGCCAGTGATGAAGTCAAACGAGATCTTGATGATCTGCTGAAAGAGGGCATCGCCGTCAATGATGTCTACAGTGAGAAAAAAACGAAAGAACTTCAGCAGACAGCGCGTGATGCGGTGCAGCCGGTCATGATCTATCAAGGAGAGATCATTGTCCGCCAAGATGTGCAGATCGATGCTAAAGCAATGGAAAAATTGAAGCTTTTGGGTCTGACGAATCGGCATTCTTCCAATCTGCCGATCTATTCTTTGATCGCGGCGTTAGCGGTGCAAGCGATTTTGATTTTGACGCTTGCGAGTCACGGGACAAAAGACGGTCGGCGTGATTTGGAGCTTTATACGGCCGCCGTTTTGGTCAGCGCACTGTTGATGGAGCTTTTTCACGTTTTCCATACTGACCGCTTCTCTTATATCGCGCAGCTGTTTCCAGCCGCTTTCGGACCACTCTTGCTGAACCGCTTTGCCAGCCGCAAGATGGCGGTCGTGAGCGCAATGTTTCAAAGTGTTTTCGTGTATTATGTCTACTACTCATCGATCGGCACGACGTTTGTCCAAGTGTTGGCGATCTTGTGCTTGTTCAACGGTCTGATGGGAACGATGACGATCCACCATAAACGCTTGAACGAACAATTCGGCAAAACCTTCAAATGGGTCGTGCTTTTGCCGATCACGTTCAATTTGACGATGATCCTTTATCAAGGACTCGATGTCGTGAATGAGCAGCTGATCATGATTTTTGCTTGCGGCTTTTTCGGGACGATGTTCGCGTTTATTTTATCGGTCGCCGCGCAGCCCTATGTTGAGCTGTTGATCGATGACGACTCGCAGATGGTCTTGAATGAACTGAGCAATCCGAACCACCCGCTTTTGAAAGAACTGCTGGAAAAAGCACCAGGTACGTATCACCACAGCATGATGGTCGCCAACTTGAGTGCGAACGCGGTCGCAGAGATCGGCGGCCGAAGTCTTTTAACGCGGGTCAGCTGCTACTACCATGACATCGGCAAAATCAAGCATCCGAATATGTTTGCCGAAAATCTGCCGCCCGGCGCAGAAAATCCGCATAACTATCTTTTGCCGGAAGACAGCAAAAAGATCATCTTTTCGCATGTGACCGAAGGCGTTAAAATCTTAAAAGAATACCGGATGCCGCAAATGGTGATCGATATTTGCCAGCAGCATCACGGAACGACCTTGATGCAGTATTTTTACGTCAAAGCCAAAGAACAAGATCCAAATGTCAAAGAAAGCGATTTTCGCTATCCGGGACCGAAGCCGCAAACGCGGGAGGCTGCGGTCGTCAGCATCGCCGACAGCTGTGAGGCCGCCGTGCGCTCGATGGAGCAGCCGAGTTATGACAAGATCAAAGAATTCGTTCATTCGCTGATCCAATCCCGCATCCAAGATGGCCAGTTCGCCGAATGCGATATTTCACTCAAAGAACTGGCGATCGTTGAAGATTCACTGGTCAGCGGGCTGGCTTCGACATTCCACTCGCGGATCAAATATCCAAAAATGATCACAACGGCTCCGGACGGTACCGTTCAATTGGAAGGAGAATCATGATGGAGATTTCAATGATCGATGAAACTAATGCACTTCAGGCGCAAGATCGCCAAGCCGTGCATGAGCTGCTGGAGTTTGCGGCCGATTTTTTGAAGATCGCTCCGGATACCGAAATGTCGATCACTTTCGTCGATGATGCCGCGATCCACAAGATCAACCGCGAATACCGCGATATCGACCGCCCGACGGATGTGATCAGCTTTGCGATCGAAGATATGTCGGCTGAAGAGCCGCCGATCATTTTCGCCGAAGAGGATGAGCCGGCGCTCCCGCGCGATTTGGGCGATATCTTTATTTCGCTCGATCACGCCCATCAGCAAGCGGAAGAATACGGTCACAGCTTTGAGCGCGAGCTTGGATTTTTAGCGCTGCATGGTTTTCTTCATTTAAACGGATATGATCATCTGCAGCCGGAAGAAGAAAAAGAAATGTTCGGCTTGCAAAAAAGGATACTGGATGCTTATGGCCTTAAGAGATAAGAAGTATAAATTCGGCGAACGACCGCAAGTTTATAAAAATAAATCTTTTTTCGCTTCTTTGGAATTCGCGATGATGGGGATCAAAACCGCTTATAAGGATGAACGAAATATGCGGACGCATACGACGCTGGCACTCATAGCGATCGTCGCCGGTTTTCTTTTCCATTTAGCGCGGGCAGAGTGGTTGTGGATCGGCTTGGCGATCTTTTTGATGCACTTTGCCGAAATGCTGAATACGAGTATCGAAAATGTCGTCGATCTGGCGGCAAACCGCCATTTTCATCCTTTGGCGAAAAAAGCGAAAGATATGGCAGCCGGCGCGGTGTTGTTTGCCGCTTTCTTCAGCTTATTCGTCGGCTGTGTAATTTTTTTACCGAAAATTTGGGAATTGCTAAAAAGTTTGAATTGAAAAGAGGAACGATATGGAAGAGTACCATTCTGGCTTTATTGCGATGGTCGGCCGGCCGAATGTCGGCAAATCAACGCTTTTGAACCGGATCGTCGGCGATAAGATCGCGATCACCAGCGAAAAAGCGCAAACGACCCGCAATAAGATCCAAGGAATCTATACAACAAAAAACAGTCAAATGATTTTTATCGATACCCCGGGGATCCATAAACCGAAAAATGCTTTGGGCGACTTCATGGTAAAAACCGCGTTCAGCTCGCTCAATGAAGTCGATGCGATCTTGTTTCTCGTTGCTGCTGATCAAAAACGCGGGTCCGGAGATAATTTGATCATCGAACGCTTGAAAACGGCGAATGTTCCGGTGTATCTCGTGATCAATAAAATCGATAAAGTCCATCCGGATGCGCTTTTGCCGATTATCGATGATTACCGCAAGCAGATGGATTTTGCGGAAGTTTTCCCGATCTCGGCCACTCAGGGAAACAATGTCGACCGGCTGCTCACACAACTGACGGCACTCTTGCCGGAAGGCCCGCAGTATTATCCGGCGGACCAATTGAGCGATCACCCGGAATATTTCATCATTTCAGAGCTGATCCGCGAAAAGGTGCTGGAATTGACGCGTGAAGAAGTACCGCATTCTGTTGCCGTCGTCACTGAAAAGATCGAACGTGTCGAAAATGAAAAAGTCCAGATCCGCGCCACGATCATCGTTGAGCGCACCAGCCAAAAGGGGATCATCATCGGCAAAGGCGGCAAAATGCTCAAGCAGATCGGCACAAAAGCGCGGCTTGATATCGAGCGCCTTTTAGGCGATAAAGTCTATCTGGAGCTTTGGGTCAAAGTCCAAAAGGATTGGCGCGATAAAAAAGTTTATTTGCAGGATTTCGGCTACCGCTCTTCGGATTATTAAGGAAGTGATCACGTATGCGTACGGAAAGCAAAGGCATCGTGATGTTCCAAAAGGATTATCGCGAACGCGACAAACTGGTGAAGATCTTTACCGAAAGTGCCGGAAAATTAATGTTTTTAGTGCGGAACGTCACCCGCGCCAATTCACCGCTGAAAGCCTATATCACGCCTTTTACCGTTGGGACGTTTATCGGTGATTTTCGCGAGAACGGCCTCAGCTATCTGTATGACGTCAAAAGCGTTGCGCCGCTTTACAATTTGCAGCAGGATATTTTCAAAAATGCATACGGTACTTATATGGTGAATCTGCTTGATGCCGCATTGGAAGACCGCCAGTATGACCCAAAGCTTTTCGCGTTTCTATTAGCCGGTCTCAAGGCGCTTGATGAAGGGGTGGACAGCGAGATCGTCTCGATGATCTTCGAGCTGCATCTCCTGCCGTATTTCGGGACACAGTTCAACTGGCGCGACTGCTGCGTCTGCCATACGACGCATGGGCCGTTTGACTTTTCTTCCGCGTACGGCGGTTTGTTGTGCCAAAAACATTGGCCGCTCGATCCGCATCGCTATCACGCTGATCCGAAAGCGGTCGAGTTGACGCGCCGCTTGGCCGCTGTCGATTATGCGCATTTAGGCAAGATCAGCGTCAAGCCGGCGACGAAGCGGCTGCTCCGGCATTTGCTGGATGAGATCGATGACGAGTTCATCGGGCTGCATCTGAAAAGCAAAAAATTCATCGACCAGATGAGCCGCTGGGAAGATGTGTTGAAGAAGCCTTCAGACGAGAACCCAAGTTGACAATTCGTGTCTTTTGTAGCATGATAAGAATATATTTTTTGCGATGAAAAAGAAGAGTACTTTGTTTGTTGTTTTCAGCGAATCCGGGACAGGTGCGAGCCGGTAAATGAGGAATAAAGGAAGGCGCTTTGGAGCAAAGACAATGAAGCTGTCAAACGAGATTTCGTTTGGAAGTAGGGTGGAACCGCGAATTTTCGTCCCTATGCCGCATGTGCGGCATAGGGACTTTTTTATGCAGAAAAGGAGAATGGATATGCAGGAAAAGAAATTGACTGTCCAAGACATCATCTTAACATTGCAAAAATTCTGGTCATCGCAAGGCTGCATGCTGATGCAGGCGTACGATACCGAGAAAGGGGCCGGCACGATGAGTCCGTATACTTTTTTGCGGGCGATCGGACCTGAGCCGTGGAACGCCGCGTATGTCGAGCCTTCCCGCCGGCCGGCTGACGGGCGATACGGCGAGAACCCGAACCGCTTGTATCAGCATCATCAGTTCCAAGTCGTCATGAAACCGTCGCCGGAAAACATCCAAGAATTATATTTGGAAAGTTTGCGGCTGTTGGGGATCGATCCGCTGGAACACGATATCCGCTTCGTTGAAGATAACTGGGAGAATCCTTCGATGGGTTGTGCCGGGGTCGGCTGGGAAGTCTGGCTCGACGGGATGGAGATCACCCAGTTCACGTATTTCCAACAAGTCGGCGGCCTGCAGTGCAAACCGGTGACAAGCGAGATCACTTATGGCCTCGAACGCCTTTCTTCTTATATCCAAGATGTTGAAAGTGTTTATGAGCTGGAGTGGACAGAAGGAGTGTATTACGGCGAGATCTTCAAACAGCCGGAATATGAACATTCGAAATACTCGTTTGAATTCAGCAATCAAGACCTGCTTTTGCACTTGTTCGATGAATATGAAAAAGAAGCAAAACGCTGTCTGGAAGCCGATCTTGTGCATCCAGCGTACGACTATATTTTAAAATGCAGCCATACCTTCAATCTTTTGGATGCACGCGGTGCCGTTTCGGTGACTGAACGCGCGGGATATCTTTCGCGCATTCGGCGGATGGCCCGCAGTGTTGCGAAGTGCTTCGTGGCGGAACGCGAAAAATTAGGGTATCCGCTGTTAAAAGAAACTGAAAAGGAGGCGCGTTAAGATGGGGAAAACACTATTGCTTGAATTAGGTTTGGAAGAAATGCCGGCCCACGTTGTCAGTCCGGCTCGTGAACAGCTGAAAGAAAAAGCGGCGCGTTTCCTGAAAGAGCAGCGCTTGATGTTCGCCAAGATCGAAGCATTCTCGACGCCGCGCCGTTTGACACTGCGCATCAATGAAATCAGCGAAAAACAACCGGATCTCGAAACGGAAATGAAAGGACCGGCTAAAAAGATCGCGCTGGACAGCGATGGCAATTGGACAAAAGCTGCACAAGGATTTGCCCGCGGTCAAGGCGCGACGCCGGATGACATCGTCTTTAAAGAAGTGAAAGGCGTCGAATATGCTTACGTCAAAAAATTTGTGGCCGGCAAAAAAGCGGAACAAGTACTGACGGGGCTTGAGGATGTTTTGAAAGGATTGACATTTCCAGTCACGATGCGCTGGGCGAATTATGATTTTGAATATATCCGGCCGGTCCATTGGATCGTGGCACTTCTTGATCACGAAGTCCTGCCGCTCCACATTTTGGATATCGAAAGCGGCAAGACTTCGCGCGGTCATCGTTTCTTAGGGGAAGATACCGTGATCGAAGACCCGTATGACTACGAAGCTCAATTAGAAAAAGAATTCGTGATCGCAGATGCATCCCGGCGGATGGAGATGATCGTCGACCAAGCGGAGAGCCTCGCGCAAGAACGCGATTGGCTGCTGGACCTTGATGACGATCTGTTGGAAGAGGTCAATAATCTGGTTGAATATCCGACAGTATTCATCGGGACCTTCGACCGCAAATATTTGGAAGTACCTGAAGAAGTCCTCGTGACATCGATGAAAGAGCACCAGCGCTACTTTGAAGTCCGCGATCAAAAAGGCAATCTGCTGCCGTATTTCATTGGTGTCAGAAACGGCGACCGTGTGATGCTCGATAATGTTGCGCGCGGCAACGAAAAAGTGCTGACGGCGCGCTTGGATGATGCTGAATTCTTTTATCAAGAAGATCTCAAAACAACGATCGTTGAAAATGTCAATAAGCTCGCACACGTGACCTTCCATGACAAGATCGGCACGATGACGGAAAAAATGGAACGCGTTGCGGTCCTCTCCGAGCTGATCGCGGATCAAGTCGGAATGACGCAAGGCGAGAAGGCGAATCTTTACCGTGCTTCCAATATTTATAAATTCGATCTGGTCACGAATATGGTCGGTGAATTCCCAGAACTCCAAGGCATCATGGGGGAAAAATATGCACTGCTTGCTGGCGAAGACCAAGCAGTCGCGACTGCGATCCGCGAGCACTATCTGCCAACATCTGCTGAAGGCGAACTGCCGCAAACACAAGTCGGCGCGGTCCTCGCACTCAGCGACAAACTTGATAGTATTTTAGCGTTTTTCAACGCTGGGATGATCCCATCCGGCTCAAATGACCCATATGCTTTGCGTCGTCAAGCTTACGGCATCGTGCGGATCATTGCGGACCGCCACTGGCCGGTCGATCTGGCGAAAATCGAAAAAGAATTCGCAGCAAAGATCAACGGGGAGCGCAAATTCGGGATCGAACTGGAACACGGTTTTTCTGAAGTCAATGAATTCTTTGAAAGCCGTTTGCGCCAGCTCTTGATGCGCGACGACTTGCGTCCGGACGTGATCGAAGCTGCCGTGACTTCCCAACAACCGAATTATGATTTCCGCTTGGAGAGCGCGCATATAATCAGCGAAAAGATCTCGGCAGAAGCGTTCAAAAAGTCCGTTGAAGCCTTGACGCGTGTCGGCAACTTAGCGGCGAAAAATGAAGCGGACGCGTGGCCGGTCGACGAAAGCTTGTTTGAAAATGCGAGCGAAAAAGCGCTCCATGCAGCAGTTGCTGAAATCAAAGCGGATCCTGCAACACGCGTAGAATTTAAAAATTACGCGGAGAGTCTGCTTGCTCTTGAGGCGGTGATCACGGCTTATTTTGATGAAACGATGGTGATGGTCGAAGACGAAAAAGTTCGCCAAAACCGTTTGAATCAGCTGACAGTTTTGGATCAGCTGACTGAACAATTTGCCAATCTACATGCACTGAACGTGAAAGAATAAACGCAAAGCGTTTTGGGATGCTGTTTGTTTGAGCGGGGGCTGGAGGCTGGGACATAAGTCATGTCCCAGCCTCTGTTTCCGAATAAACGGTGTTTCAAAAGCAGCTTCTTCGGAAATAAGCCGAAAAATCTCAAAAATATAAGAAACTATTTTCGGATTTTTCTTCTTATTTCTCGAAGCTGGACACTTTTGTCTCAACCTCTCTGTTTCCGAATAAAGGATGTTCCACACGCCGCTTCTTATTCAAAGCTGAGCACTTTTGGCGCCTCTATGCGCTTTCGTTTGTCTTTTTTGATGGGAAAATATGGCGAAAATCGGCTGATATGGTATGCTTGAAGAAAAGAAGGGGACGCCATTGAAAAATGTTCGTTCATTTGTTCCGGCAGACGGCTGGCACGTGATCCCCGCGGTATGGATGAACGGCGCTGTCTGGATCGTTCCGCATTTTCGAAAATAAGAAGGGAGTCGTTAAATTGCAAAATGCACCAATGAAGATTTTCTCTTTGACTGCCAATTTGCCTTTGGCAGAAAAGATCTCAGAATATATCGGCGTACCGCTTGGCAAAATATCTTCAAATACTTTCAGTGACGGCGAGATCCGGATCAATGTCGAAGAAAGTGTCCGCGGCACCGAAGTTTATGTGATCCAATCGACGAACAACTCGGTCAACGACCACTGGATGGAACTTTTGATCATGGTCGACGCTTTAAAACGCGCCAGCGCCAAATCGATCAATATCGTCATGCCGTATTACGGTTATGCACGTCAAGATCGGACTGCCAAGCCGCGCGAGCCGATCACCGCCAAGCTGGTCGCCAATATGCTGGTGAAAGCCGGTGCTGATCGCTTGCTGACACTTGATCTTCATACTGTTCAGCTGCAAGGCTTCTTTGATGTGCCGGTCGACAATCTTTTTACCGAGCCGTTATTTGCCCATGACTATTTGGCGCGCGGGCTTTGCGGCGACAAGGTCGTCGTCGTTGCCCCGAAAAACAGCGGAGTCAAAAAAGCACGGACTTTGGCAGGTTATCTGGACTCTCCGCTGGCGATCGTTGATGACCGCAAAGAAGCGGAGCAGGTGATCGGGGATGTAGCCGGGAAAACGTGTATCATGATCGATGATATTTTAAGCTTGGGACATACACTGACGAAAGCTGCACACGTGCTTGACCGTGCAGGTGCTAAAGAGATCTATGCGTGTGTTTCACACGGCTTGTTTGCCGGCAATGCGATCACGCTGGTCAATGAAGCGCCGTTCAAAGAACTGTTGATCACCGACTCGGTCTACGTCGAGCATCCGGAGCTGATCGAGCGGCTGAAGTTTTGCACTTGCAGCGAATTAATGGGTGAAGGCATCAAGCAGATTCATGAAAAGCTGCCGATGAGCCCGCTGTTTATCATATGATCGGGAGATGATCAGATGGAAAATCTTTATTTGGATCATGCAGCTACGACCCCGATGGATCCGCGTGTGATCGAAGCGATGACGGCCAGCATGCCGAAGATTTTCGGCAATCCGTCAAGCATTCACGCATTCGGCCGCCAAGCACACCAAGCACTTGAAGAATCCCGCCGCGTGGTCGCCGCTGCGCTCGACGTTTCACCGGCTGAAATCATTTTTACGAGCGGCGGCACGGAAGGGGATAATACCGCGATCTTCGGGATCGCCCGCAGCCGCGCGCAAGCGGGGC
Source organism: Enterococcaceae bacterium (assembly GCA_022649665.1). Classification (GTDB taxonomy): domain Bacteria; phylum Bacillota; class Bacilli; order Lactobacillales; family Enterococcaceae; genus JALCOL01. The sequence continues at coordinate 253,608 of JALCOL010000002.1, forward strand.
GTCACATCATTACGACTGCGATCGAACATCCGGCAGTTTTGGAGCCGCTGAAGCGCCTTGAAAGAGAAGGGTTTGAAGTCACTTATCTGCCGGTCGATCCACACGGACAGATCCGCCTGCAGGACGTAAAGGATGCGTTGCGCGAAGACACGACGCTGGTAACGATCATGAGCGTCAATAATGAAGTCGGGACGATCCTGCCGATCCGTGAGATCGGCGCGCTCCTTGCGAATCATCCGGCAGTCTTTCACACCGACGCCGTCCAAAGTTTTGGGATCCAAACCGTCCATCCCAAGGAGCTGAAAGTCGATCTGCTGAATGTTTCCGCACATAAATTCAACGGCCCGAAAGGCGTTGGTTTTCTCTACAAGCGCAAAGGTCTGCGTTTGCCGTCCATGATGGTCGGCGGCGAGCAGGAAGAATATCGCCGTGCCGGAACGGAAAATTTGATCAGCATCATCGGAATGGCTAAAGCGGTCGCTCTTCACTCAGACGAGCAGAAAGCCGCCCAAACAGTGCAAATGGCTTCCTCGCGCCGGCAGTTCTTGACAGCGCTGGATGCGGCAGATGTTTCTTACGCGGTCCACGGCGACCCGGCCCGGCAAGTCCCGCATATCCTCAATCTGCGTTTTCCGGGGATCAATAATCAGCTGCTCTTGATGCGTCTTGATCTGCGCGGCGTGGCGGTCTCGACCGGTTCCGCCTGTACGGCCGGCACGGTGGAGCCAAGTCATGTTTTGGCAGCGATGTTCGGGACCAATGCGCCGGAGCTTTCTGAAAGCATCCGGATCTCGCTGGGTTACGGGATCGGTGAAAAAGAAGTCGCGCAAGCCGCGTGCATTTTGATCGAGGAGCTCAACAATTTAAAAAAATAACTGGAGGATGAAAAAATGGCTTTTTCTGAAACAGCAAGTGTTTTAGGGAGCGCAGTCCAGTATCGGCTGAATCCAGCCGCGAAACGTTATACACTGCGCGATAACGGATTTGTGGAGACGAACGGCGGTAATTTTCAGTTCAATCAGCTGCTCAAAGCGACCCCGCAAAGCAAGGAAGGTTTCCGCTTAAAGATCACGGTGACCGGCGACGTCAAACAGCTTAAAATGTCGATCACGACTGCCAATGGTTTAAAAGCGGTTGATATTTTCAAAAATCCGCAGCACCAAATGCTGCAAGATAAATATTATTTCATGATGGACGGCATGATCTCGCGCGGACTTTTCGAAAAAGTCGCTGAGTAGCAGGATCTTGTCAAATCATTTCGGGCATCGGGCCGCTGGAAGCGTTCTGCCGATGCCCGATTTTTCCATCCAGGAAGGAGTACGAAATGAAATATTTCACTGCAGACACGCACTTTTTTCATGCTGCTCTCTTGGGCCAAAATGATTTTGCTCCGCGCCTGTTTGCGACAGTCGATGAAATGAATCAAGCAATGATCGATTCTTGGAATGCGCGCGTTAAACCGCGTGATCACGTCTATCATCTGGGCGACATCGCGATGCATCCGGCGCATCAGGCAGGAAATCCGGCTGTTTTGGCGATCCTCAGTGAGCTGCACGGCTTCATCACCTTTATCAAAGGCAACCATGACTACAGTTCTTTTTTGCAGTATTTGGCGGCGAACGATCCTGGTAATTTGGGGCAGTCGAAATTTTCGTTTGAAAAAGTCGGCGCGATCGTTAAATTCAATCATTATCAATATTATTTGACCCATTACCCGCTGATGCTTGGACCAAACCGCAATATTCGGAATCTCCACGGGCATATCCATCACTACAGCGTCCCGATCGCGGACAATGTAAATGTCGGGGTCGATGCGCCGGAAAGAGAATTTTTAACGCCGCCGTTAGCTTTCGGCGCGCCTATCTCAGAAAATGAGATCCAGATCATGGCTGATAAAAAAGCGGAGGCCCTTGCGCGCTACCGCAGTTAAGAGGATGAAAAATCCGCTAAATTGGCGTATAATGTGAGATACTGGTTTATTGCGACCTTCAAATCGTGGATAGATGCAGAATCTAATGAAATGATGGTGAAACAAAAGTGAAAGATCATGCGCAAACGCGTGTCGTAGTCGGGATGAGCGGCGGGGTGGACTCGTCAGTGACGGCCCTCTTGCTGAAGCGTCAAGGCTATGATGTCATCGGCGTCTTTATGAAAAATTGGGACGATACCGATGAGTTCGGCGTCTGTACGGCGACCGAAGATTACAAGGACGTTGCCGCGGTCGCTGAAAAGATCGGCATTCCGTATTACAGCGTCGATTTTGAAAAAGAATATTGGGACCGGGTCTTCGAATATTTTTTGGCGGAATACCGCCGCGGAAGAACACCAAATCCGGACGTGATGTGCAACAAAGAAATCAAATTCAAAGCTTTTTTGGATTACGCGTTCGCTTTGGGAGCAGATTACATAGCAACAGGTCATTATGCACAGATCGAGCGGGCAGCAGACGGAACGGTCAAACTGCTGCGCGGTGTTGACGACAACAAAGATCAAACTTATTTTTTATCGCAGCTTTCGCAAGAACAGCTTGCAAAAGTCATGTTTCCGCTGGGCGCGATGAAAAAGCCTGAAGTCCGCGAAATCGCGGAAGAAGCCGGACTGGCAACGGCTAAAAAGAAAGACTCGACGGGGATCTGTTTTATCGGCGAGAAAAATTTCAAACACTTTCTTTCAGAATATCTGCCGGCTCAGCCTGGGAAAATGATGACCTATGAAGGCGAGGTCAAAGGAGTACACGACGGTTTGATGTATTATACGATCGGCCAGCGGCAAGGTTTGGGGATCGGCGGCGGCGGAAAAACGAATGATCCGTGGTTCGTCGTCGGTAAAGACCTCGAAAAAAATATCTTGTATGTCGGCCAGGGCTTCCATCATCCGGCGCTTTACGCGACCCGCTTGACGGCTTCTGAGCTGCAGTTCAACAGTGTCAAGCTGCCGGAAAACGTCTTTACATGTACCGCAAAGTTCCGTTATCGGCAGAAAGATACGCCAGTTACGGTCCATTTGAATGAAGCGAAGACCGCGGCTGAAGTCGTATTCGCTGAACCGGTCCGCGCGATCACGCCAGGCCAAGCCGTCGTTTTTTACGACGAAATGGTTTGTTTGGGCGGCGGTTTGATCGATGCCGCGTATCAAGAAGAAAAAGAATTGCAGTATATCTAAAACATCTGGAGGCTGGGACAAAAGTGTCCAGCTTCGAGAAATAAGAAGAAAAATCCGAAAATAGTTTCTTATATTTTTTGAGATTTTTCAGCTCCTAATCCGAAGAAGCTACTTTTGAAACGCCGTTTATTAGGATGCTGGGGCCGTGACAAGAATTGTCACGGCCCCGATATCCGAATGAAGCTCTTTACTGCAACTTTATTGCGTGTAAGAAAAATAGATTTTTAGAAGGAAGTTTTGCAGAAAGCAGGGAAATGAATGAAAAAACTAGTACTGACTGAAAAGCCGAGCGTGGCGCGTGATTTTGCCAAAGTGCTCGATGCCAAACCAGTCGGCCGCGATTATTTTGAAGGAAAAGATTATGTGATCATCTGGGCATACGGGCATCTGCTCTCGCTCAAGCTTCCGGAAGATCTTGATCCAAAATGGAAAAGCTGGGAGATGGAAACCCTGCCGATGATCCCGAAAAAAATCGGGCTCAAGCCGCTGCCGAAAACCCAGCGCCAATTGAAACTGATCGAACGCTTGGCACGCCGTAAAGACATCAGCGGGGCAGTTATCGCGACGGACAGCGGGCGCGAGGGCGAAGCCGTTGGCCGCTTTATTTTCGAGTGGATCCGCTTTTCCAAGCCGCTGGAACGCCTCTGGATCTCTTCACAAACGAAAAAAGCGATCATGGAAGGATTCAACCATTTGAAGCCGGCACGCGACTATGAAGCGCTTTATCAATCTGCTGTAGCGCGTGCGAAAGCGGACTGGCTGATTGGCTTGAATGTAACACGTGCTTTGACGGTCAAATATCAAGACTCGCTTTCCGCTGGCCGTGTTCAGACGCCGACGTTGGCGCTGGTCGCCCGCGCGCAAAAACAAGTGGAAACATTTATCCCAAAAGAATTTTTCACGATCCAACTGACACATCAAGGAGCAAGTGCGGCGATGAATCCGCCGAAACAATTCAAAGATCATGCAGCTGCAGAGCGATTTGCGGCAAATTTGGCAGATACGGCGCAAGTGACCGAGATCACCGAAAAAGAGCGGCGCGTTGCAGCGCCATTGCCGTATGATTTGACAGAATTGCAGCAAGCAGCCAATCAGCGCTATCAGTTTTCTGCGAAAAAGACTTTGTCGCTCGCTCAGAGTTTATACGAAACTCACAAAGTCTTGAGTTATCCGCGGACTGATTCCAAATATTTGCCGCAAGATATCGAAGCAACACTCTCCGAACGGCTCCAAGCGGTGACCCGCTTCGATCCGGCAGCTAAAAAGATCCTGCATGACGGTGCAAAGCTCCAGCAGAAAAAAGTGATCAATGACCAGCGGGTGACCGATCACTTTGCGCTGATCCCGACTGAGGAAGCAGCGCGGCCCGAAAAAATGTCGAGTGATGAAGTCAAGATCTATCGAATGGTCGTTGAGCGCTTCTTAGGGCTTTTTGAAGCACCGGAAGTAACGCGTCAGCAGAAGATCACGGTGAAGTGCGGCGCAGCAGCGTTTGTTTTTCATCAAAACGAAGTGTTGGAAGCCGGCTGGAAACATGCTGAAACGACCGATAAGCAGCTTATTTGGAAAAAAGGCGAACGCTTCCCGGCAGATTTTCGGATCAAAAAAGACTGGAGCAAAGCCCCGACTCTTTTGAATGAAGGAACGCTTCTCGCGCAAATGGAGAAAAATGGTCTGGGCACGCCGGCCACGCGCGCCGAGATCATTGAAAAACTGATCAAAAGCGATGTCATGGAACGGACGAACAATCTGCTCAAGGCGACGCCGAAAGGCAAACAGCTGCTTGAGCTGGTCAATCCTTCGCTCGTCAGCCCGGAATTGACGGCGAAATGGGAAAAAAATCTGGATGCGATCGCAGCTGGCCGCGAACAAGCCGATGCCTTTGTGCATCAGATCGAAAAAGACACGAAGCGTTTAGTCGCTGAAGTGAAGGCAGCACAAACCGAATATAAAGATTTTTCATTGACGACGAAGATCTGTCCGGAATGCGGGGCAAAATTGCGTGAACGAAACGGCCGCGACGGCAAACGCTATGTCTGCAGCAATTCAGAGTGCAATTATCAGCGGCGCAAAGATCCGAAAGTCTCGAATCACCGCTGCCCGCAGTGCCACAAAAAAATGATCATTATCGAAGGACAGAACGGTGCCTTCTTCAAATGCCAAACGTGCGGGATCACCGAAAAGCTCGACGGAAAAGGCAAGAACAAGAAAAAAATGAATAAGCACGAAGAGCGCAAGCTGCTGAAAAAATATTCACAGGAAGAAGAAACAATGGAAAGTCCGCTGGCGGCAGCGCTCAAAGCTGCGATGAACAAAGATTAATACTACTGAAAAAATGGGAAAGGAGGAGCGTGATTGGCAGTCAAAAGAAAAAGAAAGACCATCAAGCAGCGCAAAATGGAAGCACGCGCGATCAGCATGAGCGCCGGCTTTCTTTTGATCCTTTTCAGCATTTTCGGCGCACTGAAACTTGGGTTTCTGGGCGTCATGCTGGCAAATGTATTCCGCTTTTTCGTCGGCGACCTTTATCCGCTTCTGGCGCTGGCGCTGGCGATCTACGGCTTGGCCGCTTTATTCGGTCTTTCGTTTAAAAAGATCTCCACAAAGCGTGCCGCGGGGCTGGTCGGGCTCTTGGCATGTGTTTTGATCTATTGGACCGCGATCCAGTTTCGCGGCGAGCTGCATCAAAACGGCCAGTTTCTGCAAGTCACCTGGGCGAAGCTTTTTGCGGACGTGAAAGGCAATACGGTCACGCAAGAGCTCGGCGGCGGGATGCTTGGCGCTGTATTATATACGATCATCCATTTTTTAGTTTCGCAAGTCGGTACGTATATCGTTGTTGTGTGCGGGGCATTTTTCAGTCTTTTGGCGATTTTTGAAGTACCGCTGGAAGCGCTCAGCAACTTTTTCGAGAACTGCTGGAAGAAAATCACCGCGCTCGGTACCAAACGCAAGCAAAGAAAAGCGAAAACCAAGCGCAAAGCACCTGTAAAAACTGCAGACCGCGCCGCAGAAAAAAAGAAAAATCCGCTGTTCAAAAATGCCCTGCAAAAATTCAAGACAACGATCCTCGATGAGGATCCTGCAGTCAAAAATCAGGTAAAACCCGCGGCGACGCAGTTTGAATTTTCTGAAAAACCGAACACTGAAACGGTCCAAACGGAGCTTGAGATCGAAGAATTCCAAAAAAATAAAAAACCGCAGGAAAAAAATGCAAGAACACCAGAAACGGCTGAAGAGGATTCGAATGAGCCGCTTGAGTTTTCGATGCAGGAAGAAGACCGCGACTACATTTTGCCGCCGGCGACTTTGCTGGATCATGCGCCAGCCACGGATCAGTCGAATGAACGCGCGCGCATCAAAAAAAATGTGAAAGTTTTGGAAGAGACGTTTGACAGTTTTGGTGTCGAGGTCTCCGTGACCAAAGCCAGTCTCGGTCCGGCAGTTACCAAGTACGAGATCCAGCCGGCAGTCGGCGTCAAAGTCAGCAAAGTCGTCAGTTTAAGTGATGACTTGGCGCTGGCGCTGGCCGCAAAAGATCTGCGGATCGAAGCGCCGATCCCCGGCAAATCAATGATCGGGATCGAAGTGCCGAACAGTACCGTTTCGACCGTTTCGTTCCGCGAAACGATCGAAGAAGAGCCGCCGCATCCCGGAAAAGTACTCGAAGTGCCGCTGGGACGCGACATCAGCGGCCGGATCGTGATGGCTGATTTGACGAAGATGCCGCACTTATTGATCGCCGGCTCGACCGGCAGCGGGAAATCGGTCTGTATCAACGGCATCATCACCAGTATTTTGATGCAGGCAAAACCCTCCGAAGTCAAATTGATGATGATCGATCCAAAAATGGTCGAACTGAATGTTTATAACGGGATCCCGCATCTTTTGATCCCGGTCGTTACTAATCCGCGTCGTGCCGCGCAGGCCTTGCAAAAAGTCGTTCAAGAAATGGAAGAACGCTATGAAAAATTTGCAGCGCTCGGCGTGCGCAATATCACTGGGTACAATAACGAAGTCGTTAAAGAAAACGAAGCGGGCAAACCAGCTGAAAAAATGCCGTTCATCGTCGTGATCGTTGATGAATTGGCAGATTTGATGATGGTCGCCAGCAACCAAGTCGAAGACGCGATCATTCGTTTGGCGCAAATGGCGCGCGCGGCCGGGATCCATATGATCCTTGCGACCCAGCGGCCGAGCGTCGACGTGATCACCGGGATCATCAAAGCAAATGTCCCCTCAAGGATCGCTTTTGCTGTTTCAAGCGGCGTCGACTCCAGGACGATCATTGATTCCAACGGCGCAGAAAAACTTTTAGGGCGCGGCGATATGCTGTATTTGCCGATGGGTGAAAACAAACCGATCCGCGTACAGGGCGCCTTTATTTCCGATGACGAAGTTGAACGGGTCGTTGAGTTCATTACCGAACAGCGCGGCAGCGATTACGAAGAAAACATGATGCTTCAAGAAGAACCGGCAAGTGAGAAGAAAGATCACGACCGCGATGAATTGTTTGATGACGCCAAAAAAATGGTGGTCGAAATGCAGACTGCCAGTGTTTCGCTGCTGCAGCGCCGCTTTCGGATCGGCTATTCGCGAGCGGGGCGCTTGATCGACCAATTGGAAGAAGCCGGGATCGTCGGCCCTTCTGAAGGCAGCAAACCGCGCAAAGTATTGATCGAACAGCTTCCGGATGAGGAATAAAAGATCGGCGTCTATGCAGCGCCGTTCTTTTCTTTTGTGCTAAATCAAATCAGAACTGTTGCATTTTGCCGAAGAACAGAATAGTATCGGCAATAGTTGAATAAGGAGGAGAGTATTTGAAACCCTCGATTTATGGAATGACAAAAGAAGACTTGATCACTTGGCTGGCCGAGCGCGGCGAGAAAAAATTTCGCGCGACTCAAATTTGGGACTGGCTTTATATCAAGCGGGTCGCTTCGTTTGCCGAAATGACCAATTTAAAAAAAGAATTAGCAGCGATGCTGGAAGAAAACTTTGTTTTGGAGACGCTGAAACCGCTCGTCGTACAAGAAGCAAGCGACGGCACAACGAAATATCTGTTTGAACTGGAAGACAAAAATCTGATCGAAACAGTCTTGATGCGCCAAGAATACGGGCTTTCGCTTTGTGTTACGACACAATTAGGCTGCAATATGGGCTGTTCGTTCTGCGCTTCGGGCCTGCTGAAAAAAAGCCGTGATTTGACGGCCGGTGAGATCACGGCGCAAGTCATGGAAGTCCAGCGCTTCCTGGATAAAAAAGAAGAACGTTTAAGTCATGTCGTCGTGATGGGGATCGGGGAACCGTTCGACAATTACGAAAACGTCATGAAGTTCGTCCGGATCATCAATGATCAAAAAGGGCTTGCGATCGGCGCACGCCACATCACTGTTTCGACATGCGGAGTCGTACCTAAGATCCGTGAATTTGCCCGAGAAGGCTTGCAGGTCAATTTGGCGCTGAGCCTCCACGCACCGAATGAAGAGCTGCGCAGCCGGCTGATGAAAGTCAATCGCACGTTTACTTTGGCGAAGATCATGGATGCGATCGGCGATTATCTGGATCAAACGGATCGGCGGGTCACTTTTGAATATATCATGCTGCACGGTGTCAATGATCAAATCGCACAAGCGCGCGAGTTGGCAGAACTTCTGCAGGATCATAAAAAGCTGGCTTATGTGAATTTGATCCCTTACAATCCAGTCAGCGAACATGATCAATATCAGCGCAGCGAGCAGCAAGATGTTTTGCGCTTCTATGATTATTTGAAAAAACACGGCATCAATTGTGTGATCCGCCAAGAACACGGGACGGATATCGATGCTGCTTGCGGACAGCTCCGCAGCAAACAGCTCGGTGTATTATAACAACGTTGCCGAGGTTGCTGCACTTTATAACAGTCATTTTCGTTGACAGCATAACAAAATAAATTTTATAATAGTAATGACTCAAGAAAGGAGTTTTTTAATGAAGAACTTGTTTAATCTTGATGGAAAAGTAGCGATCATCACTGGTGCCTCTTCCGGTCTGGGAGCTGACGCCGCCCGTGCATTTGCAGAAAACGGTGCAAGTGTTGCTTTGTTTGCGCGCCGTGCGGAAAAGCTTGAAGCATTGGCAAACGAGATCGAAGCAGCAGGTGGAAAAGCATTGACTGTTCCGTGTGATGTGACGAATGAAGAGGCTGTCGAACAAGGGGTCCAAAAAGTGTTCGATGAATTCGGCAAGATCGATATTCTTTTGAATAATGCCGGGATCGCGATCCCTGGCGGCGTGGAAGATCTAACGGCTGAAGCATGGGATAAAGGAATGGACATCAATGTCAAAGGGCCGTTCTTCATGGCGAAATATGTCGTTCCCCACATGCGCAAAGCCAAATACGGCAAGATCGTCAACGTAGCGTCTGTAAACGCCGTGATCGCCGATAAAGTGCCGGTTTTGTGGCGCCATAATTACAATGCATCCAAAGCAGCTGTCCGCGGGCTTACTTTGGGGATGGCAGCGTCTTATATGCAGGACAACATCACGGTCAATGCGATCGGACCGGGTCTGTTCGAAAGCGAAATGACACAGGATACGCTCTTTAAAAATCCTGACTTTTTGAAAATGTACAATATGACCAGCCCAGCTTCCCGCCCAGGGAAACGCGGCGAACTCAACGGAACGATCCTGTATTTCGCTTCGGATGCTTCCAGTTATGTGACTGGCCAATTCGTAGTCGTTGACGGCGGGACCGAGCTCGTTTAAGTTTTAATAAAATAACGAATATTAATGAATTTTTAGAAGCAGATCATGCTAAATCTGCTTCTTTTTTTATACAAACATTCTTTTTTGTCCAATAGTGGTAATACCTGCCACATTTTTCGGAGAAATCATTGACATCAACCCGAAAAACGTTATACTAAGGGTACATTTTATGAAAGGGGTTTCATAATGAATAACATTTTTAATCTAGAGGGTAAGGTTGCAGTGATCACAGGAGCTTCGTCCGGTTTGGGTGCCGACGCAGCTAGAGCTTATGCCGCAAATGGTGCCGATGTCGCACTCTTTGCCCGGCGAGCGGACCGCTTGGAAGCAGTGGCGAAAGAGATTGAAAAGATGGGGCGCAAAGCACTTGCGGTACCGTGCGACGTGATGGATGAAAAGGCGGTCGCAGCCGGCGTGCAGAAAGTGATCGATACGTATGGCAAAATCGATATTCTTTTGAATAACGCCGGAATCGCGATCCCCGGCGGCGTCGAAGACTTGACTGAAGAAGCTTGGGACAAAGGGATGAATATCAACGTCAAGGGACCATTCTTCATGAGCAAATATATCGTGCCGCACATGCGCAAAGCAAAATACGGAAAAATCGTCAATATCGCTTCAGTGAATGCGATCGTTGCCGACAAATTCCCGGATTTATGGCGCCATAATTATAACGCGTCCAAAGCAGCAGTCAGAGGCTTGACGATGGGGATGGCCGCTTCTTATATGCAGGACAATATCACAGTCAATTCAGTCGGACCGGGTCTGTTTGAAAGCGAAATGACCGGCGGCACACTTTTCAAAAACGAAAACTTCATGAAAATGTATAATACGTCAAATCCGGCTTCGCGTCCGGGAAAACGCGGTGAATTGAACGGGGTCCTCTTATTTTTCTCCTCAGATGCTTCCAGCTATGTGACTGGCCAATTTATCGCAGTCGACGGCGGCGGCTCGATCGTTTAATTCAAATGAATAGAATAAATAAACGCAAGCGCTCTTATCTTTTGAGCCTTGCGTTTTTATGTTCAAAAACTATATAAAAAGCGAATCTTTTCATCTTTTTCGAGCTTTGGCGTAAACTATAGGAGTTAGAAAAATAGAAGAGAAAAGAGAGGTTTTTTCGATGGTCAATCGCATGATTTTGAATGGTACGTCATATTTTGGTCCGGGAGCGATCCAAGACCTCGTTCCGGAGTTCCACAATCGCGGCTTCAAAAAAGCGGTTGTTGTCACCGATGAAGATTTGGTAAAATTCGATGTTGCAACGAAGATCACGGCGCTATTGAAAAATGAAGGAATCGATTACGAGCTTTACGACAAGATCGTTCCCAATCCGACGATCCAAAATGTGCAGGAAGGCGTCGCATTTTGCAAAGTCGCCGAACCGGATTGTCTGATCGCGATCGGCGGCGGCTCTGCAATGGATACTGCGAAAGCGATCGGGATCATTTTGACCAACCCTGAATTTACGGATGTCCGCAGTTTGGAAGGAACAGCGGCGACGAAAAACCCGGCTTTGCCGATTTTAGCAGTCCCGACGACTTCCGGTACTGCAGCAGAAGTCACGATCAATTATGTGATCACTGATAAAGAAAAAGAACGCAAATTTGTGTGCGTCGATCCGCACAGTGTGCCGGTCGCCGTATTTGTCGACAGCGATATGATGATGGGCATGCCGAAAGGCTTATGTGCTGCGACCGGGATGGACGCGCTGACGCACGCGATCGAAGGATTCATCACAAAAGGCGCTTGGGAAATGAGCGATATGCTGCATATCAAAGCGATCGAGATCATCGCGCGTTCTTTAAGAGATTCAGTCGCAGGAGACCCGAAAGGCCGCGAGGAAATGGCGCTGGCCCAATATATCGCCGGGATGGGCTTTTCGAATGTCGGCTTGGGGCTCGTTCACGGGATGGCGCACCCGCTGAGTGCCCATTATAATATTGCGCACGGCGTTGCTTGTGCAACGATTTTGCCGACGGTGATGCGTTTCAACAAAAACTTTACTGGGGAGAAATATCGCGCGATCGCGCAAGCATTTCATGTAAAAGACGCTGCAACGATGGACTTGGAAAAAGTTCGCGATGCGGCTTGTGATGCGGTCGCGCAACTTGGCAAAGAGGTGGGGATCCCGGCAACGATCTCCGAACTCGGGGCGAAAGAAAAAGACATCGCGACACTCGCCGAAGATGCTTTTGCTAATGTCTGTACCCCTGGCAATCCGCGCGACACTTCGATCGAAGAGATCATGGGGCTTTACTCAAGTTTGATGTAAGCTGGCTGATGGATAAAAAAAAGACGCTGCGACATAAGGAATGCCGCAGCGTCTTAGCGTTAAAGAATCGAGCCGCTTGGTTTTTCAAGCTGATAGATTTTGGAAGGTCGGCCGATGCCGGTCGGTGATTCGCCGATTTCTTTGAAGTATTTCAGCATCGATTTTTTGAAGTTCGAGTGATCGATCAGGCGAAAATCGATCCCCAGAATCTGAGCGAAAACTTTGCGCGCCTCGGAGATCGTGAATTGGCTGCCGAGCACCAGCAAGATCCGCGGATTGTTATACATTTGATGAAGGATTCGTTCATACGCGGTCAAAATGATCTGATCGTGGTCAAAGGCTAAACGGTCTTCGCCGATGGAGCGCTTGGTCACCAGATCGAGCTCGATCCGGATATCTTGATACGTCAAGATCAAGTGGTTGTTGACGCGTTTCAATGTGAACCAGCAGGCATTGCGGGCTTCTTTGCCTTTGGTGAGCGGCTCTTCCTTGCCGATAAAGGCCAAATAACTGACAGTCACGACCCAGCCGCGCGGATCGCGGTCCGGTTCGCTGAAGCAGTACAACTGTTCGATATCGGTGCGCGTCAGCTGGACGCCGGTTTCCTCAAAAGTGTTGCGGATGCAGCAAGTCTCCATCGCTTCTTTCGGCAGCACAAAGCCGCCGGGAAGCGCCCAAGATCCCTTGAATGGGTGAGTATCGCGCTGGATCAAGAGCAGCTTCAGTTCATCTTCTTTTTTGCGGTAGCTGATCAGGACATCGTCAACAGTCAGAAGAGGAGAACGGTCGATCGATGGATGCTGCGCACGATACCAGCGCAAGAATTCGCTTTCACTGGCGGTGTGCTTGAAATATTGATTTTCATCTTCGGATGTTGGCATAATATCCCGCTTTCTTCTTTCAGTTGAGTCAAGTATAGCAAATGTACTTTTAAAGCGCTAGCCGGTGCACGGTGAAAAGCCGTCCAAAAGGCGCGAAAAACGGGTGATTTTTTTCGGAAAAAGGCTTACGGTTGTGATATACTACTAAAGAACTGCACTGGGTGCAAGATCTGAAAGGGAGGGTTTCCTTAATGAGTGAGAAGGGAACATTTTATATCACAACTCCAATCTATTATCCAAGCGGCAAGCTGACGATTGGAAATTCTTATACGACGATCGCCTGCGATGCGATTGCAAGATATAAACGTTTGATGGGTTTTGACGTTTTTTATTTGACGGGGACCGATGAGCATGGTCTCAAAATCGAACAAAAGGCCGAAAGCCTCGGCGTGACGCCGAAAGAATATGTCGACAGTATGGCGACCGATATCAAAAAACTGTGGAAAACGCTGGATATCAGCTATGACAAATTTATTCGGACGACCGATAAATATCATGAAGAAGCCGTCCAAAATATTTTCGAATATTTTTTGGCAAATGATGATATTTACTTGGGACAATATGAAGGCTGGTATTCGGTTTCTGATGAAGAATATTTCACCGAAACACAGCTTGCCGAGGTGTACCGCGATGAAGAGGGCAAAGTGATCGGCGGCAAAGCGCCGAGCGGCCACGAAGTCGAGCTGGTCCACGAGGAATCATATTTCTTCCGGATGAGCAAATATGCGGATCGTCTGCTGCAATATTATGAAGACCATCCGGATTTCATCCAGCCGGTTTCCCGAAAAAATGAAATGATCAATAATTTCATTAAGCCTGGGTTGGAAGACTTAGCTGTTACGCGGACGACATTTTCCTGGGGGATCCCAGTCAAAAGCAATCCGAAGCACGTGATCTATGTCTGGATCGATGCGCTGATGAACTATATCACGGCACTTGGCTACGGCAGCGAAAATACCGAATTGTTCGATAAATTCTGGCCGGCTGATGTTCATATGGTCGGAAAAGAGATCGTGCGTTTTCATACGATCTACTGGCCGATCATGCTGATGGCGCTTGGTCTGCCATTGCCGAAAAAAGTGTTTGGCCACGGCTGGCTCTTGATGAAAGACGGCAAAATGTCCAAATCAAAAGGGAATGTCGTTTATCCGGAAATGCTCGTGGAGCGTTACGGACTGGATGCGCTGCGCTATTATTTGCTGCGGGCGATCCCTTTTGGAAATGACGGGCTTTTCACGCCGGAAGAATTCGTCAACCGCGTCAACTTCGATTTGGCGAATGATTTAGGAAACCTCTTGAACCGGACGGTCGCGATGATCAATAAGTACTGCGACGGGGTCGTGCCGAAATATGCTTCTTTCGTGACCCCGTTTGACAGCGAGCTGTCTTCGACGGCAGCGAACGTGATCTCGCACTATCACGATGCGATGGACAAAATGGAATTCAGCGTCGCTTTGAGCGAAGTCTGGAATTTGATCTCGCGCGCGAACAAATATATCGACGAGACTGAACCTTGGGTCTTGGCAAAAGAGGAAGAAAAGCGGGCCGAACTCGACAGTGTTATGATCCATTTGGCGGAAAGCCTGCGGATCGTTGCGATCCTTTTGCAGCCGATCATGACGGAAACACCGGCGAAGATCTTCCACCAGCTCGGACTAGCGGAAGAAGGAATGCAGCTGACGGGGGTGCGCTTCGGTGATTTTCCGGAAGACACCAAAGTCATCAGCAAAGGAAAACCGATCTTCCCGCGTTTGGACGTCGAAGAAGAAGTCGAATATATCCGCGGCGAGATGCTGAAGCGCTCCTCCAGCGTGGCGAAAGTCCAGTGGAATCCTGAAGAAACACATTTGAACTCGATCAAAGAAAAAATGATCAAATATGATGAATTTGATAAGCTGGAGCTGAAAGTCGCTGAAGTCATCGATTGTCAAAAGATCGCCGACGCGGACAAGCTTTTGAAATTCCGTTTGAATGCCGGAGATGAAGGCGATCGCCAGATCCTTTCCGGTGTGGCAGAATTTTATCCGGATCCAAGCAAATTGATCGGTAAAAAAGTATTGATCGTTGCCAATTTGAAACCACGAAAAATGCGCGGCGAGATCTCACAAGGAATGATCCTCTCAGCAGAAGATAAGGAAGGCAATCTGGCACTGGTCGAAGCCCCGAAAGGCATGCCGGCCGGCGCGATCGTTGCGTAGTTTTATGAGTCAGGGCCGTGACAAGACTTTTGTCATGGTCCTTTTTTTCGATGAAAAGGAGCAATCTAATGATTTTTGACAGCCATACCCATTTGAATTCGGACAAGTTTGCCGGCGAAGTGCCGGAACTTCTCGAACGCGCCAAAAAACTCGATGTGACTGAATTTGCCGTTGTCGGCTTTGATACGGAAAGCAATCAGCGCTCTCTGGCTTTGAGCGCGGAATATCAAAATATCTGGTCGATCATCGGCTGGCACCCGACTGAAGTCAAAACTTATTCACGCGGTGCGGAGAAAACACTGGAGCAGCAGCTCGAAGATCCGAAAGCCGTCGCAGTCGGTGAGATCGGGCTCGATTATTACTGGATGGAAGACCCGAAAGAAGCGCAGGAAAAGCTGTTCCGCCGCCAGATCGCGATCGCGCGCGAGCACCAGCTGCCGGTCGCGATCCATTGCCGCGACGCGTTTGCCGATACGTACCGTATTTTAAAGGAAGAACGGATCCACGAGCTGGGCGGGATCATGCACAGTTTTAACGGGGATCCGGAGTGGATGAAGCACTTTTTGGAGCTGGGGATGCACATCTCATTCAGCGGGGTCGTGACCTTCAAAAATGCTCCGGAAGTCCAGGCAGCAGCCAAAGAAGTGCCGCTGGAACGCCTGCTTGTTGAAACCGACGACCCGTATTTGACGCCGGTCCCGTACCGCGGCAAACGGAACGAACCCGGCTATACGCGCTATGTCGTGGAAAAAATCGCAGAACTGCGCGATGTTCCGTGGCAAAAAATCGCTGCACAGACATTTCAAAATACCGCAGCACTCTTCGGGATCGAGGAGCGCTTATGACCCAAAAACTGCGGATCAAAGAAATCATCGTCGTTGAAGGCCGCGACGATACCCGCCGTTTGAAAGAAGTTTTTGATGTCGATACGATCGAGACACAAGGCTCGGCGATCAATGCCGCTACGCTGGAAAAGATCAAGTTAGCGCAAGAAACGCGCGGCGTGATCGTCTTTACCGATCCGGATTTTGCCGGCGAAAAAATCCGCCAGCGGATCATGGAAGAGATCCCAGCCGCCAAACATGCTTTTTTGAGCAAAAAAGAAGCCCGTCCGCAAAAAAGCGGCGGCAGCTTGGGAGTCGAGCATGCCAGTCCAGCAGCGCTCAAAGAAGCGCTCCAAAGTGTAGCTGCGCCGGGAAGTGTGCGGACCGGTGAGATCACGCGCGGAGATCTTTTGGAGTATGGGCTGATCAATACACCGGCGTCGAAAGGCCGCCGCCAGCTTTTGGGTGAGAAGCTCAGGATCGGAACGACGAACGGTAAACAATTATTAAAAAGATTACGCATGTTTGAGATTTCCAAAGCTGAATTTATTGCTATAATGAAAGAAATCGAGGAGGAGCTGCATGACTGAAAACCAACGTCCGCTGATCGCCACACCGACCCGGACCCGAGCGATATTGGAAAAATATCGATTGGGTGCGAAAAAAAGTCTGGGGCAAAATTTTATTACCGAACCGAACATTTTGCGGAAGATCGTTTCGACGGCTGCGATCAACGATGCGACCAATGTGATCGAAGTCGGACCGGGGATCGGCGCCTTGACCGAACTTTTAGCGCAGTCAGCGCGCGAAGTGCTCGCTTTTGAGATCGATCAGCGGCTCTTGACGGTCCTCAGCGAGACGCTTTCACCCTATCACAATATCAAGATCATCCATCAAGACATTTTGAAAACTGACTTGGCGCAAGCCGTCCAGCAATTTTCCGACCCGACGCTTCCGCTTAAAGTCGTTGCAAACTTGCCGTATTATATTACGACCCCGATCATGATGCACTTTTTAGAAAGTGGGGTACCGGTCGCTGAGATGGTCTTGATGGTCCAAAAAGAGGTCGCGGACCGGCTAAGTGCTTCGCCGGGAACCAAAGCATACGGTTCGCTTTCGATCGCAGTCCAGTACTATATGGAAACGAAAACCGCCTTCATCGTGCCGCGGACGGTTTTTACGCCGCAGCCGAATGTCGATTCGGCGATCATCCAGCTGACCCGCCGCGCTCAGCCGCTTGTCGAACTGCAAGATGAAAAAGGTTTTTTCCAATTGGTCCGCGGTGCTTTTCATTCCAGACGCAAGACACTCTGGAATAATTTATTGATGCTTTACGGGAAAAATGATGCAACTAAAGAACGGTTGACTCAGGCGCTTGCTAAGAGCGGGATCGATCCGAAACGCCGCGGCGAAACACTTTCGATCGAAGAATTCGCTAAGCTGAGCAATTGTCTAGCGGTCACCAAATAGGGGGAGAACACGATGAAAATCGCACTGATCGCGCATGACCGGCAAAAGCCGGAAATGATCAAATTCGCAACTGCTTATCAGGAAATTTTGAAGCACCATGATTTGTACGCCACCGGGATGACCGGTAAAAAAGTGATGGAAGCGACTGATTTAAAAGTTCATTGCTTCAAGTCGGGGCCGATGGGCGGCGATCAGCAAGTCGGCGCGATGATCTCGGAAGACGCGATGGATCTGGTGATCTTCCTGCGCGATCCCTTGACAGCTCAGCCACATGAACCAGATGTCAATGCATTGATCCGTTTGTGCGATGTGTATGAGATTCCGCTGGCAACGAATCTTGGAACCGCGGAGGTTTTGATCCGCGGACTCAAAATGGGACTCTTGGATTTTCGCAATCTCGTTCATGAAACCGGGCATGAATTTTTTAATCTTTAAAATTCCATGAGAATTTCATTGAAACAATCTTTCTTTTGTGCTAAAGTCACTATGACCCCGCGGGTCGAAAAAATCAGAGTAGGAAGCAAAGCGTTAAGTGCCGAAAAGATGGGATGTTGCTTTTTGGACGAAGCATTTATGCGCGGTTTTGCTTTCGCATTCGCTGCATTTTTAGCGGAATGTGGCAGCTCTTAAGGAGATGCACAGCATGAAAAAATTGGATACACGATCATTGATTTTTCTGGCACTATTGGTGGCGCTCAGCTATGTCTTGAGTTTCTTTTCGATCGGGACACCGCTTCTGCGCGTAGGTTTCGGGTTTATCCCGACGAATTTGATGGGTTTTCTTTTTGGGCCGCTTTGGGGCGGGATCGGGGCAGCGATCGCCGACATTATCGGCGCAACACTCAACCCGCAAGGCGCGTATTTTCCGGGATTTACGCTGAATGCAATGATTTCAGGGGCCCTGTACGGCTATTTTTATTTTGGAAAGAAAATCACTTTCAAACGAACATTTCTGGCGATCTTAGTCGTTTCGGTCCTGATCAATCTGATCTTGACGCCGATGTGGCTTACGATCATGTATAAGACACCGTTTTGGGCGCAAATGCCGCCGCGGATCGTTAAAAACTTGATCACGATCCCGCTGCATAGTCTGATCATGACTTTTTTGATGGCGCGCTTGCCATTCAATCGATTTTTAAAATTAAAAAGCAAAGCAGCTTAGTTCCGAAACTGTGTGCTTGGAACACCATTTAACTGAAAACAGGACCCTGACAAACCTTTGTCAGGGTCCTGTTTTCAGCTTTTTTCAAATTGCGAGGCGTAAAGAGCTGCGTAATAGCCGCCCTTTTTGAGCAGTTCAGTGTGATCGCCGACTTCGACGACCTGTCCTTCTTTCATGACCAGGATCTGGTCAGCATTTTGGATCGTTTTCAGGCGATGCGCGATCACAAAACTGGTTTTGCCTTCCATTAATTTCGTTAAAGCCGCTTGGATCCGCGCCTCAGTCAAAGTATCGACAGAACTGGTGGCTTCATCCAAGATCAGCATTGGCGGTTGCGCCAGGATCGTGCGCGCGATCGTCAAAAGTTGTTTTTGCCCGGCGGAGATCTCGAGGCCGCTTTTTCCGAGAGGCGTCGCGTAACCTTGCGGCAAACGGCTGATGAATTCATGGATGTTGGCTTCTTTAGCAGCTTTGATCATTTCATCCAGGCTCGCCTCGGGATTGCCGAAGCGCAGATTTTCAGCGATCGTGCCGTCCATCAGCCAGGTTTCTTGGAGCACCATCCCAAAGGCTTTGCGCAAGTCGCTGCGCCTGAGCTGGCGAATATCGCGGCCGTCCAGGGTGATGCGGCCCTGATCGATTTCGTAAAAGCGCATCAGCAAATTGACGAGTGTCGATTTGCCGGCGCCGGTCTTGCCGACGATCGCGACCATCTCGCCTGGGGAGACCCGCAAATTAAAATCACGGATCAGCGGCACGCTCGGTACATAAGAGAAATAGACATGTTCGAAAGCGACCGCCCCGCGGACTGTTTCAAGGGGCAAGGGCGTTTTCGGATCTGGGGTTTCTTCTTTGCTTTCTAAGATCATAAAGCTGCGTTCTGCACCGACAAGTGCCGTTTGGATCTGGCTTGTGATGCCCGAGAGATCGATAAACGGCTTGGAAAATTGGCTGGCATACAGCGTGAAGCTGGTAATCACGCCGATCGTGATCCCGCGGCCGCCGCGGAGCAGCAAAAGACCGCCGACCGCGCCGATCGCGATATAAGCCAAATGATCAACAAAACGAGCAGAAGGATTTGCAAGCGATGAGGCGAATTGCGCTTTTTGGCCCACGCGGTAGAGCCGTTGATTTTGTTTTTCAAAAGCTGCCTGCGTCGCGTCTTCATGCTGAAAAGCTTTGACGAGCATCTGGTTGGAAACATGTTCATTGACGAAGCCGCTGATCTTGCCCAGCACACTTTGCTGGCGAGCGAATGATTTCTGCGAAAAGAAGGCGATCGCATAATTGACGACGATGATCAGCGGAGTCGCGATCAGCACGATCAGCGTCATCGAGCGGCTTTGTCCAAGCATGAATGCCAGACTCAAAAGCAGGACCGGCACTCCGAGAAACGCTTGGCTCAAAAGGCTGGTCAGCGCGATCGCGATGTTGTCCATGTCGTTCGTATAGCGCGAGAGGATGTCGCCTTCCGCATGGCTGTCGAACCACGCGACCGGCAGCACATTGAGCTTGGTGCTGCAATCATTTCGGAGACGTGCGATCGCTTGGTAAGAAACATGATTAGCGAGGCGCTGCGCGAAGTATTGCGCGAGCGAAGTTGCCAAATAGATGAAAACGAGCAGCAGCAGTATTTTGGTGAGTTCAGGAAAACGGACTTTGCCGATCCCAACCATCTGATCCATGGCGCGCCCGACGGCAAATGTCGAAGCAACGCCGGCGAGCGCCGCAACTGCCCCGATCAAAAAGCCGGCCAGCACGGCCATGCGGTACGGCGTCAAATAAGAGAAGATTCGTTTGATCGTTCCAGCAGAAAATTTCATAAGGCCAGCTCGCTTTCTTGGGAGGCGGAGAGCTCCTGGTATTCTTTGCAGCTTGCTAACAATTCACGATCAGTGCCAAGACCAGCAGCACGGCCGTCCGCTAATACCAGGATCTGTTCAGCGTCCTTCAGCGAACTGATCCGCTGCGAGGTCAAACAGACGGTGGTGTCCGCCAAACTTTTCTTCAGCGATTGACGCAGCGCCAGATCGGTTTCATAGTCGAGTGCCGACAGCGCATCATCGAGCAGGAGGAGCGGCGGCTTTTTGATCACCGCACGGGCGATCGCCAGCCGCTGCTTTTGCCCGCCGGAAAGATTTTGCCCGCCTTCTTCCAAAAGGCTGTCGAGCTGCTGGGGCAGGCGGCGGACGAAGGCGGCGATCTGCGCGATCTCGAGCGCTTCCCAGCACTCTTCGTCGGTCGCTGCGGCTTTTCCCCACTGAAGATTGGCACGGATCGTCCCGGTCATTAAAACAGCATGCTGCGGAACGATCCCGATCACGCGCCGGACGTCTTTGATCAAGAGGCTCGCGAGCGGATCCCCTGCAAACAGGATCGTGCCGCGGCTCGGATCAAAGAAGCGCGGGATCAGCTGCAAAAGCGTTGATTTTCCGCTGCCGGTCGCACCAGTGATCCCGAGCCATTTGCCGCGCGGCAGTGTAAATGCGATGTCACTTAAGGCGTCGCCGCGCGCTTCGGGATAGCGGAAGGAAACATCTTGAAACACGAGCAGATCGGGCCCTGAAAGATCAGTCAGCGCGATTTCTCCGGGAGTGAGCACCGGTTCCGCGTCAAAAACATCTTGGATCCGTTTGCCGGAAGCTTCTGCGCGTGTAAAAAGAATCGCCAAGTTGGTGACAACGATCAGTGCTAAAAGCATTTGATTCATATAGTTGATCAAGGCTAAGATTTGCCCTTGCTGGAGCGTCCCGAGATCGATCCGGATCGCACCGAAATATAATAGAAATAAAATCGCACCATTCATCACGAGCGTCGTCAAAGGGGAAAGAAGCGCAGAGATATTAGCGACATGGGTCGAAGCGCTCGCCAAGCGGTCGCTCGTTGCGAGATTGTTTTTGGTAAAAAAGCCTTCGCGCCGAAAAGCGCGGATCACGCGGACCCCGCTCAGCGTTTGGGCGATCTGGCGATTCAGCTGATCAAGCATCTGCTGGACTTTTTCATACAGCGGGACGGTTTTTTGGATAATAAAGATGAGAATAAATAAAAAAAGCGGAAAAGTCGCCAGAAAGATCAGGCCCATTTGCCACTGGATGTAAAAAGCCATGATGATCGAACCGATGCTTAAAAAAGGTGCGCGCATAAAAAGGCGCATAAACATCGCCAGCGCCGTTTGGACTTGTGTGATGTCATTGGTCAAGCGTGTGATCAACGTATCGGTTCCAAAGCGGCTCAACGTTTCAGCATCAAGCGCATTGATCTTGCGCATCAGCTCATTGCGCAGGCGGGTCCCAAGGCCTTGCGAGGAAACTGAGGCAAAATACTGGCAAACCAGCGCTGACAAAATCCCGGCAGCGGCCATCGCGACCATCACACCGGCGTAATGCATAATCAAGGCAGAATCGCGATGTTTGATACCCTGATCGATCAATTTTGCCATTTGGAGCGGCAAAAGCAGCTCAAAGATCGCCTCTAAAAGCTTGAAAAGCGGGGCCAGAAAAATCTGCAGCCGGTAGCCTTTCGTATATTTGAATAAAGGAAGCATATTCTCACTCCATTTCGATATCGATTGCTTTGCCTTCATAGTTCATAGTTTTCTCTAAGGAAATTCTTTGCTAAAATGAGACGAAGGAGGTTTTTACGTGGCAATCCAAGTCTTTATTATACTCTTTTTTGCTTATTCAGTGATCGGCTGGCTTTGGGAGACGATCTATTGCTCGCTCAAAGCGCACCACTATGTATACCGCGGCTTTTTGGTCGGACCTTACTGCCCGATCTACGCGTTCGGGATCATGGGGGTCGTGATGGCGACAAAAGATGTGCAGGCAAATATTTTCTTGCTGTTCGTTGTGTCGGCCGCCTTTTGTACCATCTTAGAATATGTCACAAGCTGGGCACTTGAAAAATTATTCCACGCGACATGGTGGGACTATAAAGATGTACCGTTCAATATCAATGGCCGGATCGCTCTGCCTGTTTCACTCGGCTGGGGGATCGGCTGTACCTGGGTCGTCCGCTGGCTCCATCCGCGTGTGCTGGAAATCGCGGAGAAAGTTGCAGACAATTGGGGCTGGGTCGCGTGGGTGATCGCACTCGTGATGATCACCGATACGTGTTACACTTTGGTCAATATGCTTGCTTTCCGACGGGCCGTTTCGCAAGTCGGCGCACTCCTCAAAGAGAAGCGCGATAGTTTGCAGGAAAATGTCGAAATGGGGGCGGCGCGCCTGAAAGCGGATGTCGGAGCTTCCGTTGAAGACTTCGTCGCCAAACGCAAAGAAAACAGCGAACGCTACCGCTTGGCAGTCGCTGAGATCAAAGAGCATCCGGAGAAATTCTTCCCCAAACTGCCGCATACGCCGACGATGCGCCGTTTTTTGCGGAATTTTCCGGCGCTCAAATTTCCGGAATATCCGGATATCTTCAGTTTGAAAGCCATCTTGGAGACCGCGATCGCCCGCCGGCGTCATACGCAGCAAAAGAAAGGAAATCAGCAAAATGATCAGAAACGCAACAAAGAATGATTTGCCGCAAGTCTTGCCGCTTGTGATGGATATTTTTAAAGACATGGAGCTGCCGGTCATGCAGCAGTATCCGGAAAAGGAAGTGCTGGAGCGATTGAACGAAGCCGCTCAAGATCCGCGCTACCGCTATCATTGGGAGCGCGCGATCGTGGCCGAAGACGCTGGCGAGATCCTCGGGGCAGCGTTCGGTTATCCGGCCGAAGACGAACCGGCGATCGATACCGCGTGGAATCGTTTGAAGACTCGTGAAGGAACCTCGATCCCGCCGCTCTTTGAAGATCCGGAAGTGTATCCGCACGAATGGTATTTGGATACGCTGATTGTCAGCCGCAATGCCCGCGGCCACGGCATCGGGACCAAGCTTTTGCAGGCTGTCCCGCAAGTCGCCTCGGCGAGCGGCAAGCACCTTGTCGGCTTGAATGTGGATCAAAAAAACCCAAAAGCCGAAAAACTTTACCGGCAGATGGGTTTTCAAAAAGTAGGCGAGATGATCATCAGCGCCCACCGCTATAATCACCTCCAGCAGCCGCTCAAATAAAGCGCTCAGCGGTGATGTTCGATTTGCAGCAGGCGGCGGATCGCCATCGCGACGCCGTCTTCGCTGTTAATGCCGGTGATCCAATCGACTTTTTCTTTGACATCTTCGAGCGCATTTTCCATCGCGACTGAAAGACCAGCTGTCTCCAGCATATTCAGATCATTTTCACTGTCGCCGATCGCCATGATCTCTTTTGCCGAAAGGTCGTTCATCGCGGCGAAACGCGCCAAAGCTTTGCCTTTTTGAGCTTTGATCTGATTGATCTCGATATTGCCGGCCGCTGAAGAGGTGACTTTCAAATTCGGCAGCTCCAGCAAGCGGTCTTTCAATGCGCTCAGCGGGTTGCGTTCATTCAAGCTGAAAGCCATGAATTTTAAGAGATGGATCGAAGAATTCGTAAAGAGGATCTCGTACGTCGGGACATATTCAACGGCGAGCCGTGCTAAATAGTTGGAACTCATCGCGATCGCTTTTTGCGGCGAAATCTCGGGATTGTTTTTCAAGATCGATTGGGCCGAATGCGTGACGCGTTCGGCTTGATTTGTAGAGTAAACGCCGCGGTCAGTCGCGATCTCAAAGTAGACGCCGCTTTTTTTCAAGATCTGGGCGATCTGGATGCCTTGGTCTTTCGGGATCTCTTCCAGCGCCACCATTTTATGGTTCGCATCAAAAATCTGTGCGCCGTTGCTCGTGATCATTGGAAATTTCAAGCCGGTTTTTTCGATCGGCGGAATTGCTTCGGTAAAACTGCGTCCGGTCGCGATGACAAAGATCAGTCCGGCCGCTTGCGCTTTGCGGATCATTTCCTGATTCGTGCGGCTGATCTCTTGATTCGGATCGAGAAGCGTGCCATCCATATCTGAAGCAATCATTTTGATCATAAAGTCACTACTTTCACTTGGTTTTGTTGTTTTAAGTGTATCATTTTTCAATGCCGGAGCAAATGAAAGAGTTGCTCCGCGTCAAATGATCGGAAAGGAAGTTTTGCCATGAAGCCGATTTTGCACAATAGCTGGCAGAATCTCTTAGCAGAGGAATTTGAAAAAGATTATTACAAAGAACTCCACCAGTTTTTAGCTGAAGAATATCAGCATCATGAAGTGTATCCCGATGTGTATCATATTTATTCGGCACTTGAGCTGACGCCGTATGAAAAAGTCAAAGTCGTGATCCTCGGCCAAGATCCTTATCACGGACCGCATCAGGCGACCGGTTTAAGCTTTTCAGTCCAGCCGGGGGTCAAGATCCCGCCGTCTCTTCAAAACATTTATAAAGAATTGGCAGCCGATCTTGGGATCCCGCCGGCCAAACACGGCTATTTGAAATCGTGGGCCGAGCAGGGGGTCCTTCTCTTGAATACTGTGCTGACTGTCCGGGCGGGAATGGCGTATTCGCACCAAGGACACGGCTGGGAGCATTTGACGGACGCGATCATCCAAAAGCTGAATGAGCGCACGGAACCGATTATTTTCCTTTTGTGGGGGAAATCGGCACAGGCGAAGATCCCGATGATCGATACGACGCGCCATATCATTTTGAAAGCGCCGCACCCTTCGCCGTTAAGTGCACACCGCGGTTTTTTCGGCTCGCGGCCCTTTTCAAAAATCAATGAATTGCTGACAGCTCTCGGCCAGACACCGATCGATTGGCGCCTGCCGGAAGATCCGACAGAAGAAACGTAAGGAAAACCTTTTGTTTTTTCACAAAAAAAGTGTATGATTGATGAGGAATGGTGTACTATTTTTTAGTATAAAAACAAACTTGGAGGGAACTCTTGTGGATTTATTTGAAAGCTTAAAAGAAAAAATCAGCGGAAAAAATGTGAAGATCGTTTTTCCGGAATCAGAAGACCCGCGCATTTTAGGCGCCGTTGTTCGTTTGAAATCAGACGGCTTAGTCGATCCGATCTTGATCGGCAATGAAACAGCAGTCAAAGAAAAAGCAAACAGCTTGGGATACAAAACAAGCGGGATCGCGATCTATGATCCGGAAAACTATCCGGAATGGGATCAAATGGTCGACAGTTTCGTGGAACGCCGCAAAGGGAAAGCGACCCGCGAACAAGCGCTTACGATCTTAAAAGACCCGAACTATTTCGGCACGATGCTCGTTTATATGGATAAAGCAGACGGCCTTGTCAGCGGCGCGATCCATTCGACCGGCGACACCGTGCGCCCAGCACTTCAAATCATCAAAACGAAACCCGGCGTCAGCCGCACGAGCGGAGCTTTCTTGATGGTCGGCTCCCGCAGCGAAGCTCGGTATATCTTCTCTGATTGTGCGATCAATGTGAATCCGAATGCACAAGAATTAGCTGAAATCGCAGTTGAAACGGCGAAAACTGCATCGTTGTTCGATATCGATCCGAAAGTCGCAATGCTCAGCTTCTCGACAAAAGGTTCTGCCAAAGCACCGGAAGTCGACAAAGTACGCGAAGCAACTGCGATCGCACAAAAATTAGCACCGGAACTTCCGCTGGACGGCGAACTGCAATTTGATGCATCATTCGTGCCTTCCGTAGCGAAGCAAAAAGCACCCGATTCCAAGGTGGCTGGACATGCGAATGTCTTTATCTTCCCTGAACTGGAAGCCGGCAACATCGGCTACAAGATCGCGCAGCGCTTGGGCGGCTTTGAAGCGGTCGGACCGATCCTGCAAGGCATGAACAAACCGATCTCTGATTTGTCCCGCGGAGCGAACGAAGAAGACGTATATAAACTTGCGATCATCACTTCAGCGCAAACACTGCTGAAATAATTTCAAGAAATTACTGAGAATCAAAAAACTTGGAGCGGCTTTGCGGCTGTTCCAAGTTTTTTTACATGAATGAAAAGGAGGAAAATGCGATGAAGTTTGAAATGGGAGACGTGTTCGAAACGCAGAAGATCGCCCGCCTGATCGCGCGGCACTTAGAAAGCGGCGATGTACTGCTTTTGGTGGGCGATCTCGGGACCGGCAAAACGACCTTCACGCAAGGACTCGCAGAAGGCCTCGGGATCAAGCGCCATTTAAAATCGCCGACGTATACACTGATCCGCGAGTATACTGAAGGACGCTTGCCGCTTTACCACATGGATGTCTACCGCATCGACGGCGAAGTCGAAGACATGGGGCTTGAAGAATATTTCGAGGGCGACGGCGTTTCAGTCGTTGAATGGGGCGATCTGCTTTCGGAGCCGCCTGAGAATGCCGTGACATTTTCCTTCACCCGCGGAAGCGGGCCTGACGAGCGCCAGCTGGTCGTGAGCGGGCCTGTTGAAGTCGTTGACCGTCTCTTGCACGGCGTGAAAGAAGATCCGCCCGACTCGTTTACGGAAGAGTGATCATTTACCGCTTTCGAGAGCTTCGTTATCCACGAGCAGTTCGACCGGACAGTGATCGCTCCCGTAGATCTCAGTCAGGATCTTGACATCTTTGAGCGCTGGTTCCAAGCGTTTGGACGTGATGAAATAGTCGATCCGCCAACCGGCATTGTTTTTGCGGGCATTGAAGCGGTAGCTCCACCAAGAATAAATGCCGGTCGCTTCGGGATAAAAGTAGCGGAACGCATCATCGAAGCCGCTTTTTAACAGATTTGTCATTTGCTGCCGTTCTTCCTTCGTGAAGCCGGCATTTTTTTGGTTGGTCTTCCAATTCTTCAAGTCGATGTTTTCGTGCGCCACGTTCAAGTCGCCGCATAAGATCACCGGCTTTTTTTTGTCGAGTTTTTTTAAATATTTCCGAAAGTCTTCTTCCCACTTCATCCGGTAGTCCAAGCGCTTCAGCTCGCTTTGCGAGTTCGGTGTATAACAGTCGACCAGAAAGAAGTGCGGGTATTCCAACGTGATCACGCGTCCTTCTTGATCATGTTCTTCTTTGCCGATCCCGTTTTGGACCGAGAGCGCTGGCTCTTTGGCAAAGATCGCGGTGCCGGAATAGCCTTTTTTTTCGGCGTAATTCCAATACTGATAATACCCCGGCAAGTCCAGCTCGATCTGGCCGGCTTGCAGCTTGATCTCCTGCAGACAGAAAAAGTCCGCATTCAATTCATGGAAGATCTCCATAAAGTTCTTTTTCATGACTGCACGCAGACCATTGACGTTCCATGTGACAAATTTCATTTTTTTCCCTCTTTTCCATGCGGTTGAACAGCATTTTTATCTTTGATTTGCTTCTATGGTACAATAAAACCATTCGAAGTGAAAGGAAGAGAGAATATGACAACCATTCAAACAGCGCTGCCGGACATCCAGATCCTGGCAAATGAGCCGTTATCGAAATATACCTTTACTGAAACCGGCGGACCGGCTGATTTTCTTGCGTTTCCGCGTTCTGCTGCTGAAGTCGAGGAGCTTTTTTATTATGCACAGGCACATGACCTGCCGTGGACGACGCTCGGCAATGCTTCCAATTTGATCGTGCGTGACGGCGGGATCCGCGGCTTGGTCGTGATCTTGACCGAGATGAAAGCGATCGACTGCGCAGACGGGCTCTTGAGCGCTCAAGCAGGCGCTAAACTGGTCGATGTCAGCGACCGCGCACTGGCAGAAGGTTTGAGCGGGCTGGAGTTTGCTTGCGGCATCCCGGGAAGCGTCGGCGGGGCAGTCTTTATGAATGCGGGCGCCTATGACGGTGAAATCGCCCAAGTTTTCGAAAGTTGTCAAGTTCTTTCAAAAACCGGCAAAATCGAAACTTTGACGAAAGAGGAGATGAAGTTCGGCTATCGCCGCAGCGTCCTGCAAGAAGACGGGGCCGTCATGCTGCAAGCCACTTTCCGTCTGACGCCGGAAAAGAAAGCTGTCATCCAGCAGCGGATGGACGAGCTGACGGCGCTTCGAAAAAGCAAACAGCCGCTCGAATATCCGTCATGCGGCAGCGTTTTTAAACGTCCCGCCGGCCATTACACCGGCGCTTTGATCCAAAAGGCCGGCCTGCAAGGATTAAAATGGGGCGGCGCGCAAGTTTCTGAAAAACACGCTGGCTTCATCGTCAATATCGATCACGCGACCGCGACCGACTATCTCGAGCTGATCCAGCATATCCAGCAAGTCATCAAAGAAAAATTCGATGTTGATTTGGAAGTTGAAGTCCGAATCATCGGTGAAGAGCCTGTATAAAGCCGCTGACAATGGATCATTGGATCGTTGTGTGAAAAGTCGCTGAAATGGACTGTTTGCGATTTGTCTGTCCGTTATATTGAATGGAGCTGAATCTTATGTCGCGCAATTTTATTATCAACATTATTTTCGGCGTTTTGATTTCATTCGCAATCATTGGCTATCTCTTGACCGCGAGTTCGCCTTCCTATCCGTTAGTCATCGCCAGCGCGGTGATCGCGGCTTTCCTCGTTGGCGCAGCTATTGCGGAGTTGCTGAAACGTTAAAAGTTGCGTTGGGGAAACATCCTCTGGAAATAAAAACGTTCATCAACTTATATTGAGAAATTTGCCTGATATAAAGGCACTCCGCAAAAAAGAACCGCTTCGCTTTGATCGATTCAATGATCATTGCGGAGCGGCTTTTTCTTATTTTTCGAAACTGAGTGCTTTTGTCACACTCTTTCTGTTCATGATTTGATCGGGTGATGATTGCGTTTCATCAGTTTGAAAAGTGCGGTCGTGATACCGACGCATAAGACAGCGGCGATCAGGGCTTCAGGAATGCCTTGCGTACCGATGATCGTGATGATCAAGCCGTAAAAAGCGTTCGTCGGTACATTGTACACTTTTGCGGCAGTATCCATGAACAAAAAGTAGATCAAGTTCATGACTAAGAGAGTATTGGTCATTGAACCCAGAAATCCGGCGATCGCCAGCGGGATCAAGGTATTATTACTTTTCTTAAATAATTTCTTGCTCCAACGGTAAACGTAAAACGGCACGATCCCGATCAAGATCCGCGGAATGATCGAAACGATCAGGGCTTTCCAGTCGCCGGCTCCTTGGCCGGTCGGCGAGACGAACGGCGAGAAAACAAAGGAAAGAGGCGTAACGATCACGGTCGCACGGATCAGGCTGATGACGCCGAACAGGCCGCCCAAGATCCCGCCGATCTTCGGCCCCATCACCAAGGAAGCGATGATCACTGGAATGTGCATCGTTGTTGCATTTAAAGGGCCGATCGGGATAAAGCCGAGCGGGGTCGTTGCCAAAAGGATCATAATCGCGACGAATAAAGCGATCAAAGTGATGTCAAACGTCGTCGTGTTCTTTTTCGTTTTCATGGATGGCTCCTCCAAATTTCGCTAGCTAGATTTATTTTTCGAGATGCGCAAGCACTGCTTGGACGATGTCTTCCACGTTCGCGAGTGCTCCGCGCCCGACATCCCCGCATGCGAGCCGCGCAGTTTTCGGCGCGATCTCTTCATAGCCGAATGCTTTCAGCTGGTTGATATTTTTCTGTGTGATCGGATTCTCATACATATACGTATTCATTGCCGGAGCAAAGAGTTTCGGGGTCTCGGGGTGGATCGCGAGGTTCAAAGAAGAAAGCATGTCGTCAGCGATCCCATTCGCCATTTTTCCGAGGATGTCCGCGCTGGCAGGGGCGACCAAAAACAAGTCGGCGTTCCGCGCCAAATCGACGTGCGTGATGATCTCGGGCTCCATCTCTTCGATGACTTCGACGTGGATCGGATGATGGTTCAGCGATTGCAGCGTAAGCGGGGTGATGAATTTGGTCGCGTGTTCGGTCATCGCGATCTCGACATCGACACCTTTTTTGATCAGAGACGAAGTGATGTCAGCCGCTTTATATGCGGAAATACTAGCAGAAACGCCTAACAATACTTTTTTCATGATTCAGATTCCTCCTCGATTTTTGTTTTGACTGCTTGATAGATCATCTCAGCGATCGCGCTTTTTGTCGTGCCCTCTGCAACGAGGCCGGCGCCATTCAATAAAAAGCCGAGATGCTGCGTGCCGAAAATGTCATCCAAGTCGTTGGCCAGCACGAAATCACTGTGGTTTTTCACGAGGCTTTCGCGGGCTACGGAAAAAAGTTCTTTTTTTGAAACGCCGACCAAAAGTTTGAAACCGACAAGACAAGTTTCCGGCTGCATCATTTTAATGAGACGGATCACTTTCGGTGTCTGCTTCATGAAAACGATCAATTCTTCTGTAGCGGAAGAGATCTTTGAAGCAGACGCAACGCCTTCAGAGAGTGCGTCCAGCGCACGCGCAACACTTTCCGGGGAAGGATCCGTCAGTTCGCGCGAAAAAGCTTCAATAAAACCTTCTTTGTTGAGTGTATTGACCGGCGTGAAATCGCTGACTGCCATACTATGGATCACGGCGTCGAACGTTTGGTTTTCGAGCAGGTACTGCATTTTTTCATATAAATCGAGCGTGCTCTTGATCGTCACCGCCTCCAACTCCGCCGGTTTTGCGGCAGTCGGCGTGGCAAGATAAGTCACCTGGTTTCCTGCTGCTAAAAAGCGTTCGGCGATCGCTTTACCGAGGCGGCCGGATGAGTGATTGGTGATGCCGCGGACTTGATCGATCGCTTCGGTCGTCCCGCCGGCAGTTATCAATATATTCATGGGAAACTCCTTTGCGGATTGATCAGCGAAAAGCGCTGTATTATTACGAGCGAAAAAGTGTTCACCTTATGATAGTAATCGTCGTTTTCTTTGTCAAGACACTTTCCTTCAAATCCCGCCGCGGCTTTTCTGGAAAACAATGACACGCTTTTGAAAACCTGTTACAATAAGTAGCCGAACGGATGCACTCGCAGCCGCTTCAGCAAAGCTTCGAAAGAAGGGTGAGTGAAAAATGGCAGAAAAAATCATTCAGTTTCGCGATGTCGTGAAACGCTATGAAGAAGATGAAACCGTTTTGAAAAAAGTCAGTTTTGAACTGGAGGCAGGAAAGTTTTACACGCTTCTGGGACCTTCCGGTTGCGGAAAAACAACGATCTTGCGAATGATCGCCGGCTTTACCGAAGTCACTGAGGGCGATATATTTTTCAAAGGGCAAAGGATCAACGATGTTCCGGCAAATAAACGACCAGTCAATACAGTGTTCCAAGATTATGCACTGTTTCCACATATGAATGTGTTTGAAAATGTCGCCTTTGGATTGCGCGTCAGGAAATTGCCGCAAAAAGAGATCTTGCAAAAGGTCAAAGACGCGCTGCGGCTTGTCCAGCTGCCGGGCTTTGAAGGCCGCGAGATCAATGAGATGAGCGGCGGGCAGCGGCAGCGGGTCGCGATCGCGCGGGCGATCGTCAATGAACCGCAGCTTTTGCTTCTCGACGAGCCGCTTTCCGCCCTTGATCTGAAGCTGCGAACAGACATGCAGTACGAGCTGCGCGAGCTGCAGCAGCGCCTCGGGATCACGTTTATCTTTGTGACGCATGATCAGGAAGAGGCGCTGGCGATGAGCGATGAGATCTTTGTGATGAACAAAGGCCGGATCGTGCAGTCCGGAACGCCGGTCGATATTTATGATGAGCCGATCAGCCATTTTGTCGCAGATTTCGTCGGCGAAAGCAATATCATCGAAGGCACGATGCTCAGAGACAATCTCGTCGAGTTCGTCGGCAAGCAGTTTGAATGTGTTGATGGCGGGATGCGTCCGCATGAGCCGGTCGAAGTCGTTTTGCGGCCGGAGGACTTGACGATCACGACGCCGGAAAAAGGCAAATTAGTCGTCAAAGTCGATACGCAGCTGTTCCGCGGTGTCCATTATGAGATCATCTGCTACGATGCAGACGGCAACGAATGGATGGTCCACTCGACCCGCAAAGCCAAGGAAGGCGCGGAAGTCGGGCTGGCTTTCGAGCCGCAGGACATCCACGTGATGCGTTTCAATGAATCCGAAGCGGACTTCGATGCCCGGCTGGAAAGCTACGAAGGGGAGGAGACGCATGGCTAAAGCGCGACGCTGGATGATGGTGCCATATGCAATGTGGATCATGCTCTTCGTCGTGGCGCCGATCCTGCTGATTTTATATCAATCTTTTTTCGACATCAACGGGGCTTTTACGCTTGAAAACTATCGGACGTATTTTTCAAGCGGCACGTATTTGCGGATGACCTTCAATTCGTTCGTCTATGCGGCGCTGATCACGGTCGTCACGCTCTTGATCAGCTATCCGACCGCCCTTTTTTTGAGCCGCACGAAGCACAAAGAGCTTTGGCTTCTTTTGGTGATCTTGCCGACGTGGGTCAATCTGCTCTTGAAGGCGTACGCCTTTATCGGGATCTTCAGCATCCACGGTGGCGTCAACGAGTTTTTGACGCTGATCGGGATCGGTCCGCGCCAGCTCTTATTTACCGATTTCAGTTTTATGTTCGTTGCCGCCTATATCGAGATCCCGTTTATGATCATGCCGATCTTCAACGCGATCGAAGAGATCAATCCCTCGCTCATCAGCGCGAGCCGCGACTTGGGTGCGGATAACTTCAATACGTTTACGCGCGTGATCTTCCCGCTTTCTTTAGAAGGTGTCAAAGCCGGCGTACAGGCCGTCTTCATCCCGAGCCTCTCGCTCTTTATGCTGACGCGCCTGATCGGCGGGAACCGTGTCATTACCCTCGGGACCGCGATCGAAGAGCATTTTCTCGTGACGCAGAACTGGGGAATGGGTTCGACGATCGGTGTGATTTTGATTTTAATGATGTTTGTGATCATGGCGATGACCGGCGAACGCAAAAATAAGGGGGAGATCAAATGATGCGCAAATTCAAATGGTCGAACGTTTATTTAGTGATCGTCTTCATTCTGTTATATTTGCCGATCGCTTACTTGATCTATTATTCATTCAACAGCGGCGAAGGGATGTCGCATTTTGAAGGGTTTACCTTCAGTCATTACCAAGAATTGTTTGCCGACTCGCGTTTGATCGAGATAGTGCTGAATACTTTTATGCTGGCATTTCTTTCCGCACTTTTGGCAACAATGATCGGGACATTCGGCGCAATGGCGATCTATTATACGAAAAGCCGCTTGCACCGCACGAGTCTTCTCGGCGTGAACAATATTCTGATGGTGTCGCCGGACGTCATCATCGGCGCGAGCTTCTTGATCTTGTTCACTTTCTTCGGGAATGTCTTCAAACAGTTCTCGCTCGGTTTCGGCAGCGTGCTTTTGAGCCATATCGCTTTCAGCATCCCGATCGTCGTGTTGATGGTCTTGCCGAAACTGCGCGAGATGAATCCGGCGATGATCGATGCGGCGCGTGATTTGGGAGCAAGCACTCCGCAAGTGATCCAAAAGATCATTTTGCCGTTTTTGACCCCGGGGATCATTGCCGGCTACTTTATGGCATTCACGTATTCGCTGGATGACTTTGCGGTGACGTTTTTCGTGACCGGCAACGGCTTTACGACGCTCTCCGTCGAGATCTACTCACGGGCGCGCCAAGGGATCAGCCTTGAGATCAATGCCCTGAGTACGATGGTCTTCTTGTTTTCGCTGATCCTCGTCGTCGGCTACTACTATATCTCCAAAGACAATATGTCGCGCCGCCTGCGCCGCAATAAAAAAGAAAGCGAGGCGAGTGATCTCTTATGAAACGCTTGAAATCACTGCTTATCGGGATCATCGCGATCATTCTGTTATTGACGCTTGCTTCGCGCCACATGCAAAGAGCGCAGGGGCAGACCGGCCGCAATTCGCTGACGATCTACAATTGGGGCGACTATATCGATCCGGCACTGATCAAAAAATTTGAAAAAGAGACCGGCTATAAAGTCAGCTATGAAACATTCGACAGCAATGAAGCGATGTATACCAAGATCAATCAAGGCGGGACCGCTTATGATATCGCGATCCCAAGTGAATACATGATCGACCGCATGATGAAAGAAGGAATGGTCGAAAAGCTCGACCATTCGAAGATCAAAGGACTCGGAAATATCGATCCGCGCTTTATGAATCTCGATTTTGATCCGGACAACAACTATTCGATCCCATATTTTTGGGGAACTCTCGGGATCGTGTACAATGATAAATTCGTCAAAGCCGGCGAGATCAAACATTGGGACGACTTGTGGAGTACGAAACTGCGCGACCAGCTGATGCTGATCGACGGCGCACGCGAAGTGATCGGTCTTTCGCTCAATAGTATGGGTGAGTCGCTCAACAGCACAGACTCGAAAAAATTAATCGCTGCCAAAAATAAACTCAGCGGACTGACGCCGAACGTCAAAGCGATCGTTGCTGATGAGATCAAAATGTATATGATCAATGAAGAAGCAAGTGTCGCCGTAACGTTTTCTGGTGAAGCGGCCGATATGCTCGCTGCTAATGAGCATCTGCACTATGTGATCCCGTCAGAAGGCTCCAACTTGTGGTTCGATAATATCGTGATCCCGAAAACAGTCAAAAACAAAAAGGGCGCTTACGAATTTATCAATTTCATGCTCGAACCGAAAAACGCCGCGCAAAATGCTGAATATATCGGCTATTCGACGCCGAACAAAAAAGCACTTCAATATTTGCCGAAAGATGTTCGAAATGATCCGCAATTTTATCCGGCAGACAACACGATCCAGCACCTTGAAGTCTACAAAAACCTCGGCCCGGAAAAATTGCAGGAATATAATGATCTGTTTTTGGAATTTAAGATGTACAAAAAATAAAGAAACGGCCGATAGCGTGATTTCGCTGGCGGCCGTTTTTGCTTCTAGGATTCTTTTTTCTGCACTTCTTCTAGTTCAATACTCAAGCTTTCCCATTCATTTAGGCGCTCTTCTTGTTTTTGCTGCATTTCTTTTAATTCGGTATCGATCTCGAGGAGTTTTTCGTGATCGTTCAAGTTATCTGGTTCGATCATTTTTGCTTGGAGCCGATCGATCGCCTCATCCAGTTTGGCGAGTTCTTCTTCGAGCGCGGTGATCTTGCGCTGGAGAGAGCGCTCTAATTTCTGCTGCTCTTTGTTTTTGAAAACTGTTTTTTTGACCGTCTCTTCCGGCAGGGCGGCAAGTCGTTCCGCTTCGGCTGCTTCAGCAATCTCGAGTTCTTCTTGTTTTTTCTCAAGATAATAATCATAGTCGCCCAAATAGAGCTTGCTGCCGTCTTCGGTCAATTCGACGACTTTGTTGGCGAGCCGGTTGATGAAATAGCGGTCGTGGCTGACGAAAAACAGCGTACCGGGATAATCGATCAAGGCATTTTCCAAGACTTCTTTATTGTCGATATCGAGATGGTTGGTTGGTTCATCGAGGATCAGAAAATTCTCGGCCTGCATCGCAAGCTTTGCCAGCGATAAGCGGGCTTTTTCACCGCCGCTCAGCAGGTTGACGGTCTTTTTCACATCGTCGCCGCTGAACAGAAAATTTCCCAGAACAGTCCGGATCTCTTTTTCAGGGGTCGTTGGATGTTCATCCCAAAGTTCCGCTAAAACGGTTTTATTGCCGACAAGCTGCTGCTGCTCTTGGTCGTAATAGCCGATATCGACATTCGTGCCGAGGCGCATTTTGCCTGCGAGCAGCGGATGGAGACCGACGATCCCTTTCAAAAGCGTCGACTTGCCGACCCCGTTTGGGCCGATCAAGGCGATCGCGTCGCCTTTGCGGATATCGAGTTCGATATTTTGAGAGATCACCGCGTCTTCATAGCCGATCACGCCGTCTTCAAGTTCCAGTACGATATTGCCGGAGGTGCGGTCGATGTGGAAAAGATAGTGCGCCGATTTTTCTTTGTCTTGCGGTCGATCCATCCGGTCCATTTTCGCGAGCGCTTTTTGCCGACTCTGGGCGCGTTTGGTCGTTGAAGCGCGCGCCAAGTTGCGATTGACGAAGTCTTCCATCTTGCTGATCTCTGTCTGCTGTTTTTCATACTGCTTCCACTCCGAAGCGAGCTGAACTGCTTTTTGATCCAAATAGCGCGAATAATTGCCGGTATATTTTTTCAAATGATGGCGGCTCAGCTCGAGCACTTCTGTCGCGATCTTATCCAAAAAGTAGCGGTCATGGCTGACGATCAAAAGCGCGCCGGAGTATCCTTGCAAATAGTTTTCGAGCCAGCTCAATGTTTCGATGTCCAAGTGGTTCGTCGGTTCATCCAGCACTAACAGATCCGGCTTTAAAAGCAGCAGTTTCGCAAGTGCGAGACGCGTTTTCTGGCCGCCGGAAAGCGTATTGATCGGCTGTTCATAAAAACTTTCGTCAAAGCTGAAGCCGTGCAGGACCGAACGCGTTTCTGATTCGTAGCCGTAGCCGTTTTTTGCTTCGAAGTCATGGAGGAGCTGATCGTATTCTTTAAAAATCTGCGGATCTGCGCTTTCGCCCATCTGCGCTTCTAAAACGTGCATCCGCGCTTCCATTTTTTTCAGCGGATCGAAGGCGGAGATCATTTCTTTCCAGACGGTTTTCTCGCTGTTGAAGCCGGCATTTTGCGCTAAATAACCGAGCGTCATATTTTTCTTTTGATTGATCTGACCAGCATCGGGGGCTTCTTCGCCGACCAGCATTTTGAGGAGCGTCGATTTGCCGGCGCCGTTGCGGCCGACCAGCGCGATCCGGCTCTTTTCTTCGATCTCTATATTCAAATGTTCGAACAACACATCCGCGCCAAAAAAGCGTGCCAAGTCGCTCGCTTGCAATAAAATCATTATTTTCTTCCTTTCAGCTTAAAAATCTCTATCTTAGTGTATCATAATCAGTGTGGGAGTAACGTGCTTTTGCACGGGTAAAAATTATTTTGCAAAAAGAAAGGGTTTACTTTAAGATAAAGGTATCACCTTTATCGGGGATGGAGGAAGAAGCATTGAAAAAACAATCAATTCCGAAAGCGACAGCGCGCCGCTTGCCGCTTTATTATCGCTATTTGCGTATTTTTCATGAAGCGGGAAAGACGAAGATTTCTTCAACTGAATTGAGCGAGGCAGTCCAAGTCGACAGCGCAACCATCCGTCGGGACTTTTCTTATTTCGGCGAACTGGGAAAACGCGGATACGGATACGATGTCGAAACATTGATGAACTTTTTTGCCAAAACGCTGAGCGAGGACGATCTGACAAATGTTGCGCTGGTCGGGGTCGGAAATCTAGGGAGTGCCTTGCTGCGCTATCGTTTCCACCGCAATGCCAGTATTCGCGTCGCAGCCGCTTTTGATACAAAGTCGGAGATCATCGGCCGCGTGATCGACGGGATCCCGGTCTATTCGATCGACGAAATGGTCGAACAGCTCCAGCTCCAGCAGATCGAGATCGCGATTTTGACGGTTCCGGTCGAGAATGCGCAGTTTGTCACGAATCTTTTAGTTGAATCAGGGATCAAAGGGATCTTGAACTTTACTCCGGCGCGCCTGATCGTGCCGAAGCAGATGTTCGTTCAAAATGTCGATTTGACCAATGAGCTGCAGACCCTGATCTATTTTTTGCGCCATTACTAAGCGATCGATTTCGGCACACTTTAAATCAAAAGGCTGTGACAAAAGGGTCCAGCTTTGAGAGATAATCCGGAAAAAGGGACTCTGACAAGCGTCAGGGTCCCTTTTGTAGAAATTTTTCTATTTTAGTGAACGAACAGCAAGAGCTGCACAAGCACGACGAATGCATTCATGCCGGCATGCGCGATGATCGAGGTCCAAATACGCCCCGTCAGGCGATAAAGGATCGAAAGGGTCATTCCCATTGCGAAGTAAAGCAGGAGATGACCGTCCATGTGGATGAACGCGAACAAGATCGAGGACAGCGTCGCTGCCAGCCAGAAGTTGATCCGGTTGCCGAACACGCCGATGATCGAGCGCCGGAAAACGAATTCTTCCATGATCGGTGCGCAGATTGCTGTCGTCAGCGTAAAGAGCCAGTTTGCTTGAATGATCTTCAAGATCGCATCCGTATTTTGCGAATCGACGCTTTCATGCAGGAACACGATTTCGATATTGCTGACGATCCCTTGAACGAACAAGAGAACGAGGATCCCGATCGCACCGACGCCGATCGCAGCTCCGACTGACGGAAAGCGCGGTTTTTGTTCGACCGCCAGCGGTTCTTTCAAGTGTGTGCTGAAAAAAACCATCAAGAGTGCGCCGACTAAAAATGAGATCAGCGTCGCATTGACCCCCGCTTTTTGCGAGCCGGTCGCGAGCATATAAACGACAGGAACCATCTGCACTACAAAGTAGATGCCGACGTTCAAAATTGCATAAGGTACACGTTTCATAAGGTGCCTCCCTTCCATCAACTAGCATGAGTATATCATAAGAAAGAAGGATTTCGCACTAGCAAGTTTTAGCACTCATGATGAAAGAATGCTAATTTTTTAGATCAAAAAACTTGCAAAAGAAAATGGAAATCGGTATTATAGTAAATGGAATTAGCACTTGGTGATCCAGAGTGCTAAACAATTTTAACAATACTCATTTTGGAGGGATACATCGTGTTGAAACCATTAGGTGATCGTGTCGTATTAGAAGTATCTGAAGAAGAAGAAAAAACTGTCGGCGGAATCGTCCTTGCTTCTGCTGCACAAGAAAAACCGCAAACCGGAACTGTTATCGCAGTCGGCGCCGGTGCAAAAAATGACAATGGCGACGTGATTGCGCCAACTGTTAAAGTCGGCGACAAAGTACTTTTCGACAAATACGCCGGTACGGAAGTAAAATACGACGGGAACGAATACTTGATCGTTCACGAAAAAGATATTGCCGCGATTATTGAGTAATCAGGCAATTCGCAGATCCGCAATTTGAAATAAAAAAAATAAAAATGATGAGGTGCAGATTCGATGAGTAAAGAAATCAAATTTTCAGAAGACGCTCGTGCCGCAATGATGCGCGGGGTCGATGCATTAGCTGATACAGTCAAAGTTACCTTGGGGCCAAAAGGACGCAACGTTGTTCTTGAAAAAAGCTATGGTTCTCCGTTGATCACCAATGATGGCGTGACGATCGCCAAGGAAATCGAATTGGAAAACCATTTTGAAAACATGGGTGCAAAACTTGTTTCCGAAGTTGCTTCCAAAACGAATGATGTAGCTGGTGACGGCACAACGACTGCCACTGTTTTAACGCAAGCGATCGTTCGCGAAGGCTTGAAAAATGTTACCGCTGGTGCAAATCCTTTGGGGATCCGCCGCGGGATCGAAGACGCAACGAAAGCAGCGGTTGAAGAGCTGCATGCGATTTCGAAAAAAGTGGACTCTAAAGACGCGATCGCGCAAGTCGCAGCCGTTTCTTCCAGCAGCGAACATGTCGGCAAATTAGTTGCTGATGCAATGGAAAAAGTCGGTAACGACGGCGTCATCACGATCGAAGAATCCAAAGGAATCGAAACTGAATTGGATGTTGTTGAAGGGATGCAATTCGATCGCGGATACCTTTCACAATATATGGTCACTGATAACGACAAGATGATCGCCAACTTGGAAAATCCATACATCTTGATCACAGATAAAAAGATCTCCAACATTCAAGAAGTGCTTCCTTTGCTTGAACAAATCGTTCAACAAGGTCGGCCGCTTTTGATCATCGCGGATGATGTTGACGGCGAAGCGCTCCCTACATTGGTTCTCAATAAATTGCGCGGTACGTTCAATGTCGTAGCTGTCAAAGCACCTGGCTTCGGCGACCGCCGCAAAGCAATGCTTGAAGATATCGCGATTTTAACTGGCGCAACAGTAATCACGGAAGATCTTGGTCTTGAACTGAAAGATACGAAGATCGAACAACTCGGGACTGCTGGCAAAGTCGTTGTTGATAAAGACAATACGACGATCGTTGAAGGCGCTGGTGATAAAGATGCGATCGCAAACCGCGTGAAAATGATCAAAGCACAAATCGAAGAAACCACTTCGGACTTCGACCGCGAAAAACTGCAAGAACGCTTGGCAAAATTAGCTGGCGGGGTTGCCGTGATCAAAGTCGGGGCTGCAACCGAAACTGAACTTAAAGAATTGAAATTGCGGATCGAAGATGCCTTGAACGCAACACGCGCTGCTGTTGAAGAAGGAATCGTTTCCGGCGGGGGAACTGCGCTTGTCAATGTGATCGGCAAAGTTCAAAAAGAAGCTGAGAAAAAAGACGGCGACGAAGCAACCGGGATGAATATCGTGATCCGCGCTTTGGAAGAACCCGTTCGTCAAATCGCTGAAAACGCCGGCTATGAAGGTTCGGTCATCGTCGATAAATTGAAGAACAGCAAAGCAGGCATCGGCTTTAACGCTGCCAACGGCGACTGGGCAAATATGATCGATGCCGGAATCGTTGACCCAACCAAAGTTACCCGTTCAGCACTCCAAAACGCCGCTTCTGTCGCAGCTCTTCTGCTGACTACCGAAGCAGTCGTTGCTGACAAACCTGAACCAGAAAAAGCTGCTCCAGCAATGGATCCATCCATGGGCGGCATGGGTGGAATGGGCGGCATGATGTAGTCCCTATAAAAAAGCAAGGACCCTGAGAAAATCAGGGCCCTTTTTTTGTGGATTATTTTAATGGCTGGCCGGGATTTCGCAAAGAGTTCCCAAAATGTTTTTGATTTGCTGGACCGCCCTTGAGCAACTTCGTCATCGCCTTCTTCGTTTTAAAATCGCGATTGCCAAGGCTTG
The DNA here is from genome assembly GCA_022649665.1 of Enterococcaceae bacterium. Lineage (GTDB taxonomy): Bacteria > Bacillota > Bacilli > Lactobacillales > Enterococcaceae > JALCOL01. The sequence goes on from JALCOL010000002.1 coordinate 294,863, forward strand.
CTGGATCTGGATGATATTCTTATCTTTGCGGAACTGCAGTGATTGTGCTGGCTCGGCTGCGCCTGAGATCCAGATTTTTAGCTCAGCGTCTAGGTTAAAGTGGCCGGCAGTTTCGACACTGAATCTAGAAATGCTTTTATAAGGAAATGTTTTATAATCAGCTTTTTTGCCGGTGATCCCTTGTTTATCAACCACGATCAAGCGGTAATTGGTAAAAACGACCAAGTCGCGGACAAGTTTGAATGCAAGATCGACCTCTTCTTCCGGCATTAGAATATCTGCCAGTTCCTTTTTTACCAAAGAGTGGCTTGCCTGTGTTGCGTTGCCTATGATTCCATGAAATAAACCTATTTCATTTCTCCTTTTTTGCTATAATGTATTTGATTTGTCGCGGTTCAGGAAATGAGCCGGTTCCTGATCAGTGTTTGCCGCACTGATCAGTTTTTGCATACAAATAGGGAAGAGGAGCATTGATAAAAATGAAAAAAATTTCGACAAAGAGAGAAGTCACGACACTGCACTTTGTCTTGATGGTTTTACTCGCGATCGCTGTGTTGGCGGTTTCACAAGGACTGGCTTTTTTATTGGGTGATCTGTTAGTAAAAATCGGCCTGCCGCAAGCAGTCGGCAATGTGCTGATCGGGATTTTTTATGCTGGACTTACTTATTTGGGGATCAGCATCGTTTGCCGCAGAGTATTGAAACAGCCGCTGAAGGTGGTCGGTCTGGACAGGTTTCGGATCAAAAAGTTCTGGCTTTTTACCGCGATCGCAATGCCGTTTTTCGTGCTCTTGATAGCGATGGGCATTGGCGGAAAATGGCAAATGAATGTGCTGACAACAGGGAAGTTCTGGGAACTGCTTACGGCAGATGTTTTTATATTTGGAATGGCTGGTGGATTTGTTGAAGAAGCGGTTTTCCGCGGTGTGATCATGACCAGTTTCAGCGAACGCTTCAATCGGCCGGTCGCAGTCGTTGTTCCGTCTGTGATTTTTGGAGCACTCCATATCATCGGCAATGACTTGGATCTTGGCAGCATCATCCAGCTTTTGATCGCGGGAACGGTCGTCGGAATTTTATTTTCGCTGATCACACTGGAAAGCGGCTCGATTTGGAGCAGTGCGCTTGTTCACGGATTGTGGAATATCGTGATCGGCGGGAGCCTGATCCATGTCGGCCCTGCCGTGAGCAGCAATACGATTTTTAATCTTATTTTGAAAGCCAAAAGCTTTCTGCTTACCGGCGGCGATTTTGGGATCGAAGCCTCGCTTATTTCAGTCATCGTCTATCTGCTGTTTATTTTGCTAGCATGGAAAATGCTGCGAAGCGCGAAGAAATAAAGCGGCAGTACCTTCTTATTTCTCGAAGCTGAGCACTTTACGCTCGCTGATTAGCTGCTCCATTTCGAGGATATCTTCGCTTGTCGCCCGTTTGCCTAGATATTTCGTACGTTCGCGATTTTTTTCCTGCCATTTTTATTTGCTTCGGTTTGTTTATTTTTTGTATTCATGAGTGCACTCCAATCGATAATAATTAATGCGCGCGATATAAGATTTGTCGCAGCTGCATCTTCTTATAGACAGAATAACATATGCTATCTTAAATTGAGAATACGAATGGGAACAAAACACACAATATTGCTGCAATTATTATTATTTAATTATCTAGCTGAGCGCGATAAAGTAAACTTGCAAATAATGGCTGGAAACTGAAACGTTTCCATTTTTGCGGGATAGTCCGTATAATGGACAAAAGTGAAAAAACATAATTGGGGTGGAAGCAATGGTCGATTTGAATGATATGATCGAATTGAAAAGTCTGGATCCGGATCTGCAAAAATTTATTTTAAAAAAGAATAATCGGCGCTCGGCGGCTGACCGGATCACGTATGCGGAGCTGCTCAATTTTCGTTTTATGTATATCAATCATCTGTTGAGCAAAGAGCTGAAAAGTACCGATGAATTCAACGCCGAATATCGGGTAAAAGTTGAAAAAGAGCGGAAAAGCGCAAGAAATCTCAATAAAGAAATGGCCCAACACGCTACATTCGGTCAAAAAATGGCGGATCACTTGGCAAAATACGCCGGCAGCTGGCCGTTTATCATTTTCTTTTTAGTTTTTCTGGTGGCATGGATGTTTTTGAATGTGACGGGGATCTTTTTCCATCCATTCGACAAATATCCGTTCATTCTGCTCAATTTGGCATTGTCGTGTTTGGCAGCGCTCCAAGCGCCGATCATCATGATGAGTCAAAATCGTCAGGCGATGCGTGACCGGATGGAAGCCGAAAATGATTACCAGACCAACTTGAAGTCTGAAGTCGAGATCAGTCTGCTGCATGAGAAGATCGACTATTTGATGTCGACGAAATGGGAGCACATTATTGCGCTTCAGCAGCTCCAGATCGAACTCTTGGCGCAGCTGAAAGAGTTGCCGATCTCGCCGGAAGCAGTGGCGCAAAGTCAAAAAGAACTGCTTGACGCGGAACGCAAACAAAATGACTTCGATCCGAAAGGCAAACCGCCGAAACCGAAGTAAAGAGGTTGCATCCCCAAATCGTTCGGCTTAGTGGTAAAATACACCTAAAAGCAATTAGGAGGAGTTCGACATGTTATATCCAGACGACAGCTTGACGCTTCACACGGATTTATACGAAATCAATATGATGGAAACTTATTGGCGCACTGGGCGGCATAATTTGAATGCGGTATTCGAGTGCTATTTCCGCAAAATGCCTTTCGGCAACGGTTATGCGATCTTTGGCGGCTTGGAACGCCTCATCGATTATTTGAATCATTTGAAATTTTCCGATACCGATCTTGATTATTTGAAGTCACTCGGCTATGCGGATGATTTTTTGACCTATTTGATGGATATGGAGTTTACTTGCAGCATTCGTTCGGCCGTTGAGGGGGATCTGGTCTTCAACAATGAACCGATCGTGCAGGTCGAAGGACCGCTCGCACAGTGCCAGCTGATCGAAACGGCGCTTTTGAACATCGTTAATTTCCAAACGCTGATCGCGACAAAAGCGGCCCGCATCAAATCGGTGATCGGCAGCGATCCGCTGCTTGAATTCGGCAGCCGCCGCGCGCAAGAGCTCGATGCGGCGATCTGGGGGACGCGCGCGGCGTATATCGGCGGTGCGGACGCCACCAGCAATGTCAGAGCTGCTAAGATCTTTGGGATCCCGTGCAGCGGAACGCACGCACATTCTTTGATCCAATCGTACGGCGACGACTACGAAGGCTTTATGGCCTATGCAAAAACGCACCGCGACTGCGTTTTCTTGGTCGATACGTACGATACGCTTTATTCCGGTGTGCCGGCAGCGATCCGTGTCGCTCGCGAGATGGGCGACAGGATCAACTTCCAAGGTGTCCGGATCGACAGCGGCGACATGGCGTATATTTCTAAACGTGTCCGCGAAGAACTGGACGCAGCCGGATATCCGAATGCGAAGATCTACGCTTCAAATGATTTGGATGAGTCGACGATCCTGAACTTGAAAATGCAAAAAGCGAAGATCGATGTCTGGGGCGTTGGAACGAAACTGATCACCGCGTTTGATCAGCCGGCGCTTGGTGCAGTGTATAAATTAGTTTCGATCGAAGATGAGCACGGCAAGATGCATGACACGATCAAGCTTTCCAGCAATGCGGAAAAAGTTTCAACACCAGGCAAAAAGCAGATCTGGCGGATCACACGCCGCCGCGACGGCAAATCGCAAGGCGACTATGTGACCCTTTGGGATGAAGATCCGCGCAAAAACAAAAGCATCCACATGTTCCATCCGACGCATACGTATATCCAAAAAACGGTGACTGATTTCGATGCACGGCCAGTTCTGCGCGATATTTTTGTCGAAGGCGAAAATGTCTATAAAAACCCTTCTCTTCAAGACATCAAGGCTTGGGCGGAAGAAAACAAGAATCTGTTGTGGGATGAATATAAACGCGATCTGAATCCGCAAGAATATCCGGTCGATCTTTCGCAGCGCGCATGGGACCACAAGATGCGCATCATGAAGAAAGTCCATGAGAAAGTTGCCGCGATGAAAGAAGCAGAAAAAGCGAATAAGGAGTAATGCCAGTGGACACATTGCAAAAGAAGATCATCGCGGAATTAGGCGTGAAACCGGTGATCGATCCCGAAAAAGAGATCCGTCAAAGCGTCGATTTTTTGAAAGCTTACTTGAAGAAGAACTCCTTTTTGAAAAGCTATGTCCTCGGGATCAGCGGCGGCCAGGATTCAACGCTGGCCGGCCGTTTGGCGCAGATCGCGTGTGAAGAGCTGCGTCAAGAAGGTGTTGCAGCGGAATTTTATGCAGTTCGTCTGCCGTACGGTGTTCAAGCCGATGAAGCAGACGCGCAGCTGGCACTGAAATTCATCGCACCGGACCATGCACTCGCTGTCAATGTCAAAGCCGGTGTTGACGGCATGACAGCTGCACTTGAAAAAGCGGGCGTTCCCGTGACTGATTTCAATAAAGGAAATATCAAAGCGCGTGCTCGAATGGTCGCGCAATATGCGATCGCCGGTGCCTATCAGGGGGCAGTGATCGGGACAGACCACGCGGCAGAAAACATCACCGGCTTCTTTACGAAATTTGGTGACGGCGCCAGCGACTTGCTGCCGCTTTACCGCTTAGACAAACGCCAAGGGCGCCAGCTCCTCGCCGCACTCGGCGCGCCGCAAGCTTTGTACGAAAAGATCCCGACAGCCGATCTGGAAGAAGAGCGGCCGATGATCTCAGATGAAGCGGCGCTTGGCGTGACCTATGACGAGATCGATGATTATTTGGAAGGCAAAGAAGTTTCTGAACAAGCCCGTCAAACGATCGAAAATTGGTACCAAAAGACGCAGCACAAGCGCCATTTGCCGATCACAGTCTTTGATGATTTCTGGAAATGATTTTTTTTGTAAAAAGTCCTGTGTCTTATAGACAGGGCTTTTTTTCGTTGATAAGATAGACGCAGTAGAAAAAAGGAGAGAAATCATTTGAAAATTATTCGAAAGCTTTCACGATTTAAAGGGATCGCGAAAGGCATCTTTTTTGTTCTCTGGATCGTTCTCTCCAACTTGTTTTTGCAGTGGTGCCAAAATGATCGTTCGCTATCATTAGCACTTCATTTTGCTTTTTCTTGGCATACAGCCAAATTTTTCTTGAGCTGTCTGGTATTGGCGGTCGCGGCTCTTTTTATTTTGGCGGTCACCGCTTCTTTCTGGCGCAGCTTTGTGCTCTATACGATCGGGATCCTCGGGCTCGGGATCGCGACCTACTTGAAAATGAAATATCGGCAAGAACCGCTTTATCCGGATGATCTGAAAATGATCTTTTCGTTTGAACTGTTTAAAGAGATCTTGGGACCAATGATGTTTTTGCTTTATTTAGCCATGCTGGCCTTATTCGCGATTTTTCTCTTATGGAGCGTTTACCAAAGCTTCTTTTTGAGCCGAAAGCGGCAATTGGTTCGGTTGGCTCTTTTAGCAGTCACGACCGCGGCGTTAGGTTATATTTATCATTTCAATCAAAAAGGAAACCTGCTGCATAAGGCATATGACGAGTCGGCGCTCTGGATCCCCTACAGCCAGCAGATGAACTATTACAATGTCGGCTTTGTTGCGGGATTTTTATATAATCTGAATGTGGAGCCGATGAAAGAGCCGGCGGGGTACTCAAAAGCGGCTGTCGAAAAAATCACCGCGAAGTATCAAAAAGAAGCTCAAAAAGCGAACCCGCAAGCATCGGAAGCGCCGAACATCGTCTTTGTGATGTCCGAAAGCTTTTCAGATATGAAAGCTTTAAAAGGGATCACGGTCGAAGGCGATCCGCTGGCGGATTACCGAATGGTCGCTGACAAGACTTACAGCGGCCAAATGCTTTCGCAAAATTACGGCGGCGGAACAGCCAATATCGAGTTTGAAGCACTGACGGGTTTTTCGATGGAGCCGTATAACGCGCAGCTGACGACTCCATATACGATGCTGGTGCCGAAAAAGAAATCTTTTCCCTCGATCGTTGAGCTCTTGAAACAGCAAGGGTACGACGCAACCGCGATCCACCCCTACAATACGTCGATGTACAAACGCAAAGACGTTTACCAAGTATTTGGCTTTGATCAGTTTTGGGATGAAGAGCATTTCAAACATCCAGTCTATTTAGAAAACAATCCCTTTATTCCCGATAAGGCCGCCTATGCCGCGATCCAAAAAAAATTGAAGAATGCGGATGCGCCGCAGTTTATGCACTTAGTGACGATGCAGACTCATATGCCTTATGAAGGGAAATACGATACCCTTGATTATCCGGTCGACGGCAGCGGGAAAAACGCGCTTGAAAATTACGCGCAGGATGTCGCCAATGCCAGTACGGCGCTGAAAGACTTCATCAACGGGTTATCGAACGTCAAACGGCGGACGCTTGTCGTATTTTGGGGCGACCATTTGCCCGGGATCTATTCGAACGCGATCCAAAAAGAAAATCCACTCCATACACTCCACCTGACGCCATTTTTGATGTATGATTCGGCGGGCAAATTATCCGCCGCGGCGGATCACGAGGCAGTCCTCAGCCCGGTCTATTTTGCCCCGGAATTGTTCAAGCAAAGCGGACTGCCTTTGAACGGCTTTTATCAGCTGCTGATAGATCTTCATGCCGAACTGCCGGCATTTGAAAAGCAGCTTTATTATGAAAATGGTCAGTGGGAAAAAGAAATGAAGCTTTCCGAAAACGCGGAAGCGATCTATAAAAAATATTGCATGATCCAATACGACGTCTCTGCTGGCAAACAATATGCGATCCAGACCGATTTTTTTGATGGAGAAGCGAAATGACATTTAAGAAGAAAGATAATGCTGATTTTTACAATCCGATCCGGCGCGCGGTCATGAACTATCAGATGATCCAGCCGGGCGACAAAGTAGCGGTCGGCATGAGCGGCGGCAAAGACTCGACCAGTCTTTTGACTTTTCTGGATCTGATCCGCCGGCAAAAACGCCTGGGGTATGATTTCGAGCTGCAGCCGGTCGCGCTCGATATGGGCATGGATATCGATTTAGCGCCGCTTGAAAATTATACAGCCGCACTCGGCTATACTCTCGATATCGTCCCGACGCGGATCGCGCCGATCGTCTTTGAGGTGCGCCGCGAAAAGTCGCCTTGTTCGCTCTGCGCGAAACTGCGGCGCGGGATCTTGTACCGGCGGGCCGTCGAGCTGGGCTGCGGGAAAGTTGCGCTCGGCCACCATCTGGATGACGCGATCGAAAC
>JALCOL010000003.1 GCA_022649665.1 Enterococcaceae bacterium
AACTGCTTAAAAGGATCCATTTTCTTGAAATAAAAAATCCCAAGCGGGTTTTTCTGCTCGCCTGGGATCCACTACATTTTATTCAGTTTGAAAGCTCACCAACACTATTTGACGAAGAGCCTGAAAATTTTGATTTTCCAATCAATCTGATGTTTGCTTGCTCCATGGAGATTGTGGAAGGCGGAGCGGAAGAATGGATGGACTACTTTTTAGAAAAGAAGTTGACTGCAAAGTTGGTTTAAAAGAGTCGGCTTGTCTGGATAGTAAAAAAAATTATCAAAAATACGAACAATAGATGACTTATTCGCTAAAAATGTTTATGTTTTTACTGAATTTTTCAGGGATCAATGGTAATCTGGAAGTAGCTTTTTGATAGTGATCCTATATTTTTTCATCGTTTCTTAAACGTTTAAGTCTATGCTTCAAAAATTCGAATTCAATTAGAGGTGAGTACGATTTGTTTAAGCGATTTGAACTATGTACGGCCAAAAACGAAATGATCAAACTGAATGAAAAGATTTTAGCTGTTGTTGAAGAAAGCAAAATCCAAAATGGAAATTGTACTGTTTTTACACCGCATACTACTGCGGGGCTCATCATTACTTCTTTTTGGGATCCGCTTGGTTTAGAGGATTTTCAAGATGAGATGTCACGTTTGATACCAACAAAAGTTGATTTTAAACATCAACATGATACGCCAACCGATGCCGCTGGACACATCAAGTCTGCGATTACTGGGGTAAGCCAGCAATTGATCATTTACGAAGGGCGACTTATGCTGGGACACTCCCAAGGTATTTATTTTGCTGAATTTGATGGTCCGCGAAAAATACAATTTTTTGTAAACATTGTTGGAAACTAAAAAAAGAAAAGAGGATTTCAAATGAATATGATCAAAAAAAATAGCTTCGCAGACAATTTCGCGTTGTTTCAATTATTGATTATCCCAATCGGTGTAGCCATCAACTATGTCGGCGGGAACTTAGCAATTTTACTGAAATTGCCACTTTTTCTAGATGTGATCGGAACATGTTTTGCTGCAATGATTGCTGGTCCGTGGATCGGGATGTTGACCGGGATTCTGACGAACTCAATGATCGGCATCACACAACCGATGGCATTTATGAGTATTCATGTACAGATTGTAATTGCACTAACAGTAGCTATCTTATCCAAAAAGAAAATGTTGACCAAAGTTTGGAAATTCGCTTTATCTTGTCTCATTCTTGTGATCATGACTTTGTGCGCTTCTTTGCCGACGCAAATCTTTCTCTTAGGCGGAGTTACCGGATCGATGACCGATATCGTTACCGCAACGATCGTCAAAGCCGGATTACCGCTTTGGATGGGTGTTGCTGCAACCCAATTTGTCAGTAATATTTTCGATAAATCTTCAGCCTTGATCATCGCATTTTTGATTGTTCGAGCAATGTCACCACGCTTCTTATCTAAACTGCGGTATGGAGATATTTATATGAGCATGAAGAAAAAAACAAAAAAACATGCTGTCCAAGAACCAAAAGAACCCAGCCAAAATTAGCGGGGAGGTGCGGATCTGATGGAATCATTCCTTACTGATAAAAAAGCAGATCGGAACTCAGAAGGTGGGAACAAGATGGAATCTTTTGTGAGCAGACGATATGGAGTAGAAAAGATCTATCCGACAACAAAATTGCTATTTGCCTTGGTTTTGTGCGCAGCCACATTTCTCTTGCCGTTCAAGGGTGCTGGATATTATATTTTTTTAATTAATATCGGATTAGCAGTGATGTCAAATAAATTTAAATCTTATGTTGCACTCGCTGGAAAAACATTGGTTCCGATCATTATGTTAATGTTTATTTTTCAACTGTTTGTTGTTTCTGGAACGCATGAGCTTTTTGGATTTGGACCATTTCGTGCGACACAAGAGAGTTTGACTTCAGCGATTGTCTTTTCTTCGAACATAGCTGGGATTGCCTCATCGATCATGCTGTTTTTTCAGTTAACGCCAACGAGATCACTTATTAAAGCAATGGAAAATGCGAATATTCCTAAAACAGCCATCTTTGTGATCAATTCGACCCTCTTGCTCGTCCCTGAGGCAAGCAAGTTGTCAAAAACGATTATGGAAGCTCAGCAATCACGCGGGGTCGAAACAGAAGGATCACTTCTAATGAGGATCAAATCTTTTGTGCCGATGATCAGCCCATTAGTCTTGTCAACAATTTCTAATAATGAAGAAAAAGTATTGACTCTGGAAAGCCGCGGTTTTTCCTGCTCGAATAAACGAACCGTACTTTTTCCTTTGAAAAAAAATAAACGAGACCGTCTTTTAAACTGGGCTTCGGTATTTATTTTTGTTGGATTGATCATTTGGAGGGTTCTGCTATGGAAATAGTTCATTTGGAAAATATTTCATATAAATATCCGACTAGCAAAGAAGCCGTTCTCAAAAATATCTCGCTGTCGCTAGAAGCTGGAAAAGTATATGCTTTGATCGGTGAGAATGGAGGCGGGAAAAGCACACTTTGCAGCTTGATTCGCGGCTTCATTCCGCATGTTTTTAAAGGCGATCTTGAGGGCAAAGCAGTCGTTTTTGAGAAAGATATCGTGAAAACGAGTTTGGGAGAATTTGCGGATATGATTGGCTATGTGGCTCAAAATCCCTTTACACAAATTACTGGGACAACCGAGTCTGTATATGAAGAAGTCGGATATGGACTTGAAAGCTTGGGAAAAAAGCGGGAAGAGATCTTAGAAACGATCGATCAGGTTCTTGAAATCTTTCATATAGAAGATCTTGCTGAAAAAAAGCCGAATGAACTTTCTGGGGGCCAAAAACAAAAAGTGGCATTAGCCTCGGTATATGCTATGAATCCTGATCTTTTTATTATTGATGAGCCGACTTCGCAATTGGATCCAGTTGGAACGAATGAAATATTTTCAATTGTTTCACAGTTAAAGGAGTTTGGGAAAACCGTATTATTAGTTGAAAATAAAATTGAATTAGTCGCCCAGTATGCAGATGAAATTTTTTTGGTAAAAGATGGGAAAATAATCGATCATGGGACGCCGACCGACCTTCTGACTAAAAAAAGCACAGCGGAAAACGGATCATTTTTACCACAATTTACGATGCTGGCGTGGAAATTGCATGAAGAGGGCTTCCCGATTGATGTTTACCCGGTTTTACAAGAAGAGGCAGTCGAGATGGTAAGTAAGCTGAGAATGCAAGGGAATGGAGGAGATCGATTTGGGATACATCGAAGTGAATGATTTGGTATTTGAATATCCCAATGGGAATCGTGCGCTGGATCAAATCAATTTAGAGATTGATCGCGGCGAATCTGTCGCAATCATCGGTCAAAATGGCGCAGGGAAGACGACACTAGTCAAGATGTTGAATGGGTTGTTAAAGCCTTCCGAAGGGGAGGTAATCATCGATCATTGGAATACTAAAGATTATACAACGGCAAAATTAGCAAAGAAAGTTGGATATGTATTTCAAAATCCTGATGATCAGATTTTTCACAGTAATGTTTATGATGAAATCGCTTTTGCCCCGAAAACAGCGGGCATTGCTGAAGACTTGATCGAGGAAAGGGTGCTAGAAGTTGCTAGAGTATCAGGTTTATCTGAATATTTAGATGATAATCCGTATGATCTTCCTTACTCGATCCGAAAATTTGTGGCGATTGCTTCGATCCTGGCATTGGATTCTGATGTAGTAGTTTTGGACGAACCAACGGCTGGTCAAGATAAACGCGGAATTCAAGTAATAGAAAAAGTCATCAACTATTTGATCGATAAGAATAAGTCCGTAATTACGATTACCCATGATATGGAGTTCACCGTTCGAAATTTTGATCGCATCATCGTTATGGCGCATAAAAATAAAATCGCTGAAGGTACGCCAGCCGAGATCTTCTGGAAGTTTGATATTTTGGCTGATGCAAAGTTAATGCAACCTTATACGAGTCGTGTTGCTAAAGAAGTTGGCATGGAGGATAAAATTATTAATATTGAAGGGTTTTCCAATGCACTGAAAAATGAACAATTGCAGATTCCAGAAAGTGGTGAAGGAAAATAATGTATGAGAGTCCAATGAAAGACCAGGTGCTAAGTATTAACAGTCTTCTTCAAGAGCAATACGAAGACTTAGAACCAAAAGTCCGCAAGTTATTCCCTACTCCTGAAATTTTCAACTTTCAAAAGATTATTTTGACAGGTGCCGGAGACAGTTATGCTGCTGCTTTGGTTGGCAAGTTTTATCTGGAGCGATTCGCTGGTCTTCAAACGGAAGTAGTCTCAGCGATTGATCTCTCCAGAAACTATCAAAAAGAGACACTTTATTTTAGTCCGCAGAACCCGCTGGTAATTGCTATCAGCAATTCAGGAAATGTAGCTAGAATCGGTGAAGCTTTAGCGCGAACAAAAAATTGGGGAGCATATAATGTAGCTATCACAGCAAACATCGACTCAGCCGTCGGAAAACAATGTGAGCGGCATTTGGTAACAGAGATTCCAAAAATGGCCTCAAGTCCCGGAGTTAGAAGCTATTTAGTAAATGTGCTGGCACTTATATTATTAGCTATTCGTTTAGGCGAAGTTAAGGGAAAAATTACAATGGATCAGGCAAGTGAATTGCGGGAGAATCTCCACAATCTTTCATGTGATCTCCTCACTATTGAAAAAACGATCGATAGGCTGACGCCGACATGGGCGCAATACACTGGATATGATTTTATCGGGGACGGGTCGGACTTTGGAAATGTCCTATACGGAAGTGCGAAAATTCTAGAAGCAGCGGGGAAATATTCAATGTATGTAAATACAGAAGAATGGCTTCATTTAAATTTCTTTTTGCGCAAGCACCAGACGACTGGTACGATTCTTTTTATCAATCAGCAAAATGCCGGATTTTCGCGGGAAAAGGAGGTCCTAGAATATATTGAGAAGCTAGAGCGCCCAGCATTAGTGATCACCGATACAGATCTTACTATAAGAAATGAAAAGATCACAATTATAAAATTCGAAAAAAATATATTTCATCCACTGCTGCAGTGGGTACCCGCTGCGTTTTTAGCTAGCAACATCGCTGTTGAAATCGGAGAAGAAGATGGACGCGGAACAAAGGGACCATGGGCATTTGCTAGAAACGGCGCGGCAGTTCAAAAAAGCAAAATAGTAAAAATCGAATAAGAAAGGGAAGCATATGCTGATCAATCATAAAATCAATACACACTTTAATGAAGTATATCCCGTTCATGATTTAATCAAAGCAGATATTAAAATGACGGGAGTAAAAGATGGACTATGTGTCATCTATTGTCCGCATACTACAGCTGGATTGACGCTTACTTCGAAAATGGATCCGCTTGGCCATGAAGATCTGCAAGAGGAACTAACGCGGCTTGTCCCGACGCGAATCGACTTCAAGCATCAGGTCGATACTCCACAAGATGCTGCTTGACATATCAAAGCAAGTATAGCAGGGGATTCTTTGACATTAATCATTGATAATGGTGAGCTGTTACTAGGATCGTCTCAAGGAATCTATTTTCTAGAATTTGATGGACCGCGAAGTCGACAGTTTTTTGTTAAAGTAGTGTCTGATACTTGATTCATACTGCGCGAAGCTCCGTTATCAAAAAAAAGTTCTGCAGCGCTGATGTTGATCAGCGCTGCAGAACTTTTTTAGACAAGATTGAACTTCGGTTTGGCGTTGAGCGATCCCGCGTGTTCCAAAAATCCGCGGAAAAGTTTTTTAGTTGCTTCTTTTTCTTGGAGCATTTCGGGATGCCACTGGACTCCTAAAAGAAAAGTATCGATCTCGCGGCTTTCGATTGCTTCGATGCCGTAATCGTCCGCGACTGCGGTGACCCGCAAGCCCTTTGCCAAACGCTTGATCGATTGATGATGGAAGGAATTGACTTGCGTCTCAGTCGTCCCCAGCGTGCGGGAAAGAAAGGAGGCGGGGCGGAGTCGGATGGTCTGCGTGGAGTGTTGTGGTTCGTCTTCTTGAAAATGCGGCAAGATCGCGATATTGCGCTCTGAAAGGTCTTGATACAGCGTCCCGCCGAGCGTTACGTTGATCAGTTGTGCACCGCGGCAGATCCCGAGGACCGGCACATGATATTTCAAAGCATAGTGGAGGAGCATCGTTTCAAAATGATCGCGGAGCGGGCACAGTTTGCCGAGGAGCGCGTGCGGTTCTTCATTGTAGAGAGAAGGGTCGATATCTTGTCCGCCGGTCAAAACAAGGGCATCGAGGGCTCTGACTTGCGCCTCGATCAAGTGGGGCTGGGCGAGCATCGGCAAAACGAAAGGAACACCGCCGTTTTCTGCGACCGCGGTAATATACTGTTCGTTGGCGTAAGCCCGCGGACAGCGCATCACATTCTCCTGAGAATCTTCTAACGTATTGCCGGAAATGCCGACGATCGGCAAGTATTCCATTGCTCTCACTCCTTTATCATAAATTATTAATCACAGTATAATCGAAGTATCGCTGAATGAAAAGTATTCTTTTCTGATCACTCGCGACACATCGCACTTATCACGCACAAGCACCAAAAAAACCTTGCCTCCCAGCAAGGTTTTTTCGGTGTGTGGTGTGTGTGAGAGTGAGAAAAGAAAATAAGGGAAGTAAAGAATCAATGAATACTTCTATATATGATCAAGGGTAGAAGCCGCTTGGGGCGTCCCCTAAATCAACCATGATATTTTTCGTCTGCGAGTAAGCGTCGATCATTGATTTATACGTTTCGCGCCCGATCCCAGATTTTTTATAGCCGCCGAATGGAGCACCGGCAGGAATCTGATTGTATGTGTTGACCCAAACGCGGCCGGTCGCCATTCCTTGGCTGACTTTGAAAGCAGTCTGCAAGTTGGTCGTCCAAACACCGCCGCCTAAGCCGTATTCAGAATCATTAGCCAAACGGATCGCTTCATCAGCATCTTTGAATTTGATGACGACTGCAACGGGTCCGAAGATCTCTTCTTGGGCGATCCGCATGTCGTTCGTCACATTGGTGATCAGCGTGGGTTCAAAGTAGCAGCCGTCCGCCAAATCGCCGGTTGTTGCGCGTTTGCCGCCAGTCGCGATCTTCGCGCCTTCTTCTTTAGCGATGTCCATATAGCCGAGGATCTTTTCAAGCTGCTTTTCGTTGATCTGTGCGCCCATTTGTGTCGCCGGATCCCAGGCATGGCCGACTTTGACATTTTCGAACGCTTTGATCAGTGCCGGTACAAATTTATCATAGACGCTCTCTTGGACAAAGATCCGCGAACCCGCACAGCAGACTTGACCTTGATTGAAGAGGATCCCGAGTTGCGCGCCATCGAGCGCTTTTTCAAACGGCATATCTTCAAAGAAGATGTTGGCGGATTTTCCGCCGAGTTCAAGGGTTGCCGGGATCAAACGATCAGCAGCGGCTTCTGCGACATTGTAGCCGACTTCAGTCGAACCGGTGAAGGCTAATTTGTCAAAGCCGTCGTGGTGGAGCATATAGTCGCCGGATTTAGCGCCTTTGCCGGTAATGACATTCAAAACGCCTTTTGGCAGAATGTCTTGAACGAGCCGCGCAAATTCCAAAAGCGAAAGCGAAGTCGATGAGGATGGATGGATCACGATCGTATCCCCGCACGCGAGCGCCGGGGCGATCTTCCAAGCTGCCATCAAGAACGGGAAGTTCCATGGAATGATCTGGCCGACCACGCCGATCGGTTCGCGCAATGTAATGGAAAGTGTTTTTTCATCGATCTGCTGAGCAGTCCCTTCTTCGCTGCGCAAAACACCGGCGAAGTAGCGGAAGTGGTCCGCCGAAAATGGAACATCGATCGCGGTAGTTTCGCGGATCGGTTTGCCGTTATCCATCGTTTCGACCATCGCCAAGTGCTCGGCGTTTTCTTCGATCACGTCAGCGATCTTGAGCAAGATCAGGCTGCGTTCTTCTAAAGAGACTTTGCGCCAAGCCGGCAAGGCGGCACGTGCAGCTTTGACAGCAGCATCGACATCTTCGTCGGCGGCATCGATGAATTCTGCTAATTGTTGTCCGTTAGCAGGACTTTTCGCGGCCAAATATTGTGAGCGAGCACCCGTAGTCCACTCGCCATTGATGAAAAGACCGTATTTTTCTTGCAGATCCAATTGGATTTTTTCTTTTTCTTTTGTCATGATTTCTACCATATACCAATCACCCTCTATCCTTGATTAGCCTTAGTATAGCGCTTTCAGAAAGTTTGGCAAGGCTTAAAAGGCGAACGAATAAGTTTAATAAGGAAGATACGTTCGTCAAATATTTATAGGTAATACGTAATACACGAGGGAAGCGGCGAGTAACTAGCCTTGTGAAAAAAATAATAAGACAAAGTGAAAGCCGTTGAATAGCAAAAATAAAATTAAAAAATAATTCAAAGTTTGTACTCTGCCCGCCGGAAAGCATATAATGGATGAGGAAGGAGAGAGACCTATGCAAAAATTCCACGGAAAAGATGAAAAATTATCTCCCAAAAGCTATCAGCCGACGCGCGCTGTTTTGGAAAAACGCGAACAGCTCTTTGATTTTCCGACACGCCCGCTGCATCGTTTTGATCCAATGCACCGTTTGAAAGAACCGGATACATATACGCCGAGTGTTGATGAGCGCCGGTTTCAACCGACCCAAAGACTCCCGCAGCTCCGCACGAAAGATTCTTTTAATGAAGGAATCCGATTTTCATCATGGATCACCAAGGCGGATCGCGATGTGCTGCTTTTTGGCGGTCCGGATGAAAAAATGGAGCAAGAAGATGGAAAAGAAGCAATGATCGCGCCTTACGCTTCTATAGAAGAAAAAGAAAAAGCGGAGCGGTTGGAGAGGATCCGAACGCGCAACAGCGGCAAGCACCGCGCCCTCGAAAAATCACTCAGTGGACTGATGACGGAATCGAAACCGCAAGAAGCGGAAAACCCGTATTTTACTTCATGATAAGCGCTTGCTAGGGCGTTTTCTTGCATTATTTCTTGATTTATAGGATAATGCAAAAGATATTATTTTGAAGCAATCCAATGAAAGATGAAAAGAGGAAATCAATAATGAGCGGTTTTTTAAATAAAGACACCACATACTTCTTCGTCGGCATCAAAGGAACCGGCATGAGTGCACTTGCGACGGTTCTGTTTGAAGAGGGATATAAAGTCGAGGGATCGGATGTCGAGAAGTATTTCTTCACACAGCGTGATTTAGAGCGTCTTGGGATCAAGATCTTCCCGTTCAATAAAGACAATATCAAACCCGGCATGGCCGTGATCCAAGGAAATGCTTTTTCTGATACACATGAAGAGATCGTTGCGGCGAAAAAGCTCGGCTTGCCGGTGATCCCTTATCCAGAATTTTTAGGGCGGTTCATCGAGCATTATACTTCGATCGCGGTGACCGGCTCGCACGGGAAAACGTCGACGACGGGACTTTTAGCCCACGTCTTGAGCGGGGTCGCACCGACCAGCTATTTGATCGGCGACGGAACGGGACTTGGCAATCCGGATGCGCGTTTCTTTCCTTTTGAAGCGTGCGAATACCGCCGGCATTTCTTGTCTTATTCGCCTGACTATGCGATCATGACAAATATTGATTTCGATCATCCTGATTATTATCACGGGATCGAAGACGTCGCGGATGCTTTTCAGTCGCTTGCTAAACAAGTGAAAAAAGCGATTTTTGCCTACGGTGATGATCCGTATCTGCGCAAGCTGAAAGCAGATGTGCCGATCTATTACTACGGCACGAGCGCCAAAGATGATATCCAAGTGCGCAATATCGACCGGACAACGAAGGGTTCCGACTTTGACGTGTACCATGATGATCACTTCATCGGGCATTTTTCTTTGCCGGCTTTTGGACAGCATAATATTTTGAATGCAGCAGCCGTGATCGCGGTCGCTTATTTCGAAAAGCTCGATATGAAGAAAGTTGCTGAAGAAATGCTGACATTCCAAGGCGTCAAGCGCCGCTTCAGCGAAAAAAATGTCAGCGATATGGTGATCGTGGATGATTACGCGCATCATCCGTCTGAAATTCGGGCAACGATCGATGCGGCGCGCCAGAAATATCCAGATAAAGAGATCGTGGCAGTTTTCCAGCCGCATACCTTCTCGCGGACGATCGCTTATATGGATGACTTTGCGAAGTCACTCGATTTGGCGGACCATGTCTTTTTGTGCGACATTTTCGGCTCCGCTCGTGAAAAAACCGGCAAAGTGAAGATCGAAGACTTGGCAGCGAAAGTCAAAAAGGGCGGTGAAGTGATCAAAGTCGACAATTTAGCGCCGCTGATGAACTATCACGATGCGGTGATGCTCTTTATGGGCGCCGGCGATGTCCAAAAATATGAAACGGCCTACGAAAAATTATTGAGCACTTCGACCAAAAATCGGCTATAAGTGAAACGTTTGCGAACTGTCCAACAGGGCAGTTCTTTTTTTGGATAATAATACTTGACTAGTCAAGTATATGTGATTAGAATAGAAATGCTGAAAAAAACAAAGGAGGGCTTTTTATGCCGCAAACCTTCAGTGAAGGAAAGAATATCGCTATTTTATTCCGCTTGACACAAAGAAATTATATTCGCGAATATGACCGCTTCGGGATCGCGGCGCATGAGGCACCGATCCTTCTGCAGCTGATGGATTCCCGGCGGATCAATCAGCGGACACTCGCGGCGCGTCTCAATATGGATGAAGGTTTTTTGACACGTACTCTGAATGCTTTAGGTAAAAAAGGTTTGATCAAAAAAACACGCGATAGCCAAGACCGCCGCAGTTTCCTCGTTGATTTGACCGAAGAGGGGCGTACGCTGGTCCCGGAGCTGCGCAATGTTTTGAACCAATGGTGGAATCAGCTGTTTTCGACAGTTTCCGCCGAAGATCGTCAAAATTTCGATCAGACACTGATGCGTTTGGTCGCCGGCGCGAGCAAAGTCCAAGCCGCGCAAACAGAAGGGAAGATTTTCGAATGAACAATTACTTAGAAGATGCGAAAGTCCAAAAAGACCGCTGGATGATCTTGCTTGCGGTCGGACTGTTCACATTTATGTCGACGCTTGACGGAAGCATCGTGAATATCGCGCTGCCGACGATGATCAAAGAAATGCATATCCCGGCGAATCAGGCAGAATGGATCGTTTCGATCTATTTGATGGTCGTTTGTTCGCTGCTGCTGTTGTTCGGGAAGATTGGCGACTCCTACGGCAAAATCAAAGTCTTTCGGATCGGCACGTTTATTTTCGTCTTCGGTTCATTTTTGTGCGGATTGAATCTCGGACTGCCGTTTCTTTTAGGCGCGCGTTCGCTGCAGGCCTTGGGGGCGAGCATGACGATGAGCACGAACAATGGGATCATTACGGAGATCTTTCCGCTTTCTGATCGGGGGAAGGCGCTCGGCTTTATCGGGAGTTTCGTTTCGCTCGGCAGCATCGCCGGCCCCGGGATCGGCGGGATCCTTTTGGCTCATCTCGGCTGGAGCTACATTTTTTGGATCAATGTGCCGATCGGCCTTTTGACGATCCTCTTAGGGAAATTCGTTCTGCCAAAAGACTTCAGCATGGACCGGATGAAAATCGATTACCAAGGCTTCCTGCTCTTTACTCTGTTTATTTTCTCCTTTTTCGCCGGGATCTTTATCGGTCAAGAGATCGGCTTCGGCAAGCCGGTTATTCTAGGGCTATTTGCGCTTGCGCTGGTCAGCATCGCGGCATTCATCCGGCTGGAACGCAAACTTCCCAATCCCTTGCTTTCGCTCCGGCTGTTTAAAAATATGGACTTTTCGGTCAGTCTGTTTACGGCGTTTCTGATCTTTGTCGTCATGTTCTTCTTCAATGTCATCGCGCCTTTCTACTTGCAAAATGCGCGCGGGCTGGCACCGAATACGGCGGGCTATATCTTGATGGTCTTCCCGATCTTGCAAGTCTTTGTCGCACCGATCGCCGGCGGAGTCTCGGATAAGATCGGTCCTGAGCTTTTGACGCTGCTTGGTCTGCTTTTGATGAGCGCCGGGCAATTGGGATTTGTGATCACGCAGGAAGGCACGCCGCTCTGGATCTTCATGATCTTCATCGCTTTGATGGGGATCGGCAATGGGATGTTTCAAGCGCCGAACAATACGATCGTCATGAGCACTGTTGAAAAGCAGGACTTGGGGATCGCCGGCGGTTTGAACGCTTTAGCCCGGAATTTTGGGATGGTCAGCGGGATCTCGCTGGCAACGACGGCTCTTTTTCACCGAATGAGCCAAGTATACGGCAAGCATACAACGACTTATATCGATCACCGGCCGGATGTTTTCATGTCGGGGATGCATTATACATTCGGGATCGCGCTTGTCTTGTGTGCAGCAGCTCTTCTTTTGACGGGCTGGCGGATGTGGAAGATCCAGCGCTTGCGCAAGCAGAGTTTCTTGAAATAAGTCTTAAGGCCAGTTGCGTATTTCGTGCGTTTTGGTAAAATAAGGAAAACGGAGGTGTTTGGTTTGCTGGAAGATTCGGATATCGGCAAGACGCTCGGCGAGATCGAAGAAGGCGAAACGCTCTATTTGACCGAAGAGATGAAAGAAAAGGATCTTTTGCTTTATTTAGGATTGACGGGGGATTCCAATCCGCTTTTCATCCAAAAAGATTATGCGCGGCAAACGGAATATAAAAAGCCGCTCGTTCCGAGCATTATGCTGATGGGGATCATTACCAGTGCGATCTCAAAGCATTTACCGGGACCCGGCAGCCATGTCACGAATTTTTCGGCGAATTTTATTCGGCCGGTCGTTCACGGGGAAACGCTGACCTTCAAATTTGAAGTGATCAAAGTCGATCAGATGAAAGACGTGATCACGCTGGATGTTGAAGCGATGAACCGCACCGATGAGCGGGCCTTGGACGCAGTCGTGATGGTCGCGCCTCCGAAAGAGAAAGAAGGAGAACAGAATGAATAATGCAACTGCAGCACAAGCCGGCAGCTTGAACCGGTTTTTCGGCAAAGTATACGGCTTGATGGGAGTCGCACTGGCAATCAGCGGGCTCATCGCCTATCTGGCTGCCGTCCCTTTCCAAGCAGCAACGCTCAGCTTTTTAGGAAGATTCCCATTCGCGTTTCTGCTGGTTTGGATCTTTGAATTAGGGTTAGTCGTTTCGCTCAGCCGCCGTTCGCTGGAACAGCGCAAAGGCGCGGCCGCGATGTTCGTCGGATTTGCCGTGTTGAACGGCTTCACCCTCTCGATCACGCTCATGCAATACAGCATCGGTTCGATCGCCGGCGCGTTTTTCGTCACTTCGGCAACTTTCGTCGTGATGGCGATCATCGGAACATTCACCAAACGCGACTTGTCGGGAATCGGACATGCGGCGATCTCGGCTTTGATCGGAGTCATCATCGCGATGCTCTTGAACACGTTTTTACTCCACAGTTCACCCGTTGATCTTTTACTGATGATCTTGATGGTCGTGATCTTCTCAGGACTGATCGCTTATGACCATCAGCGGATCAAAGTCCTCTATCAAAAAGGCGCAGCGCATAACGGTGTGGCGATCTTCATGGCGCTTGAGCTGTATTTGGACTTTATCAACTTGTTCTTAGCGTTTATCCGGATTTTCGGACGCAACAATTAAGCGATCTGCAAAGCTTGAGGCTTCCCAGTCTCAAGCTTTTTTTGCCGGCTGCAATTTCTACAAATTCTGCCTTTTCTTTGTTAGAATAGAAGTGATACTAAAAAGGAGCGGTCTTAACCAATGAAAAATAAATTATTGCTGATCGACGGCAATTCAGTCGCCTATCGGGCTTTCTTTGCCATGCACCAATCGCTGGAGCGTTTCATGAACGGCAACGGTCTGCATACGAATGCGATCTATGCCTTCAATACGATGCTCGACAATATTTTGACGAAAGAGAAACCGACGCACGGCTTGGTCGCTTTCGATGCTGGCAAAACGACTTTTCGGAATGCGCTTTTTAAAGAATACAAGGCTGGACGGGCGAAAACGCCGCCGGAGTTCCGCGAACAGCTGCCTTATATCCGCGAACTCGTCAATGACTTCGGCTTGAAGACCTATGAATTGCCGGATTACGAGGCGGATGACATCATCGGGACACTTTCCAAAGCGGCACCGGCCGATTGGGAAGTCGTCGTTGTTTCCGGTGATAAAGATCTGACGCAGCTGGCGAGCGACAATATCACCGTGCAAGTCACGATCAAAGGCGTCAGTGAGCTGGAAGCTTACACGCCGAAACATATCGCTGAAAAGTACGACGGCCTCACGCCGACCCAGATCATCGACATGAAAGGGCTCGCAGGAGATAATTCAGACAACATCCCGGGCGTTCAGAGTGTCGGCCCGAAGACCGCGATCAAGCTGTTGAATCGTTTCCAAACAGTCGAAGGGGTCTACCAGCATTTGGGAGAGATCAAACAGTCAAAGATGAAAGACAATCTCGTACGGGATAAAGAGCAGGCGCTTTTATCGAAAAAACTGGCGACGATCGATTTGCATGCGCCAGTCACGATCAAGCTTGAAGATCTGAATTATGAAGGAAAAAATCTTGATGAGCTGGTCGCTCTCTATCAAGAGCTCGATTTCAAAAATTTTCTTTCCAAATTGAATCTGCCGCAAGTCGACACGAAAAAGCAAGAAGCGATCGAATTCAAAACGGTCGATACATTTGATGCGGCGCAGTTTGCAGAAGCGGACACGCTTTATATCGAGATGCTGGAAGATAATTACCATATCGGCAAAGTCGTCGGCGCGGCGTGGGGAAGCCCAACGAAGATCTACGCGACGGACAACTTGACGCTTTTTCAAAATGAAGCGTTCAAAGCGTGGCTCGAAAACGGGAACGGGGCGCTCAAATTGTTCGACGCCAAGCGCCAGCAGGTGATCCTTCACCGCGAAGGGATCGCGCTTGCCGGGGTCGCCTTCGATGTGCTCTTGGGAGCGTATCTCTTGGATACAAATGACAACAGCAATGATATCGCGAATATCGCTTCATATTATGATCTGCATGACATTTCGACAGACGAGGAAGTTTACGGCAAAGGGGCGAAAATGGCCGTTCCGGAAGACCGCAATGTTTTCCTGGAACATTTGTCCCGCAAAGTGAAAACGATCCAGCAGCTGACGCCGCTTTTGGAAAAAGATCTGCGCGCGAAAGACCAGTGGAAACTTTTCAAAGAGATCGAACTGCCGCTTTCGAAAGTGTTGGGTGAAATGGAGATCGCAGGGATCAAAGTCGATCCGGCCACGCTTGAAAAAATGCGCGGTGAATTTAAAGCGCGCTTAAAAGAAATCGAAAAGAAGATCTATCAAGACGCCGGTCACGAATTTAATTTGAACTCGCCGAAACAGCTCGGGATCGTCTTATTTGAAGAAATGGGACTGCCGGTCATCAAAAAGACGAAGACCGGCTATTCAACGGCGGTCGATGTCCTTGAGAAATTGAAAGTACAAGCGCCGATCGTACAGGATATTTTGGACTATCGTCAGCTGGCAAAATTGCAGTCGACCTACGTCGAAGGCTTGCTGAAAATGATCTTGGCTGACGGACGCGTCCATACGCGCTATTTGCAGACGCTCACGCAGACCGGCCGTTTATCGTCAGTTGATCCCAATCTGCAAAATATCCCGATCCGGACGGCAGAAGGCCGGATGATCCGGCAAGCTTTCGTTCCGCGGGAAGCTGATTGGCTGATCTATTCGTCTGATTATTCGCAGATCGAGCTGCGCGTTTTGGCGCATATCAGCGGTGATGAGCATTTGCGCGAAGCGTTCATGGAAGGACAAGATATCCATACGTCGACCGCGATGCGGATCTTCGGGATCAAAGATCCAAAAGACGTGACGCCTGATATGCGGCGTCACGCGAAAACGGTCAATTTCGGGATCGTTTACGGGATCAGCGACTACGGGCTTTCTCAGCGTCTCAACATCAGCCGCCAACAAGCGCAGCAGTATATCGATACGTATTTTGAAAAATATCCGGGCGTCAAGCGGTATATGGAAGACATCGTGCGTGTCGCCAAAGATCAAGGCTACGTGGAAACGCTGTTCCATCGCCGCCGCTATTTGAAAGATATCAACAGCCGCAATTTCAACTTGCGAAGTTTTGCGGAACGGACGGCGATCAATACGCCGATCCAAGGGAGTGCGGCCGACATTATCAAGATCGCGATGATCCGAATGCAGGACGCGCTCAAAAAGCGCAAGATGCAGGCAACGATGCTGCTGCAAGTCCATGATGAGCTGATCTTCGAACATCCGGAAAGCGAGTTGAAGGAGCTCGATACACTGGTAAAAGACGTCATGGAGCATTCGGTAGAGCTCGATGTGCCGCTCATCACCGATTCTAATTGGGGGAAAACCTGGTACGAAGCAAAATAAGAGGGGGAATAGCTGATGCCGGAACTGCCGGAAGTTGAAACGATCCGTCAAGGACTGCGCCGTTTGATCTTGGATCAAAAGATCCAAGCGGTCGCAGTTGGCTGGCCCAAGATCATCCAACGCCCCTCCGTCGATGAATTTATTCATGAACTGATCGGCGAGCATTTTCGTGAAGTCCGCCGCCGCGGAAAATACTTGATCCTTGAACTCGATCATTATGAATTGGTCTCGCACTTGCGGATGGAAGGCAAATATCTTTATGAAGCGCATGATGCGCCAAAAAATAAATATGTCCACGTGACGTTTGCACTCGACAGCGGCAACGATTTGCGATATCAAGATCTGCGCAAATTCGGGCGGATGTCGCTCGTCAAAAAAGGCGAAGCGCTGCATCTGCCGGAACTGGAAAAATTAGGCCCGGAACCGACGCCGGAGACTTTTGATTTTGATGTATTTTATCACGCACTTGCCCATCATCATCAAATGATCAAACCGCTTCTTTTGGGGCAAAGGATCGTTGCCGGGATCGGCAATATTTATGCCGATGAAGTACTTTGGCTGGCAAAGATCCATCCGATGTTTCCCGCTGAGCGCTTGACGAAGGCTGAAGCGGAAGCACTTCATGCGGCGATCCTTGAAGTGATCCACGACGCGGTCGAAGCGGGTGGAACAACGATCAGAAGTTATCAAAATGCACTTGGCGAAGCCGGAAAATTCCAGCTGGAGCTGCGCGCTTATGGGCAAACCGGCAAACCGTGTCTGCGCTGCGGGACACCGATCGAAAAGATCATCGTCGCCCAGCGGGGAACTCACCTTTGCCCGCACTGCCAGAAATTGCCGCGTCCTTTGCAGCGAAAGGGGCGTGGAAGATGATCTTGATCGGACTTACTGGCGGGATCGCGACCGGCAAATCAGCCGTTTCCAAAGCACTGCGGGTGCGCGGGATCCCCGTGATCGACGGCGACATCGTGGCGCGCGAGATCGTCGAAAAAGGCCAGCCGGCACTTGAAAAGATCAAAGAAGCGTTCGGCCCGGCGATCCTCCGTGCAGACGGAACACTTGACCGGCAAAAGCTCGGGAAAATCATTTTTCAAGAGCCGCACCAGCGCTATGTACTGAACGGGATCATGCGACCCTATTTGCAAGATACTTTTAGAAAAAAAATCGCCGAAGTCGAAAAGACCGGCACATTTGCGGCGGTGCTCGATATTCCGCTGCTTTTTGAAGAAGGCTATCATCAATGGGTCGATGTGATCATGGTCGTATATGCACCGGTCGAAGTTCAGCGGGCGCGCTTGATGAACCGCGATCATCTGGACAAAGCAGAAGCCGATCGGCGGATCCGCGCGCAGATGCCGGTCAGCCGCAAAGCGCAGCTGGCCGATGTCGTGATCGACAATTCAGGCCGGCCGGAGACGACTGAGCGCCAGATCGACCGCTGGGTGAAGAGATATTTAGATAAAAAAAGGCAGCAGCCGAATAAAGAATAGGTGAGCAGATGAGTTATATCGAAGTAATCGATGAAGTCAAAAAATACGGACAAGGCGACACAACGATCTTTGCCAATAACGAGATCAATTTTTCGATCGAAAAAGGCGAGTTCGCAGTGATTTTAGGGCCGAGCGGTGCCGGGAAGTCGACGGTGCTGAATATTTTAGGCGGGATGGACCGTTGCGATTCCGGACAGATCATCGTGGACGGCACTGACATTACGAAGCTTGATGACCGTCAGCTGACGACCTATCGCCGCAATGACGTTGGCTTTGTGTTTCAATTTTACAATCTGGTGCCGAACCTCACGGCACTTGAAAATGTGGAATTAGCCAGTCAGATCGTAAAAGATGCACTCGATCCGAAAATGGTCCTTGAAGAAGTCGGGCTAGCGAAACGGATGGATAATTTTCCTGCCCAGCTTTCAGGGGGCGAGCAGCAGCGCGTCGCGATCGCTCGTGCATTGGCAAAAAAACCGAAGCTTCTTTTGTGCGATGAGCCGACCGGTGCGCTCGATGCGGAGACCGGCAAACAAGTTTTGGCTCTTTTGCAAGATGCAGTTCGCCAGTACGGAGCGACGGTCGTGGTAATCACGCATAATTCCAGCATCTCACTGATGGCCGATCGCGTGATCCGGATCAATGATGCGAAAGTCCGTGAAGAAACGCTGAACCCGGATCCGAAAACTGTTCAGGAAATCGAGTGGTGAGGAGGAAGTATGGGGGAGAGAAAAACCGCATTTCATAAAAATATCTGGCGGGAGATCACCGGTTCAAAGGCCCGCTATTTATCGATCATGGGGATCATTTTCCTCGGCGTCGCATTTTTCATCGGCTTAAAGGCGACCGGACCAGATATGCTGAAGACGGCTGATGAGTATGTCGCGCGCTATCAGCTTGCCGATGGCTACGTCCAGTCGACGATGGGGCTCACTGAGACCGATGTCAAACAAGCCCGCTCCGATGCGAATGTGAAGGGGGCTGAAGGAAAGCACCTGAAGGATGTCGATCTGCCCGAGCGCAACCAAGTGATGCGTCTTTTGAGTTATGATAAAGAGCAAAAGCTGGATCAGTTCAAAGTTGTCAAAGGACGCCTGCCGAAAAAAGCGGGGGAGATCGCACTGGATTCCCGCGCTTTTACTTTGGGGAAAAAGAAGCTGAAAATCGGCGATACTTTGAAAATCCCGACGGCAAATGCCGGCGAGCTGAAGCACACGAGCTATAAAATCGTCGGCAAAGTCAACAGTCCGCGCTATTTTGAAAAATTTGGGCGCGGCAATACGACGGTCGGCAAAGGCGCGATCGATTATTTCGGCGTTGTTCCTGTTAGCGACTTCGTTTCGCCGGTCTACGGCGAGATCGCGGTCACTTTCAAAAATCTGCCGCGCGATCCGTTTTCAAAAGAATACCGCACGCAAGTCGATGCCAAATTAAAACGGCTGAAAAAAACCGTGCTGCGCAACCGGCCGAAAGTCCGCCAAAAAGAACTTTTGGATGAGGCGAAAACGCAGCTCGCCGCCCTTTCTGCCGAGATCGCCGCGGGCGAGAAAACACTGAATGACGGCGAGGTGCAGCTGGAAACCGCGCAAAAAGCGCTCACTGACGGGAGTGTCGCCCTTGATGAACAAAAGAAAAATTATTATGACGGGATCGCTAGCGGCCAAAATCAGCTGAACGAGCTGCAAAGTCAGATCACCGCAGCGCAAGATGCTGTAACGACCGGTCAAAAGTCGCTTGCTGAACAAAAGGATGCCGCAGCCGCACAAAAGACTCAGTCCGAGGCAAAGGCCCAAACTTCAAACACCGTAAAATCGCAGACTGATACAGAGAATAGTCAACTGACGAGCCAGATCCAAGCGATCCAAGCTTTTGACGGCCAAATCAAAAGCGCCGCGGAGCTGACGAATCACGCGACTTTCGATACCGGCCAAGCGGCACAGATGTCTGCTCTTTTGACACAGCTCGGCGGGCTCGCAGATCTCGTAGGAAACAGCAGTTTAAAAAGCGAGCTGGCAAAGAGTCAAGAGCTTTTAAAAAATGCGGCGACTGCCGCTTCGACACTTGCGCAAGTCAAAGGAAGCGTCCAAACACTTTCGCAAAGTGCAGCCGGTGCCGTCTCGCAAAAACAAGCGCAAATCGCCAGCAATCAGAAAAAACTCGAAACCGCACAGCAGGAAGCGGCTGCTGCACAAACGCAAGCCGCGCAAACCGCGGCGCAAGCGGCACAGACGGAGAGCGAATTAGCCAAAAAAAATCAAGAGATCGAATCGGCTAAAGGCCAGCTTGAGTCGAGCCAAACCAACTTTGAAAAACAAGAAAAGGATGGGAAAGCCGCGCTTGACAGCGCACAAAGCACTCTTGATCAAAAAAAAGCGGAATTTGCGAAACAGCAAACTGCTTTTGATCAGCAAAAAAATGAAAAAATGCCGCAGCTGACGCAAGCGGCAGCGGCCTTGAAAGAAAAACAAGCGCAAGTTTCTGCAATGCCGGTCCCAGAGTATCTCTATTCGACGCGGGAAGACTTGCCGGGATACTCTGAATATAAAGACAATGCAAACCGCATCAGCAGCATCGCGACTGTTTTTCCAGTATTTTTCTTCTTGATCGCTGCACTCGTCAGTTTGACGACGATGACGCGTCTCGTTGAAGAACGGCGCGGCGAGATCGGGACGTTTATGGCACTGGGATATCTGCCGCAGGAAATCGCCGAGAAATACTTGATCTATGCCGGAAGTGCCGCGCTGATCGGTTCGCTTTTCGGGACAGCACTCGGCTTATGGCTGTTTCCGTCGATCATCTTCGGCGCATACGGCTCACTTTACAATTTGGGGAAAGCCGCACTAGGCATTTATTCAAGCTACATTTTGCTTTCAACCGGGATCGCGCTGCTATGCACCGTCGGCAGCTCCAGCGTCTTCTTATACCGCGAAGTCCACCAAACACCGGCGATCTTGATGCGGCCGAAAGCGCCGAAAGCCGGCAAGCGGATTTTCTTAGAGCGCATCACGCCGCTTTGGAAACGGATGAGCTTTACGCAAAAAGTCACCGCCCGCAATCTGTTCCGCTATAAAGCGCGGATGCTGATGACGATCTTCGGCGTCGCGGGCGGTACCGCCTTGATGCTTGCCGGTTTTGGGATCCGCGACTCGATCGGCGACATCGTGAATTTGCAGTTTAATAAAATCGACCACTATCAGGCTACCGTGACTTTTAACGATAAGGCGTCGGCTGCCGACAAAGAAGCCGTAATGAAAGATCTGGAGAACCACAAAGCATTTAAAGAGGCACTGCCGGTCACGACCAAAGCGCTTGAAATCAGCGGCAAGGGTGTCAATCAGCAAGACGTCACGGCTTATGTGCCCGAAGAGCCGGATCAGATCGAAAAATTCATAAATTTGGAAAACCGCAAAACCGGTGAAAAATTCACTTTGAACGATTCAGGGGCGCTGGTGACGGAAAAACTCGCGCGGCTTTTTAATGTCGAGCGCGGCGATACGATGAAATTCAAGGATTCTGACGGGAAGTCTGTCACGGTGAAGATCAATGGAGTGATCGAAAACTATGCCGGGCATTATCTGATGATGTCGCCGGATTATGCGAAGAAAGTGTTTGGCACGGCGCAAACATATAATACGGAACTGCTGCGCTTCACGAAAACCCCAAATGCTTCGGAACGCGACAAATTGAGCAGCGAATTGATGAAAAAGGCTGGGGTGATCAACGTCACCTTCCTGACAGATCTTTCAAAAGCAATGGATGATACGATGGACAGTTTGAATATCATTGTCTGGGTCTTGATCATTTCCGCCGCACTTTTGTCCTTTATCGTGCTGTATAATTTGACGAATATCAATATTTCTGAGCGGATTCGCGAGCTTTCGACGATCAAAGTGCTCGGCTTCCACGATATCGAAGTTTCCGCTTATATCTTGCGGGAAAATGTCGTCTTGACGATTCTCGGGATCTTAGCCGGTTCGGTGCTCGGAATCTTTTTGCATCACTTTGTCTTGCAGACCGCTGAAGTCGATAAGATCATGTTCGGGCCGAATATCCACTGGCCGAGCTTCATTTATGCCGGTCTTTTGACACTGTTCTTCAGTCTCATTGTCATGCTCTTCATGCATTTGAAATTGAAAAAGGTCGATATGATCGAAGCATTGAAAGGAAATGAATAGGGAAAACAGAAGAAGGGTCCGTGACATAAAACTAGTCACGGACCCTTTTGCATCAACGGTGTTTCAAAAGCAGCTGCGATTGCTCACTCTTTCTGCTCGGCAATGATTTTTTTCGCAAACGCTGCGGCCGCTTTCAGATCAGCTTCATCAGGGTGTCCTTTGTGGAAGGCGGCAAAAGCGCCGTCGCAGCGGAAAGCGCTGCTTGCGACTTTGATCCCTTTTGCGCTCAGGAGCTTTGCGGCTTCGCGGTCCGGCTCTTTTTTTAGTGCGGAGGTCCCAAACGTCGCGACACATTTGACTTTGGCAGGGTCGAGGCTCTCAATGAAAGCGCGCAGGTTTTTATCGATACCGCCCCAGTAGACCGAACCGCCTAGAAATAAAAGATCGACCGGTTCGTTTACCGAAACAGCAGTCTCTTTGGCTTCGGTTCCGACTGCTTTTGCGATCGCTTCAGCGACCTTTTGGGTATTTCCGCTGCGGGAATAGAAACGAACAGCTATCTTCATAAAAATTCCTCCTTAGGCAAAAATCACCTGATTCTTATCATTTGTTTAATCAGGCACCTTGTCATATACTCTTTAACATAACAATAATAATAGATTATGTTGGAAAATGACAGCAAAGACAATCGAAAGGATGTGAATGCCTCTTCCTTAGAGGTTGAAAAATGGCAGAAGAAAAAATCCCCATGAGCAAACTGCTTAGTTTTCAAAAAGATGAGCTGAATGGCCACCTTGTTTATCAAGATCTGGCAAAACGGATCAAAGATCCAAAAGACAGTGCAACCGTTTCGCAAATTTCAAAAGATGAGTTGAAACATTATAATGTGTGGAAAGGCTATACGAAACAAGATGTCAAACCAAATCAGCTGATGCGATTTGTTTTTAAAATTATTGCGTTCGTGCTGGGATATACATTCACGATCAAATTGATGGAAAACTCAGAAGCGATCGGTATCAAAGATTATGAAGAATTATTAGGCACTTATCCCGAGATCCAAGCGGTTTTAGATGATGAAGAGCGGCACGAAGATGAACTATTGGGTATGCTTGATGAAGAACGTTTGAAGTATGTGGGTGCGATGATCCTCGGCTTGAATGATGCACTGGTCGAGCTGACTGGGACGATCGCCGGGCTGACATTCGCGATGAAGGATAATCGGCTGGTCGCACTTTCGGCGATCATTACCGGGATCGCCGCGACGCTTTCAATGGGGGCGTCGAACTATTTGGCAGAAAAAGCAGACGGCAGCGAAGACCCGCTGAAGTCAAGTCTTTATACTGGCGGGACTTACCTTTTGGCCGTCGTTGTCTTAGTTCTGCCGTATCTTTTGTTTCCAGTCCATATGTATTTCGCGGCGTTTGTCACGATGCTCGTTGTCGTTGTTGTCTTGATCGCGTTCTTCAATTTTTATATCGCGATCGCCAAAGATCAGCCGTTTGCAAAACAATTCGGTCAGATGGCGGCAATCAGCTTCAGCGTGATGATCATTTCTTATTTGATCGGGATTTTGGCGAAACAATTGCTGGGTGTCCAGCTTTAAAACAAAAAAACACGCTTCGCGCGAAATTTTGCGCGAAGTGTGTTTTTTATTTTCAGATTAGTTTGCAGTTGGTTCAGCTTTTTCAGCAGCTTTGTAGGCGGCATTGCGTTTTTTCATTTGGAATGCGTACCAGATGAAGATCAAGAGATAAGCAGCTAATGCAAGTGCAGCCCAGATGATAAATTTGATTTCGCCTTGAGAAGCATGGCCAACGAGGTAAGCCAAGAATTTTTCGATTGGACCTTCCATCGTACTATGGGAGATCAAAGTATCTTGAGAGATTCCTTTTGGAAAGGCGCCGACTTTTTTAGCGGTTTCGGTAACAAATGGGGCCATCAATGTGCCTGCCCAAAGGAAGATCGGCAGTTCAAGCGCTCCGATGATGATCATTCGCAAAACTTTCCCGCGAGTGACAACTAAGAGGGCCGGAGTAACACCCATGGCGATGATCCCGCCGAGCGGCAAGAGTTTGTTTCCTGGAAGAACCAGCGCTTCAAACAGCATGATCGGTGCTAAGATGTTGGCAGCAGCCCACATTTCAGCGCGGCCGGCGATAAATGGCCAGTCAAGCCCGATATTGAGTTTGCGTCCATGTAATCTTTCATTGGCAAAGTTTGTGATCCCTTGAGAGAGCGGTTCAACAGCGGCGATAAACCATGCGCCGATCAGAGAGAACAATTCCAAACAGACAGCAGCGGTAAAGGCCAGTGCTGCGATTTGTTCAGGAGTTTGCCGTGCGAGAAGTCCAACGAAGATCCCAAGATAGATCCCGATCGCGAACTTGGATCCCCAGAAGCCGATTTTGCTGTTCAATTTCGCCGCATCAAAGTCGAAGCGGTCGAGCCATGGGAACAAGAGATCAAAGATCTTATCGAAGACCATGATGATCGGATTCATCATGTAGTTCATGTGTGTCGTAGTCATCGGGTTAGAATCCGGTGCACTCAATAGATCGTTGAAGGTTGGTTTCATCAAATCAGAGTTGATGATCTTCAAGATCCCGATGAAGATGACGAGGATCGTGGCGATGAATAGGTTTGCGCCGCAGAAGATACACATCAAACCGACAAAAGACAAATGCCAGATATCAAAGATATCGACGTCGAGCGTATTGGTTTTGTTCAGGACGAGCATAATAATGTTAACGATAACCATGATGAGCAAGAAATAGAGGGTATATGGCGAACCCCAAGTGATCGTTGCCAGCGGTGCCCAGCCGACGTCGGTGATCGAAAGGTCGATCCCCGTCGATTTGACGAATGATTGCAGTGCAGAGGAGAATGAAGTCGTTAAAATGTTGATGACCGCGCCGATCCCGGTCAAGGCGATCCCGAGTTTCAGCCCGCCTTCAAGCGCTTTGGAAAATTTTACTTTAAAAATAAGAGCGATAACTGTCAACACGATCGTCATAACGGTGGCGGCGCCCATGTCGATGATTGGGGTGAAGAACTTATTCGCTAAGTCAATAATTGTACTCATCTGTTTCTCTCCTTTATGATTTTTTCCTAAAAAGTTGAACCTGCTCTGAGCGAAATGTTTTTGTCAGAGCAGGCAGCTTTATTGGCCTAGTCTACTTTTTCCCTAATTTTTTGATTTCTTTTTCAACAGCATCATAAACCGGTTCAGCCATTGCGGGGACCCGGTAGAGGATCGGACCGGCATTGACGACTGGGATCGTAACCGGGAAGCCGAAGTTGGTTTTAGCGATCTCAGCAAAGATATCATAATGGGAGAGCATATCTTGGTTGATATCTTTGATCATCACGGCATCGCAATGAACATCGTACCCGCGTTTCTTCATTTCTGTTTCCAAGGCATCTTTGATTTGGTGGGAGGAATTGACTCCGGCACCACAAGCAGCTAAAATTTTAATCATTTTTATCATCCTTTCTAATAATAAATAGTATCACTTTTCCCTCAATTTTGAGGGAAATTAGTCTTCAAGAACTCGTAGATCTTTTGTTTATCTTCCAGTGCAAAGAATTTTAGCATCTGTTTGCGGTCGGTCGCATTGCAGAAATCCATGATCCGGGCCAAAATGCCGGCTTGTTCTTCCCCTTTGCCATTCAAGATCATAAATAGATACGCAACCGGGAACTCCTCAGCGGGATTGATCATATTATGGAAGGGGATCGGATGGTTCAATTTAATGGGAACGATCCGCGTTGTTTTGACAAATTCCGCTTCGGTATGCGGGATCGCGATATTCGGATAGCTGGTATCGATCGGACTCATGTCGAGTCCTGTCGGATAGTTTTGTTCGCGTTCAATGAGGTTATCCAAAAAATCGTCGGTGACCAGATCTTTTTCATGCAGATCGAAATATACTTTTCTGAATACGTCTTCTTGGGTCTTTTCATTGGAAACGTAGATCGTGTCCAGATAAAATAGCTGATTGGATTCATCCATTGTAATCTCTCCTTTGTCTCATGATAAACATCCCTTCTTTTTGATTTTGAACATAAACACAAACGGACAAACGAACAAACGAACGTTCGCAAATGTTCGATATAGCGATTACATTTTTATTATAACCCCTTACAATTGTTTGTCAACAAATATCCATCAGATAAATCAAACAAATTCGAGGAGAAATAAACAATATAGTTGATAAATGTTCGGAAATGTTTTATTATTTAAAGTGACATAAGAAAAAAAGGGTGGTGTACATGCATAAAAGCGAGCGGCAGCAGGAAATCTTGGATTTGTGTGCTGAACACGGCGTCATCACTGTGAAATTCGTCAAAAGCAAATTAGATGTTTCTGATATGACGATCCGGCGCGACTTGGATGAACTTGCCAAAAAAGGGGAACTTGTCCGGATCCACGGCGGGGCACAAAGCAAAGATTATGCTGAAAAAAACAGTCCAAAAACAAATCAGGGAGCGTCTCTCAAGTATTCTGCTGAAGAAGATGCGCCGCATGAGTTGTCGCATATCGACAAAATGGCGATCAGTGTCAGCGAAAAGCGGCAAGCGGCCCAAAATGCAGCGAGCGTCGTTGAAACAGGCGATACGATCTTCCTCGGCGTCGGCACGACCGTTGAAATGATCTGCGACTATTTGAAAGTGGATTATTTGCGGGTCATTACGAACAGCGATACTGTTTTTAATCTATTGAAGGAAAAAGAAAATATCGATATTTACTTGATCGGCGGTTTTTATCGGCGGCGGACCGGAGCATTCGTTGGGTCAATGGCCAATGATATGATCGCGAAGATCGGGATCCAAAAAGCGTTCGTCGGCGTGAATGGGATCGAAGACGCCAATGTCTATACGTTCAGCATGGAAGAAGGCAAGTTCCAGCAGCTGGTCCTTGATAAAGCGAGCAAACGGTATCTCGTCGCTGATTCCCATAAGCTGGGAAGAAACGACTTTTATAATTTTTATAGTTTGAGTCATATCGATGCGCTGTTCACCGATCAAGCGATCGATCCGCAAACGCAGCATTATTATGAACAGTTCACAAAAGTCATCGATGAACCTATTAAGGGAGGAAAAGAAGAATGAGAGTAGTACTCGGATCAGACACAGATGGAATGGAGCTCAAAGAGCATATCAAGGAAGTTTTGATCAGAGCCGGTCATGAAGTCGCTGACAAGTCGGAAAAACCGGCTGCCGACTTTGTTGACTCTGCACTCGCTGTCGCACATGATTTGAAGGAACATCCAGATTCTCTCGGCATCGCTTTTGATCAAACCGGTGCGGGCAGCTTTATCGCCGCTGTCAAAGTCAAAGGGATGGTCGTTGCGGAAATCTCTGACGAACGCTCCGCTTATATGACGCGCGAACACAATGGTGCCCAAATGATCACGCTCGGCAACGGGATCGTTGGCAAAGAACTGGCAGAAAATATCGTCAAAGAATTTTTGAAAGCAGACTACGCCGGCGGACGCCACCAGATCCGTTTGGATATGCTGAACAAGATGGCCTAAACGAAAACTGATCAATAAAGGAGAGAATCAAGCATGAAAATTGCAATTGGCTGCGACCATATCGTGACAGATACAAAAATGGCAGTTTCTGATTTTTTGAAATCAAAAGGATACGAAGTGCTGGACTGCGGGACATATGACTTCACGCGCACGCATTATCCGATCTACGGCAAAAAAGTCGGCGAAGCAGTGGCTAGCGGGAAAGCTGACCTAGGCGTCGTAATGTGCGGCACGGGTGTCGGGATCTCAAACGCTGTCAACAAAGTACCAGGGATCCGCGCAGCGCTTGTGCGCGACATGACGACTGCCGTGTATTCAAAAGAACAACTGAATGCGAATGTGGTTGCCTTTGGCGGGCGCATCACCGGCCAATTCCTGATCCAGGACATCGCCGAAGCGTTCATTAAAGCAGAGTACAAACCAACAGATGCGAACAAAAAATTGATCGAAAAATTGGACAGTATCGAACATGCAAGTCCTGATCAAGCAGATCCGCATTTCTTCGATGAATTTCTCGAAAAATGGAAACAAGGCGCATACCACGATTAAACGTGAGAGGATGTCTGAAATGATTGTGACATTGACAATGAACCCTTCGATCGATATCTCTTATCCTCTGGAGACATTCAAGCTCAATACGGTCAACCGAGTGAAAAATGTCAGCAAAACGGCAGGCGGCAAAGGATTGAACGTGACCCGCGTCTTGCATGAAGCAGGTGAAGATGTCGTTGCCAGCGGTCTATTAGGCGGTTTTCTAGGTGAAGAAATCAAATATGATCTTGATCAAGCGGGAATCAAACATTCTTTTTCGCCGATCAGCGGACAGACGCGCAACTGCATCGCGGTCCTCCACGAAGGGAAACAAACAGAGATCTTAGAAGCCGGTCCAACGATTTCGAGCGAAGAGATCGAACAGTTCATCATTCATTATAAAGAATTACTCCAAAAAGCAAAAGTAATGTCCTTTTCGGGCAGTTTGCCGGCCGGTTTGCCGGTTGATTTTTACAGCCGCCTGATCGGTTTAGCAAAATCGGAAGATGTACCGATCGTTCTCGATGCTTCCGGTAAAACACTTGAAGCAGCCTTAAAGGGCTTCGCGAAGCCGACGGTCATCAAGCCGAATGCGGAAGAACTTTCGGCGCTTTTAGGACACGCAGTTACCGCCGATCCCGATGCCCTCAAAAAAGAACTGCAAGATCCACTTTTCCGCGGAGTGAAGTGGATCGTCGTCTCACTCGGGGCAGACGGTGCGTTCGCAAAAGTCGCCGACAAGTTTTACAAAGTCGATATTCCAAAAATCGAAGTCGTGAATCCGGTCGGCTCAGGGGATTCGACAGTTGCAGGGCTTACTTCTGGCATTTTCCGCGAAGAATCAGTAGAATTGGTATTGAAGAAAGCGAACACCCTCGGCATGCTGAACGCACAACAAGCTGAGACTGGACATGTCGACATGGACAACTACCAGAAGCTGTTCGATCAAATCATCGTCAGAGAAGTGTGAGTGTTTAAAAGGAGGAATATTTACCTATGGCATTAACAGAAGGCAAAAAAGCATATTTGAAAACATTGAGCGATAAAAACGGTGTGATCAGCGCCCTTGCGATCGACCAGCGCGGTGCGCTCAAAAAAATGATCGGCAAATATCAAGACAAACCTGCTGAAGGACAACAGATCGTCGATTTTAAAGTGATCATTTCTGAAGAATTGACGCCTTACGCTTCTGCGATCCTTTTAGATCCGGAATATGGTCTTCCAGCTGCCAAAGTGCGTGCTGAAAACTCCGGTCTTTTGCTTGCTTATGAAAAAACCGGGTACGATGCCACTGAAGTCGGCCGCTTGCCGGACTGTTTAGCGGAATGGTCCGCTAAACGCTTGAAAGAAGCCGGTGCGGATGCTTGTAAATTCCTGCTGTACTATGATCCGGACGAAAGCGAAGAGATCAACAAACAAAAACATGTCTTTATCGAACGCGTCGGAGACGAATGTGTTGCGGAAGACTTGCCGTTCTTCCTTGAAATCGTGACGTATGACGCTAATGATGCAGATTCCTCGACGAAAGCTTATGCGGAAAAGAAACCGCATAAAGTTTTGGAAGCGATGAAAGAATTCGCAAAACCGCGCTACAACATCGATGTGTTGAAGATGGAAGTGCCGGTCAATATGAAATTTGTTGAAGGTTATGCAGATGGCGAAACTGCTTATACAAAAGCGGAAGCTGCCAAATATTTCAAGGAGCAATCTGAGATCACTGATCTGCCGTTCATCTTCTTGAGCGCCGGCGTTTCAGCAGAACTCTTCCAAGAGACCTTGAAATTTGCTAAAGAAGCTGGTTCTACCTTCAACGGTGTCCTTTGCGGCCGCGCGACTTGGGCAAATGGTGTGGAACCATTCATCACGAAAGGCGAAAAAGCTGCGCGTGAATGGATGCAAACGGAAGGCAAGAAAAATATCCAAGAATTGGATGCGGTCTTGCAAAAAACGGCAACACCGATCCCCGGTTTGAAATAATCATTACAAAAAAAGCTTCAAGCAGATCGCGAAATCTGCTTGAAGCTTTTTTATTCGGGAATGCACTAAAGGATCTCATCGGAATGTTCGACGGGTGTGTTTTTGATCACGAAGCTCAAAGTAACCAGGATCGCCGCTAAGATCACTGCGAGGATCAAGACGGGCTGCCAAGCCTCCATCATACCGTGGAATGCACCGAAAACGATCGGGCCGGTCGCCGCCAGCAAGTAGCCGGCAGATTGTGCCATCCCGGAGATCGCGGCAGTTTCGCGCGCGTTGGCGGCTTTCTGCGTAAAGAAGACGACCGACAAGTTGAACGCTGTCCCGGAGGCGACGCCGATCAGCGCAACCGCGATACAGGAAAGCGCGAAAGAATGGAGCGGCAAGATCGTTAACAGCAAACCGCCGACAAAGCCGAAGATCAAAAAGATGCAGATCGCCTTCAGACCCTTTTTGTGCGAAGCGATCGTCGGCACGAAAAACGAACAAGGCAGCGAGCCGAATTGGAAGATCGTCGCGAGCGTATTGACTTCTACGCTGGAATAGCTGAAAGCGTGATAGATCGAAGGGATCCACGTCATCAGCGAGTAATAAAGCAGCGACTGGATCCCAAAGAAAAAGGTGATGAACCAAGCGACTTTGTTTTTCCAGACCGAGGAAGATTTTTCACTTTGCAGCATCCTGCCGGGCGCGGCGATTTTTTCGGTGGTCCGGTTGATAAATGCCGGCAGCCAGCCGATGAGACTAATGACCGCTAAAAGCGCCAAAATAAACATGACATTTTTGAGCGGCATCACCGCGATCAAACTGCCGGAAAAAGCAGTGCCGAGCGAAGCGACGAGGATCATCGAAGTCGAATAGACCGTGATCCCGGCAGTCGGATTTTTTGGAAAATGTTTTTTGATGAATGCCGGCAAAAGCACATTCGCACACGCGATCCCGATGCCGATCAAAATCGTCCCGCCGAACAGCATCGAAGTGCTTGGCAAGATCCGCAGGAAAGAGCCCGCGACGAGCGCCACCAGAAAGATCAGGATCGTCTGCTCGATCCCGAGGCGCTTGCTGAGCTGGGTGATGATCGGCGAAGCGACCGCAAAAGCCAAGAGCGGGATCGTCGTCAGCCACCCGACCGTGCTTCCGGCTAGGCCGAGCGTTGACTGGAGCGCGGGGATCAAAGGCGGGATCGCGGTGATCGGGAGCCGCATATTGAGCGCGACAGCAATGATACAAAATAAAAGCAATGTTCTTTTCTTCAAAAAAACCCTCCTCATCAATCGATTCCTCTTCATGCTAATCCAAAGTTTCACAAACAGCAACCGATTTTTGATTTCTAAACTTTTCGCTTGCCGAAAGCTGAAAAAAACGCTAGACTGAAAAAGAGTTAATAATAATAATTCTAAAAAGGAAGTGCGTCGCATGAATGTGTATGATTTTAAGGTAAAAAACCAAAAAGGCGAAGAAGTCTCTCTTGATCAGTACAAAGGAAAAGTCCTTTTGATCGTCAATACGGCGACCAAATGCGGTTTGACACCGCAATATGATGAGTTGGAAGCGTTGTATAAAGATCTTCATGACAAAGGCTTTGAACTGCTCGATTTTCCTTCCAATCAATTTTTGGAACAAGCACCCGGCAGTGCCGATGATATCAATGCGTTTTGCAAGATGCATTTCGGGACGACTTTCCCGCGTTTCCAAAAGATCGATGTCAACGGCGAGGATGCTGATCCGCTCTTCAAATGGCTGAAGGAAGAAAAGCCGGAAGCAACTGAAAATGACGCAAGCTTGGCATTCGAAGAAAAAGTCAAACAATATACGCCGGATAATCAGCCGGCAGATATCAAATGGAATTTCAATAAATTCTTGATCGACAAGGACGGAGATGTCGTGGCACGTTTCGCACCGGCCTATGATCTGGATGAAGTCAAAAAAACGGTCGAAAAATATTTGTAGATCGCTTAATCATGATAGGAAGAACTTTTGCTGAAACTTGGCGGGAGTTCTTCTTTTTTGCAGCCCGAATTAGTGATATGATAGTTCAAGTTGAACCAACGAATTTTTATATGAAAAGGAAGAAGAAAATGCCGGAAATTTATATTAGACGGGCGAAACCAGCTGACGCTCCGCGAATCGTCGAGATCATCCATGCAGCAAAAAAAGTGCTGGCTGAAGAGAAGATCCCGCAGTGGCAGGGAGCTTATCCCGCGCTCGCAGATGTCGAGCATGATATCGCAGACGGCACGGCGTATCTGCTGATGGCCGGGACGCAGATCGCCGGGACTGCAACGCTGTTTCAAGAGCCTGATCCAAACTACACTGAGATCTATCAGGGAGCGTGGCAGCACCCAGGCGGCGCGTACGCTTCGATCCACCGCATCGCGATCGACCCGCACTATCAGGGCCGCCATCTGGGTGTACTTTTCTTCAGCAATTTAATGAGCGAAACGCTCCGCCGCGGCTTTGATGAGCTCAGGATCGATACCCACACAAAAAATGAACGAATGAAGCATTTGATCGAGAAGATGGGTTTTACTTATGCAGGGATCGTTCATCTTCATAAAGATCCGGCGGACGCGCGCGTTGCCTATCAGCTCTTTTTTGAGTAATTATCGCAGAAAGCAGGAAAATAAAGTGCAGGACACGAAACCAACAGTTTTATCAAAACGACTATTTGCCGACCGCAAATCGAAAGGGATCTTTTATGCGATCATCGGCTCGATCTTTTGGGGACTGTCCGGGACCGCCGCCCAGTACCTTTTCAGCGAACAAGGCGTCGAGTCGGTCTGGCTCGTCAGCATGCGCCTCGTTTGTGCGGGGATTTTGCTGCTTTTGTGGTATCTCGCTGAAAAAGGCTGGCATGAACTCTTGGTGGTCTGGAAGACGCCGCGTGCTCCGCTGCGTTTGGTGCTCTTCGCGTATTTTGGGATGCTGCCGTCGCAATTGACGTATTTTATGGCGATCAAATACGGAAATGCTTCAACGGCAACGATCCTGCAGTTTCTCGGGCCGCTTTTTATTCTTTTGTATTTGACGATCGCCGATCGCCGCTTGCCGCGGCGGGTCGATGTGATCTCGATCGTGATGAGCCTTTTTGGAACCTTTCTCTTGGTCACCCAAGGGCGGCTCGATCATTTGGCGCTGGCTCCGCTCGCTTTGATCTGGGGCGTTGCAGCTGGCGTCAGCGCCGCGTCTTATACGCTTTTGCCGCGCCAGCTGCTGAAAACATTCGATGCGCGGCTGGTGATCGGCTGGGCGATGATGATCGGCAGCGTTCCTTTTCTGCCGTTTCTGAAAACGGCCGCGCCAGCAAAAATCACTGGTGGTTTGATCTTTGGGGTCCTGTTCGTGATCACGATCGGAACGATGTTTTCGTACTTGCTCTATTTGAAAAGCATCCAGTTCATCTCGCCGAGTACGACCGGGATGCTGAATGCTTTTGAGCCGCTGACAGCAACGATCATGACGGTGCTTTTGCTGCACACTAAGATCACCCCGATCGAAGTCGCCGGCGCACTCTTTATCATCGGGACGACTTTTCTGCAGACAATGGCCAGCCGGCAAAAGACGTAAAAAAACCACGAACCAAATCATGATGATTTTGGTTCGTGGTTTTCTTGTGTTTCGGAAACGGGCTTTTGTTCTTCGCGAACAATGTAGATCGGGCGATGTTTCGTTTCCAAAAAGATCTTGCCGATATATTTGCCGACGATCCCGAGGGAGAACAGCTGGACCCCGCTCGCGAACAAGATGATGCAGACCATCGAAGGCCAGCCGCTCGTCGGATCGCCAAACAGGATCGTACGGATGATGATCACGACGGCGAAGATCACCGCTAAAATACAGGCGAGGATCCCGAGAAAGGACGAGAGGATCAGCGGAAAATCAGAAAAATTGATGATCGCTTCCAACGAATAGCTGAAAAGCGACCAGAAAGACCAGGAACTTTCGCCGGCGACGCGCTCTTGATTTTTATAAGGAAGATACGTCGTTTTAAAACCGACCCAGCTGAACAAGCCTTTTGAGAAGCGGTTGTATTCTTTCAGCTCAAGGATCGCATCGACGACTTGGCGCGTCATCATCCGGTAATCGCGGACACCGTTGACCATCGGGGTGTCGGAGATCTTATCCATCAAATGATAAAAGCGTTCGGCAAACCAGCTGCGGATCTTCGGTTCGCCAGTCCGGTCGGTGCGGCGCGTGCCGACGACATCATAGCCCTCTTCGATCAGATCATACATTTTCGGCAGATATTCGGGCGGATCTTGCAGATCGGCATCCATCACCGTGATGAGCTCACCCGTCGCTTCGCGCAAGCCGGCATAAAGCGCGGCTTCTTTTCCGAAATTGCGGGAGAAGGAGAGCCAGTGGATCTTCGCGGGCGACTTGGCGTACAATTTTTTCAGGACATCGAGCGTATGGTCGCTCGAGCCGTCATTGATAAAAATAAATTCAGGAATCATTTGAGTGCCGGCAAGAGCTTGTTCGACGGCCGGCAGAAAATAAGGCAATGCTTCTTCTTCGTTGTAACAAGGAACGATGATCGATAATTTTTTCATTGCTTGCTGCGGGAGACCGCACACATCCTTTCTATTCAATGCTCACGCGCCTCAGTCAACAGGCGGCGTCGGATCATTTTCTTTAAAGATCAGAAATTTGCTGAAGAAGTAATTCATCGCGATCACAACGATCTGTGTCAGTGTCTTCGCAGCAAAATCCGACCAATGCATCCCTGAGATCAACAGGATCATCATTCCCATATCGATCACGAAGGAAAGCGCGCGGTACCAGTAGAAGAGCAGGCCTTCTTTCAAAAAATGTTTGGCAGTCGTGGTTTTGCTTTGAAAAACGAAAAATTTATTCGTGAAAAAGGCGAACAAGACCGATAAGAACCACGCTAAAACATTGCTCGGGCGATAGTCCCAATGAAGCCAGTCCAACGCGCCAAAATAGACGAGATAGTTGACGACCGTCGTTGCCGCGCCAAAAAAGAGATACAGCAGGACTTCGCGGTATTTATGGAATAATTTCAGCATCTTGTCTCCTTATAAGACCAATGATCCCAAGAAGAAAAGGATCACGACCGGCGGCAAGAGGGTGATGATGATCAACAGCCAGCTCATGATCAAATTGCGCTGCCGGAAGATCGAATAGATCCCGTATAATCCAAAGACGAGATTCAGCAGGATATTGATATAGAGCGGATTGAATGGAAGTGCGTCCAGCGAGATCAGCGGCGGGAAAACGCCGGCATTCATGAGGAAGATGCAGACATTGATGATCGCCAGCATGATCAAGATCACCAGCAGATTGAACTTTTTCTTTTGTGAATTTTCCTCGAGTTGTTTGCGGTTTGC
Source organism: Enterococcaceae bacterium (assembly GCA_022649665.1). Lineage (GTDB taxonomy): Bacteria > Bacillota > Bacilli > Lactobacillales > Enterococcaceae > JALCOL01. The sequence continues at coordinate 35,382 of JALCOL010000003.1, forward strand.
TGCGCGTGAGGTAGCCATTTTGATAAACATCCTTTCTAACGATTCATACCTGTCTAGTTTAGCATATCCGCACCCGGTTGTTGCGAAAAAAATAAAGAATTTCTAACTGCATGGGGAAAAGCGCTCATTGTCCGTGTGCTTTTCTTTGCCTTTTAAATGCCTTTGTGGAACAATATAGGTAGCAGTAATTATAAAGCTTTTTCGGGAAGGATGAGTATCATGAATAAGAGAGTTATCGGATATTTCAAAAATAAAAAAGCTGCAGAAGAAGCAGTCAAACAGCTGCAAAAACAAGGAGTTAAGCCCGAAGAGATCATTCTGCTCACCAAAGAAAAATATGGCGATCTTGATACGCTGGGCTGTACACTAGTCACCAGTTATGACCCGACAGATGAAAAACTCAATGACGATAAAATGAAAAAAGCTTGGGATGCCGGGAAGATCATTTTAGCCGTTGATGAGCAAAAAGTGACGCCGGAACATTTGGATTACTTGCAAAAGCATGTGACCGAAGAGGAAATGTATGACAATACTCTTTTGGACGACGATGGTTCGACCGTTGCGATGGGGAACACCTATGAAGATCAAAAAGTCATGAACCGCCCGCACGACGTCTTAGCACCGGATCCGATCACGAATGTCCGTGAGATCCCGGACGATCAGCGGAATGGTTTGGAGCCATGCACGATGCCGATGGAGTCCGACACGACACAGCCGTTGGAATTGGATGAAGACGACAATGATGACGATGCTGATACCGATACAAAAGAGCCAAAAAAGAAATAACTCGCGGCAATCGCGATAGTTAAAGACAGTGGTCAGCGCGACCACTGTCTTTTTTTATGCAGAAAAGGCTGCTTGCAGTTTTTCCGCGAGATTTTTCCGCATCCGCGAGATTTTGCTGATCGAACAGCCGAAGCAGGCGGCATGCTCGGCTAAGGTCGCCTCCGGAAAATGCAGCAGACGCAGCATAAGGGCGCGCTCCTTTTCGTCAAGCAGTTCGCAGAACTTGGAAAAGTCGAAAGAAGATCCAGCGGCCGCAGCGCTTCCCGAGCAGCTGATCAACTCTTCTTTTTCCATCAGCTGGTGGTGCGCTTGGTACTTGGCGGTCTTGCGCTGCATGTCGACAGTCCGCCATAAGAGAAAGCGAAACATTCTTTTTGCAAACGCTTCCACATCTTGTTCGCTCACAGCGGCTCTTTCAAATTCCTGCCAAAGGAGTAAAAGCAGCTCCTGCGAATACTCTTGATACCGGTCGGAACGCACGGAAACGTGGGCGTGCTTCAAAACACCGGGGATCAAACGCGGCTGTTTGGCTAAAAAAGATTCAAATTTCAAAAAAGAAAACTCCTTGGACCGAAGATCTTCAGCAGTTAGTCTGATCAGCTTCACCCAAGGTAAACGAAACGAAAATTCCATGCAAAACACAATTCCAAACAGAATAGCTAATATTCGCCAAATTCAGAAAGGAAGTGAAAAGCGGATCATTTGCTGATCCGCGAAACAATGGTGCAAAGTTTATTGGATACCCTGCAGATCAAAAATGCGTACTATGTCCTGAACAATGGGGAGAAAACCGAAGTCGGCGCCGATACATTGTATCTTGAATCTTCGCCGATCAACCCTGCATACAGCCGCCTGGTTTCTCTCAATAGCGGCACAAACCACTATTCACTGAGTCTGGGGTCGCCTAAACAGCTGGTCAGCGAATATTGTGCGGAAAATTGCGATTTTTCCAAAAAGGCCCTCGATACGACACTGAACACCCTCTATGATTCTTTTCGCGAAGGGACATCGCTCTATAAGCTGAATGCGGGAAAAGGCCGCGAGCGTTTAGGATATTTTACGCCACACAGCTGCTTTTTGCCGCTGGAAGGCGCCAGCCGGAACGAATATGTGCCTTTTATCAATTTAACGCATCTTTATGATATTCAGCGCGTGAAAATCGCGCGCCTTGAGCATACGCGCTATCTTTTCACAAATGGCCGCGAGTTCACGATTTCTGCGCGCTACCGCGGACAATTCGATAAAGCGGTCGAGGCGAGCGTGACCGACTTGATCCTGCATCAAAATATCTGGCAATCGAAACTGCGTGCGATCCCGCAAGTCTCCGAAACGAAAACGATCACACCTTTCCAGCAAAAAGCGCTGAATAATGCGGACAAATATCAAGAAATGTACCGTTCGCTGACCGTCAAGCAGATCATTGAAGTATATGTTCGAATGTGTGCAGAAAAAATACAGGAACAAGAATTATCGGAAAACCGCTCGATCAACGAATGGCTGTAAAGCGCTTTCAATAACAAAAATGAAAAACACGTACCTTAAATAAAGCTTAAATACTTAAGATTTATTAAAATCCACCGAGTATAAAATTACACAACCAAAAATAATGTAACTGGATGAATTATAAAATAATCCTATGTAACAGCCTTTTAACAATGAAAAATCACAAATATTATTGAATGAATACAGCAATTCGTGGTATCCTCTATAAGGACCAAACGTAATTACAATCGTTTTAATCTGAAATAATAATATATATTATCAAACTCAAATGTTGATTTGATTGGATCATTCGAATAAACATTTTCTTTTGCAACCATCATCCAACGCAAAACGTAAAGGAGAATTGGTATGAAAAAAGTGCGAAAAGCGGTCATTCCGGCAGCTGGGTTGGGAACCCGTTTTTTGCCGGCAACCAAGGCGATGGCCAAAGAAATGATGCCGATCGTCGATAAGCCGGTCATTCAATTTATCGTCGAAGAAGCGATCGCTTCAGGGATCGAAGATATTTTGGTAGTGACCGGCAAAGGAAAGCGGCCGATCGAAGACCATTTTGATTCGAATGCCGAACTGGAATACAATTTGCGCTCCAAAGGGAAGACCGAGCTGTTGAAATTGGTCGAAGAAACGACGGACATCAACCTCCACTTTATTCGGCAAAAACATCCGCGCGGTTTGGGGGATGCGGTGCTGCAAGCTAGAGCTTTTATCGGCAACGAACCGTTCATCGTGATGCTGGGAGACGACGTGATGGTCGACCAGGTGCCGCTAACACGCCAACTGATCAATGATTACAATGAAACGCATTCTTCGATTTTATCCGTGATGGAGGTCGATCCAAAAGAAACGCGAAAATACGGAATCATAGATCCGGCGGGCGAAGTGTCGCCGGATCTATACAACGTCAAGTCCTTTGTTGAAAAGCCCGCCCCGGGAAAAGCACCGAGTAATCTGGCTATCGTGGGCCGCTACCTGCTCAAACCGGAAATCTTTGACATATTAGCGAAGTTAGCGCCGGATGCCGGCGGCGAAGTCCAGCTGACTGAAGCAATCAATCGCCTGAACGAAACCCAGCGCGTCTTCGCGCGTAAATTTGAAGGCCGCCGGTATGATGCAGGCGACAAACTGGGCTTGCTGGAGGCAAATATCCAATTTGGGTTAAAACATCCCGATATCAAAGATGGGCTGAAAAAATATTTGCAAGAGGTCGTGCTGCCGGAAATCAATAAGTAAAGATTTGGTTGGGGAGAGGCTGTGACAAAAGTGCCTTATTTCTGAAGAAGCTGCTTTTGGAACACCGTTTATTGGGATATCTGAACCGTGACAAGATGTATGTCACGGTTCAGGAAGTTGCGCGTTGTATTTTGGAATGAAAAAGAAAAGGGGCTTTTGTGTGTTTGCATTAACGAGGAGAAGAAAGATTCTGATTTTGGTAGCATTAGACTGTTTCTTGATCGGGGGCGCGAATCTGGCGGCTTACCTGTTTATCAAGCCGTTTGTGCCGATCTCAGGGCAGAGTATGATCGCTGCGACGCTTTTATCGATCGTGCTTTATTTGGTCTTTGGCGCGATTTTTAAAGTATTTACGCGGATCAACCGCTATACGAATCTGCAGGAGATGATCGCGATCTTTGCGGCGACGACCTCAGAAATGATCGCGGGGCTTGCGATCATGACCTTCTCTTGGTCGATGATTTTCAGCCGGCGGATGGAGTTGTTTACATATATTTTATCGACTTTTTTGATCATCAGCAGCCGGCTCGTCTGGCGCTTGATTATCGAGCGCAGAAACATGCGGCAATCAGCTGAAGAATCGCCGAAACGTTTGCTGATCGTCGGAGCAGGCGAAGGCGGCCGGATCCTTTATAATAGTCTGCTAGGTTCAAAGACTGCGGGTGAGATTTCAGTAGTCGGCTTCGTTGATGACGATCTGAATAAACAAAACACTTACTTGTCCGGCGTCAAAGTCCGCGGACGAGTAAAAGACTTGCCGGAATTGATCAAAACCTATCAAATCGACATGGTGACGATCGCGATCCCTTCGATCGGGGCAAAAAAACTGAAAAAAATCATCGATGTCGTGAAGCCAACGAAAGTCAAAGTCAACAAAATGCCGGCGATGGAAGAGCTCGCTTCCGGCAAAGTCAGTTTATCGCGCCTGAAAGAAATCGATGTCGTCGATCTCTTGGGCCGCGAAGAAGTCGAACTGGATATCGATTCGATCAAAGATCAGCTGACCGGGAAAGTGATCTTGGTGACCGGCGCCGGCGGATCGATCGGCTCAGAGATCTGCCGCCAAGTCGCAAAATTTAATCCAGCTAAAATTTTATTACTTGGACATGGAGAAAACTCGATTTATCAGATCCACCGGGAGTTGCAGACGAGTTATCGCGAGAGCGTGACCGATTTTGTGCCGATCATCGCTGATGTCCAAGACCGAAAATTGATTTTTAAACTGATGGAAAAATATAAGCCGGACATCGTTTATCATGCAGCGGCCCACAAGCATGTTCCGCTGATGGAATACAACCCGCGCGAAGCGGTCAAAAACAATGTCTACGGGACGAAAAATGTTGCCGAAGCCGCTAAGGCAAATCATGCAGAGCACTTCGTGATGATCTCGACTGATAAGGCGAACAACCCGCCAAACGTAATGGGCGCCACCAAACGAATCGCGGAAATGGTCGTCACCGGATTGGATGAAAAAGGAAAAACGAAATTTTCAGCCGTACGGTTTGGCAATGTCCTCGGTTCGCGCGGCAGCGTGATCCCGCTTTTCCGCGAACAAATCGCAAAAGGCGGTCCGGTCACGGTCACTGATTTTCGGATGACACGCTACTTCATGACGATCCCTGAAGCGAGCCGCTTGGCGATCCAGTCTGGCGCACTGGCCCGCGGGGGTGAAATTTTTGTCCTTGATATGAGCGAACCGGTCAAGATCGTTGATTTGGCAAAAAACATGGTCCGTTTAAGCGGCTATACTGAAGAAGATATCGATATCATTGAAACCGGGATCCGTCCAGGCGAAAAATTATATGAAGAGCTTTTGCTGGATAAAGAGCGCAAAGATAAAGAAGTTTTTGAAAAGATCTTTATCGGGAACATCAAAGGATATGCGATCGATCATGTGATGAATTTTGTCAAAGGGCTGCCGGAGCAAGATGAAGAGTTGGCGACAAAAGTGGTCAAATTTGCACAAGATTCTGGCAAATAGGAGCTGAAGGCATGTATAAAAATGGGTTGAAACGTATATTTGATTTTGTTTTGGCACTACTCGGGATCATTATTTTGTCACCGATTTTACTGCTCCTTGCGCTTGCAATCAAACTAGATTCCAAAGGACCAGTGATTTTCCAGCAAAAGCGTGTTGGTCAAAATAAGAAGCATTTTCAAATTTTGAAATTCCGCACAATGAAGATCGACACTCCAAAAGAAATGCCGACCCACTTGCTGAATGATCCAGATTTTTACATTACACGTGTCGGGAAATTTTTGCGGAAGACAAGTTTGGATGAACTACCGCAGATTTTCAATATTTTAGCGGGAGATATGGCAGTGATCGGTCCGCGCCCAGCACTGTGGAATCAGTATGATTTGATCACTGAACGCGATCATTACGAGGCAAATAACGTCCGCCCGGGATTAACTGGATTGGCACAGATCAGCGGACGTGATGAACTGGAAATTCCAATCAAAGCTAAGCTTGACGGGGAATATATAAAAAATATCTCTTTCATGATGGATCTTAAGTGTTTTGTTGGGACGATCCAGGCAGTCACGAAAAGCGAAGGCGTTGTGGAAGGTGGAACGGGGACTTTGGGTAAAGAGGATAAAAAATGAAAAAAATCTTGATAACAGGTGCTAATAGCTATATCGGCACCTCATTTGAAAAATATATGCAGCAATTTGGAGAAGAGTATCAAATTGATACGATCAGCCTAAAAGATGAGTCCTGGAAAGTAAAAGACTTTTCAAAATATGACAGTTTGATTCATTTAGCAGCGATTGTTCATCGAAAAGAAACGAATGAAAAAATATATTATGATGTAAACCGTGACCTTGCTATAAAGGTTGCTGAAAAGTCAAAAAATGAAGGCATACAACAGTTTATTTTTTTTAGTACGATGGCTGTTTTTGGAGTAGAGAATGGAATTATTACAAATGAAACTCCGTTAAACCCCAAAAATGCCTATGGGAAATCTAAATTAGAAGCAGAAAAACTTATATATAATCAACGTACAAAGGAGTTTAAAGTAGCTGTTCTAAGACCACCAATGATTTATGGACCTGATTGTGCTGGAAATTACCCTAAGTTAGCCAAATTAGCTAGAACTACACCAATATTTCCAAAATTAATTAATAAAAGAAGTATGCTTTTTGTTGGCAATCTTCATTCCTTACTAAAAAAACTTGTTGATGAAGGTAGTGGAGGTTTTTATCATCCTCAAAATAATGAGTATGTAAATGTTTCAGACTTAGTTCGCACAATTGCAGATGTAAACAATCATCGGATAATAATTATTCCAGGATTTAATCGCGCCTTAATGCTTCTCAGTAAAGTATTCCCAACATTAAACAAAATATCTGTTTCTCTTTATTATAATATTTCTTTATCAAAAAATATTAAGGACTTAAATTTAAACGAAAGAAAAACCTTTTATGAATCAATAAGAGAAACGGAAGGGTTATACAAATGAACAGGGTTTTGATGGTAGCATCGATGGGTTCGATGATAGCACAGTTTAATATGGAAAATATCTTTTTGTTGCAAGAGCTGGGTTTTAAAGTTGAAATTGCTTGCAATTTAAGTGATATTGATCCGATGAGTGAAGAGAGAAGAAAAAAATTTCTTGGTACTTTAGAGGAAAATCAAATTGTTTATCACCATATTGACTTTCAAAGAAAAATTGGAGACCCATCAAAAAATAAAAAAAGTTATACTCAGTTGGATCAACTTTGTAAAAAAACGAATTATAAATTTATTCATACCCATTCGCCCTTGGCAAGTATAATTTCTCGATTAGTAGCAAAAAAAAATAAAATTCCAGTAATATACACTGCACATGGATTCCAATTCTTTAAAAATGGACCAAAAAAAGATTGGCTGCTTTATTATCCAATCGAGTTTTTTTTCTCGCGAATTACAGATTCTGTCATTACAATAAATAAAGAGGACTATGCGATCTCAAAAAAAATGTTTTTTAAGAATTCGTACTATGTTCCAGGCGTAGGAATTGATTATGCAAAATTCAGGGGAGCTGACAATGAAAGTGGAAACTTACGAAAAAAGCTTGGATTTTTAGAAAAAGATTTTTTGATTTTATCAGTAGGAGAGTTGTCAAAAAGAAAAAATCACGCGACGATTATGAAAGCCATAGCAAAATTAGATATCTCAAACGTCCAGTATTTGATTTGCGGTGTTGGAGATGAAGAAAAGAACCTAAAAAAGCTTAGTAAGGATCTAAATATTGAAGAGAAAGTTCATTTTTTGGGATATCGGACAAATATAAATGAAATAATGCAAATTTCTGATATTTTTGCGTTTCCTTCCAGGCGAGAAGGACTTGGATTAGCAGCTATTGAGGCTATGGCAAGTGGTTTACCTATAGTAACATCTAACATTAATGGGATTAATGATTATTCGGTTGATGGAATAACGGGTTTTAAATATGCATCTGATGATGTCAATGGATTTGCTTATGGGATAAGTCATTTACAAGAAAATCCTCAATTACGAGCTAAAATCAGTGATAATAATAAAAATAAGGCTAAAGAATTTGATAAATCTTATGTCAGAAGCATAATGGAGAAAGTCTATATAGAATATAGGGAGTAGGAGATAATGATTTTTGGGATAGGCGTCATTGTTTATAATCCAAATGTGCAAGTATTGGAACGAATAAAAAAATATCATCAGTTAACAAAATATGTGATTATTTTTGACAATTCTGAAAATATTACAAATATAAATAAAAGAATTGAAGCGGTGTCTGATAAATATTATTTTCGTGCTGAAAACATCGGGATGTCAGGAGCATTGAATCAAATATTTAAAGTGTCAATCGAAATCAACTTGGATATTCTCTTAACAATGGATCAGGATAGTGAATTCGATAAAGAAGAGATTAAAAAAATGCTTTACTATATTAGTAAATCGAAAGAGAAAAATATCGCAATTTTTTGTCCAAATTATAGAAAATTATACAAAGACACTTATGGAAATCCTGTTCCAGGAAAATTTTCTATAGCCCAAAAAGAAAATAAAAATGTAAGTTTTTCAATGACTTCAGGGAGTTTTATGAAGGTATCTTTGCTTGAGCAGTTACTGCCTTTGTCTGACCTATTCATTGGATATGTAGATCATGAAGTTTGCTATAAATTAGTTGAGAATAACAAACGAATTTTAATGGTTGGTAATATTTTCTTTGATCAAGAAGTGGGGGAGCTTGTTAACAACAACCTATTTAACCGATTTTTTAGAGTAATTCATCATAAAAAGATTAGATATGCATACATGTTTAGAAATAATATGTACTTATCTGATGTTTACAAGAATAATAAACAGTTGAGAAACAAGCTCCGAATTAATCGAATCCGATTACTTATAAATATATTAGTTGGTGAAAATAAAAAAATAGAAAAGATTAAAGGTTGTTTGATGGGGATGAAGCTTTATAGGGAAGGGAAGTATGGAAAGATAGAAGAAATGGAATGAGCGGTAATTATTGTTTCTAGATAAAAACTATCAAAAAGTGAGTTTCTCAAATGTAATAGTAGCCACTTTATTATAGATTAATCGCACAAAAATAATTATATTAAGCCGAAAAATCACTATAATGTTTTCATTTATCAAATACAAGGAGCACCCTTTTTACGGGTCAATCAACCAAAGAAACTTTTAGGCGATAGAATTTTTGTGCTGAAAAATTAAATAAACATTCTTTATTTAATTATCGAATCTATATCAACCTTCGGACAGTAAAGAAAATTGTAAAGAGACAGGGAATATTGATTGAGATAATTTTTAGATTGATGAAATCATGAAAGGAACGAATCTCTATCCCTATAGAAGATTTTAGAATAATTTCAAAATAATCAAAAGTAATAAAGATTTAATAGAGATTAATACTAAACCAATGCGGGCTAGCTGTTCAATCGAGCAGCAAACCATAACTTAAGGAGATGAATAGATAAAATTGTTCTATCAAAAGATAAAGAATATTTTAAAAAATAATTTTGTGATCTATTTAATATACTATTATTTTATTTCCTTTATTTTGAGAATCTTTGGGTTTTTTGTCAAAGTTGACGAAAACAAAATTCTTTTTGTTGTTTATGGAGGGCAAAGATTTGATGATAGTCCCAGAGTGATCTATGAACATCTAAAAAAGCAGTCCTCCAATTTTAAGTATATTTGGGCTTTTAAGGATCCAGAAGATTTCAAAAAATATTTGCCTAATCAAGAAATGGTGAGAATTGATTCTGTTTCCTATTTTTATCATGCATTATCCAGTCGCTATTGGATAACTAATTCATCAGCATCAAGAGGATTAAATTTTCTAAAAAAAGAAACAAAAAACATGATGTTCACACATGGAATGACTGGGATAAAGCACACAGGTTCGGATATCAATGACGAAACAACACAGTATAATAGGAATATTTATAAAGAAAGACAAGATTTAGTTTTTTTGGAGGGAAACTCGAAAGAAGTAAATATACTAGCGAAAGCTTGGGACTTACCTAGAAAAGTCTTCAGGAACGTCGGTTTGCCTCGCAATGATGAATTATTTAAAATTAGCCAAGAAAAAATCATGAGTCTTCGAAAAAAACTAAATATTCCAAATGGGAAAAAAGTTATACTTTATGCACCAACTTTTCGAGATTATATTAAAGATGAAAAAAATTCGGTTACTTTAAATCCACCGATTAATTTTGAGTATTGGGAGAAAAGATTAGGCAGTGAATATGTTCTATTGTTTACAGCACATTATGAAATTGCTAATTTGATCGATATTCCAAAAACTGATTTTGTAATTAATGCATTTAAATATCCTCAGATTAATGATCTGCTCATTGTGTCTGATTTAATTATTTCAGATTACTCAAGTGTCTTTTTTGATTTTTCATTACTGGAGAAGCCAATGTTCTCATTTGCATTTGACTTCGATGAATATAGCGAACGCAGGGGGCTGTATGATGGTTATGAACAATTGTTTCCAGATGGAGTGCATAGAGGTGAAGAAAGTCTAATTACCTCTATTTTAAATATGAACTATGAAGATGCTTGCAGATATACAAAAGAAAATGTAAAGTATAAATATTTTGAACACTTTGATCCTAGTGTAGAAAGATGTATCAAAAACATTTTTGAAGAATTGTAGAGGTTAGCTTATGCAAACGAGATATGGAACAATGTTAATATTTGCAATCAGTTTTACATTATTTTGGGTATTAATACTAATAATTTCGTTGATCATGAATAAAGGGGCTATTGGAAAAAGATTGTCGCTTTTATTTTTATTTATTACAATCACGATTTTAGTGTCTATTCGATGCAATAGTGGTTCAGATTATTATAATTATTATTTAATGTATAATACTATTACTGATTTTTATTCAAGTGGAAGCCAGATCCTGATGTCTAACTATCAGTTTGGATATCCACTCCTTTGCTTTTTTATAAAAAAAATAACAGATAATAGTAATGCTATCTTTTTTGTGGTTTCAATTTTATCAATGATTGCTCCAGCTTGGTTAATAAGAAAATACTCACCTTTTCCTATTTTAAGCTATGCTATCCTTACATTAGGGGGATATTTACTAATAAGTACAAATATTTTAAAACAAGTTTTAGCAATGTCTATAATCATGTTCGCAATAGATAGGCTATTGAAAAAAAAATACTTTTCATTCGTAGTGTGTACACTTATTGCAAGCACATTTCATATCACTAGTCTGGTAGCATTTGCAGTATTGCCTTTCATAAAATTAATTAAGTTAAGAAAAAGTTTCATTTTTGGGGGAGGGGTAATTAGTCTCATAGCAGGTTTTTTCTCATCATACTTGTTAACTCTAATTATCAGAATTCCATTATTCAGTCGATATCAAAGATATTTTTCGGAACAATCATCAATTGGTAAAGAGGATTACAAGCTGATGATTAATGCTATTTTCTTAGCAATGACATTGGGTTTAATTATTATAATTATTCTAAAATTTTTCAATCATTACCAAATAGATTATATGGAAATATTTTTCTTTAAACTTATTATTATCGCTTTTTTTATCGCAGTTTTTTCAATAAATTTTTTCTATGTACTAAGGATTTCTTTCTATTTCTCTCAGTTTCTAATAATATTTATTCCTATTATTTTGAATGATGTTAAGGATAGAATCAAGCTAAAAAAGTATTGGACTATGATTTTTATAGGATTAATATTTTTTTCAATAATTTTTTGTATTGTTTCTGGTGAAAACAATTATTATAATTATTCAACAATATTTGATGATATACCAATGAGTGTGCAAGATTTTGTAACATTTAGAAATAAATAGTTGATATATTCATTTAACTAGCGTAAATAATTTTTTTCAGACGGAATCGCGGAGGGATTTAATGGCAAAGGGTAGAACTGAACAGGCGATGCAGAACATTATTTATTCCGTTGCAGGGCAGGCCATAAGTTTATTAGTATCATTTATACTGAGATGGGTTTTTATACGATACCTTATTCAAGATTATCTCGGACTGGATTCGGTTCTGACAAATGTCGTTGCAATGTTCTCCTTGGCAGAGCTCGGGGTTGGCGCTGCAATTAATTATAGTTTATACGATCCATTGGCGAAGATGGATCATGAAAAAATCTTCATGCTAATGAAGTTTTATAAAACAATCTATCAGTTTATCGGAATCGCAATCCTTATAATTGGGTTGCTTATAACTCCGCTTGCACCATATATTGTTGGAAAATCCATCATTCCTCAGAAATCAATTTGCGTATACTTTGCATTATTTGTTATCACAACAGGGATCTCTTATTTCTATTCTTATAAAAGAACGCTTTTGATAGCAGATCAATATAGATATATAGCATTAGTATACAGGTATCTTTTTTTTGTATTAATGTCCGTGGGACAATTACTAATTTTGATTTTTACAAAGAATTACACATTATTTTTGGTTATTAAATTGATTTTTACTTATCTTGAAAATTATTTTGTGTCGAAACGTGTCGATTCGATGTATCCTTTTTTAAAGGAAACAATTAATCGGAAACTGACCAAGAATGAGAAGACAGAAATTTGGAAGAATTCTTTCGCAATGAGTCTACATAAAATAGGCGGAACAGTTTTAAATTCTACTGATTCACTCGTCATGACACATTTTGTTGGGTTAGCGATTACTGGGATCTATTCAAACTATATACTAATAACATCTGCGATCACGATATTTGTAAATCAATTTTTCACCTCACTTGTTGCAAGTATCGGCAATCTGGCAGCTGAAAGCGAAAATAAACATAAACTAATAGTAGTTTTTAACAAGACCTATTTACTAGGGACATGGGTATCATTGTTTTGTTCTGCATTTTTATATATACTTATAAATCCTTTTTTATCATTGTGGATTGGTACAAATATGACGCTGAATCAATCTACGGTTTTCCTCATTACTTTAAATTTTTACTTAATTCAAGTAAGAAGAACCTGCTTAACATTTAGAGATGCATTAGGTTTATATTGGTATGATAGATATAAGCCTATTATAGAATCTGTTTTGAATCTTGGATTATCAATTATGTTAGCAAAAATAATTGGCATTAATGGAGTTCTTCTTGGAACTGCGATTAGTATGATATTGACAAGTGTGTGGGTTGAGCCATACATTCTATTCAGGCGGGGACTAGGTATTGGATTAAAAACGTATTTCCTTAAACTGTTGGTTTGGAGTACGTTAGGGATATCTGGTTATGTTTTTTTAGGAAAAATATTTTCAGATATATTACTATTAGATAATACAATTTTTGGAATACTAATTAGGGGCATTCTAACCTTAATTTTATATGGATTATTTAGCTGCTTTGTATTTCATTTTGATGCTAGTTTTAAGGAAATCATTTTATTGATAAGAACATTTTTTAATAAAATAATTAGATTTAAAAAAATTGAAAATAATGTTGAGAAATAAAACTCCTTTCTTAAAATAAAGGGTCTTTTGCCAGGATCATCGTCTATGCATTATCATAATTACTGTGAAAAATTATCCAATTATTTGGAAGTAAGGAGTAATAAACCAAATAAAAAGATTGTATCTGCTTTTTTGACATTAAGGATCTTAAATTGAAATTTTGATAATTTAACTAGAAAACTCAATTAAGAAAAATATGTATGGTAGAAAATGTAGCAATTGAAAAATTGAAATTGACATTCTATTAGTTTTTGTTCAAATCTAAATAAGTGGTTATTTACAGGGGAGGATCTATAACGTGAAAGTGATTCATTGTCTTCCGGGTGCTATGAAATATGGTGGTATTGAAAAGGTAGTAATGGAAATTATTAATGGACTAGGCCCACAAATAATGTTTGGAATCTTGGCCCAAGGCTTCATTGTTGATGAATATAAAGTGAAGTTAGACAATCATAAGATAGAACAGCACGTTTTACCCATTAAAAGTAAAAACTTTAAAGAGTATAGAAGTGGATTTTTTGAAGCGATAAAAGCATATGATGTTGTGCATATTCATGCAGTTTATTCTTTTTCTTTTTTTGAAGCAAAATGGGCTTTGTCAGCGGGTAAACAAGTTATCTTTCACTCTCACAATTCTAGTTCAACATGGAAAAGAAAGATGATTCACTATTTACTGCATTTTAGATTACAAAAACTCGAGAATGTCCAAAGAGTTGCTGTTTCCCAGTATGCTGGAAAGTGGATGTTCGGAGAGGGAGATTTTGATATCGTTTTTAACGGAATGGATACATATAAGTATGTTTTTTCACAAGAAAAACGGAAGAGATTTCGTTATGAATATAGTTTCTCAAAAAAGCAAACCGTTATAGGGATAATAGGTAGATTAGATTTTCAAAAGGATCCTCTTTTTTCATATAAAATTGTTTCTACTCTGTGTAAGAAAAATAATAATTATTCGGCAATTTTTGTGGGCGATGGTAAATATCGGGATATGCTCGCAAAATCTATTGAATCCGATTCTTTGTCTAACCAAATATTTATGATTAAAAACACTGACCAAATTGAAGGGTTGCTAAGTGGAATTGATATTTTTTTATTGCCTTCGCGCTTTGAAGGGTTGAGTATAGCAACAGTCGAAGCACAAATCTCAGGCTTGCCCTGTTTATTATCAAATAATGTTGACCCCAGCACTGCAATAAATGAAAATGTATATTTTCTTTCTAAAAACAAAATAAATAATTGGGTAAATCATTTGCAGACTATTAATAAGCAGAGTATCTCCAGGACAATCGACCTTAACAAATATACTAAATTTAGTCACAGTACTTTTTCCGAGGAGATTTTTAATCTTTATAAAAACGTCCAATAAATACTGTGAGATTGTTCATTACGTCACTATACATTCTCACAGCAATGCTTCATAAATAATTAGACAAAATGAAGAGTAATTTTCTCAAAAGTCAGATGATTATAATCAGTTTAACAAATATAATTGTTTTTCATTAGGAATGCTGAAAAATCAAATGTTTTTCTGCTCCGCTTAAGCTTTCCCCGCTATACTTTTCCTATCGATACAAAATCCCGCTGCTCCATCTCGATTATGCAGCAAACAGGAATACATAACTGGGGTGGAAAAAGGACATATCGGTAATCTGGGAATGAAAGCGGATAAGAAGACGCTTATTATTAAATGGATCGGGAAACATATGGTAATCTTGAAATGAGCGTTGAAATCAGATAAGCGAGGGGATCCAAATGAAAAGAGTACGTAAAGCTGTGATTCCGGCAGCAGGGCTGGGGACACGTTTTTTGCCGGCGACGAAAGCGATGGCCAAAGAGATGCTGCCGATCGTCGATAAGCCGGTGATCCAGTTCATCGTCGAAGAAGCGATCGCGTCCGGGATCGAAGATATTTTAGTAGTGACCGGCAAAGGCAAGCGGCCGATCGAAGATCATTTCGATGCGAATGCCGAGCTGGAGTACAACTTGCGCTCCAAAGGCAAGACCGATCTTTTGAAATTGGTCGAAGAGACTACGGATATCAATCTGCATTTTATCCGACAAAAACATCCGCGCGGATTAGGCGATGCGGTGCTGCAAGCACGGGCATTTATCGGCAATGAGCCGTTTGTCGTGATGCTGGGAGACGATATCATGGTCGACGAAGTCCCGCTCACGAAACAGCTGATCAATGACTACGACCGGACGCGGGCTTCGATCTTGTCGGTGATCGAAGTCGAAAACAAAGAGACCCGCAAATACGGGATCATCGATCCATTGGGTGAAAGCGAGCCGGGTCTATATCATGTCAAGTCATTCGTTGAAAAGCCGACGCCGGAAGACGCGCCGAGCAATTTGGCGATCATCGGGCGCTATCTCTTGATGCCGGAGATTTTTGAAGTGTTGGCGAACCAAGCGCCTGGAGCAGGTGGAGAGATCCAGCTGACCGATGCAATCGATTCGTTGAACAAGGTCCAGCGGGTCTTCGCGCGCCAATTTACCGGGCAGCGCTATGATGTCGGCGACAAACTAGGACTTTTAGAAGCGAATATCCAGTTCGGTCTCAGGCATCCTGAGATCAAAGACGAACTCGCGGACTATTTACGGAAGCTGGAGATCCCAGATAAAGAACTCGAAAAGTAAGATCAGC
Organism: Enterococcaceae bacterium; assembly: GCA_022649665.1. Lineage (GTDB taxonomy): Bacteria > Bacillota > Bacilli > Lactobacillales > Enterococcaceae > JALCOL01. Next base: position 51,509 of record JALCOL010000003.1, read on the forward strand.
GGAATTTTGCGGCGGCGAAATTCCGCTTTTTTTGACCAGCCCTAAAAGATAAGGTTCGTTTAATGTTCACCCGCTACAGTGGAGGCAGTCGTTGGAAGCGAGGGTGTTGTCTATGAAAATCTATATTTGTTCACACAAACGATTCGAGAAAAAAGTGCCAGAAATCTATCAGGTCATCTACGTCGGGCCTAAGAATTTTTCGACCGCCAATGGGATCACAGATGACACGGGACTCGAGATCGCCGCCAAAAATGAATTTTATTCAGAATTGACGGCGCTGTACTGGATCTGGAAAAATTCGTCGGAGGACATCGTCGGCTTGTGCCATTACCGCCGCTTTTTTGTCGGCCGCGGCGGCCGCTTGCTGGGCGAGGGGGCGATCCGCGAGATGCTGGCGGAGACTGATCTGATCGTGCCGCCCAAAATGTGGCTGCCGGAAAGCGTCGCGGCCCACTTCGCGGAGTATCATCATGCGGAGGATTTTGAGCTGATGCGAAAAGTCGTTCGCCAAAATCATCCGGCGTATGCCGGGGCTTTTGAAAAAATGGCGACGCGCCACTGGCTGTATCCGCTGAATATGCTCATCGGGCAAAAAACACTGATCGATGAATACTGTGCATGGCTTTTCCCGCTGCTTTTTCAGCTGGAAGACGCGATCCGGCCGGACAAATATGAAGGCTATCAGCGGCGGCTCCTCGGCTTTTTGAGCGAACGCTTGTTCAATGTCTGGATCGAAAAAAATCAGATCGCACACCGCGAGGTTTATGTACGCTGGGCGGAAAAAAATCTGGCACAGCGGCTCCATGCGATCGCGAGCCAAAAGGCGATCATGCTGAATCGTGAGTATCTCGCTTCATTATCAAAAAAAAACAATGCGTTTATGAGCAGGAGGGGCGAATATGAAGATCTTAGTAGTTGGTGCAGGGTTGTATGGTGCAGTAATGGCGCATGAAGCCGCAAAAAAAGGAAACAAAGTCTTGGTCATCGATCAGCGCGACCATTTGGCGGGAAATATTTATACAAAAGAAATCAAGGGCATCCAAGTCCATCGATACGGTGCGCACATTTTTCACACATCGGATCGGCGGGTCTGGGAGTTTATCCAGCAATTCGCGGAATTCAACCGCTATACGAACAGTCCGATCGCAAATTACCACGGCAAAATCTATAATCTGCCGTTCAATATGAATACTTTCAATGCTTTGTGGGGCGTCACGACGCCTAGTGAGGCGCAGGCGGTGATCGCAAAGCAGCGCGCGGTTCTCGGCGGGAAGACGCCGGCAAACCTCGAGGAGCAGGCGATCTCGCTGGTCGGCACCGATATTTATCAAAAACTGATCAAAGAATACACTGAAAAGCAGTGGGGCCGTCCGTGTAATGCGCTCCCCGCTTTCATTATCCGGCGTTTGCCGGTAAGATATACATACGACAACAATTACTTCAATGATCGTTATCAAGGGATCCCGCGCGGCGGCTATACGCCGATCGTGGAAAAAATGCTGGCCGACCCGCTGATCAAGATCGAATTGAATACGGACTTCTTTGCGAAGCGCAGGGAGTATTTGCAGCAGTTCGACCGGATCATCTATACCGGCATGATCGATCAGTATTTTGATTATCGCTATGGGGCTTTGGAGTATCGTTCGCTGCGCTTTGAAACGGAAATCAAAGATTGTCCCAATGCACAAGGGAACGCGGTCGTGAACTATACTGACAAGGAGCACGCCTATACGCGGATCATCGAGCATAAACATTTCGAGTTCGGCACGCAGCCGCAGACCGTTTTGACGAAAGAATATCCGGCGGCGTGGGAGCCCGGGGCAGCCCCCTACTATCCGGTCAATGATGAGCGCAACACGGCGCTTTTTCAAAAATATGCGGTGCTCGCGGCAGCCCAAACGAAGACGCTGTTCGGCGGCCGTTTAGGGATGTACCGCTACTATAATATGGATCAAGTGATCGCTTCCGCCCTCGCTGCGGCGGAACAAATGATGAATTAGGACAGGTGAACTGATGGATTTGAAGGAGAAACTGCGCACAGGCGGCGCGACACGCGCGCTCTATCAAAAACTGCGTACGGCGCGGGACAACCGCGAAGCCGTGCGGCGCATGCGTGATAAACAAATTAGGTTTGAAGATCGTCGCCAAAACCAAGAAAAGCTGGTAATGATCATTGCCGGCTACAAAGAGTTCCTCTGGCCGACTGTCTTTGCCCGCTTTCGGAAATTTATCCCGGCTGATTGCGATGTCTGCGTCGCTTCTTCCGGGAAATATGTGCCGGCCTTGAGCAAGCTCGCTAAAGAGGCGGGCTGGTCATATCTTGCGACTGACCGCAATAATGTCGCTCTTTTGCAGAATATCGTGATCACCCATTTTCCGGCGGCCCAGTTTATTTTTAAAGTCGATGAGGACATTTTCGCGACCGAAGGGCTTTTTTCTTCGCTTTTGGCGACGTATCATGAAGCGGAACAAGAAAAGAAATATAATGTCGGCTTCGTTGCCCCGCTGATCCCGCTGAACGGCTATGGTCATGTGCGGGTGCTTGAAAAGCTGGGATTGGTCGATTATTATGCGCAGCATTTTGAAGAAGTCAAGTATGCGGCGGGACGGGACCGGGCGGTCGAAGACGATCTGCAAGTCGCGGAATTTTTCTGGGGCGCCGGCGGCTTCGTCCCGCCGATCGATGAGCTGGCAAGGCGCTTTAGGGACGAGCCGCGCGCTTACCGCGCCTGTCCGATCCGTTTTTCGATCGGGTGTATTTTGTTCACCCGTTCGTTTTGGAAATCGATGGGGATGTTTGCAGTGGCGAAAAACGGGCCGGGAATGGGGGCCGACGAGTCGCAGATCTGCGCTTTTTGTATCGAAGAATCAAAAGCGATGATCATCGATGAAAATGCGCTCGCTGGGCATTTATCATTCGGCAAGCAAAATGCGCCGATGAAGAAGTATTATTTGCAGCACGCTGATTCAAAATATTTTACGAACGGATGACGCCGCTTGAAGATCTTAAAAAACTACCTTTATAATTCGTTTTATCAAGTGCTCTTGATCATTTTGCCGGTGATCACGATCCCGTACGTCACACGCGTCCTAGGCGAAGAAGGGTATGGGATCAACTCCTACACGAATTCGGTGATCCAATATTTCATCTTGTTCGGCACGATCGGGATCTCACTTTACGGGAGCAAGACGATCGGCTATTTTGCCGATGATAAAATAAAGCGCAGCAAAGTCTTTTGGGAGCTCACGATCTTAAAAGCGGTCACGGTGACGCTGAGCATCCTCGCTTTTTTGCTGTTTTTATATGCTACCAGCCAATACCGCTTCTTTTATTTATGCCAGTCGCTCCTCTTAGTTGCTGGTCTTTTTGACGTCAGCTGGTATTTTATGGGACGCGAGGATTTTAAGAAGACCGTTTTTCGAAATACACTGGTGAAGATCATTTCACTCATCTTGATTTTTACCTTGATCAAAACGCCGGCAGATCTGTGGAAGTATATTTTGATCAATTCGCTCTCGAACGTTTTCGGGCAATTGACGCTGTGGCCATATTTAAAGAATGAAATTATTTTCGTCAAATTTTCATTGGCGGATTTTTTGGCGAGTTTCAAAGGCTCGCTCGCGCTTTTTATCCCGCAGATTGCGATCCAGATCTACAGCATTTTGAATAAGACGCTTTTAGGTATTTTTGGGACGATGGGCGACGTCGGAAATTTCGAAGCCGCGGACAAAGTCGTGACGATCGTGATGACCTTGATCACGTCGCTCGGTACGGTGATGCTTCCGCGGATCGCGAACAGTTTCGGCAAAAAAGATTTTGCAGCGATCGACCGCTATACGAAGCAGACCTTTCTATTGATCTCGGTCTTGGCGATCCCGATCTCATTTGGGCTGATCGCGATCGCTGAGCCGTTTTCGCACTTGTTTTTCGGCAGTAAATTTACGACTGCCGGCTTATTGATCCAGCTGATGAGCTTCAAGATCATCGGTGTCGCGTGGACGACGGTCATCGGCTATCAATACCTTTTGGCGACGAATCAGACCAAAAAGTATACGGTCTCAGTATTTTTAGGGGCGCTTGCGAGCATTTTGATCAATCTGACGATCACGCCGCACTTGACCTATATCGGTGCTGGACTTTCCGTACTCATTTCCGAAGCAGTCGTCACGAGCTACCAGCTATACGCGGTGCGCCGCGAGCTGGATCTGAAAAATTACTTCTTTCCGGAGATCTTAAAATACTTTTTCGCGGCGGGCGTGATGTTTCTGGCCGTCGCCGCTTCGCTCAAATTCTTCGGGACTGGGATCTTGGGATTGAGTCTTGCGATCGGGGTCGGCGCGCTGATCTATGGCTGCATGATCCTGCTTTTAAAAACACAAGTTGTCAAGATCGCAAAAAGCGTTGGCGCCCAAATAAAACGATAGACATATGCCAAAAAAGATTTCACGAAGCATTCAAAAGGAATGTCTCATGAAATCTTTTTTTTATTGCTTGAAGAAAACCAAGTCCAGCATTACCGCTAGACTCCGAGTTTTTCTTTGAGTGCTTCGGTTAAGGTTTGCGAAAAGTTGATACCAGCTTCATTTCCCAGCTCGTTCAAGTAGCTTGGAATCGACAGCGTCTTTTTGATCACTTTATTATCGCTCTGTGCTTTGAATTTTTTTAAATTGATATCAACTAAAGTCTTGATATCATGAGGATCGATTTCAAATTTTACTGAATTGGGTTCAGGAAGCTTTTTTCCGGACCTTTCTAGTTCGATCAGCATGTTTCCAATATAATCGCGCGCCATCTCAATTGCGTCAGCTAAATCTTTTCCTTGTGTAAATCCATCCAAATCAGGGATCGAGACGAAATAATCAAAACCAGAAGGATCTTTTTCGTGTGAGATCACAATCGGATAAACGAGAATATTTTCCTTCATAAGCTTTCTCCTTTCAGACTAGCAGGTTTTCATATCGTAACCGTCAAATGAATGATTCTAGAGTTTGTGCTTTCGGATTAACGCTCTTGCAAGCTTTTCATTCGTTTCACGGTGCCTGACGATTTGTTCAGTATCTTTTCCGTTGGTGTAGATGTCATGATTGCTGCCATGTCTCTCAAACCACCAGCCTTTTTTCATAAAAAGTCTAATTAAATCCCGCGTTTTCATGCCGAGCCTCCTGACCGCACTTTTATTATACGTAATATGCACGTAACTTTAAAGTTACGTATACATATGTTTACGTAACTTTAAAAAATATGCTTAATGCTCTGTGAAGAAAAATAGCAAAAGATCAGTTTTTTTGCAAAAAATCCGTCTTCGTTTCGTTAGTAGTGATGTAACGCGTTACAAAAACCCAAAGGAGGAATCATCATGGAACGATTTGAAAGTGCGAAATTGGAACTCAACTACTGGAAAGACGGAGCAGAAAAAGCAACGGCGGAAACATTGGGAGATCTGAAAGACGGCGCGACCGGCGAACAGCTGTACCAAGTGGCAGACGCTTTGATGAGTCTGGCAGAAAATTGTGAACTGAGCCATGTCGCTACCGTGACCCGCGCACGCTTCGAGCGCTAAGAGGAGGAGTAATCGATGAAAAAACTATACTTGAGCTTTAAAAACGCTGAGAGCAAAACGACGCGCATCCAGCCGAAAACGGCGCGTGAAGGTTTGACGAAAGAAGAAGTCGTGAAAGCGATGGACAGCATCATTGCTGCCGACGTCTTTGCCCAAGCAGGCGGGGCAAAGTATGTCTCTGCTGAAGACGCGTACTACGTTGAAACGATCCGGACTGATATCTTTTGATCCCGTTCGGTAAATAATCAGGATTCCGGTTTGTCTGGGGGCTGTGGCGAGATCTTGGTCACAGTCCCTGACATTTTAACCAGATAAAGGATGGGTGCGCAGAAATTCATGGAGCAGGCGTGCGAGATGCTGGAAGTGCTGCAATTTTTGATACGTTTTACGGGAAGCACGATATTTTCCGCTGCGGGCGTGATAAGTAAATCTGCTGAAAAGCTGTGAGGCTTCATCATGTTTCAAAAAAATGCGAATCGCTTCTTTTTCGCTTTCAAAAATGCTGACTGCATATTTTTGCAGCTGATAAGTGTGCCAATCCGCTGGAAGGCGCGCGAGATCGGCTTTCATTTCAGCCAATGTACCGGCAGTGATACTGATCCATGGAAACAAAGGGCCACCTCCTGGAAAGGGGAAATATGATCGAAGAACTGATCGCAGGACTCAACTTTAGTTATTCGCTGATCGTAAGTGTCTTGGCTTACCGCCAGTGGCAAAAGCTTCATCAAGCGAAACGGCGCGACATCGTGATCACGGAGCTCGAGTCGTGGATCCAAACGCTCAAAGAAGAGATCGCCGAACTGAAAGAGTGTCTGAAGCAATTGGAAAAAGATTGTCAAACACTGACACAAATCAATCTTACGTTGAATCACGAATTGAAACAAGCACAGGAGGGAAAATATGAATATCGCTGAAGGGATCCAATTATTTTTCGCCGGGCTGGCTTCGCTTTTGCTGCGGAAAGTGCTGCAGTTTTTAGAAGTCAAAAAGTCGGAGCTGCTTTTAGCGGAACAGAGTCTCTGGCTGAAAGAGATCGTGGGCGGGGTCGAACAACTGTATGGCACAGGTCAAGGGAGCTTAAAGCTTGAGCGTGTCCAGCAGCTTTTGGAAGAACATGCCAAAGTACACGGCTGGCGTCTGACACCGGAAGAGGCCCGGCTTTTGATCGAAGAGCAAGTGGCTCTTTTGAGTGCAGAGGCGAGCCAATGAAGATCGAGCGCTTGCTGACACCTTTTAATGCTTCAAGCCGCAACGGCGCGAAAATCAAGTATCTTGTGATCCATGATGTCGGGGTGCGCGGCCAGAGCGCCCGCGACAATGCCAAATATTTTGCCAGCGGCTATATCGGTGCGAGTGCGCATTATTTTGTCGACCGCACGAGCACCTGGCAAGTCGTTTTGGATGAACGCGCGAGCTGGCATTGCGGCGACGGTGCCGGAAAATACGGGATCACGAATGAGAATTCGCTTGGGATCGAGATGATCGTCGAACAGAACGGGACGATCCATTTTGAAACCCAAAACCGCACGCGCTGGCTGATCCAGACTCTTTTGGCGAAGCATCAGCTTTCGACAGCACAAGTCAAACGGCATTTTGATGCGAGCCGCAAAAACTGTCCGCAGCATTTGAATAAAAACAGAAACTGGGCAGAGTGGCAAGCTTTTTTTAAGACGCTAGCGCTTCCGGCAGTCGGATGGGTCATCGAATCCGGAACATGGGTTTATTATCTTGACGGGCAGAAGCAGCGCGGCTGGCTGCTCGACCCGAAAAATCAGGGCTGGTTTTATCTTGATCAATCAGGCGCGATGCGAGTCGGCTGGCAGAAGATCAGCGAGCACTGGTACTATCTAGACGCGAACGGCCGCATGCGGACCGGCTGGCTGCTTTCCGGCGGAAAATGGTATTATCTCGCGACGCCGAGCGGTGAAATGGTCACGGGCACGCAGCAGATCGAGGGCCGGCTATACCTGTTCGATGGCTCAGGCGCGTGGACTGAAAAGTAAATCTTTAAGCAGAGAAAGCGCTTTTTTGTTATACTGAAAGGGGAGGATCCGAAAAAAAGAGAGGGGGGAGCATCATGTATAAAGTATCGATCAATGAAATCGTGATCCCATTTGAAGAATATGCCGATGCGTTCTTGTTCTTTTCAGATGCCGTCCGCCAAGCTCGAAGCGAAGGCTTCGCCACGCATGAACTCTCTCATTTAGGAGAGAATATTTCGTTCGTGGGATTGAATGATGATTTTGATCCCTTTGTGATCAAGCTGACGGTACTGACGCCGGAAGACGAATAACGGACATTTTCTAAAATAACATAAAGTCCATTGACAGCGTTCACGGCGCGCCGTATAGTAAGATTATATTCTGTGCAAAGGGGAGAAACACACGTGAAATTAGAATTATTTGAAGCGTTTGACGATCAAACAGGCGCAGCAGCGCTTGATCCGACACTTAATCAAGATAAATGGATGGCAGCCGCCGCTTTTGAAGCGCTGGATGAACTGCAGCAATTCGATGCAAAGCGCTACCAAGCAAAAGATGCCACGAATTCGTTCGATAATGAAGCCGTCAAGGGATTGATGGCGCAAGAAGGAACGGCGATCCTCCCGATCATGATGCTTGATGGCGAAATGGTCAAATCCGGCAGCTATCCTACGATCCAAGAAATCGGCAATTTTGCCGGGGTTCAATTCGTTGAAGACGAAGGATGCGGCGGCAGCTGCGGAAGCTCTTGCGGAGATTCTTGCGGCGGCAGCTGCGACCATTGTTAATGAATTGAAACACCGTTTATTCGGATATCGAGGCCGTGACAAGTTTTGTCGCGGTCTTTTTATTTGCAGGAAAGGAGGGTCGCTGATGGAATATCAATTCGTGCTGCGCAAAGTGCAAAAAATGAGCGGGCGCCCCGAAGGCCGGCTGCTGTGTTTCTTAGTGCTGGAAGGCGCGGCGGAACTGCGGATCGCTGCCGAGAAAGTGCCGCTTCAGGCAAATGACTTTGCGCTTGTCAATCCATTTCAAAATTATGAGCTGACCGGTAATGGAGAGAACCTGCTGATGCTGCTGCGCTTGCCGGCCGATGAACTATCTGCGTATTTTCCGGCGGGGCGGCTGCCGATTTTTCAAAATGTGCTTCCTGCGGCAGACAGCGAGATCAAGAAAAGCATCAGCGAAGTCCTGACGCGCTTGACGGTTGCCGAATTGACGCGGATTAAAAGCGGCAAAAGCTTAGAAGCTGAGCAATATTTATTCGCTTTTTTGCAGCTGATCGAAAAAGATTTTCCGAGCCGGGAAGCGCTGCAGCCGCCCGTGCTTTCTGAACGGCTGGCTGGCGCGCTTCAATACCTTCAGCAGCATTTCCGCGAAACGATCTCGCTTCAGACGATCGCCTCTGAGCTGAATATTTCTTATTACCATGCGTCGCATTTATTCACCGAAGAGCTGGGGATCAGTTTTTCTCACTATTTGAATCAGATCCGGCTGGAGCACGCGGCGGCTGACCTTTTGCATAGCGAAGCCCCAATCTTGCGGGTCGCACTGGAAAACGGCTTTGCGAATGTCAAAACATTCTATCGTTCATTTAAATCAGTTTATAAATTGACGCCGAAAGCTTACCGCGAACAGCACGAAACGGCGGAATTGCCGGCGGATTCTGCGGATGAGTATCACGATTTGTCGGCCAAAGAAGCGATCGAGCGCTTGGCGAACTATCTGGTTGGTCAAGATATTTCACTGGAACGCGCTGCTTCAAGCGAGGCGTTCCAACTGACGCTCGGCGATGCTGTTCCGGCCCAAACCGCTGCACTTAAGCGGATCGTCCGGCTCGGACAAGCTGAAAATGGTTTGCGGGCGAACGTCACACGCGAGCTGCGTCTCTTGCAGCAAACGCAGCATTTTGAATTTGCAGCGTTTCACGGATTTTGCCGGGAAGAATATTTTGAAGGCGATGCTTCGCTGACAGGTGGCTATTTGCTGAACAATCAGTGGTTCGATTTTTTGCAGGAAGTCGGCTTGACGCCATTGATCGAGCTGGAGTTGCCGCGAGCGGAGGCCTTCAGCAGCTGGCTTGATCAGGTGGCGGCGCTGCTGCTCCACTTTCGGCGGCGTTACGGCCTGGCCGCGCTCGAACGCTGGCATTTTCTTTTGACGGCTGACTTTTCAGTACCGGGAGCCCCGCAATACCGGACGTTTTACCGCCGGATCAAAAAGATCGCACCAGCCTGTGCGATCGGGATCGACTGCTGGGAAGAAACTGATCTTCAGGCATTTCTGAGCGAGCAGCGCAATTACTTGCCAACCTTTTTTGGAATCGAAGCGGATCCTTACCGCGACCCAGAAACGAAAAAAGTGTATAGTCAGGATTTTCGGCGGCTGCAAAAAGAAATGGCGGATGCGGTCCAAACTGCTGCGCGCCAGTTCCCTGATTACCGGCCCGTGCTGTTTCTCTTAGATTGGAACACTTTAGCAGGAGAGGACGATGCACTTTCGGGGACCTTTTTCCGCTCTGCGCTGATTTTGGAGTCGCTTGCGGCTTACGCTGCGGACTATTCGGCGATCTCTTTCTGGCTGGATGTCAAAGTCAAAGAGCAGCTGACCAACCAGCGGCAGGAACACAGTATGTCGCTTTTCCTTTATGAAGGACTGAAACGGCCAGTCTACTTCGTTTTGGAATTTTTAAGCGCCGTTCAAGAAATCATCCAGACCGATTCGCGCGGCGTCATTTTCGGCCGCAGCGGCCATGAACTGGCGATCTTATTGTATAATTCCAGCTATATCGATCCCGAGTCTTCGATCAGCAGCATCGAGATCGAAAAAGTCACTAAGCAGTTCACGCTGCATCTCGCGGGACTTCCGGCAGGAACGTACCAAATCAGGCGCTGCCGGCTCGACAAAGACCACGGCGGGATCTATAATGATTGGCTGCGGACAGGCGGCGTGATGGATCTTACGCCTGAACTCTTTGCATATCTCGACGCGGTGATCCATCCCGCACTTGATTTTCAAAAGCGCAGTATTTCTGAGCGCGAACCGCTTCATTTGGAAGCGACATTGACGCTCAATGCCTGCGAACTGATTCTGTTAACGAAACAAGATTGAAGCAAAAAATGCCTCGGCAAATTTGCGGACATCTTGTTTTTATTTTGTCTTTTTTCCATATTGGGAATGATATCCGCAAAAAATGCCGTTAATGATTGGAAGCACTGTATTATAATAGTGCTAACGTAAGCGTTTACTACTAAGATAGAAAAGAGGAATCATAATGGAAACTGATCTTGCAAAAGATCCTTCAAAAGGCCGCAGTATCAAAATCGTTTTTGCACTCATGGCGGGCTATTCGATGGTCTACATGGACAAAAGCATGATCTCGACTGCGATTTTGCCGATCGCGAAGCAATTCTCGCTGAATGCCGGGCAGACCGGCTTGATCATGTCGGCATTTTTCCTGGGGTATTCATTGATGCAGATCCCGGGCGGCTGGCTGGCAGATAAGATCGGCGCGAAAAAAGTCCTGATGATCTCGCTGGCAACGATCTCGCTTTTCTCGTTTGCTTTCGGAGCGGTCAGCAGCTTGATGCTGTTCATGGTGATCCGCTTCTGCGCAGGGCTGGGACATGGGGGCTATCCGCCAAGTGTTTCAAAATCGATCGCGTCGAACTTTCCGTTGGAGCGACGGACGTTTATCCAATCGCTGATCCTGTCAACGTCAGGGATCGGCGGCATTTTAGCCTTTACGCTTGGCGCGAATCTCGTCGCTGCCAACTGGCGGTTTGCATATCTCGTATTGGGATCGCTCTTCGCCTTGGCACTCGTTATTGTCGGCTTGTTCGTGCCGAACACGCCCGGTTCGCAAAAAAGCGATGCCCCGGGGATCCCGTTCAAAAAAGTCATTACCGATCGGAATGTGCTCGTGCTGTTTGCCGCAATGCTGCTCTTGAACTTTTTACTGTACGGCAATATGTCCTGGCTGCCTTCTTTCCTAGCGCATAAGTTTGGGCTCTCGATCACCCAAATCGGTTATTTATTAGCCGGCAATGCGATCTTCCAGACGCTTGCCACGATGTTCGCCGGCGTTTTGCTCTCGAAACTGTTTTTAGGAAAAGAGCGCGGCTTTATTTTGAGCGCGACGCTTCTATCAGCCGTACTGGTCTTGATCATGGTCAACTCCAGCAGCTTGGTTTTGGCAATGGTCGCACTGATTTTGGTCAGCATGATCTCGGTGAGTGCCTTCACCGCGATTTTCACTCTGCCGCATAAAATCTTTGATCCGGCGATCATCGGCTCTTCGATCGGGATCATCAATACCGGCGGCACGCTGGGCGGCTTCTTAGCACCGATGATCTTAGGGCAGCTGATCCAGCTCTCGGGCGGATCATTCACTTTGGCATTCGGTTTTATGGCCGCTGCGAGCGTCTTGTGCGGTTTGACCGTTCTCGGGGTGAAGCGCGAAGCATAGTGATTGCAAAGAAGAATTGAGAAGAGTTGCAGCGATAGCAGAAAGCGAGGAAAACTGATGACTCCAAAAGAAGAAATCACGCAAATCATTGAAGAGAAAAAACAAGAATTTATCGATGCCGCGGATCAAATCTGGGCTACTCCGGAAACGCGTTTTGCGACCGATCGATCCGTCGCAAACTTTTATCCGATCTTGGAACGGGAAGGCTTTCAAGTCGAAAAGGGCTTGGCGCATATGAAAAATGCGTTTGTCGCCACTTATGGCAGCGGCAAACCGGTGATCGGGATCTTGGCAGAATATGACGCACTCGGCAACTTATCGCAAAAGGCGGACTGCGGCCAACATGATCCGCTGGTAAAAGGCGGCAACGGACACGGTTGCGGACATAACTTATTAGGGACGGGCTCGCTTGCCGGGGCAGTCGGGATCAAAGAATATATGAAGCGCCATGAACTCAAAGGCACGATCCAGCTTTTCGGCTGTCCAGCGGAAGAGAGTGGTTATGGCAAAGCCTTTATGGCACGCGACGGCGTTTTCAGCGATTTGGATGTCGCGCTCAGCTGGCATCCGATGGATATCAACTCCGCTTGGGCGCAAAGCTCGCTGGCCGTCTTTCAAGTGTATTACCATTTCAAAGGGACAGCGGCCCATGCCGCGGCAGCGCCCGAACAAGGCCGCAGCGCGCTTGACGCCGCTGAGCTGATGAATATCGGCGTGCAATTCTTGCGCGAGCATATGATCGATGCGGCGCGCGTTCATTATGCGTTCATCGATGCCGGCGGCGAATCTGCGAATGTCGTTCAGCCGAGTGCCACGCTGTATTATTTTATCCGCGCACCCAAAGTCGAACAAGCGCAAGAGATCTATGAACGCGTCAATAAGATCGCCAAAGGAGCGGCGCTGATGACGGAAACGCAAGTGGAGATCGATTTTGATTCAGCTTGCGCCAATTACGTGCCAAATCGGGCTGTGACAACTGATTTATACGAAAATCTGAAAGAATATGGTTCGCTGGGCCTCACGAAAGCCGATGAAGAATACGCGCAGCGCTACTACGATACGCTGACGGCGGAAACGAAAGAAAGCTTGAAGAGCCGTGCGCAATTGCTGCATCCTGATGCAAGTGAAACGGAAATCGAGAAAATGGCGGCGCTCCCCGTCGCAACGGACTTGGCGCCGCTCCACTTTACGAATACTGCTTCCGGATCGACCGATGTCGGTGATGTCAGCTGGGTCGTGCCGACCGCGCAATTCATGCTGGCCTGCGAACCGCAAGGCACGCCGGCGCACTCTTGGCAGTGGGCCGCTAATGGCAAGTCGGCAGTTGCCCATAAGGGAGTGCTGGCCGCCGGAAAAGTGCTCGCCACGACCGCTTTTGACTTACTTACCAAACCCGAACTGGTTGCTAAAGCGAAAGAAGAACATGCGAAAATGCTCGGCGGCAAAAAATATATTTCAGCGATCCCGGAAAATGTTTTGCCGCGTTAATTGAAACTGGTTTGATCAATCGATAGTAGCGAGCTCCGCCAATGACTGTGTACGATCCAGTCGTTGGCGGTTTTTTAGTATTAGGCAATAAAATACAAAAAACCAGCCATCAAAAGACGGCTGGTCGAGGAGAAAAGAAATGAAAAAGATAAATTTTTGGGTAAGTTAAAGATATGCTGCGGCACTTAAATGTACCTTAAATAAATGTAATAATAGTTTTTTCTTGCGCAGCTCAGGAACATGCGAATCCAGCAGAAAGCTGGCTGGCTGCAGCTTGTGAAAAAACAGCCAAAGAAAGCGCTATTTTTTCAGTGGTGTTTTAATTTGGAAGTTAAGATTGTTTTAGGGGAATCTGTTATAATACAGTATATGGAGCAGCTGTTTTTCATATTTCTAAAAGATTTGGACAGATGTCGCGGCAGAATACCAATCGAGAAAGGAAGCGGTCCAATGAAATTATTTGCTGAACAAAAGTCTGGAATCACGCAGGAAAAGGTTTATCAAGCGGTCTGTATCATCCACAACGGCGCGATCAGCGAGTTTATCGATGCTGCACCATCCAAACGGGCTTTTCGGCGTGAATTGCTGAAAGCGCGCGGGTGCGCACAAGTGTTGCGAGTCGTGAAAGTACCAGATTGCTGAGCGTGACGACTTTCATTGACGCGATGGACAGAAAAAAGCGGAGGATCCCCTGAGCACATTTGCTGGCGGGTATCGCTCCGTTTTTGTTTTATGCGGGATCGATCAAGCGGATCATTTTGTCTTTGCCGACGACTTTGACTAAGAGCGGGATCCTTGGTCCGTGATCGGTCCCGAGCGTCAAATGATAGATTGCTTGAAAGAGCTCTTTTTGGGCTTGCCGTTTGGCTTTTTTGTCGGTTTCAGGGGTTAAGTCGTAAACAGTCTGCATCATCATTTGGTCATCCGAAAACTCTTTGGTCGCCAAGAGCTGGGCGAATTCATGCAGTTCGTGCTTGACTTTGCTGCTTAACGCTGCAAAAGCTGCTGTGTCAGGCTGCTCGCGGACTTGATACAAACGATCTTTCGCATTGTTTTCGATCCAATAGGAAGCGCGCCCCAAAACGTGTTCGATCGCTTCTGCAGTGAATCCCTCTTTTTCAAGCACACCGCGCGTCAACGCCTGATTGTTGCTTGTCAAAGAAAGGATGTTCACGACTCGTGAGAAGGCTGGAATATTTTTGGAAAGATCAACACCGGTCAAATACATCATCTGTTCCAGCAGTTCGTCGGGCTCTTCGGCCGATTTCAGCACGGCGGCTTTCCGTTCGAATTCTGCATAGTTGCGCAGGACGTCCTCATCGAGCCCAAGATCAAAGGGCGATTTCGGTAAATATTTCGCGTATAAATAAAAAACGAGTTCGGGGGTGTAGATCTTGAGCAGCTCATCGAGCGTGATGATGTTGCCGCTTGAGCTCGACATTTTTTTCGTTTGGCCTTTGATGTTGACGAAATCATACGGTTCATAATCAGGCGCGCGGCCGCCGAAAATTTCTTTGACGATTTTTCTGGCGACGTCGAAACTGCCGCCTTTGGAGGAATGATCTTTGCCGCCCGGCTCATAGACGACTTTCTCGACCGTCCAGCGCATCGGCCAATCGATCTTCCAGTGGAGTTTCACGTGCTGGCCTTGCCCGATGATTTGCGTGCCGCTGTGTCCGAATTTGCAAGTATAGTGGAGTGTGCCGGTTTTTTCTTCATACTCGGTGATCGTTGTCGCATCATGTCCGCACGTGTCGCAATATAGCGAGATCGGGTAGTAATGCGCACGTTCCTGAGCATTCGGGGCCTCGGTGCGGAAATGAGCGAGGATGTCGTAGATCGCGAGCCGCTGATCGAGTGCGACTTTGATCAGCTCATCATAGGCACCGGACTCGTAGCGGGTCGTTTCGTAAATATATTCCGGTTTGATTGCGAGTTTGGCAAGGTCGGCTTCAAATTTTTTTTCAAAAAAGCTGGCGTAGCTTTTGTTCGGATCGCCGTCTGGACTGGGAACATTCGTATACGCTTTGCCGATCTCGCTTTCGGCGATCCCGGAAACATTCGCCGGAATCTTGCGCAAGCGGTCATAGTCGTCCCAAGACAAAATATAGCGCGGTTCAGCCCCCAGCTTTTTGAGCGCTTTGACGACAAAATAGGTGGTTGCGACTTCGCGGAAATTCCCGACATGGATATAACCGGACGGACTGATCCCGGAAGCGCACGTCAGCGGTATTGTATTTGGATGGTCATGGATGATTTTTTGTGCTTCTTCAAATGCCCAATGCATCGAATCCCTCCTCGCTTCTTTCTTTCAGTGTAGCATAATGAGCTGGACAACTGAAAACGGTACGCAGCAAAAGACAAGTTTTCAAGGACATTTTATGCTATTTATAACTATCGTATTAATATTATGCGCTTTCTAAAACTGGTATAATAGAATATATATCAATAATAAATAACCATTTAGAAAAGAAAGAAGGAATCGGAGGAAGCGTGATGAACAAAAAAAGAAGAGCCGCAATGATCCATTTGGCTGCGTTAGTTTTGGGGATGCTCACCGGGCCGGCAAGTGTCTTGGCGGATGCTGTGACATACGAACAAGAACAAGGGCATTATTTGAAAAAATCGCAATATGAGGAGTTCGGTTTTGATTTGGACGCGGTTCCAGCCGAATTCCCGGCTGAACAAGAAAACGGTGAAGAGTTCGGCGAACCTGTAGCGGAAGACTATACGAATCCTTTGAACGGCTGGCAGCAAATGAAGATCGATGAGCTGTATGTCGGCGGCGGTTATGAAAAGGACCGTACGATGAAAGATATGGACTATCGTCTTTTGGAAAACTTTGACGGCGATGCTGATTTCGGTCGCGGCTTTTCAGGACGCGAAGATCTTTTAGTGCCGGGACTTTCGAGCAATGATGATGCTGCCCGGATCGATAGTGAGCAAAATTTGGAAGCCGGCGCACTGTTGATCGGCCATAATGTGATCGGCGCGCGTCTGCGCCAGCGTTCTTTGATGCCTAATGATGCGGACTCTATCCAAAGTCTGATGAAGACGCTCGGCGTCACGGATGCCAAAGCGCTCAAAACTGATGCGCTCTATTTGAATGATCAGCGGCCGCTTCTCTTAGAGAATCGGCTCGAAAGCATTCAAAGCAAGTCAGCAGTCACTTTGCGGGCGCTCGAGGTGCCGGACAAAGGCACCGAGTATCAAGAAGTCTCCAAGCTGACCGTTCCGCTTGACACCTCAGACGACGGCGGCCGCGGATTGCGCGCGGCTTCTCCTGATTATCTGCTCGATACCGAATCGGACGTTGCCAATGCCTATGTGGCGATGGCGCAAGGCGACTTTGACAAAGATGGCAAAGAAGAAGTTGCAGTTTACATTCCTTCTGCGGGTTTTCATGACGGTCCGCATGCACAGGATCCTGAAAAAAACGGTCCGCACATCCGTTTTTATGCGCTGAACGACCAAGATCAGCTGGAAGAAAAACAGTGGAATCTGAAAAGCACCCCGGCAAGTGCAGCTTCCCCGCAGACCCGCCGCATTTATTTGGGCGAACTGGATAAAAGTTTCGCTTTGATGTACGGCAGCGCCGGCAGCTATAAAAGCGGCGAGAAATGGAAAAATAATCTGTTGCCGAGTGTCCATTTGCAGACGACCAAGATCGCGGGCGATGACAGTCTGGTGATCAGCGCGACATTCCCGCGCAAAGATGCCGATCCGTATATCGGCAAAAATCACAACAATCATTTAGCGATCTATGATTTCGTGAAAGAATACGCCGCGGATGAAGACGGCAAGACCATTCTGCCGCCGACAGTCGAAGCGGTCCAGATCCAGCAAAGCTATCATGACGAGCTGGTGAGCGATAATCGCCAAGGAAGAATGCAGTTCGCGGCCACAACCGACGGCGATCTGGAAGGCGATGGCCGTGAAGAGCTTATCATAGCCGGATATAAAAATGATGATTTCAATAATCAGGCGGGGCAGATCGATTTCGGTTCGATGTCGCGCTCGAAATATCTGCTGACGACGATCCAGGCCGACCGGCCGTTAAGCGACAGCGCACAGGAGCGCGCGGTCGGCTACAGCAGTCCGCATGGTCAGAGTTTCACGACCCTGCCGGCCTATGAGGGCGATCTGAAAGTCGATGAGGAAGTGATGCCGCCGATCGCGATGGATGCCGGGGTGACAGGAGAAGACAAGTCGAGCCTCGGGCACTCCCTTGAGACGCTTTTTATCAGCGGGATGTTTTATCAGTGGGTGGAAACGGACGGCGGGACGAGCGGAAAGTTGGAAAAGATCAAACGGCTGGATGAACTCGATACGAACGGCGATCCTTTGATCGTGACAGCTTATTTCGGGACAACGGATGCCCAGCAGCCTTATGAACAGCTGTTTATCAAAGCCCGCGACGCCCAGGAAGGCCAGCATGATCAGATCTATTATGATCTGTGGACTGCTTGGCAGGAAGACGGCGCGATCAAAGTGCGCAAAAATGTGAACGACTACAAAGGCAAGCATTCAGAAGAACAATTTATCGCGACGTATCGCCCGATCGATGTCGATCTGGATGCGGTCTATTACCGCTATAAAGGAAAACGCTACGGCTGGAGCAAACCGCTGATCCACTCGATCATTCCGAGCGCACCGTATTTTGCAGAAGTCCCGTATAACGAAGCGGTGATGCCGCTGACTTCCTTCTCGCTGAGCAGCTCGAAAAGCTCGGGAACGGAAGGAAATTGGCATGTCGGGATGGGACTTTCCGGCGCATACAGTACGGATGTGTTCAAGGCGATCCCCGGGCAGATGAACCATGAGCTATCTGTCGCAGCCCAATATGAAAACAGTTACGCTTCTGAAAACACTTCGACGTCGCAAGTCGATCAAAGTTTTTACGCTGGGAAAGATTCCGTCTATCTTTTGATCACGCCGCAAGTGATCTACGACTATGACTTTTATGTGCCGCAGCGTGTGATGACGCCGCAATTTCAGCGGCTGACAGTCGATGAATTCAACCAAGCGGTGGAAGAAATCAAAAGAACGGATCCCGATTCACAACTGGAAGCGATCGATATGCAGCGGATCTTGAATGAAACATATCATGCAGGCGACCCGACGACCTATCCGGCTTCGAGTACCGAGATCGCTAGCATTTATCAAGGAAAATTTGATGTATTTGAAAACATGCTGGAAGAGAACAACGCACTTTATCTGGGAGAAAAAGTGCCGATCCAAAGCAGCGGCAGCGGAGCGACCGGCGGCGGGTTCGGCAAAATCGAAAGTTCTTCGCAGATGAATGGTTTTTCGCTGTCAGCTTCTTATACGCTGAATTATCAAAAAATCAAAGGGGAAGAAAAATCGAAGTGGCCAGTTTCCTTTACGCTTTCAGCAGGCGGCGGTGCGGGATGGGTCAGCGGCAGCAGCGAAGGCTCCGCGATCAGCTATTCCTTCCCGGACCTGCCCACGAGCGATGACGCGGTCAAGCACTATGAACACAGCGTAACACCGGCGCTTTTCCGCACTTCGCAATATACGAATGTAGCGGCCGAGGATGATAAAAAAACAGACTATGGCCATATGACCTAGGAAATGAAAGATTTGCGCCAGAATAACTTCCATCCGTATGTTGTGACGTATCTCGTGAACGATAAAAAAGGCAAAAATGTCTATAATGAACTGCCGGCGCTTTTGCCGGATCACTTCCGGCTTTACGGTCAAAATCGCGACAATATCCTCTTGACGTGGGACAACCCAGCTGTCAATGAAAACGGTCAGCCGCTCGCCGCACCGCGGCGCGATGCCGCAGAATATTATTATGTAGAAGCCAAAGGCGCGGACGGCTGGTCGCGCGTCCAGACAAAAGACAAAAGCGGCAAGCAGACGGATCTTAAAATCGACGGTGAGCAGAATTATGCAGTCCTGCCGAAAAACAAGCTGACGAATGCCCATCAATTCCGCTTGCGCGCGGTCAAAATGGATGGTGAAACGCCGATCGAAAGTGTTCCGTCGCCAATCGTTGAAGTCTACAACGACCGGCGGCTGAGTCCTGAGATCACGGAACAGCCGCAAAGCTACTATGATGACGGAAATCACACGGAAGACATCGTTGAGCTTTTCAGTGTCCGTGCGGAAAATGCCGCCGGCCACAGCGAAATCTTCTATAAATGGGAAAAATTCGATGAAGCGAGCAATCAGTGGCAGACTGTCAGCGAAAATGCGAGCAGCGTGCCGGAGAAATTGGCGCTGCCGCAAGCGGAGCTGCCGAAAGAAACAACGCATTACCGCGTTCAAGCCGCCAATACGGCGACTCTTGAAAGTGCGGCGATCTCGCACGCGGTTTCCTACTATCCGGATCAGGTTTTGCGCCCGGACATGCAGTTTTCACTTTTTTCGGGAAGTGACCCGGAAAGCTTGATCTCAGCGACTGAAACCGGCGGCGATCAATATTTGATCGGGAAAGAACAGCTGAATGAAAAAGGCCAGATCCGAGTTGAACTCGCAGTCGCGGGCGGACATGGCGAGCTGCCCCGAAGCGGGAAAGTCCTCCTGCTTGACCAGAACGGCAAAGAGCTCGCTTCAGAAAATGCGGCAGATCTGCCGGGAAAAGACGGAAAACTGGTTCTAGAAAAACTCGTACATGTTACAGAGGGCGAAGCGCTCGAGATCCGCGCTGCTTTCAGCGGAAGTGCCGCCGGTGATGCGGCTGCATTCGCTGCTGCAAAAACGACACCGATCACTTTGACGCGTACGCTCGACGATGCGGCGCGCAAAGCGCGGACATTTGCCGTTCACTACGATTTGAACGGCGGCGTGAATCATCAGCTGAATCCAAGCGAAGTCGGCCGTTTCGAAAAAGCACGTCTGTTAGCGAAGCCGCTCAAGGAATATGCAGACTTCAAAGGCTGGCAGATCAAAGGAACTGATCAAATGGTGACGGAGATCCCGGCGGAAGCCGAAGCAGTTCGCGGGCAAAAGAACGAAAAACAGATCCAGCTCGAAGCAGTTTGGGAACCGCATCAATATCAAATCAGCTACCACGCGGATGGCGGCACGCTGGCAAGCGGAGCAGCGACAACTGTCAAAGCCGGCCAAAATTTCCGGCTTCCGCAAATCGAAAAAAGCGGCTATCAGTTCGCCGGCTGGTTTTTAGATCAAAATTTCAAAGATGCAGCGGCAAATTATGCATTAATGAACGGGCCGCTTGAACTATATGCCAAATGGATCCCGATCGAATATACCGTCAAAGTCGTTGATCAAACGGGCAGATCGATCGGTTCACCCGTTAAATATTCGCTGAAAGACTTGCACAAGGGGGAGATCGATCTCAAAGAACTGCTCGGGCAGACAATGACCGAAACCAACGGGAAACTGTATCAGACGCAGACGCTTGCCGGTCCGGTCGAGAAATTGACGACCGACTATTTCGGGGATGTGACCGTTTTTGCCGAAAAGAAAACTAGCGGACCAGACGGCGGCACGGAAGAAAAAGAAGACAGTCCAGAAAATCGCCAAGAAGCTGTAAAAGAGAAAAAACTGCCGAAAATGGGTGAAACCCTTAATTATTGGCCACTGCTCGGTGTATTTTTGATCTTGCTCAGCTGGTTTCTCTATCGCCGCAGAAAAAATAAAGCAGGCTAGCGACCGAAAAGCGCGGATCACTCGATTCGCGCTTTTTCTTGCGGGAAAGGCTCTTAAGTTACGTTTTCGGCGAACAATGCTATAATTCAATAGAAAGATAACATGATAGGAGGAGAGTCATGAAAATTGCTGTTTACTATTATTCAAAGGGCGGAAGCACAAAAAAATTAGCGGAAGCGGTCGCTGAAGCGGCGGGGGTCAAGGCGCGAACGGTCGATGAACCGCTTGAAGGGCCCTATGAGCTGATGTTTATCGGCGGGGCCCCTTATATCGCTTCGCAAGTCGACCCGCATTTGCGTGATTTTGTGAAAAAGCTGACGGCAGAAGATGTAAAAGAAGTGGCTGTTTTCAGTGCTTCCAATTGGAAAATGTCGATCGAACGCCAAATCGAACACGATCTCGCGGATCCCGAAATCAAAGTATTCGATCGCGGCTATACAGCCCGCGGGCACATGGGCGGGATCAATAAAAAACACCCGACCCCGGAAGAATGTGCTGAAGCGGCAGAGTATGCGAAAAAAGTGATCGCAGCGCTTTCACAAGATCAGTAAATAAAACGGAGGGAAATATATGAAGAAGATCATCAATGATCCAAAAAATGTTGTTGAAGATATGGTCGAAGGGATGACGAAAGCCTATCCTGAGTATGTCAAACGGATCGAAGGAACAATGGCGCTCTACCGGCCGGATGATTTTGATTCGGTCGCTTTAGTTTCAGGCGGCGGCAGCGGACATGAACCGACCCACGCCGGCTACGTCGGTGACGGGATGCTCAGCGCGGCAGTCTGCGGACAAGTCTTCACTTCGCCAACACCTGATCAGATCTTTGCCGCGATCCAGCAAACGAACAAGAACAAAGGAACGCTTCTGATCATCAAAAACTATTCCGGCGACATCATGAATTTTAAAATGGCAGAGCAGTTGGCAACCAGTCAAGGCTTGAAAGTAGAACACGTCGTCGTCGATGATGACATCGCAGTCGAAAACAGCACATTTACCCAAGGACGGCGCGGAGTCGCTGGCACGATTTTTGTTCATAAGATCTTGGGATCGATGGCGCGCGAAGGCAAGCCGCTGGATGAGATCGCTCAATATGGCCGCGCGCTGATCAAAGATATCAAAACGATCGGCGTAGCACTCTCTGGCAACACAGTGCCGGAGGTCGGCAAGCCGGGGTTTGTCCTCGGCCCAGATGAGATCGAGTATGGGATCGGGATCCACGGTGAACCTGGCTATCGCAAAGAAAAGATCAAACCGTCGCATGAGATCGCTAAACAGATCGTTGGCAAGATCAAAGCCGAATTCAAATGGCAGAAAGGCGATCATTACGGCGTGCTTGTCAACGGGATGGGAGCAACGCCTTTGATGGAGCTGTTTATTTATTACAATGATGTGAGAAAACTGTTGGAAGCGGACGGCCTGCATGTCGATTTCAGCAAAGTCGGAAATTACTTGACATCGCTCGATATGGCGGGCGCTTCGGTCACTTTGATCAAACTGGACGATGAACGGACGCGCCGCTTGAATGAAGCTGTCCACACGATCGGCTGGTAAAGGAGGAGCAAAATGGCATTTACTGTTGAAAATGTGAAAAAGGCCCTTGTTTTATTCAATGATCGGATCCAAAAAAACCGCTTGTATTTGAGCGAACTCGATACACCGATCGGCGATGGGGATCACGGCAGCAATATGGCGCGCGGGATGGATGCCGTTTCAAAAGAGAAGCTGCCGGAGGACGTTTCCGGTATTTTTCAAGCGGTCGCAATGAAGCTGATCTCGACCGTTGGCGGGGCAGCGGGACCGCTCTACGGGACGGCGTTTATGAGCATGGCGCAAACCGTCAAGACAACGAACAATGTCGCGGACATTTTAGCCGCCGCAGTTAAGGGAATCGAAAATATCGGCGGGGCAAAGCCGGGGGACAAGACGATGCTTGATCTTTGGGTTCCGGCAGTCGCAGCATTGCGGCAGGGAAAATTAACAAAAGCGAAGATCACCGAGCTCGTCGAAGCAACAAAACCGCTTGAAGCCCATAAAGGGCGGGCTTCTTATGTCGGCAAACAATCGATCGGGCACATCGATCCAGGCGCGATGTCTTCGGGCTATCTTTTCGAATCTTTCTTAGAGGCAGGTGTGTTCAATGACTAAAGGAGTTGTGTTGGTCTCGCATACCACTGAAATTCCAGCGGGACTTAAAAAGCTGATCGCCCAAGTCGCAGCGGATGTGCCGGTGACGACAGCCGGCGGAACAGATGATGATCGGATTGGAACGTCTGCTGGCAAGATCGCCCAAGCGATCGCCAAAAACCCGGCAGATGAGGTCTGGGCATTTTATGACCTCGGCAGCGCAAAAATGAATCTGCAGCTGGCCCAAAGCATGACACAGAAAAAAGTCACGATCTTTGATACCGCTTTTGTGGAGGGGGCTTATACCGCGTGCGCGCTCTTGGCGGTCAATACCGATCCTCAAGAGATCACGGCGCAGCTCGCACCGCTCAAGATCAAATAAAAATTTCGGTTGAAGTAGGTGGAACAATGTGTCAAGCAGCACTCATACTAGAAGGCGGCGCATTGCGCGGCCAGTATACTGCCGGCGTTTTGGATGTTTTTATGGAATCCGGCATTTTTTTTAAAAGAGTCGTCGGCGTTTCAGCAGGAGCACTGTGCGGCGTCAACTATATCTCGCAGCAGATCGGGCGTTCCGCGCATATCAATGTCGACTATCGCGATGATAAAGAGTATATCTCGATCGAAAATCTATTCCGGCACAACGGGATCGTCAATATGGATTTTTTATTTGATGATCATGGGCCTGCTTGGGAGATGTTCGATACGAAAACATATGAGGAGTCGCCGATGGATTTTACCGCGGTCGCTACGCTGCTTGCGACCGGCAAACCTGTCTATTTTACCCGGCCGCGCGGAGCCGCGCTGATCGATGCACTCAAAGCGACGTCGGCGCTGCCGTTCGTCGCAAAACCGCAAAAGACTGAAAAGGGACTTTGTCTTGACGGCGGGCTGGCAGACTCGATCCCTTATCAATATGCGCTGGATCAAGGATTTGATAAAGTCGTGGTGATCCGCACGCAAGACCGCAAATATCATAAGAAAATGAGTTCAAAAATGATGAAACGTGGTTACCGCTATCAGTACGGAAAGTATCCGCAATTCGTCAAAACAGCGATCTTGCGGCCGCTGGTATACAATCATCAAGTCGATCGCCTGAACAAGCTGGAAAAAGCCGGCAAAGTCTTCGTGATCGCCCCAAAGCGGCCCGTCGGTGTGAAGCGACTCGAAAAAGATACCCAGAAGCTGATCGCGCTTTATCAGGAAGGCCGGGCGGACGGGCTGGCAGTTTTGGAAAAAATGAAAGACTACTTAACACAGAGCGAATGACACTTTGAAACGCTGCTGGCTTAGAAGGGAGCATTATCCGTGGAGATCCGCAAATATCGCGCGAGCGATGCTCAAAAAACCGCCGCCCTTTTTTACCGGACGGTCCATACCGTGAATGCCGCCGATTATTCAGCGCCGCAGCTGGATGCGTGGGCAAGCGGAAAAACGGCGCTTGTGCAGTGGGACCATTCACTTGCAGCAAATCATGCTTTTGTAGCGTGTGAAGGGCGGAGGGTCGTCGGGTTCGGAGATATTCGTGTTGACGGGTATCTTGACCGGCTGTATGTCGATCGTGCATATTTGCGGCGCGGTATCGCTTCAGCGCTCTGTGATCAGCTGGAAAACGCAGTCGAAGCAAAAATAATCACCGTACACGCTTCGATCACTGCCAAGCCTTTTTTTGAGTCTCGCGGCTACCACGTTATTCAAGAACAGCAAGTCGTTCGAGGCGGCGTACGGTTGACAAATTTTGTAATGAAGAAACAAAAAAATGCTCGCGCGAAGCTGAGCATTTTTTCTTAGACTGTGAAGCGATCAAAATTTGCCGCGTTCGATTTTTTGACTGTTCAAAAACCAATGGCGGTGATAATTGCCGGCGAGCGCGGTGAAGGGCGCGGGTTCCTTGCCGGCTTTGCGGATCTTGTCTTCTAAATATTCTTTTAAGATCCACGGATCTTCGAGCGCCCGAACGTTCAGATCCATGATTTTTTTGATCTTGTCGGGCGTCGTGGAGAGCTCTTTGGCGATTTCTTCGACGGTCAAGCCGGAGATCGCGAGATTTTCTTTGAATTCTTTGCGGCTCGCTTCTTTTTCATCATTATTCAGCGACATATTGCTCACTCTTTTCTATTTGTATTCTCTTCATTATATCCTGGAAAGAGCAAAAAGCCCAATGTGCGACTTGTGGATCATCGAGCAAACCGCGGCGCCCAAAAAGAGGCCGGGACAAAAGTGCCTAGCTTCGAGAAATAAGAAGAAAAATCCGAAAAAAGTTTCTCATATTTTTGAGATTTTTCGGATTATTTCCGATGAAGCTGCTTTTGAAACGCCGTTTATTCGAAAACAGGAGCTGTGACAACAGTGATGTCACAGCTCCTTTACTTTGTGGAAAACAAAATCAGTTCAGCGAATGCAGGAAGAGACCGCTCAATAGTTTCGGTTCGAACCAAGTCGATTTCGGCGGCATGATCTCATCAGCATCTGCAACGGCCAACAACTCATCCATGCTTGTCGGAAAGAGCGAAAAGGCGAGATTCCAGTTTCCCGAATCCACTTGTTTTTCAAGCTCTGCGACGCCACGGATCCCGCCGACAAAGTCGATCCTGGGATCGGTACGGATGTCGTTGATCGCGAAAATATTTTCGAAAATTTGCCGCTGCAGGATCGAAACATCCAGATCGTCCAGCAGTTTGCCGCTCAGCGGTTTCTTGTATGTCAAAAGATGCCAAACCCCGTTGAGGTACATGCCGAATTGTCCCTTGTGAAGAGCGGGGGAGTCGGTCATCTTTTCAAGCGTAAAGTTATTTTCCAGTTGTGCGAAAAAGTCTCGCGGCAATGCGACATTCAAGATCCGATTATAATCCCAGATCTTGAGCTCTTCTTTGGGGAACAGCACCGAAAGGAAAAAGTGGGTTTCGGGCGTGTCAGTCCCAGCTTTGATCTGTTCTTCGGCGACATGGATCGCTGAGGCGGTCCGGTGATGACCGTCGGCGATGTAAAGTGCCGGGACTTGCGTGAATTCTGCTGTTAAGCGCGCGATCACTTCCGCCTCATCGATCGGCCAAACGCGGTGATGGACGTCATGAAAACTATCAAAATCATAGAGCGGCAGATGCGTCGTTTTCCATTTTTCGAGAAGCGTATTGATCGCCGCTTTTCCGCGATACGTCAAAAAGATCGGGGAAGTATTCGCATTGCACGCTTTGATGTGTTCGATGCGGTCTTTTTCTTTTTCTGGGCGCGTGAATTCGTGCTTTTTGATTTCGCCGCGCAAATATTCTGCAACGCTCGTGCAAACGACGAGTCCGGTCTGCGCACGCCCGTCCATCGTCAGTTCATAGAGATAAAACTCCGGCGTGCGGTCTTCGATGAGCCAGCCGTTCGCGCGGAATTTCGCCAAATTTTCAGCGGCTTTCGCATAGACTGCCGGACTGTAGGGATCGGTATCTTCCGGCAGATCGATCTCGGGCTTATCGATATGGAGGTAGCTTTCAGGATTTCCGCTCGCGAGCGCCCGAGCTTCGGCTGAATTCAGCACATCATAAGGCAGTGTTGCGACCTTTTCTGCCTGGGATTCGGCGGGCCGGATCGCGCGGAAAGGATGGATCGTTACCATTCCAAAACCTCCTTATTGGTTTTTCAAAAGGCGGACCCGCAGCATATTCGGTTCGCTTTCCAGTTTTTGAGCAACATCTTTGAGTTTGTCTTCATCTTCTTCCGAAACATCGACGATCGTATACGCATAGTCGCCTTTGCTGCGGTTGATCATCGTCTCGATATTGATATCAAAGGCAGCGATCTCGCTTGAGATCTGGCTCAGCATATTGGGAACGTTGCGGTGAAGGACCGTGAAGCGGAATGGCGAATTGAAGGCCATTTCAACAGTTGGGAAGTTGACCGAGTTTTTGATCTCGCCGGTCTCAAGGAAATCTTTCAGCGTTTGCGCTGCCATTTTGGCACTGTTGACTTCTGCTTCCGCGGTCGAAGCGCCCAGATGGGGGGTGACTAAGACGCGCTTGTTGTGGAGCAGTTTTGGCTCGACAAAGTCGGTGATATAGCGGCCGAGTTCATTTGCTTCAAGGGCATCCAAAACATCTTGCGAATTTACGAGCCCGCCGCGCGCAAAGTTCAAGATGACGGCATTCGGTTTCATGCGGTCGATCTGTTCTTTGGCGATCATATTTTTGGTTTTGTCGTTCAGCGGAACATGGATCGTGATGAAATCGCAATTTTCAAAGATCTCATTGATATCTGTCGCGCGTTTGACCCGGCGCGAAATGCTCCAAGCGGTATCGACCGAGACATAAGGATCATACCCGGTGACTTCCATTCCCAAACGATAGGCATCATTGGCGACCATCGCGCCGATCGCGCCGAGGCCGATCACACCGAGTTTTTGTCCTTCGAGTTCAACACCGGCAAATTGTTTTTTGTTGGCTTCGACTTGTTCATCGACATTGTCGCCGCTCAGTGTCTGGACCCAGTTGGAGCCGGACAAAACCGGCCGAACAGCTAAAAGCAGCGAAGCGAGAACCAGTTCTTTGACCGCATTGGCATTGGCTCCAGGTGTATTGAAGACAACGATCCCTTCTTCCGTGCAGCGGTCGACCGGGATATTGTTCGTGCCGGCGCCGGCGCGGGCGATCGCGAGTGTATTTTTGGCAAACTTGTGATCGTGGAGTTTTTTGCTGCGCAGGATAATGCCGTCCGGCGTATCGCTTTGGTTGATCCCAAATTGATCTTCCGCTAAGCGCGCCATTCCTTCTGGGGCGATCGCGTTGAATGTTTGAATTTGAAACATTTATTTCCCTCCGTGTTCTTTTTCAAAAGTCTCCATGAATTGGATCAGATCCAGCACGCCCTGCTTTGGAAATGCATTGTAAAGACTGGCGCGCATGCCGCCGACAGAACGGTGGCCTTTGATATTCATAAAGCCCGCTTTCGTCGCTTCGGCAACAAATGCTTTGTCAAGTTCGGCGTCGCCCGTCACAAAAGGAATGTTGGTGATCGAACGGCTGCCAGGATCGACGGGGCTTTCAAACATTTTGGATCGTTTGATCGCTTCATATAAGAGACTGGATTTTTCACCGTCTTGTTTGAGCATTGCCGGAACGCCGCCTTCTGCTTTCAACCACTCAAAGACGAGCCGCGCCATGTAGATCGCAAAAGTCGGCGGCGTATTGTACAAAGAATGCGCTTTGGCTTGCGTTTGATAGTCGAGCATCGGGGCGATCGGGCTTGTCAGACCGATCAGATCATCGCGGATGATCACGACCGTCAGACCGGCCGGCCCGATGTTTTTTTGGGCACCGGCATAGATCACGCCGAAATCTTCGACTTTGTAGTCATTTGCTAAAATGTTAGAACTCATATCGGCCACGATCGGGACTTTGCCGGCGTTCGGGATTTTTTGATAGGCGGTACCTTCGATCGTATTATTCGTTGTGATATGGAGATACGCGGCGTCTTGATCGATCGCCTCCAGCGGGATCTCAGGGATATAAGTGAATTTTTTATCTTCGCTTGAAGCAATTACTTCGACCTCTTTGCCAAGCTCTTTTGCGGCCGCCGCGGCTTTTTTTGACCATGAACCGGTATTCACGTACAGTGCCTTTTGGCCGTCTTTGATCAAATTGAGCGGGACCATCGTGAATTGCAGGCTTGCGCCGCCCTGCAAAAAGAGGACTTGATAATTCTCAGGGATGCCCATCAATTCTCGCAGCAAGGATTCAGCGCCTTCGATGATCTCTTCAAAAAGGGAGGAGCGGTGACTCAGTTCCATCACGGACATGCCGCTGTTGCGATAATCGAGTAGTTCTGCTTGCGCTTTTTCCAGGGCCGGTTTTGGCAAAACCGCCGGACCTGCTGAGAAATTGTAGATCTTTGTCATTTTTACATTCGCTCCTTCATAGTTGGCTTAAGAAGTAGTTTAGTAGATAAAAGAGAAATAAGCAATAATATTATGATAAATTTTTAATACAAAGAATAGTCATTTTCATAGAAAACGTTTTCTTTTTAAAATTCAAAATAATAATATCGCAATCAAAATAAAATTCAAAATGTTTGATTAAAAAACAAAAATACGCAGCGACGATTCCTAAGACTTTGAAAGCGGAAACCAAAAACAGGACTTTTGTTATTGAAAAAGGCCCGGGTGTGTTCCTGATCTTTCAAATCAAATGATAATTTAATGAAAAATAACTTATTTAAAATGATTTTTTTGAAGAGCCGTTGACTTTTAAATAGCAGAATAGTAGCATTCATTTGGTTCAATGGTAAATTATATTAGGGTTGATGATTTTACTATTCAAGGGGTGAAGATTTTTGAATCTATTGAAACGGCTTTTAGTCGGCCGACCGCTGAAATCGGAAGAAAACGATGAACAGCGGCTGAGCCGTTTTGCCGGTTTGGCGCTGCTTTCTTCCGATGCACTGTCATCGATCGCTTATGGGACCGAGCAGATCGTCGTCGTGCTCGCAACACTCTCGGCCGCGGCGATCTGGTATTCGCTGCCGATCGCGGCCGGTGTCATCTTGCTTTTGATCTCGCTGACGCTCTCTTATCGCCAGATCATCCATGCGTATCCGCATGGTGGCGGCGCTTATGTCGTGAGCAGTGAAAATCTGGGAAAAAATGCCGGGCTGATCGCCGGCGGATCGCTTTTGGTCGATTATATGCTGACGGTCGCCGTTTCGGTTTCAGCTGGTGCGGAAGCGATCATTTCGGCTTTTCCAGCGCTCTATCCGTACCGCGTCTTGTTTTCGATTTTGATCGTTTTGTTCATTATGATTTTGAATTTGCGGGGCCTCAAAGAGTCGGCGACTTTTTTAATGGTGCCGGTCTATTCTTTTATCGCGGTGATCACGATCTTGATCCTTTTTGGGCTCTTTCGGATCGTGACGGGGAGCGCGCCTTTCCACGCGACGGAAACCGTGGGAACCGTCGTGCCGGGGATCACGCTCGCCCTTTTATTAAAAGCCTTCTCATCCGGGTCGTCTTCTTTGACCGGGGTCGAGGCGATCAGCAATGCTGTCCCATTCTTCAAAAAGCCGCATGCTAAAAATGCGGCGGCGACTCTCGCGATGATGGCAACGATTTTAGGGTTCTTCTTTGTCGGCATCACTTTTTTGAACTATTGGTTAGGGATCGTTCCAGAGCGCGAAGTGACGGTATTGTCACAAATCGGCCATACCGTTTTTGGTAAAGGAGTCTTCTATTATTTGCTGCAGATCACGACTGCTTTGATTTTGGCCGTTGCTGCGAATACCGGTTTTTCCGCGTTTCCAGTTTTGGCATACAACTTGTCTAAAGACAAATTTCTGCCGCATCAATATATGAACCGCGGAGATCGTCTGACATATTCCAATGGGATCATCACGCTTGCCTTAGGATCGATTTTGCTTTTGTTCATTTTCAACGGTTCGACAGAACGCTTGATCCCGCTGTATTCAATCGGAGTATTTACGCCCTTTGCGCTCTCACAAACAGGGATGGTGCTTCACTGGCGAAAACGCGGTGCAGGCTGGCTGAGGAAATCCGCTGCCAATATCGTCGGTGCCTTGATCTCATTTGCGATCCTGTTGATTTTGCTGGCATTCCGCTTGAACGATATTTGGCCGTACTTCTTGATCATGCCGGCTGTCCTGTTCGGTTTCTATAAGATCCATGATCATTATATGAAAGTTGCTGAACAGTTGCGGCTGCAAGGTGCGGGGCCGGTCGCGCTGCATCGCTACAGTGCGAACACCGTTGTAGTGCTCGTCGGCAATGTGACGCAAGTCAATATCGGCGCCCTCAATTATGCTGAGTCGATCGGCGACTATGTGATCGCGCTGCACGTCAAGATGGATGAAAACGTCGGCAAAGAAAACGAGATCGAAGTGGAGTTTCAAGAGAAATTTCCCAAGATCCGCTTTTCGACGATCCACTCTTCCTATCGCGAGATCGAAACGCCGATCATGCGCTATTTGGATCTCGTTACGAAAAAAGCGAAAGAACGGGACTCGACGGTCACCGTGCTGATCCCGCAGTTCATCCCGAAAAAGCAGTGGCAGCGTGCACTGCATAATCAGTCGAGTGTCAAATTGCGCCTGCGTCTGTCGCTGCGGGAAGATATCATAGTATCGACTTACAATTATCATTTGAGAAAATAAGATAGAAGGAAGTGCGCGCATGAACCAAGTCGACAGCAAATTCAAACAGTATATCCAGGAAATATTGGAAGAAGGCGTTTGGTCTGAACATGCCCGCCCGCATTATCGAGATGGGACCGAAGCGAAAAGCCGCTATTTGACCGATGTCACGATGAAGTGGGATCTGGCGAAAGGCGAATTTCCGATTTCACAATTGCGCCCCATCTACATCAAAAAAGCGATCGAAGAGATCTTTTGGATCTATCAGGATCAAACATCTGACTTGGATCAGCTGGAGCGCCGCGGCGTCACTTGGTGGGAGGAATGGGCGCTTGCGGATCATTCGATCGGCGAACGCTACGGAAAAACCGTCAAAAATTACGACATCGTTGACCGGACCCTGAAGCTTTTAGAAGAAAACCCGTGGAACCGCCGAGCGATCATGAATCTTTGGCAGTATCGCGATTTGGATGTGCCGGCAAAATTGCCGCCGTGCGCTTTTATGATGCAGTTTGACGTGCGCCGCAAAAATGGGCAGCTCCTTTTGGACGGCAAGCTTACCCAGCGGTCTTCAGATTTTTTGGTCGCCGGGTTGGGGATCAATCAAATGCAGTATGTCGCGCTTCAAATGATGTTCGCGAAACACTTGGGTTTTGAAGTCGGCACTTTTTCGTGGAGTGTGATGAATCTTCACATCTATGACCGTCATTTTGAACAAGCAAAAGCATTATTGAAACGCGAACCGGCTGATGCGTTGCCATATTTGACTTTGGACGTTCCGGAAAAAACCAATTTTTATGAGATCAAGCCGGCCGACTTCACGCTTCATCAATATGAAGCAGTCCGCCCGCAATTGAAATTTGAACTGGCGATTTAGGAAAAGGGTGTGACAAAAGCGCTGAGCGCCGAGAAATAAGAAGAAAAATCCAAAAATCGCTGTTCAGATTTTTGAGATTTTGGGGATTATTTCCGGAGGAGCTGCTTTTGGAACCCCGTGAAAAGAAAAAGGTTGTGACAAAAGAAATTTTGTCGCGGCCTTTTTTACATTCCGCTGCAAATGTCGAAAGAAAGCGCTTGCAAATAAATCATCCGCGCTCTACGATAGAAAAGAAAAAGGAATTCTAGAGAGGAGGATCGTCATGAATGATTTTAAAAGTTATGATGATCACGAGCTGACACGTTTGGGAGAGCTTGTGCGTGCGTTGGAACAAATCGATAATCGCCGGACGCTGCTTGAAGTCTTTTTTCTGACAGGGATGGGCGCCAGCCTTCTTTATTTGATGATCACGGAGTTGAGTCCATTTCGATTTGGAAGATTTTTAGCGCTTTTATGCGGCAATCTGCTGCTGGTCTTCGGCGGATTGATCTTTTGCAGCAAAGTCTTTTATCGCCAGCGGCTGAGTGTGCTCGAAAAACAGCTGGCGGCAATCGACCCAGCGCTGACGTCGCTCGATCTGAATTATCTGCACCAGGGATTGAAAGATGAACTGCTCAGAAGAAGTTTCAGTCTGCGCTGAAAAGGACAAGGCTGCTGCTGATATAGAAAGACATCAAAAGAGGAGCACGGCAAATTTGTCGTGCTCCTCTAATATTATCGGGGAAAATAAAAAGCTTATTTCCCGTGATTGAACATTGCTTCGGGATCTTCGAAGGCATCATCGTTATCGGGCATCTCGCCGTTTGGATGATTTTTTAAATAATTCTTGATCAATGTTTTTTGAACTTCATTATTCGGAATGAGCTGCGAAGGATTTTTTTCTTCTTTTGGCAGAGCGACCTCAAAAGGAATCCCGCCAGCCCGCAGACTTGCTTTCAAAAAAATCTTGATCGCTTCATTCGTGCTGGTGCCCAGATTGTCAAAGAGACGGTCGCAATCATCTTTTAGTTGATCTTCTACGCGTACTTGGATCGTTTTCATGTGGATCTCCTCCTTTAACTGTTTCTACTATAAAATATTGCCCAACAAATGTCAATACAAACTCATTACAAATTAAATTAATATGCAATTATATGGAAGACGTCCTACCTAAATTGTTGAAAAATCCGAATTCTTGTCGACAGAATAGATTTGCAGTGTATACTTAAAACTGACAGTTATTTTACTATCAAAATAATGGGGGCAATCATTGATGAAGAAAAAGGGACTTGTTGTTGTACTCAGTCTGCTTTTGATAGCACTCGCAGGCTGTTCAACGAGCAGTAATAATGAAAGTCAGGAAGCAGCTGATACTGCTTTGCGCCAAGTAAGCGATAAGACTTTGAAGCTGAAGATCGAAGACCGCGAATTTGTGATCCAGCTCTATGATAATGATACAGCCGAATCGCTTTTAAAAAATGTTCCGCAGAAATTGAATTTTCACCGTTGGGGCAACGGCGAATATTCGGCGAAATTATCGGGGAAGATCGATCTGACCGACGACAAAACGATCGACTATCAAGTCGGCGAAGTCGCGCTCTGGCCGAAGAAAGATTATCTCTGCATCTATTACGGTCCCACCCCGGTCAGTCAGACCAACCAGCCGCAAATGTCTTCACCAGGCTGTCCGATCGGTTATTTGAAAGATGTCGATCAGCCGACGATCATCAAGTTTTTCCGCGATCAAGTTGAGCACGCTTCGGGAGAAGTCTACGAATAATGAGTAAATAAAAATTAATGTTAAAAAATGTTGACAAGTTAATGAGAATCCGTTAATATTTACTCAATCCAAAAATGATTCGCTGAAAAGAAGAGTGGAACTGAAAGCAGCAAAGAGAGCCTCGGCAGCTGAAAAGAGGTCTGACAGACAGTTTCATAAATGATCTTGGAGAGTCGATCGCAGGTTTTCTGCGTTATCAATCAAAGCGGGGTCGCGATTCGGCCCAAACAAGGTGGTACCGCGTTGTCAACGTCCTTTTTCCTTTACCGGAGAAAGGGCGTTTTTATTTTGAAGAAAAGAGGAAATCATATGCCAGAAAAAGAAAAATATCATTTTGAAACATTGCAGGTCCATGCTGGTCAAGTCGTTGAACCAACGACAGGGTCGCGGGCGGTGCCGATTTATCAAACGACGTCTTATGTATTTGAAGACACCGATGACGCTGCCGGAAAATTCGGGCTTTCGCGTCCTGGGAATATTTACACGCGGATCACGAATCCGACGACCGCTGTTTTTGAAGAACGTCTTGCTGCTTTAGAAGGCGGTGTCGGGGCAGTTGCGGTCGCTTCGGGCTCTTCTGCGATCGCTTATTCGATCCAAAATATCGCTTCGACCGGCGACAATATCGTTGCCGCAGCGGCGCTTTATGGCGGGACTTTTAATCTTTTAGCGCATACGCTGCCCGAGTTCGGGATCACGACGACTTTTGTTCAGCCGGATGACTTTGCAGCGTATGAAAATGCGATCGATGAACGTACGAAAGCGATCTACGTCGAAACGATCGGCAATCCGAATATCAATGTGATCGATTTTGAAAAAGTTGCAAAAATCGCGCATGATCACGGGATCCCATTGATCGTTGACAATACATTTGCGACAGCTTATCTGACGAAACCATTCGATTTCGGCGCAGATATCGTCGTCTATTCCGCCACTAAATTTATCGGCGGCCACGGCGTTGCGATGGGGGGCGCGGTGATCGATTCCGGGAAGTTCGATTGGACGAACGGCAAGTTTCCAAAATTGACTGAACCAGATCCAAGCTATCACGGCTTGGTTTATACAAAAGACATCGGTGCAGCTGCGTACATCACGCGCTTGCGCGTGACACTCTTGCGCGACTTGGGTGCAGCGATCTCCCCGTTCAACAGTTTCCTGCTGCTGCTTGGTCTGGAGACGCTTTCGTTAAGAATGGAGCGTCATGTATCGAATGCACAAAAAGTTGCCGAATATTTGGCGAAACATCCGAAAGTCGAATGGGTCAATTATCCGGGACTGGCGGACAACAAGTATCATGCACTTGCTGAAAAATATTTGCCGAAAGGGGCCGGATCGATCTTTACGTTTGGGGTCAAAGGCGGGGCAAAAGCCGGCAAAAATCTGATCAATCATGTCCAGCTGTTCTCGCTTCTGGCGAATGTCGGCGATGCGAAGTCGTTGATCATCCATCCCGCTTCCACCACCCACTCGCAATTAAACGAAAAAGAACTGATCGAGACTGGGACGCTGCCGGAAATGATCCGTTTGTCGATCGGGATCGAAAATATCGACGACATTTTGGCAGACCTTGACCAAGCACTCGCAAAGATCTAAAAGTGCTGCAAAAGTTAGGCAAGCCGCTATCATAACGACAGAAAGGGCCCTTATTTGAGGACCCTTTCTGTCATTTTTGCCGATGGAAGCGTTTATCTTTTTGGGAAGAGCAGCTGAATCATGACATAAACAATGCTATAATTGGAAATTGTAAACGATAATAACAAATGGGGAGCGTCAAAAATTGAAAAAGAAAAGAAATCAAAAGGGTATGATTTCAGTTTTGCTGGCAGTGGTGATCTTGGGGATTTTTTTGATTTCAGGAATGATGACGTATGCAGTTTCTTCGGGGCGGCTGCCGCTGCACGCTAAAAAGGCGGAAATCGCTGAAGCTCACGCGCTCGAAGTTTCTTCGAACAGCACATCGTCGGCAGAAAATGAAACGTCGATACCGGAAACCTCGGCTAGTACAACAGAAACTTCTTCGACGGAAGAAGCAGTCGAAATAAAAGATCCAGCACAGCTTGCACCAGGAAAAAATCACAATGATGCTGCCAGCGAATATGCGTATTCGACCGCTGAAGTCCGCGGGATCATCAATGGCGAGATTTCTTATGAGGGTCCGCGCGTCTGTTTTTTGACATTTGACGATGGGGCGAACGGAGTGATCACTCCAAAGATTTTGGATATCTTGAAAGCAGAAGGTGTGCCGGCGACTTTTTTTGTTGTCGGTAAAGAAGTCGGGGAAGCGATGCGGCCGGTTTTAACGCGTGAGATCCAAGAAGGCAATGCGATCGGGATCCACAGCTTCAATCACGATTATGGGCTGCTTTATCCCAATGGTACTGCGAACCCTGGGCAGATCAAAAACGAAGCTATCCAAGCCCAAACAGCACTGAAGACGCTTTTTGGCGATGATTTCCGAACAAATGTCTGGCGTTATCCCGGCGGGCACATGTCTTTCAGCAATATGAAAGCGGCCGATGCAGCCCTTGCGGAATCGGGAATGGAATGGATCGATTGGGATGCGATGACCGGCGACGCAGAGCCGGCCAGCCGGCGTCCGAAAAATGCCCAGGAAGCAGTCGCTTTCCAAGAAAAGTCAATGGCCGTTTATCCAGATAATCAGATGCGGGTCGTTTTGATGCATGACGCGGAAGATAAAAATATTACCGTGGAAGCTTTGCCGCAGATCATCGAGTTTTACCGGCAAAATGGTTATACATTCGGTGTTTTAGAATAATGGAAAGAGGTTGAGACAAAAGTGTCCAGCTTCGAGAAATAAGAAGAAAAATCCGAAAATAGTTTCTTATATTTTTGAGATTTTTCGGCTCCTAATCCGAAGAAGCTGCTTTTGAAACACCGTTTATTCGGAAAAAGAGGCTGGGACATGACTTTTGTCCCAGCCTCTTTTGTCGACTCATTTTATGCAAATAGCACTTGCGGAGCGGGTTCATTCTGACAGGCGCGGAAAAGCGAGCGGGTCGCATTGAATATCGTGCGGGCCGTTTCCGCATTATTCATCGTGTACAAATGGACACCAGCCACCCCTTGGGTCACCAAGTCGGCGATCTGATCGACCGCATAAGCGATCCCGGCATCCCTCAGCGCCGCGGGATCGTGCTCATAGCGATCCAGGATCGCCGTGAATTTGCGCGGCAGCTTGGCAGCGCTTGTTTTGATCAGTCGCAGCGCTTGTTTGCGGTTCGTGATCGGCATTACACCGGCTAAGACCGGCACATTGATCTCTGCGAGGCGGCAGCGCTCTTCAAAATCGAAAAAGATCTCGTTGTCGAAAAACAGCTGTGTGGTCAAATGTTTGCAGCCGGCTGCCGTTTTTTGTTTCAAAAAGCGGATATCGCTCAATTGGTTGAAAGACTCCGGATGGACTTCTGGATAGCAGGCCCCGCTCACTTCAAAATGCGGCGCGCATTTTTTGATAAAGCGAACCAGATCGTCCGCATAGTGAAAATCGTTTTTCGGCGCAACGGCGGGATCGATGTCGCCGCGCAGCGCGAGGATCCTTGTCACACCAGCTGCTTCTAATTTCTGCAAAATACGCGCGACTTGCGGCTTATCGAGATAAGCCGCGGGCAAGTGGGCAACGGCTGGAATATGCAGTTGGTTGGCGACATAATCAGCCAGCTTGATCGTTGTTTGCTCGATCTTTGTTTTGTCGCCGCTGCAAGTCACACTGATAAAATCAGGGGAAAGTCCTTGGAGCGCTCCTAGCGTCGTGATTATTTTTTCCGCGCCAACTTGAGTGTTGGGCGGGAAGATCTCAAAAGAAAAAGTCGGACCGGCGGAAGAAGATTTAGAATTCATCGGTAAAGCTCCTTTCTGATTTGTTCGGCAGCGGCAGTCATGTTGGCTAAACTCGCCTTTGTCTCAGGGATCCCGCGGGTTTTCAGGCCGCAATCCGGATTGATCCAAATTTTTTCTTTCGGCACTTTTGCCAAGATCGCCCGGATCGTTTCTTTAATTTCGGCTACTGAAGGGATACGCGGGGAATGGATATCATAAACGCCTGGACCGACTTCCGTTTGAAAGTGTTCACGCTGGAGGGCGCTCAAAATTTCCAAATTGGAGCGGGAAGCTTCAAAAGAGATCACGTCCGCATCCATTTGTTCGATGGCAGGAATGATGTCCGTAAATTCGCTGTAGCACATATGCGTATGAATCTGTGTTTCCGCCCGGACTTTGCTTTCAGTTAGGCGAAACGCCGGGATCGCCCAATCTAAATAATCAGCATGCCAGTCGCTTTTTCGCAGCGGCAGTTTTTCACGTAATGCTGCCTCATCGATTTGGATGATTTTTATTCCGTTTTTTTCCAGATCAAGCACCTCTTGCTGAATTGCCAAGGCAAGCTGAAAAGCAGAAATTTTCAGTGGCAAGTCTTCACGCGGGAAAGACCAGTTCAAAATCGTGACAGGCCCAGTCAGCATACCCTTGACAGGTTTTGAAGTCAGACTTTGTGCATAGGTTGACCATTTCACGGTAATCGGGGCTTTGCGGATGATATCTCCCCAGATGATCGGCGGTTTGACTGCACGCGTTCCATAAGATTGGACCCAGGCACTTCGGCTGAATAAATATCCTTCCAAATGCTGACCGAAATATTCGACCATGTCGTTGCGCTCAAATTCACCGTGGACCAGGACATCAAGCCCGATCTCTTCTTGCCAGTTGATCCAATCTTTGATCTGTTTTTTGAGAAAATCATCATAATCCTGTTGAGAGAGTTTCTGATTTTTGAAAGCTGCTCTCCATTTTTTGACTTCGCGGGTCTGTGGGAAAGAGCCGATTGTCGTTGTCGGCAAAAGCGGCAGACCGAAAATTTCTTTTTGTAAAGATTCGCGCTGGGAGAAAGCTGGAGTTCTGACAAAATTTTCTTCTTTCAAAGAGTTGATCGTTTCTGCCAATGAAGAATTTTCTTTGATCCGTGCTTTTTGAAATAGCTGCTGATTTTTCCTCAGCAGTTCGTTTTTGTCTGTTTGAAGAATGTTGTCCAGGTCGCATAATTCGGAAAGTTTTTCTTTTGCGAAAGAGAAATGAGCGGTGATCTCTGGCGAAAAGCTTTCGTTTTCAGTCGTATAAGGAACATGCAGCAAAGAGCAAGAGGTGGAGAGAACATAGTTTTTTACATTTGTGTCTTTGATCAGCTTGATCGTTTTTTGATAATCATTTCTCCAAATATTTTTGCCGTTCACAACTCCGGCAAAGAGGGTCTTATCTGCCGGAAACCCGCTTTGTACGAGTTCAAGTGTTTTTCGCCCCTCCACAAAATCCAAACCGATCCCGTCAAATGGCAATTTGCACAATTCACTATAAATGTCGCGGACATCTCCAAAATAGGTCTGCAAGAGAATCTTCAAATTTCCTTTTTTGGCTAAAAGTGTTTCATACAATTGTTTGAAAAAGCGTTGTTCTTCGTGATCCAAGTCGCTCACAAGAGCTGGTTCATCGATTTGCAGCCACGCGGCGCCATGCTTTCCTAATTTAGTGATGATTTCAGTGTAAACTGCCAGCAGGTCGGGAACGAGATCTTGATAGTGGGTGCCGTCAGTGAACTCAGCTAGTTTCAAGAGTGTAAATGGACCAATCAATACGGGGCGCGTCAAGATGCCGAGCGCCTTTGCTTCGCGGAATTCATCAAATATTTTCGATCCGCACAGCTTGATCTTCGTTTCTTTGGCGAGCTGGGGTACGAGATAATGATAATTCGTATTGAACCATTTTTTCATCGGCCATGCTTTGAAATCGCCCAGCGATCCTTGATAACCGCGCGCCAACGCAAAATATTTTTCTAGTGGGCTCAATTTAGCGGCTGCCAATCGCGCAGGGATAAGATTGAAGAGAAAACATGTATCCAGTATTTGATCATAAAACGAGAAATCATTGCTGGGTATTTGTGCGAGATGGCTTTCGTTCATTTCCAGCCAATGTTTCTTGCGGATTTGTTTGCCTTCTTCCAGCAGATCTTTTTCAGTAATTTCGTTGCGAAAAAATTTTTCAGTCGCAAATTTCAATTCGCGGTTTTCACCGATCCGCGGAAATCCGATAATGGTTGTTGTCATAGTATTTCCTCCTCTAACTGTTGGAAATACTGTACCATGACCGCTGGTTCTTGGATAACTGATAAAAATTTGCATTTGATATAGATAAAAACTATAATGTGGCTGAACAGTATAAGGAGGGATCAAATGCGGATCCAGCAGTTGGAATATTTAGAGAAGATCGTTGCTTACGGTTCGATCAATGAGGCGGCTAAAGCGCTTTTCTTGACGCAGCCGAGCCTTTCAAGTGCGGTAAAAGATCTGGAAGAAGAGATGGGGATCCAGATCCTCCTGCGCTCGTCGCACGGCGTTTCCCTGACACCGGAAGGGCGCGAATTTATGATCTACGCGCGCCAGATCTTGGATCAAGTACATTTAATGAAAGAAAAGTATCAGGAGAATGCGCCGCG
Source organism: Enterococcaceae bacterium (assembly GCA_022649665.1). Lineage (GTDB taxonomy): Bacteria > Bacillota > Bacilli > Lactobacillales > Enterococcaceae > JALCOL01. The sequence continues at coordinate 92,035 of JALCOL010000003.1, forward strand.
CAAGCAGGCCTTCTCCGTTTCTGCCCAGCATTACGCCTTTGTAGTCCATGCGTTTGTTGAATTGATCAAATCGGTCAACGCTGATGAATATCAATTCACGCTGCGTGAAACGGAAACAGAAAATATTTTGGAAGACTTGACGGAATTCAAAAGCGAGCTCGGGATCTTGTACTTGAACTCTTTCAATGAAAAAGTAATGCGGAAAATGTTCAAAGAGCGCCAGCTGCAGTTCGTTCCGCTTTTCACTGCAACGCCTCATGTATTCGTCAGCCGCGACAATCCGCTGGCGAAGCGGGAGATGATCGCGCTGGAAGATCTAGAGCCTTATCCATATCTTTCGTATGAGCAGGGGGAGCGCAATTCTTTTTACTTTTCCGAAGAGATCTTAAGTACCCTTGAGCGCAAAATGGAGATCAAAGTCAGCGACCGTGCGACGATTTTTAACCTGATGGTCGGTCTGAACGGCTATACGATCTCGTCCGGGATCATCAGCAGTACGCTGAACGATGACAAGATCGTCGCGATCCCGCTCGCCGTGGATGATCCGATCACGATCGGCTACTTAAAACATCAGCATCTCGAGTTGAGTGCGATCGCGCGCGCTTATCTGACGATGCTGAAAGAACATATTCGCGGATACGGCTTTCCGATTTTGACGGAAAAGCTGGACAAGTAAAATCAAATAAAAGCCAGTTAAGCTGCCAGCTCATCAACGGCGGCTTTTTTTGCATGCTTGCACAAGACATTTATTAAGAAAATATTAAGAAAATTAAATTATAAATGCTGATTTTTCAGGCATTATAGACATAACGAAAGTTATCTTGTACTTTAATTTAGATACTAGTCAAGTATAGAGGAACCGCTTACAATGTACTTGTAGGGATGTCATGACAAGCATAAAAAGAGGAGGATCATCATGAAGCGATTCAAAAAAGTTCTATTAGCATCGTTGGGAGTATTGCTCGGTTTGTCGTTGGCGGGTTGCGGCGGGAACAAGTCTGCATCAAGCAGCAGCGGGAAAAAAGCAGCTAGTGATTTTAAAGTGGCGATGATCACCAGCGAAGGCGGGTTAGGCGATCAGTCTTTCAATGATTCCGGGAACTCCGGCTTAAAGAAAGCGAAAAAAGATCTGGGTGTGACAACCAAAGTCGTCGAACCAAGCGATGTTTCCGAGGGCGAAACGTATTTGACACAGTTGGCAGAATCAGGGATGAACTTGATCATCACGCTTGACTTGGGGCATAAAGATGCGATCGAAAAAGTGGCTAAAAAGTATCCGAATACCCACTTTGCGATCTTCAATACAGTTGCTTCCGGGAAAAATATTTCTTCCGTGATGTTCAAAGAACAAGAAGCTTCTTATTTAGCAGGGGCTTTGGCTGCCCAAGTGACGAGCGATACCAGTTTGAAACAAGTCAATGATCAAAAAGTGATCAGCTTCATCGGCGGGATCGACTCCCCGGGGATCAACATTTTTTACACCGGATATAAAGCCGGTGCTGAAGCGATCGATAAAAATATCCAAGTTTTGAGCGGGTATTCCAACTCCTTCGGGGATCCGGCAAAAGGGAAAGAAGTCGCCCTCTCGCAGATCAACCAAGGTTCCGATGTTGTTTTCCAAGCAGCCGGGGGAACAGGAGACGGGATCATCCAAGCCGCCAAAGAGAAAAATGTCTTCGCGATCGGGGTCGATTCCGATCAAGACGGGATCGCGAAAGGAAACGTTTTGACAAGTGTCATGAAACGCAGCGACAATGCCGTCTACAAATTGATCCAAGAAGGGATCAAAGGAAAATACGACAAAGAGCTTGATCTTGGTTTGAAAGAAAAAGGGGTCGAACTTTCACCAATGAAATATACGAAAGACATGATCCCGAAAGCCTATCTGGATAAAGTCGATCAACTGCGTCAACAGATCATCAAAGGCGAGATCGTTGTTCCGGATACACGAAAATAAATGAGGGTTGACCTATGAATGCGATTGAAATCAAGCATTTGACCAAAAAGTTCGGAAATTTTACCGCGATCGATGACATCAGCATGAGTGTCAAAAAAGGCGAGATCCATGCGATCTGCGGAGAAAACGGTGCCGGGAAATCGACATTGATGAATATGTTGTTTGGTTTGATCGCGCCGACCAGCGGGGAGATTTATATCGACGACGAGCTGGTGCAGTTCAACTCGCCGAAAGCGGCGATCAAATACGGGATCGGGATGGTGCATCAGCACTTCAAACTGGTCCCGAGCTTGAAAGTGTATGAGAACGTGCTGCTGGGCGAAGAGCTCAGCAGACACGGCTATATCAATACCAAATTAGAAAGAAAGCAAGTTCAGGAGACGATCGACAAGTTTGGTTTTGATTTGAATGCCAATGATGTCGTGGCGAGTTTGTCTGTCGGTGCGCAGCAGCGTGTCGAGATCATCAAGATGCTCCACTGCAATGTCAATATTTTGATCCTGGATGAACCAACGGCGGTTTTAACGCCGAAAGAGACGGATGAACTGCTTGAAAAACTCGTTGATTTAAAAAATCAAGGCAAGACGATCATTTTGATCACTCACAAGCTCGACGAAGTCAAAAAATGTTCTGATCGGGTGACCGTGATCCAAAAGGGCAAATTTATCATCACCGTCGATACGAAAGATGTCACGCAAAAACAGATTTCCCGCTATATGGTCGGCCGCGATGTCCAGACGATCAAAACCGCCGCCGAAACGAGCGACAGCGGCAATAAAGCGCTCGAGTTGCGGAAGATCAGCTTTTATACGCAAAACGGCAAAAAAGTACTCGACGATATCGATCTGCACGTCAATTTCGGCGAAGTCGTCGGGATCGCCGGGATCGAAGGAAATGGACAGAGCGAGCTCGTCAATATTTTGACAGGCGTGATGCGCCAAAGTTCAGGCGAGTTCGTATTCAAAGGGGAGGTCGTCAAGCACTCCTCTCCGCTGAAACTGCGTGAATTAGGCTTCGGACTGGTCCCGGAAGATCGCTATAAAGATGGGCTGAATGCCGAGATGTCGATTTGGGAAAACGTGATCGCCGGGCATTACAATGACGAAAATATCAGCCGCGGCGGCTTTTTGAACCGCCGCAAAATCGATGCGAAGACGAAAAAGCTCGTAGAAGATTACGATATCCGCAATTGTTCGGATGTCAATGCGAAAGTCAGCAGCTTGTCCGGCGGGAATGCCCAGAAGATCATTATGGCGCGCGAGATCTCGGTCGATCCGGAAGTGATCGTGATGAGCCAGCCGACGCGCGGCGTCGATATCGGTTCGATCGAATTCATCCATTCCAAGATCCTTGATCTGCGCAATGAAGGCAAAGCAGTCTTGATCATTTCGTCTGAATTGTCTGAGATCATGAATCTGAGCGACCGGATCTATGTCATGTACAAAGGGAAGATCTCCGGGGAACGGCAAAAATGCAATACGAACAAAGAAGATTTAGGGATGCTAATGGTGGGGATCGATCAAGAAGAGAAGGGAAGGGTCACCAGTGGCTAATCATAAAAGAATCGCCCAAGTAGCCGGTTCGATCATCCCGATCGCTTTAGCGCTTTTGATCGGTTACTTCCTCATTATGTTTTCTGGTTATGACGCGAATCAAGCGTTTATGTATCTGCTCAAAGGGTCGGTCGAATCACCGACCCAGATCATGAATACTTTGTTTGCCGCGACGCCTTTGATTTTCACCGGGCTTGCTACGGCGATCTCCTTTAAAGCCGAGCTCTACAACATGGGCTCAGAAGGCCAGCTGTACTTGGGCGCTTTTTTCGCGGCTTACTTAGGTTTCACTTTGAAGGGGCTGCCTTCGATCGTTCATATTTTGATTTGTTTGTTGGGCGGTGCTGTTGCCGGGATGTTCTTTGCTTTGATTCCGGCGATCATCCGCGCTTACTGCGATGTGGATGAAATGGTTTCGACGTTGATGCTGAACTATGTTGCGATTTTGTTCACGACGTGGCTGGCCGGTTATCCGTTCCGTGCACCGGGTTCTTCCAATCCGGAAACGTATAAGATCGAAAGCTCAGCCGTCTTGCCGCGGCTTTTCAGCAATTCGCAGCTGCATGTCGGCTTTTTGATCGCGATCTTTGTCTTTATTCTCGTCTACATCATGATGAATAAGACGGTCCTCGGCTACCAGATCACTTCGATCGGTAAAAATAAAGATTTCTCCCAATTCGTCGGGATGAATGTCGCGAAGAAAATCGTCTTGATCATGGCGATCTCGGGGATCATTTCGGGGTTGGGCGGCGCTGTCGAAGTGCTGGGAACTCACGGAAAATTCGTCAGCGGCTTCTCCGCAGATTACGGCTGGACGGGTTTGACGATCGCGTTGATCGGCCGGTTTAATCCGATCGGCGTGTTGGCTGCTTCGCTTTTGTTCGGGATCTTGAAAAACGGCGGGAGCACGATGGAGATCATGACCGGTGTCCCGCGCTCCTTGATCGAGATCATTGAAGGGTTGATCGTTATTTTCTTCACGATCGATATGTTCAGCCGCAAATTCGCATTTCGCAAGATCATTCGGCAAAAGATCGATATACATCAGAAGAAAAAGGCAAAGGTGAAAGGAGTGCATAATGATGGATAATCTCTTGAACATTTTGCACACTACTTTGCGAATGACGACACCGATCGCACTGGCCGCGCTCGGCGGCTTATATGCCCACCGCGCGGGAGTGCTGAACGTGGCGCTTGAAGGAATGATGCTCGCCAGTGCATTCGTCTCCGTCATTACGAGCTATGCATTCGGCAATATTTTTCTGGCGATCTTCGCCGGGGTCTTCAGTTCGTTCGTGCTTGGGCTGGTCTTCTCCTTTTTTGGGATCACCATGAAAGGAAACTTGACGATCGTCGGGTTAGCGATCAATACCCTGGTGGGCGGCTTCAGTGCCTTTATTCTCCAGACGGTGTTCGGCCAGCGGGGCACATTCTCGAATGCCCGGATCGTCGGGATGAAAGAACTGAATATCCCTGTCTTAAAAGATATCCCGATCTTGGGCGATATCTTCAATCATCAAACGCCGATGGTCTATGTCAGTCTGCTGGCGCTCGTCGTGATCCACATGGTGCTCTATCACTCGAAGCTCGGGGTCTATATTCGAACGGTCGGTGAAAAAGAAGACGCTGCATACTCCGTCGGCTTGCCGGTCGACCGGATCAAATATACCGCGATTCTGATCGGCTCGGTGCTGTGCGGCTTTGCCGGTGTCAATATCGCCTTGGAAAACGTCACGATGTTCGTTGAAGAAATGACCGGCGGGCGCGGGTTCATCGCGTTGGCCGCGATCTACTCCGGGCGCGGGACCGCGATCGGGACCTATTTGTTCAGTCTGCTCTTTGGGCTCGCCGATGCGGCGCAGATCCGCTTGCAGAATATCCACATCCCTGGCGCTTTTGTCCAAATGATCCCGTATCTTTCGATCATCATCGTTTTGACGCTGATCGGTTTATCCAAAAAGAGAAAGAAGCGTGTCCATGATGAATCGTAAGCCGGTGTATAAAGGGGCACTGATCGTGATCGATATGGTCTACGACTTTGTCAATCCAGCCGGAGCAGTTTTTTATCCGATCAATCAGCAAGTCTTGGAAAATGTCAAAAAGCTGGTGCCGGAAGCTCGCAAAAATCAATTTTTGATCATTTACATGCAGCATTCGCACCGCAAAAACAAATATGACAAAAAAACGCTGTCTGGCCGCAAGAACTGCCTCGAAGGGACTGGCGGCGATCAGCTGGACCCGACGCTTGAAATCGATGATGAAATGGATTATGTGATCAAAAAAAGACGTTACAGCGCTTTTGCTTATACTGATCTCGACTTGATCCTGCGCGAACTTGATATCAAAAAAATCGCGATCTGCGGCACGAAGACGAACAACTGTGTCCGCTCAACGGTCGAAGATGCTTATCACTTGGATTATGAAACGTACGTCGTCCGCGACTGTGTCGGCACAGATGATCCGCAAGTCAACGAGATCTACCTGCACGACATCGACCGCTACTACGGCAGTGTTGTCGACAGCCGCGAATTATTTGAAAAAATGGGGGTCGAGGCGATTGAAAAAAGCATATGATCTTATCGGGATCGGCTATCCGAGTATCGATCACATCATCGAAGTCGCACCGCGCCCTGAAATCGGCAAAACGTCGACGATCGTAAACGATAACAGCGAAAATACGTATTTCGGCGGCTGTGCCGTCAATATCACGTGTCTGATGAGTTCTTTCGGATATGAATGCGGGCTGGCGATGACCGTCGGCAATGATTTTGAAGCGAGCGGGTTCAAATCCTTCCTGCAGCAAAACGGGATCGCGCTCCAGTTCACGAAAGAAAATCCCGCACTGAAAACTTCCTTCACGGAACTCATCATGAGCCCGGAAGGCGAGCACATCACATTATTTTATCCGGGTCCGATGAGTCAGAAACATTGGGAACCGTATGACTTTACGCTTTTGAATCCAAAATACGGTCTTTTGACGATCGGCGAGCTGAACGGCAATACGCAGTTTTTAGACGAGTGCCTTGCTAAAAAAATCCCGCTGATCTTCAGCATGAAAGGCGACTACCGTTCGCTCGGTTTTGATTATTTGAAAAAAGTCTTTGAGACGGCCGAGCTTTTGTTCATGAATCAAGCGGAGTACCGCCAGCTTGATGAATATCTGCCGAATAAAGTGCTCGCTTCGCTAAAGAACGGTGTCACAAAAGCCGTGATCGTTACCAATGGCAAATGCGGCAGTACGATCTATACTGCGGAGAAAAACTATTTGATCCCGGCTGCTCAAACGATCGTCAAAGATCCGGCGGGCGGCGGCGACGCTTATGTCGCCGGCTTTTTAGCAATGTATCTAGGCGGAAAAGATTGGCAAGAGTGCGGAATGGCCGGTGCAGTTCTGGCATCGTTCATTATTGAAGAATTCGGCTGCTTGACGAATATCCCAACGATCGAAGCATTCAAGCACCGTTTAGCGGAAAGGAAACTATCATGGCGGAAAAAACACTCTATCTAGAATTGACGAATGAAAATACCGCGCCTTACGTCATATTTTCAGGCGATCCGCGGCGAGTCGAAAAAATCATCACCCAACTGGACTCCTATGAAAAAATCGCGGTGAATCGTGAATTCCATACGTATACCGGTCTCTATCACGGTGTCCCGGTCACGGTGTCTTCGACGGGGATCGGCGGACCGTCCGCTGCGATCGCACTCGAAGAATTTTTTGAAACCGGGATCAAAGTTGCAGTCCGCTTGGGAACGGTGATGGGCTTGAAAGACAACCTCGGCAAATTTTTAGTACCGAGCGCGGCGGTGCGAAAAGAAAAAACCAGTGAAAATTATGTCGAGCTCGGCTATCCGGCCGTCGCTGACTTCACGCTGCTCCAGCTGATGAACGAGAGTATTCAGAAAAACGGCCGCATCGCTGATAACGGGATCGTCTATTCGACCGACGGCTACTATACCGAAATGAAAGAATCACGTTTATCGAAAAAGCTCGGCGGCGATGCTGTCCAGCGAATGCAGGAACTCGTGAAATACAATATCAGCGGAATGGACATGGAGACCGCAACGCTCCTCACGCTCGGCAATTTGATGGGCATCAAAGCCTGCTCAGTGACCCTTGCGACGGTCACGAATAATTTAGAAACAAAACTTGCCCCAAGCAAGCGGATCCACGAAGAGGAAGTCTTGGCGAAAATCGTTTTAGACGGGATCGCCGCTTATCATGAAAGCCAGGTGGACTAAAGTGAACAGCACTACCGAAAAAATGATCATCGGGATGGTCCACTTGGATCCGCTGCCGGGGACCCCGCTCTTTAGCGATAATTTGGCGGACGTTTATCAAAAGGCGCTGAATGATGCGGAAGCGCTGGCGGCCGGCGGGATCACGGCGTTGATGATCGAAAACGCCGGCGACATTCCCTATCCGAAAAAATTGGCAGCGGTCCAAACTGCTTGCCTGGCTGCGATCACAAAGACGATCAAAGACCGCACCCAGCTGCCGGTCGGGATCGATGCAGCCTTTTGCGACTATGAAGCTGCGTTAGCGAGTGCCATGGCGGCGGGGGCCGACTTTATCCGGCTGGCTGTATTCAGCGACTCGGTCTTGACGGCGAGCGGTCTTTTGGAGGCTTGCGCCGAAAAAGCGCTGCGCTGCCGCAAGATGATCGGGGCGGAGAATATTAAGATCTATGCAGATATCCAAGTAAAATACAGTCATCTGCTGATCCCGGAGCTGTCGATCGAAGAATCGGCAAAAAATGCGCAAGCGAGTCTAGCGGATGGGATCATCGTGACCGGGGCTTATTCAGGCAACGAGACGCCGCTTGCGGTCGTTCAGCGAGTGAAAAAAGTTGTCGATCTGCCGGTCTTCATCGGCAGCGGCCTCTCAGAAGAAAACGTGAAAGCGCAAATGCAGATCGCTGATGGAGCGATCGTCGGGACAAGTTTGAAATCGGTCGAACATGGCCAAGCCGTGATCGATCAGAAAAAAGTCGAAAGATTAATGAACCATTTGAGAGGAGAATAGCTATGCTACCCATGCGTCCAATGAAATTAGGCGGCGATTATCTGATTTTTGGAGAAAATTCGTTAGAGTATTTAGCGCAATTGGAAGGTCCGCGAAAAAAAGCGTTTCTCGTATTAGGCGGTAATTTTCTGGCAAGATCCGGCGAATTGCAAAAAATCGAAGATATTTTGACCGCAGCCGGCTTCAAAACGGAAACGTTCGACGGCGTGGAGCCTGAACCATCAATCACGACGGTCCAAAAAGGCGCCGAAAAAATGCTGGCGTTCGAACCGGACTGGATCATCGCGATCGGCGGCGGGTCAGTCATGGATGCGGCCAAAGGAATGTGGATCTTATATGAACATCCGGAGTTGAAGAGCATCGCTGACATCACGAGTCCGATCCCGAAACTGCGCAAAAAAGCGCGGATGGTCAACATCCCGACTTCAAGCGGCACCGGCAGCGAGGTCAGCCGTTCGATCGTGATCACTGACCCGGCGACTCATGTCAAGCACGGGATCGGCGACATGGAAATGATGCCGGACATCGCGATCTTAGAGCCGAAGCTGACAGTCAGTCTGCCGAAGAAAATGACGGCTGCGACCGGGATGGACGCTTTGACCCATGCGATCGAAGCGCGGGTTTCTCGCCGAGCCAATCCGTTAGCAGACACACTTGCAGACCGTGCGATCGTCGACGTCGTCCAAAATATCCAAACAGCTTATAATGAACCGGAAAATCTGGCAGCGCGCGAGAAGATGCAAGTAGCGGCGATGATCGCCGGGATCGCTTTTACGAATGTATCGCTTGGGATCGCTCACAGTTTGGCGCACGCCGCGGGCGGAAAATTTGGCGTTCCGCACGGGACAGCAAATGCGGTGATCCTGCCGTATGTGATCAAATTCAATTCGCAAGATGAACGCGCGAAGAAGATCTATGAAGAGATCGCAAAGATGCTCGGTGTTTCTTCATTAACGGACAAGATCGATGAGTTGAACCGTTCGATGGCGATCCCGCAAACCTTACAGCCGCTCATTCAAGATGATGCCGCTTATGATGCGATGATCCCAACGCTGGCAGCACTTGCCAAAGCAGACGGCTGTACAAAAACAAATCCGATCATCCCGTCCGTTGAGACATTTGAAAAACTATTTCAACAGGTATATTATGGGGGTGAAATCGCTTAATGGACATCATCTGCTACTTGTCAAACGGCTATCCGACGCATGAAAAGACGCTGGAAAATGCCGCAAATTATGTGCGCGGCGGCTGTGACATCATCGAAGTTGATCTGCCGACTTCAAACCCTTTTTTAGACAATGAGCTGATCCAAAACCGGATGATCAAGTCATACGCGAAAGATCCTGAATTGACTTCACAAGCCCAAACGTTTTTTGATTTGCGGAAGAAGTTTCCGCAGCAGCGATTGTTCGCTCTTTGTTATGAAGCGACGATCATCTCTTTTGGCGTGGAGAACTTCCGCGCGCTCGTCCAAGATGCGGCCGTTGAAGCGGTGATCCTCGTCGGGCCCAAAGACAATACAGTCAAAAATCAATTGATCGCTTCAGGGATCCGCGTAGCAAGCTTTATTCCTTTCGATCTGCCGGAAAAAGAGATCCAGCTGGCGAAAGAATCGAACGGATTCGTATATCTGCAAGCGAAATCAAGCGGCGAAACGAGGCCGGGGATCGATACGCTGAAAAAGGCGATCGCTTATCTGCGCGATACCGCCGCGATCACTCAAAAAATCTACTGCGGAATGGGGATCGCGACGCCGGAAGACATCAAGATGGTCAAAGAAGCTGGCGGAGACGGCGCCTTCATCGGCAGCGGACTATTAAAAAAAGAAGATGACCCTGCACAAATGGTCGAATATCTTCAACGCTTGAAAAATGCAGCACGAAAGTAAGTCTCGCCATATCTTGATCGTTTCCATTCACATCGCTTCTGGAGGAGGTTAGCAACATGTTCACCAGTTCATCGCCGTTATATGTGCAGCTGAAAAACTATATACTCCAATATATCGAGAGTGAATTGCATTATAATGACCAAATTCCTTCAGAGTTTTCGTTGATGGAAAAATATTGCGTCAGCCGGACCACCGTCCGCAAAGCGATCGACGAATTGGTCAAAGAAGGAAAGTTGTATAAAAAACAAGGGCTTGGAACATATGTTGCCGGGAAAAAAATCGAACAAGGACTAGTCGATCTTTCCAGCTATACATATGAACTCAAGAAACTTGGATTTGAGCCGCACTATAAGCTCATTTTAGAAACAGTTGAACCGGCTAATGTCTCTGTCGCGTCCAACCTGCATTTGACGATCAGCGAAGATGTCTTTCATCTGGAGCGGATCAGTATCGTGGAGGGGGCACCATTGAACTTTACGCATAGCTTTATCCCTTATAAATATGTCCCGGGGATCGAAAGCCACGACTTTTCAAAAGAATCGCTCTATGCAGTTTTGAAAGAACAATACCAGATCAGTTTGACAAAATCGATCCGCAGCATCGAAGCGATCCTATGTAATGAAGAGCTGGCGGAAAAGCTTGAGATCGAAGAGGGCCGGGCGCTTTTGAAATTCAACGGGCAGGTGACCGGTCGCTTGAATACCGGCGAGGAAGTAATGCTTGAGTATTTTAAAACGTTTTACCGTACCGATAAAGTCAAATTTTATGTCGCCCAAACGAGTAACCTTCACTCATGAGGGGCCGATAAAAAAGCAGCGAAGCCAGTTACTTAGGCTTCGCTGCTTTTTTGCTGGATGAGCAGCTGATAAAAAGCGTTTGCTTCTGTCAGATCTTTTTCATTTGGGCGATGTTTGTTCGTTCCGCCGATCAACTTGAACGGTCCAAAAGTATCCCAGCCGACGCATGAATAAACGCCGAGGAGTTTTGCCCCTTTTTCGGCGATGATATTTTTCAGTTCATCGGGATATCGCTTACTCTTTTTTCCGCAAGTATATATCAAAAAGACCGTATCGTTGCGCTTCAGATCCGTTTTTGCCGCTTGGACGACCGTTTTATGGAATTTAGAAAAGTAGATTCCCGAAGCGAAGCCAATCAAATCGTAGCTGGATAGATCGATCCCGTCGGCTTTTTCAGCCTCGATCAATGTGACCGCAGGATCTTGGGCGATTTTATCAAGCAGCTTTTTGGTATTGCCATGATGTCCAGAATAATAGATGATCGCAGTTTTCATTTTCGGCGCACCCTTTCACAAAATTGCGTGACTTTTCTTTTATGATAGGGCGAAGCGGCATAGAAAACAAATATAAAGCATGCACTTAAACGGCGTTTTTTCGCCGGAATCGTACTGAGAAGAGCAATACAGCAGCAAAAATAACGGCAAAGACCGCGAACGGCGCCTTAAGCGTAGTGCTGCCGGAAAGTTTGTCGATCAGCGCCATCGAGATCGCTGAGAAGAAATTGCCGAAGTTGCAGCCGATAAAAATCAGCGAAGTCGCGGTGGTCACGGTCGTCGGATCGGTGAATCTTTCAATATTGTCAAAAATATACGGCAGGCACCACGCACCCGAGAAACTGGCAAAAAACAAGCCGATCAAAAGCATCAGGACGCTGTTGCCGGAGAAAAAGAAAAACAGATTGCCGCTGATGATCGTCAGAATACCGATATAAAATGTCCCGACATTCAAATAGCGGTAGGCGAAGCCGAAAGCAAACCCTGCCAAGATCCCGGCGAGCGGCGTCAATGAAAGATACAGGCTGGCGTGGATGTTCGGGTCGATAGCTTTTGCGATCGCCGCAAAACGGATCGAAACTGCGATTTGGTTCAGCACTAAAAGCAGCGAAAAAAGGACCAATAAAAATACCCGCGGGTCCAAACGGCTTTTTTTCTCGTTGACCGGTCTTTTTTCCAGTTCAAGCGCCGGAACACGCCACGCGAACAAAACCGCCAGCGGCAGTGCGACCGCATAGACTAAAAACGAATAGTTCCAGCGGGTATTCACGAGGACCCCTGCCAGAAAAATCAAGACCATTTGCCCGAGGGACTCCATCGAGTTGCGGATCCCGAGCATCGCGGCCCGAATGCTGCCGTTATAAAGCAGGTTGATGTAGCTGACGGCGAGCGAATTGAACAGGCCGATCCCGATCCCGAGCAGGATCCGGCTGAATAAGATCATTGCATAATGATCGGATACTGCCGGCAGACTGCCGCCGATCCCGACAAAGGTCAAGCCGAGGATGACGGAGGTCTTCATGCCGATCTTCTCAGCGATCGCGTTTGAGAAGTAGATGAATGTGACGATCATGATGCTCGGCAAGGTGCCGATAAATTCTGCCTGGCTTTCTGTGATCCCCAGCGCATCGCGGATCTGCGGGATCACGCCATTGATCGCTTGCGAGCTGGTCAGCATCATCGAGATCAATAAGATCGCCGATTTCGTCAGCAGACTGTTGGTATTTTTCAAAAATATTCCATCCCTTCGTTCAAAAAACTCTTCTTAGTGATTATAACATTTTCTGCCACTGCTTTTGAATGTATGCAAATGTTTGTCTATCTAATAATCAGCGTTATAATAAGAGTGTCGAGATTGTAAAGAAAATCACAAACATGAACACCCAGATGAGGAGGAATTCGAGATGGACTTTTTTAACGTAGTGGAACGTCGCGGGAGTTACCGGGAAGAATTTGCGCAGGAAGCGGTCCCGAAAGAAACAATCGAAAAAATGGTCAGTGCTGCCCAAAAAGCGCCTTCCGGCTATAACGGCCAGACAACGAGTTTTATCGCGATCACGGAGGCTGGGCTGCGCCAAAAAATCAGCGGCATCCTGCCGACTCCGGCGGTGAAAACGGCGCCGCTGCTTTTGGCTGTCATCACAGAAAAAATCGTTTATCATGATGATTTGGTTTTTGAAATGCAAAACTACGGAGCAGCGACCGAAAATCTAATGCTCGCGATCACTGATCTGGGCTATGCCGGTGTTTGGATGGATGGGGATACCGAGCTTGCCGACCGAAAATCACAGACCTTTGAAAAGCTGCTCAAACTCCCGGAAAAATATACGCTGCGGGCGATCATTCCGGTCGGCAAACCGCTGAAGGAAGTTACGCAAAAACCGAAAAAAGAACTCTCAGCGATCTTGCACTGGCAGACCTTCGAATGATCGTCTTTTCACCGGTTCTCCTCTGTAAAGTTGAATAAGAAACAAAAACTTACTATAATGTAGACAGTCACAAGGGGGAATCGTTGAATGGACAAAGAAGCACTCTTGAGCGAGCAGGTCGGAGATCTTTATAATAAATTAAGCTGGCTGAACCGCTTGAAATTAGCCGATCAGCTGAAAGGCATGAATCCGTCCGAAGTGCATTTGATCGAAGCGATCGAAAAGTTCCCTGAGCTGAATATGACCGGGTTGGCGGAACATTTTTACTTGACAAAGGGCGCTGTCAGCAAGATCGTGCGCAAGCTCGTAAAAAAAGAGATGATCACCGGCTACCATAAGCCTGCGAACAAAAAAGAAATCTTTTTCAAATTGACCGCGAAAGGCCGCCGCGTTTTTGCGATCCACGAGCGTTTGGATCAAGAGTTTCGCGACCGTGACCGCGTTGTCTATGATGAAGTCTCCGATGCTGATTTTCAAAAGCTGCTGCATTTTGTCGAATTGTACAATCAGCATTTGGATCGTGAAATAGAAAAACAGCGGCAGAGTGAAATAAAATAGCAGCAAAAAACTCTCGGAATGATTCGGGAGTTTTTTTATTCGCATATTATTGTTGACAAGGAAACTATATGGTGATATTATTTCCTAGGAAACTAAATATACAAATAAATCGAAAGGTGACTTTTATATGAACTATTCAAAGAAATTAGAACCGCTCCCAAAAGGAGTGATGCCGGCCGCTTGGGCGATCGCTTTAGGCGCGATCGCGCCGATGCTGGATGCAACGATGGTCAATATTGCGATCAATCAGCTGTTGCGTGATTTTCACACGACCCTTGGCGTGATCCAGTGGGCGATCACGGGTTACGTTTTGGCGCTCGCAGTCGCTGTCCCGGTCGCCGGCTGGCTGATGAATCGTTTCAATGGCAAACGTGTCTTTATCGCCGCAGTAGCCGCTTTCGGCTTTTTCTCGATCTTGACTGGAGCAAGCTGGAATGTCGAAAGTTTGATCATTTTTCGGCTGCTGCAAGGGTTTTGCGGCGGGATCCTGACGCCGTTGATGTCAACACTTCTCGTCAAGACTGCTGGGCCTGAAAATCTCGGCCGCGTGATCTCGATCGTAACGACCCCGATGATCTTTGGCCCTATTTTGGGGCCAGTTCTCGGCGGTTTTATTTTGCAGATCACGTCATGGCGCTGGATCTTCTTTATCAATGTTTTTATCGTTTTGGCGGCGCTGCCGCTGATGAATAAATTTGTGCCGGAGTTCGCACCCTTCAACCAAAAAAGTCGGCTGGACTTGGCTGGGATCGCGCTGCTTTCTTTTATGAGCGCTAGTTTGATTTACGGCGTCACGAAAGCTTCGACGGCCGCATCGTTTGCTGACATTTCAACGATCAGCTGGCTTTTTGCGGGATTCGCACTCTTAGGCTGCTATATTCTCTATGACCGCCGCAAGCGGGAGCAGACGGTACTGCCACTGAAATTGTTTGCCCACCGCGGCTTTTCCGCTGCCGCAAGCGGTACATTTTTGGCAAACTTCGCGATCATGGGACCGATGCTGATCTTGCCGATGTTTTTTCAGAACATGCGCCATTTAAGCGCGATCGGAGCAGCGGTCGCCTTGATGCCGCAAGGAGTCGGGATGCTGGTCGCCCGCCCGTTCATCGGTTCGATGATCGACCGCATCGGCGCGAAATATGTAGTCTTGACCAGCCTTGCGGTCGCACTTTTTGGTACGATCCCGCTGGTTTTCATTACTGATAAGACCAGTATGATCTGGATCGCGCTGGCCCTTTTCGTCCGCGGGACGAGCGTCGGCGGGATCACGCTGCCGCTGACAAGTGATGCTTATATCGGTCTGAAAGACACGGAGCTGCCGGAAGCCGGAGTCTGCATCAATATTTTGGAAAACTTAGGCTCAAGCTTTGGAACAGCGGTGATCGCAACGGCTGTTTCGGCGCTCATCCAAGAAATTCATCCGGCGATCAGCGTAAGTTTGCGCGGCTATCATGCCGGCTTTTTGATTTCAACACTTGTGCTTGCATTGGTCTTTTTTCCGGCGGTTTTCTTAACGAACAAAGTAAAACCTGCCGCAGTCGGCACCGAAGTCTGATATGACCAGCAGAGGGTTATCTTTTGTTTGTGAAAGCCTTTCCGCCTATAATGAAGGGGAAAAGAAAGGGGAATTAGATCATGGAAACAATGGATGCGATTTTGAGCCGCCGTTCGATTCGGCAATATACTGGTGAAAAAGTCACGGAAGCGGAATTGAAGACGATCTTGGCTGCCGCAGAAGCGTCACCAAGCGGGATGGATGAGTATGAAAATACGGTGATGACGGTGATCGAAAAGCCGGCGCTCTTGGAAAAGATCGATCAAGCTGCAAAAGCCGCCGCTGAAAAGAGCGGGAATGCGGATAAAAACCCGCTCTATCAAGCGCCGACCTTTATCTTAGTTTCCGGCAAGAAGCCGGATGCCGAATCAGCCAATCTCATTTTTTCCAATGCAGCGATCGTCGTCGAAAATATGGCGCTTGCAGCAACAGATCTTGGCGTCGGCTGCTGCCATATTTGGGGAGTTGTCGAAATCATCGATCATGACCCGTCTTTGCTCAATGATTTGGATCTGCCGGAGGGATTTATCCCGTGCTGCGGTCTGATCGTCGGGAAAACGAACGATCAATACACGAAGCGCGAGATCCCGCTGGACCGGATCAAATGCACGCGGATCAAATAAAAAAACTTTTGAAACACCGTTTATTCGCAAACAGGGACAGTGACAAATTTGTCACTGTCCCTGTTTGCTTAAAATTCTTCATATACGGCTGGATCTTGATTTTTGATTCGTCCATCCGGCCGCGACATCGCGTTGATTTTCGCCATGTCTTCATCGGTCAAAGTAAAATCAAAGATCGCGAGATTTTCTTTTTGACGAAAAGCATGTGTCGATTTCGGGATCGGCATCACGCCGAGCTGTGTTTGCCAGCGCAAGATGATCTGCCCGGCTTCGCGGTGATATTTTTTTGCAAGCGCTCGGATCACCGGATCATTCATGACGTTGTTGGAGCTTGCGCGTCCCAAAGGGCTCCATGCTTGCGTCAGGATCGTGTGCTGCTGGTCATAATCGCGCTGCGTTTTCTGATTGAAATACGGATGGAGTTCGATTTGATTGATGACCGGCAAGACGCCGGTTTCTTTTTGCAGGCGGTCGATGTGTTCTGGCAAAAAGTTCGAGACACCGATGCTTCTGACAAGGCCGAACTTTTGGGCGGCGATCAGCGCTTGCCACGCTTCGACATATAAATTTGTTTGCGGATTCGGCCAGTGGATCAAATAAAGATCAAAGTAATCCAGCCCCGTCCGGTACAGCGATTCTTCGATCGTTTGGATCGCTTCATCGTACCGATGATGTTTTCCCGGGAGTTTGGAGGAAACGATGATGTCTTCGCGCGGGATCTTCGTGCGGCGGAGTGCTTCAGCGACCGTTCCTTCGTTTTGATAGTTGAACGCAGTATCGATCAAACGGTAGCCGACGTTCAGGGCTGAAGTCAGGGCATTGACGCCTTTTGCGCCGACCAGTTTATAAGAGCCAAAACCGACTTTCGGGACTTCAAGACCATCGCGCAATTGATAATTTTCACTCATGGGGATCATCCTTTCTGGAGTGCATTATAGTTGATGCTATTGTAGCATTGAAACGCTGCAAGCGCTGTTCCTAAGCCTTCAAGGGTTTTTATTTGTCAAAGATCACGAGCAGGACTATGATATTAATGAAATTTAGGTGAGACTAAACATCCAAATCAAGGTATGCCTCAAAGGAGGAGCAGCGATGAGTCCAAACAAAGAAGATTATTTAAAAGCGATCTTCGAGTTCAGCGGCACGGCGGTTTATATCCCGAACAAATATATCGCGGAGAAGTTGGGGATCGCTCCTGCATCGGTCACTGAAATGCTGAACAAGCTGGCTGACGAGAAACTGATCCGCTATTTCCCATATAAGGGTTCGCAACTGACTGCGCGCGGGCAAAAATTTGCCGAAAAATTATCGCGCGATCACAAAATGTGGGTCCATTTTTTAGTGGAGTATCTTTCCTATCAGCCGGTCGAGGCGCATGAGATCGCTGAGAAGCTGGAACATATCTCGCTGCAAGATCTGCCGGAACGCATGGAAAAATTTGTCGCCAGACTTGAAAAGGGACCGAAAGAAGCAAGTTGAAAAGATTGTTTGATTTTGAAAGATGGAGAGTGATGATTCTTGAAGAAGAGAAAAAAAGACGTCAGCATGTCGGACAAGCATAAAGAGAATCTGACCGCTGATGAGCTGAACAAACACGGACACGAGAAGCTGATCTATCATTCAGATGACAATGTTTCGCTGGAGGAGATCAACAACACCGTGCCGATCCCCGATAAAAATGCGGGCTTCGTCAAAACGATGCTCGGCTGGGTCGGGCCAGGAGCCTTGGTCGCAGTCGGCTATATCGATCCCGGAAATTGGGTCACTTCGATTGGTGCCGGCGCAAACTTCCAATACAAACTGCTCACGATTTGTTTGATCTCAGGCGTTGTTGCAATGTTTCTGCAATCAATGTGCGCTCGTTTGGGAATCGCGACAGGGATGGACTTAGCGCAAGCGACTCGTTCGCACGTATCCTCTTTTTGGGGGATCGTTCTTTGGGTGATCGCCGAGCTTGCGATCATGGCGACCGACATCGCTGAGATCATCGGTTCAGGGATCGCATTGATGCTGCTGTTTCATATCCCTTTGATCGCCGGGATCATTATAACCGCCTTTGATGTCCTCTTGCTGCTGCTCCTCATGAAGCTGGGCTTCCGCAAAATCGAAGCGATCGTGATCACCTTGATCGGGGTCGTCCTCGTCGTTTTCGTTTATGAAGTCGTGCTCTCGCAACCCGTTTGGTGGTCGGTCTTTGCCGGCTATATTCCGCATATGGATATCGTTACGAATCCCTCGATGTTGTATCTTGCTTTAGGGATCGTTGGCGCGACCGTCATGCCGCATAATCTGTATCTTCATTCGTCGATCGTTCAATCCAGTCAATATGACCGCCAGTCGGTCGAATCAAAGAAAACCGCGATCCACTTCAGCAATATCGACTCCAATACGCAATTATCGATCGCGATCGTCATCAATTCCCTGCTGCTGATCCTCGGAGCTTCCTTGTTTTTCGGCCAAGCCGATGCCGGCGGGACATTTGAAGCGATTTTCGAATCGCTGCAAAACAGCAAGATCGTCGGCGCGATCGCAAGTCCGGCCCTGAGTGTTCTCTTTGCAGTAGCGCTTCTCGCCTCCGGTCAAAATTCGACGATCACGGGGACGCTTTCCGGACAGATCGTAATGGAAGGTTTCCTGCACTTGCGGATGCCGCTTTGGGCAAGACGGCTAGTTACGCGGTTGTTTTCGATCATTCCAGTTTTGATTTTCGCGATTCTTTATAAAGGAAACCAGGTAAAGATCGAAAGTCTGATGACTTTCTCACAGGTCTTCTTGAGTATCGCGCTGCCGTTCTCGCTGTTTCCGCTGACTTATCTAACGAGTGACGAGAAATTCATGGGCAAGGAGTTCGTGAACAAGTCATGGATCAAATGGAGTGCGTATACGATCACGCTTATTTTGACCGGGCTCAACATTTGGCTGATCTACAGCACACTGTTTGCTTGAGAAACTGAAAGGGGAATCTTCATTTATGGATGAAAAAGAGATGTTCAAACGCATTTTGGTCGCAGTCGATGATTCTGATGATGCGCAGCTGGCTTTTGAGTTTGCGATCAAAAAAGCGGCGGATATCGGCGCGGAGCTGTATATCGTTTCGATTTTAGAGCCGGACGATATGAACGTTTATCAGGTGCTCAGTAAAGATTACATCCACGGCCAGCGCTCCGAACTTGAGGAGCATATCAAAAGCTATGTCGAACGTGCCCGCGCGGCGGGTGTCGCGAAAGTCTTTCCGCTTGTCAGTGAAGGCAAGCCTGGGAAAGTGATCGTGCATGCCGTCATTCCCGAAATCAAGCCAAGTGTCCTTGTGATCGGTTCCTTGGCTAAGAAGGGACCCAAAAAATATATGGGTTCAGAAGCCGCCTATATGGCAAAGTATGCTTCGATCTCTGTATTGGTCGTCAGATGAGAACTTTATAAAAAAATTCTAATAAAATGGTTGACACATTCTCATTTTTCCGGTACGCTAATAACAACTTATTCATGTTGCAAAATATTCTGACAATGAAACGGAGGGGAAGCAAAATGGATCGATCAGGCAAACAAACACAATTTATCTGTTTCGCTTCTCTTTTGCTGTTGCCATAGGGCCTCCGTCATCATTGGGGCCCTTCTTCGCATTGCATCCATTCGGTCGATGAACCGGGGGGATGGAGTGCTTTTTTTGTACTTTTAATCTGAGGAGGAAATTAAATGAGAAAAGTCCAGCTATTCGATACTACTTTACGAGACGGCGATCAAACACCGGGAGTCAATTTTAATATCCAGGAAAAAGTACAAATCGCACGGCAATTGGAACGTTGGGGGATCGATGCGATCGAAGCCGGATTTCCCGTTGCATCCCCGGGAGATTTTGAAGCAGTCCGCGAAATCGCAAATTCGGTTGAAAAAATGCGGGTCGTCGGGCTCGCACGCTGCCAAAAAAAAGATATCGACCGCGCGTATGAAGCGCTCAAAGGGGCGAAGCTTCCGCAGATCCATGTCTTCATTGCAACAAGTCCGGTCCATATGGAATACAAACTAAAAATGACCCCGGATGAAGTGCTGGAAAGCATCGCTGAACACGTCAGCTACGCGAAAGAAAAATTTGAACTGGTCCAGTTTTCACCGGAAGACGCGACGCGGACCGAACCGGAATTTTTACGGATCGCGATCCAGACAGCCGTTGATGCCGGCGCGCGGATCATCAATATCCCCGACACGGTCGGCTACAGCAATCCGAACGAATATGGGGCGATCTTCCGAAAACTGAAAAAAGAAATCGTCTGCGATGAGGAGATCATTTATTCCTCCCATTGCCATGATGACCTGGGAATGGCGACCGCCAATGCACTGGCAGCGATCGAAAACGGGGCTTCGCGCGTTGAAGGAACCGTCAACGGGATCGGCGAACGTGCTGGAAATACCGCACTGGAGGAAATCGCGTTAGCACTTTATATCCGCAAAGACTATTATGAAGCGCAAACAAAAATCGTTTTAAATGAAACGAAAAAAACAAGCGACCTCGTCAGCCGGCTTTCGGGAGTCGCGGTTCCGCGCAACAAAGCGGTCGTCGGCTCGAACGCTTATGCACATGAATCCGGGATCCATCAAGACGGCTTTCTTAAAAATCCGAATACGTATGAGATCATTACGCCGACACTCGTGGGCGTCAGCGACTCGTCGCTGCCGCTCGGCAAACTTTCGGGACGCCATGCTTTCAAAGCGCGGCTCGAAAAGCTGGGGTATACCTTCCCTGATGAACAAATCGCCAAATTCTTCAAATCTTTCAAAGTATTGGCGGACAAAAAGCGCGAGATCACTGATCAGGACCTGATCGCCTTGATCCACGGAAATCAAAGTGAAAATCCCGAGTATACGATCGGCCAGCTGCAACTGCAATATGTTTCTGACGGCTATCAAGGAGCGATCGCAACCGTGAATCACGGCGAAGTCCAAGTAACGGATTCGGCAGTCGGCGGCGGGAGCATCCAGGCGATCTACAACACGATCGACCGCATCATGAAGAGCCATTACAAACTAACGCAGTACCGCATCCAAGCGATCACCGGCGGCGAAGATGCCCAAGCCGAAGTCCATGTAAGCATTCAAAATGACGATGGCCAGTTGATGAACGGGGTCGGGATCGATTTCGATGTGCTGCAGGCTTCTGCGAAAGCTTATTTGGAAGCAGTCGCTAATTTGAAAGCAATGGAGGGAAACGAATGACAAATGAAAAAGTAATCGCTGCGCTTCCTGGTGACGGGATCGGCCCAGAGATCATGGACGCGGCGTTAAAAATTTTGCGTCAGCTCGATCAAAAATACGACCTGCATTTCAAAATCGCTCAATTTCC
Source organism: Enterococcaceae bacterium (assembly GCA_022649665.1). Classification (GTDB taxonomy): domain Bacteria; phylum Bacillota; class Bacilli; order Lactobacillales; family Enterococcaceae; genus JALCOL01. The sequence goes on from JALCOL010000003.1 coordinate 113,749, forward strand.
TTTTGGAGCTGCGGGGATCAAAGAAAGCGGAACGCCGCTTCCCGATAAAACGCTCACCGCGTGCGCACAGGCCGATGCGATCTTGTTAGCAGCGATCGGTGATCCCGCATATGAACATGCGGCTGAAACGCCGGAAGCGGGACTTTTGAAATTGCGCAAATCACTTGAACTATTCGCAAATATCCGGCCGATCAAAGTTTCGCCGGTGATCGCTCCGCGTTCGCCGATCAAGCCGGAAGTGATCGCCGGCACTGATTTCGTGATTGTGCGCGAGCTGACTGGCGGCCTTTATTTCGGCAAACCGCGCGCATTGACGGAAACCTCCGCCCTTGATACTTGTGTGTATTCAAAAGCGGAGATCGAACGCATTTTGCATGTGGCGTTTCAAATGGCGCAAAAAAGGAAAAAGATCGTGACAAGCGTCGATAAGGCGAACGTACTCGCGACCAGCAAATTATGGCGCAAGATAGTCGAAGAAGTCGCCGCCCAATATCCTGACGTGACACTGCATCATCAGCTCGTTGACAGCTGCGCGATGATGTTGATCAAAAATCCGAGCGAATTCGATGTCGTCGTCACTGAGAATCTTTTCGGCGATATTTTAAGCGATGAAGCCTCGGTTATTCCAGGTTCGCTCGGGATGATGCCGAGTGCTTCGCTTTCCGCGGGCGGACCGGCACTTTATGAACCGATCCATGGTTCAGCGCCTGACATTGCCGGCAAAAATTTGGCGAATCCGATCTCGATGCTTTTATCGATGACGATGATGCTGCGCGACACTTTTCAGCTGAATGAGATCGCAAAGCGTGTTGAAGATGCGATCGACCAGCTGTTAGATGAAGGAATCATGACAAAAGATCTGGGCGGCGAAGAGACGACCACCAGTTTTGTTGAAAAACTATCCAAAACGCTCGAGGAGGAATGATCCATGGGAAAAACCTTATTTGATAAACTCTGGGACCGGCATGTCGTGATCTCACGTCCCGGTGAACCTGAGCTGCTGTATGTCGATCTTCAGCTGATCCATGAAGTGACGTCTCCGCAGGCCTTTGAAGGTTTGCGCGAAGCCGGCCGCAAACTGCGCCGTCCAGAAAAGACGTTTGGGACGATCGATCACAATGTTCCGACAAAAGATATTTTCAATATCAAAGATGAAGTGGCAAAAAAGCAGATCGAAACTTTAGAAAAAAACTGCCGCGAATTTGGGGTCGAGTTTTGCGAAAACGGCAGCGAACGGCAAGGGATCGTTCACATGGTCGGTCCCGAGACCGGCCTCACACAGCCCGGCAAATTGATCGTATGCGGGGATTCCCATACCGCGACCCACGGAGCTTTTGGGGCGCTGGCGTTTGGGATCGGCACCAGTGAAGTCGAGCATGTTTTTGCAACGCAGACGATTTGGCAAAAGAAACCGAAAACGATGGGGATCAAGAACACCGGCAAACTGCCGCAAGGCGTTTATGCAAAAGACGTGATTTTAGCGCTGATCGCGAAATACGGTGTTGATTTCGGCGTCGGCTATGCCGCTGAATTTTTCGGCGACACGATCACGGCACTTTCGATGGATGAACGCATGACGATCTGCAATATGGCGATCGAAGGCGGCGCCAAGATGGGCCTGATCGCTCCCGACGATAAAACGTTCGACTATGTGGCCGGGCGCGAATTCGCGCCGCTCGATATGGATGCGGCGATCAAAGATTGGCGGAAGCTTCCGAGTGACGCGGATGCGAAGTATGACAAAGTGCTTGAACTCGATGCCGGCAAACTCGCACCGATGGTCACGTGGGGCACGAATCCCGAAATGGGGGTAATGATCGATGAGGTGCTGCCGGAAGCCCAAGACTTGAATGACGAACGAGCTTATCAGTATATGGATCTTCAGGCTGGTCAAAAAATCGAAGAGATCCCGATCGGGTATGTTTTTATCGGTTCTTGTACGAACGGGCGACTATCTGATCTGAAAGAAGCCGCGGCGATCGTGCGCGGCAAACAGATCGCACCGGCGGTCACCGGAATCGTGGTGCCCGGCTCGCGAACGGTCAAACATGATGCTGAGGCGCTCGGTCTTGATAAGGTATTCAAAGAAGCGGGTTTTGAATGGCGGGAGCCCGGCTGTTCGATGTGTCTCGGAATGAATCCAGACCAAGTGCCCGCAGGGATCCACTGCGCCTCGACTTCGAATCGTAATTTTGAAGGCCGCCAAGGCAAAGGGGCTCGTACGCATCTTTGTTCGCCGGCAATGGCCGCGACTGCGGCACTTTACGGGCATTTTGCTGATCTGCGGAAGGAAGGGTGACCTGAGATGGAAAAATTTATACAGCATACGGGGATCCTTGTCCCGATCATGAATGACAACATCGATACCGATCAGCTGATTCCGAAAGCATATTTGAAGCGTGTCGAGAAAACCGGGTTCGGCAAGTACTTGTTCGATGAATGGCGCTATCTGCCGGACGGCAGCGACAATCCCAAGTTTCCGCTGAACGATCCGGACTACCGCCAAGCGACGATTTTAGTCGCAGGCGACAACTTCGGTTCGGGATCCTCGCGCGAACATGCTGCCTGGGCGCTCAAAGATTATGGCTTTCGCGCGATCATCGCCGGCAGTTTCAGCGATATCTTCTTTATGAACGCGACGAAAAACGGGCTGGTCCCGGTCACGCTTCCGCAAGCGGCGCGCGAGCAATTAGCAAAAATCAGCCGGATGACTCCGGTCACCGTCGACTTGGAGCAGCAAGAAGTCCGTGCCGGTGAATACGTCTATCCTTTTGCATTTGACGCGACTTGGCGCGAGAAACTTTTGAATGGGCTGGACGACATCGCGATCACGCTGGCCGATGAGGATCAGATCGAATCTTATGAACAAACGATCCCAGCGTATTGGCAAAAAGCAAAGCAGCAGTGACAAAAATGCGCAGCTCTTAATCTGAAAATGCTGCTTTTGGGACACTGTTTATTCGGTAAGTGGGCCGTGACAAGAAATATGTCACGAGCCTTTTTTTGTTCCCAAAAATTCATTTTGAAATTGGTACTACTTCATACATAAAAGAACATTTATTATTAATCATGAGAAATGTCTTGCAAAATTATCACTCGATTCTGTATCATGAAAATGTTACACGGTGTTAGTACGTTATAACAGATTATCATACAGATGATGTTTATGCTAAATCGAGAACATGCGTAATGTTCATTGCGGTTCAAAGGACGTGGCGCTTATCACTTTTTTAATATTTTTTTCTGCGATATTTTATCAAGAATCATTGCATTCTTCTCGTGGTGTGTTATACTCATTTCAAGAAGCTGTTACACATTGATTTTCAATTGATCAGGAGGATAAAAATGACAACAAACACAACGCTCGATACGGTCAAAGAAGAAGCTTGGAAAGGTTTCAAAGGACGCCTCTGGAAAGAAGAAATCAACACCCGTGATTTTATCCAGGCAAACTACACGCCTTACCACGGCGGAACAGAATTTTTAGCCGGTCCGACAAAAGCGACCGATGAACTATGGGATCAATTGCAAAAACTGCAAAAACAGGAACGTGCAAACGGCGGCGTTTTGGATATGGAAGCAGATGTCGTATCCAGTGCCAACGCTTACGGTCCCGGATATATCGATGAAAAAGAAAAAAATCTTGAAAAAATCGTTGGGCTGCAAACTGACAAACCGCTCAAAAGAGCATTCATGCCTTACGGCGGGATCCGGATGGCGGAAGAAGCGTTGACGAGTTATGGTTATACGCCGAACCCGGAATTCCATGAGATCTTTACGAAATATCATAAAACCCACAACCAAGGCGTATTCGACGTCTACACACCTGAAATTCGGGCAGCACGCCGGAACAAGATCATTACCGGACTTCCGGATACTTACGGCCGCGGACGGATCGTCGGCGATTACCGCCGGGTCGCTTTGTACGGGATCGATTATTTGATGGAACAAAAGTTCAAAGATCATGATGAAGTCGGCAAAGGCGGACAAATGACTGATGAACAGATCCAGCTCCGTGAAGAAATCAGCGATCAATACAAAGCCTTGAAACGCATCAAAGAAATGGCGGAAGCATACGGCTTTGATATTTCCCGCCCAGCCTTGAATGCCCAAGAAGCTGTGCAATGGACATACTTCGGCTACCTCGCTGCGATCAAAGAACAAAACGGCGCAGCAATGTCGATCGGCCGTGTTTCGGCATTCTTGGATGTATACATCCAACGCGACTTGGAAAATGAAGTGATCACGGAAGAACAAGCACAAGAATTGATCGATCACTTGGTGATGAAGCTGCGGATGGTCAAATTCGCGCGGATCCCTTCTTATAACGAACTTTTCTCGGGCGACCCGGTATGGGCAACCCTGTCGCTTGCCGGAATGGGGCAAGACGGCCGGACGCTCGTTACAAAAAATGATTTCCGCTTCCTGCATACGCTTGAAAATATGGGACCAGCGCCTGAACCAAACTTGACAGTTCTCTATTCGTCTCGTTTGCCGGAACCATTCAAAGATTATGCCGCAAAAATCTCGATCGATACATCTTCGATCCAATATGAAAACGATGATGTGATGCGGCCGGTTTGGCTCGATGACTATGCGATCTGCTGCTGCGTTTCGGCGACTCAGACTGGGAAAGAAATGCAATTCTTCGGCGCCCGCGCCAACTTGGCGAAATGCCTTTTGTATGCGATCAACGGCGGGGTCGATGAAAAATCGAAAGCGCAAGTCGGTCCAGAATTGGCAGCGATCACGAGCGACTACTTGGATTACGATGAATTGATGGAGAAATTCGATCACATGATGGAATGGCTCGCTGGGATGTATGTCAATACACTCAACATGATCCACTTCATGCATGATAAATATTACTATGAAGCCGCTGAAATGGCGTTGATGGATACGCACTTGAAACGGACTTTTGCGACCGGGATCGCTGGATTCTCCCACGTTGTCGACTCACTTTCCGCAGTGAAATACGCGAAAGTCAAAGTGGTCCGCGACGAAGACGGAATCGCAGAAGATTATGAAATCGAAGGCGACTTCCCGCGTTACGGGAACGATGACGACCGCGCCGATGATATCGCCGTTTGGTTGCTGAAAGCTTTCTTGGAAAAATTGGAACATTACCATACGTATCGCGATTCCGAACCAACGACTTCGATCTTGACGATCACTTCAAACGTCGTTTACGGAAAAGCAACTGGTTCGCTTCCAGATGGACGCAAAGCCGGCGAACCGCTTTCTCCAGGAGCAAATCCTTCTTACGGCGCAGAACAGCACGGCTTGCTTGCATCTCTCAACTCGCTGACGAAATTACCGTATGAAGATGCGCTTGACGGGATCTCGAATACACAAAGCATCAACCCGGATGCTTTGGGACATGATGAAGACGAACGAATCGACAACTTGTGCAGCGTCTTGGACGGCTACTTTGACCGCGGCGCCCACCACATCAATGTCAACATCTTCGGGCGCGAGAAATTGATCGACGCGATGGAACACCCGGAAAAAGAAGAGTATGCAAACTTCACGATCCGTGTTTCCGGATACGCAGTGAAATTCATCGACATGACGCGTGAACAACAATTGGATGTCATCCACCGGACCTTCCATTCGAAGATGTAGCAGCCAATATTTCGAAATCTGGGCCGGAGCAGTCACACACTGTTTCGGCCTTGTTTTTTTAAAAGCAAATTTGAATACATAATAGTTTTTTTGCGCTATCATTAGCTTGAGGAAGGGTGATTCATATGACGATCACAACAAAAGAAATGTCCTCTCCGACATCAACAAAAAAACGCGATACGGCGGTTTACGGCAAGATTCATTCCGTGGAAAGCTTCGGCTCGGTCGACGGCCCCGGCGTGCGCTTTATTATTTTCATGCAGGGCTGCAATATGCGCTGCCAATTCTGCCACAACCCCGATACGTGGAAAGTCAACGATCCGAATGCGAAAGTCCGCAGTTCCGAAGAAATGCTGAAAGAAGCGCTCAATTACCAGACTTATTGGGGAAAGCGCGGCGGCATCACTGTCAGCGGCGGCGAGCCGCTCCTGCAAATGGACTTTTTGATCGATCTGTTCAAACGGGCAAAAGCGGCCGGCGTCAATACGACGCTTGACACCTGCGGCCAGCCCTTTACCTTCAAAGAACCGTTTTTTTCACAATTTAAAGAATTGATGCATTACACGGATCTGGTGCTTTTCGATATCAAACATATCGATGTCAAAGGGCATCAAATACTCACCGGCCACACGAACAAAAATATTTTGGAAATGGCCGATTACTTGTCTGAAATCGGCAAGCCGGTCTGGATCCGCCACGTCCTGGTTCCGCATCGGAATGATACCGATGAATATCTTGCGGCGCTCGATAAATTCATCAAGTCGCTTCATAATGTCGATAAAGTCGAAGTGCTGCCGTACCACACGATGGGCGCCTATAAATGGGCGGACCTCGGCATGAAGTATCCGCTCGAAGGCATCAATCCGCCAACGAAAGAACGGATCGAAAATGCTAACCAGCTGCTGCATACTGCAGACTATAAAGGATATTTGACCCGGAAATTTTAACTCATTTAAAAAAAGCGATCTGCCAACACGGCAAATCGCTTTTTTTATTGGATCGCGAATTTCTATGCAATCTCGACACTTGAGAAATAGACAACATTTCAAAAAAGATTAGGTGTTTCAGCGTTGAAAGTAGGTGAATCAATGGAAGGTTATGGAGCTGTAATTGAGGTAAAAGACTTTAATGGTCAGGATATTAAAATAGAAAAGGAGGTTGATGATGCAGAAGAGCTTACTGATTTCCTTGTACAATATGAACAAGCCTTAAGAGAAACCAATGTAAAGCTTACGGTGGTGTACAAGAGTGCTACATACTCGATCTTAAGATTATTAGATCTAAAAGAAAATAAAGTGATCGGGAAGTTAACATTATATTTCTAATGTTAGTTTGTCACTTCAAAATTGAAATGATAAGATTGAGAGGATGAAGGGGGAGAGCTTAATGGTAAAAAAGTGGACTGACTATAGCGATGATGAAATTAAAAATATGGTAAAAGAAGAAATCATTCGTTGTGGGATCGCTGACTATCCCAGTCGGACTAGATATAACGAAAATTACGATAACGAAAAAGCTCCTTCGGCAGTTTCTCTTATGAATCGTTTTAAATTGAAGTGGCCAGAGCTTATGGAATCATTGGGATTTGAGTACGACAAAGAAAAAATGGCTACAGAAAGAAGTAAAAAAATTAAGGGAGCAACCAAAAAAACAAAGTGGAACACTCTTTCTGATGAAGAACTTTTTTCAGTTTTCAAAGGAGTTGTAATTGCAAAAAACATTACGATGGTGAAAGAGTATAAAGAAAAAACTGTTGGAGAAGATGCCCCGTCATACGGAACGATAATTAGTCGTCTGGGCAATATCGCCCCTTTACTAGCAAGAATCAAAAGAGAACGAGTTTCTGGGAAAAAAGAAGATCCTCAATAATTTTCCAAGTGTTTTACCGCAGCATAAGTAAATTTTGCTGAAAACTGTGCTGCGGAAAGGTTCTCGGCGGTTTTGAAAGAATCAGAAGGCATAAAAATCATAAAATTGAAAACTACTATTGACAATATATTTACAAATAGGTAACATAGGTCATATTAAGAAGAGTTGCTCGAACATTTTCCTCGTTCCTGCCGAGCGAATTGGCTATCCGCTCGCTGCTCTTTACACATTTCGAGACAAGGTAACGGATAAGAAAACTTGATAATTGACAATGTAATAAAAATATATTAGCATACTAGTAGTCCCGTATTATGTAATTATAAAAGGAGGAAAAAGTGATGATTGAGAATGAATCGATTACTATTTCGGATGTTTTTGATAACTGGATCGAAAACTGTGCGAGCGAAAATACAAGAAGCAACTATGCCAGAGTAGTTCCCGATTTCTTTAAAAGAGTGCTTTTTAAACCTCTTCCCGAAGTAACAAAAGAAGATTTGGAATCCATCAAACCACTCACCGTTGACAAGCGCTACAAACAAAAATTGCTGAAGGAAGGAATGAAACAAAGTACAGTCATTTACAACTTGAAAATCGTTTCTAGCTTTTTCGGTGAACTAGAAATCAATGATGTTTTTCGGGATCTTAATTACCTCTGGATCAGAAAAGTTGTACTCTCACAAAAAAAATTAAAGGACGATACTGTCTACCGCAAAAAGGTCGGGTCTGATGAGCTGGATCAGTTTAAAGATTGGCTTGTGAACGACCGTTTTGCTCAATCAGTACGGTATGCAAGGAAAGGCATCCAGTATTCTTTGCTTGTGGATTTTATGTGGGTTACGGCTTCTCGAATTAGCGCTGTATTCAATGTTCAATGGAAAGATATCAAATTTGAGGAAGACGGAACGGGGCAAAAAGGATATACGATTTACATTCATGACAAAGGTGGGAAAATTGACAAAAAACCTATCTCGGATGAATTTTACTCCAAGCTGACCGCTCATCTTAAGCATGATGAAGAAAATGCTAAAGTTTTTGCCGGTCTCAGCCAGAGAAACTTTACCAATCTCATGAAGGAATATTGCGAATTGTTTGATAAGGAGTTTACCCCTCACGGAATTAAAAAGGGAGCAGTCACGCACTTGTATAATCTCACGCATGATATCGTGCTGGCACAACGCTTCGCCGACCACGAGGATCCGAAAACAACGATTAGATATATCCAAAGTGATCCAAGCCGTTTTTCTCAAGGTTCGTATATTTTATCGAATGATATCAACTATGAATCTCTTAAAGAATTAAGCAGAGAACAATTGTTGGAACTTGTGCTTGATAGACAGGATGTTTCGTATCAGCTGTATCAAGGAGCAAAAAGAAAAAATTATATTTAAACTTATGCGAACTCCAATTCTTATCAAATAGCCAAATAGCCAAGTTGCCAAAAGAAATGTGTAGAGAACTAGGAATTAAAAGAGGGAGAGAGCAAACTTATGTTACTTAGAGTTAAATTTCACGCAGAGGATAACGAACGAGTCATTAGAAGTTTTGAAGACGGTTATTCAAATTTAATTCAATATATTAAAGGTGATGATTGGTACGAAGATGCAAGCACCGCCAACGTTAGGCGGATCGCTATTGCACTAAAAGATAAAAAGTTAGAAGACTATGTAAATGCAGAATTAATAAACACCGATGAAGATTATGCGGATGAAGAAGTTTTAGGCCATAAATACGTATACGATGATGTATGGAAAAAAACATTTTTTATGATTAAAAGCGAAGAGTGGTCTAGCCTAAGCCTAATGGTCAGTTGTTTGAAGTCGTTTATTTTATTTGAAAAATACGAAGTGAAATTTAAAAAGTCGGTTCTAGAATTTAACGACAACGAGATTCAAGATATGATTAATGGGATCTATCAAAACCAATTTCAAGCTCTTCGAGTAAAGGTGAAACTGCTGGCTCTTTACGAACGATTTTTTTATGAAAAGGTTCATTCAAAAACATGGCAGAATTTTTATACGACTGGGAACTTTGTAAAAGGAGTCACTGACACGGACGGAAACGGGCTAGTCAATAAAAGAGAACTCTTGGATATGTTTTACACCGCACAAAATGCTCAAGATGCGATTATTCCCATCCTTCTGTTTGAAGGCGTAAATATGTCAACCATAGAAGAAAAAAATGAAATCTCAAAAATCAAGATAGAAGATATCAAGAGTAATGGAATTGAAATTACCGAAGGACAAAAGCGTTTTATTGAAATGGATCAAGCGGTGCTAGATGCGGTTCGTGTTGCAGCAGAGCAAAAATATTTAGCAAGAGTCGGGAGAGGACACCAAGTTGTTTACCTTCCTCTAAAAAAAACGCCGTATCTTTTACGCAGCCTCGATGAAAAACGGCCGAGAAGATACAGTGAAAATGAGGATTTCATGTCCTACCCTGGGGTTCGCCAGCGGGTCTTAAAGTTTCGGGAGGAGTATGCCCTGCAATATGGGGTTGAGAATGTCAGTCCTTCTGTGATCCAAAAAAGCGGAGAAGTTTTTTATGTTAATAAATACGTTAACGAAGGGTATGAAGTATCAGAGGCTGTTCGGATGACTCTTCAGCGCTTTGGAGATTGGGTTTTGGTGGGAGACTATGCTGAAGAGAAAAATATTCCTACAAATATCACAAAAGTGTCACGTTTAAAATTAATTTGGGAGGTCAATACTGGCAAGAAATAAGGTGAACATTAGTAATTGGGCAATAAAATATAAATCTGAACGGCACTCTTTAACTGCTTTTAAGTGCTGACTTCTATAATAATCTGGTAGCTTTTTTTAGATTCTCCCAATGTACCTACATAAACGCCATTACACCATGATTTCAATTCTCGCACTGATATTTTCTAGCTAGTATGCTGATTCAAAAAATATTAAACTGTTTTTCTTTTTCAAATAGATAATAAGTTCTGATGCCCGCATCTGCATAGAGTATGTGTAAGATTGTTTTGGTCTTTATTCATAAAAATGATTTTCCTAATTTGATAGTGATATGGCTTAGAAAGCCAATATCACTTTATCATTTTAGGATTTTTTTGTATAACGTGAAACTTTCATGAATCAGCCTAGATTAAGTTGTTTTCAAATTATAGTATTAATATCAATTATTTTGCATTTTCCGCCTTAAAAATGTTTCCATTCAGTTGACAATTCTCCTGAAAAGTAAACAATCACTCGCTTTACTCAAACAGAAATTCTGCTAGACTAAGGGTTGAGGTGAGGCAGATGAAAGTCAATCTGGGAGCGGTGATCGCGCAAAAGCGTAAAGAGTGCAAGGTGACTCAGCAGGAGCTGGCTGATTTTTTAGGTGTTTCGAAAGTGTCAGTCTCCAAATGGGAAAACAAATTGTCTTATCCGGACATTACACTTTTACCGGCGATCGCGGCGTATTTTGATCTTACGATCGACTCATTGATGGATTATGAGCCGCAGCTTTCGCCGCTCGAGATCCAGCGCATTTATGTGCAGCTGCAAGATTCGTTAGCGACCCAGCCCGCTACGCAAGTTTTGCGGACGATCCGCAGTTTGATCCGCCGCTATTATGCGTGCTATCCATTTCTTTTGGAGATGGGGCTCTTGCTGCTGAACCATTATGATCTTTTGCCGGGCACTTCAGCGGAAGAAAAAGCCCAAAAGTATATCCCGGAGGCGAGAGAATTATTTGTGCGCGTGCGCACTGCTGCCAAAGATCATGAGCTGATCAATTATGCAGTGAATCTTGAAGCCTATACACTGCTGCTCGAGAGAAAGCCGGAAAGCGTTTTGAAGCGGCTCGGCAAATTCACTCCGGCGTATTTTCCGGCTGAGACATTGATCGCTGCCGCATACGCACAGGAAGGCAAAACAGCCGAAGAAGCAGCTACTTATCAAAGTGCGCTTTTTCAATATTTGACGGTCATGATGAGCTTGTTCAGCAATTATCTGCAAGCACTCAAGAAGAAACCGCAAAAATTTTTAACGACGTACCAACGCGCGCAAACAATGATCGATACCTTTGATTTCGGTCAGCTGCACCCGATCAGCACGCTGAATTTCTATTTATCAGCGGCAACCGGTTTTGCGGACGCCGGCGATAAAGAAGCGACGCTGAATGTCTTGGAGAAATTTGCCGCGCTGTATGAAACTGTCAAATTTCCTGTTAAACTGCACGGCGATGCGGCTTTTGATCAGCTGGATGCTTGGTTCGACCAACTGGATCTTGGACGCAATATGCCGCGCGCACCGCAACTGGTCGAGTCGCAGCTTCAAAAAATGGTGGTAGACAATCCGCTGTTCCAGCAATATGCCGCGGACGAGCGGCTGCAAGAAATCAATCAAAAGCTGAAGAAAGAAGGAAATCATCATGCATAATACGCAATTTTTTTTAGATAATCTGCCGCTTTTTATTCCATTGATCCTTTTAGAAGTCGGACTGATGATCGCTGCCCTGGTCCATGTGCTGCGCCACCCGCATTACCGCTTCGGCAATCGTTTGATGTGGATCTTGATCGTTGTTTTGCTGCAGATCATTGGACCGATCATCTATTTTGTTTTCGGCAGGGAGGATGAAAATTGACGATTTTAACAGTCGAACATTTAGCGAAATCATTCGGCAGTAAAAAAGTGCTGAAAGATCTTTCTTTCAGCATACCCACCGGAACGATCTTTGGTTTTGTCGGTGAAAACGGCTCGGGGAAGACCACGACGATGAAGATCATTTTAGGACTGGAAAAAGCGGACAATGGCGAGATCATGGTCTGCGGTAAAAAAGTTCATTTCGGAGCGACGGAAACGAACCGCGATATCGGCTATTTGCCGGATGTCCCGGAGTTTTACGGGTATCTGACTCCTAGTGAATATCTCAAGCTCTGTGCGGAAATCACCGGGATAAAAAGTGGAACTGCTAAAAAAAAGATCCCGGAAATGCTGGAGATGGTTGGGCTTTCCGTGGCAGCCCACCGCAAGATCCGCGGATTTTCGCGCGGGATGAAGCAGCGTCTCGGGATCGCGCAAGCCCTGCTGAATGATCCGAAACTATTGATCTGCGACGAGCCGACTTCAGCACTTGATCCGGCGGGTCGTCTGGAATTTTTGAATCTTCTGGCTTCGCTCCGCGGAAAAGTGACGGTCCTTTTTTCGACCCATATCTTAAATGATGTCGAACGGATCAGCGATGAAGTCGGGATCTTGCATGACGGCAAACTGCAGGCATCCGGAACACTTTCCGCCCTGAAAAAGCAATATGCGGCTCCAAAGATCGCGGTCGCACTTGAAACGGCTGCCGATAGTCAAAAGCTCGCCAGTCAACTGAAAAAGGCCGTTTTTGCGAAAGAAGTCGATGTCGTGCAAAACAGTTCGCTGCTTTTTTCTTACGATGGAAATTATGAAACGACGATGGCCGAGCTGCTCAGTCTCCTCCTTCAGCAGCATTTGACGCCCACCATGCTCAAAAAGCAGGATCCAACGCTCGAAGAGATTTTTTTGGAGGTGATCAAATGAGAGAGACCGCGATTTTTTTCAAAAAAGAAGTTTTGGAGAGTTGGCGAACGAAGCGTTTCTTGATCTTAGGAGTCGTTTTCTTGATTTTTGCGATCATGTCACCGCTCTTTGCGAAACTCACTCCCGAGATCATGAAAGCCGCGCTTGGACAAACAATGGCAGATCAGATCCCAACACCCACGTCTCTTGATTCATGGACGCAGTATTACAAAAATATCTCGCAGCTGGGGATCTTTGTTATCGTCATCATGTTCAGCGGCTCGCTCAGCGGAGAAGTCGCCAAAGGGACACTAGTCAATTTAGTCACGAAAGGCTTGCCGCGCTACGCCGTGATCCTTGGAAAATTTCTAAATCAGTTTTTGGAATGGACGATCCTGCTCGGCGCATCGTTTTTGATCACTTGGGGCTATACTGCTTATTATTTTCCGGATCATGCAAGCCCGCATATTTTTCTGGGGTTTGTGCCCTTGTTCGTGTTTGGCTTCTTTTTGCTCAGTGTGATCTTGTTCGGTTCGGCAATTGCACGCAATAATTATACTGGCTTGCTTTTGGCGGTCTTTGTTTATGCAGGACTGAATGTCGTTAATTTATTCAAAAAAGCTGTCGATTACAATCCGATCACGCTGATCAATAAAAACGTTGCGATCATTCAGTCCAAAAGCGTCTTCGGGCAAATCGGTCCGGCCCTTTGGATTTCGCTGGCGGCCGGCGTCTGCTTGATCTTTCTTGCGATCCGGATCTTCGATAAGAAGAAACTTTAGTACTTTTTCCTTTTTCATTGTACTTTCAAGCATTTTTGGTATGATTGATAGTAAAGATAAAGGAGTGGAACCCATGGCAGAAATTTTAATTTTTGGACATCAGAATCCTGATACCGATGCGATTTGTGCGGCGATCGCTTTTGATCACCTGCAAAAAGCACTCGGCAACGATACCGAGGCAGTTGCTTTCAGCAAACCCAGCGAAGAAACGCAATATGCGCTCGATCATTTTCAAATGAAGGCTCCCCGCGTCGTTCAGACGGTAGCCAATGAAGTGGAAGAAGTGATGCTGGTCGATCACAATGAATTCCAGCAGTCCGCACCGGACATTCGCGAGGTCAAGATTTTAAGTGTCGTCGATCATCACCGCATCGCGAATTTTGAAACAGCGGATCCGTTGTATTACCGTGCGGAGCCGATCGGCTGTACATCAACGATCATTTATAAGCTGTATCAAGAACATCAAATCGAGATTCCGGAAAAGATCGCCGGTGTGATGCTTTCAGCGATCATCTCGGATACGCTGCTTTTCAAATCACCGACTTGCACGCCAGAAGACGTGGCGATCGCCAAGAAGCTTGCGGCAATCGCAAAAGTCGATTTGAATGAATATGGCTTGGCCCTTTTGAAAGCCGGCACCAATTTGAACAATAAATCGCCGGAAGTCCTGGTCGATCTGGATGCTAAGACTTTTCCGATGGGCGGCTTTACCGTCCGGATCGCACAAGTCAATACAGTCGACGTCCCGGAAGTTTTAGAACGCAAAGCTGAACTGCAAGACGCAATGACTGCTTCTTGTGAAAAAAACGGCTATGATTTGTTCCTGCTGGTGATCACGAACATTTTAGATAGCGATTCGACGCTTTTAGTAGTCGGCGAACCGAAAGAAAAAGTCGAAGAAGCGTTCCAAATCACTTTGGATAATGATACAGCAGAACTCAAAGGCGTCGTTTCCCGGAAAAAACAAGTTGTTCCGCCGCTTACGACCGCTTTTGAAAAATAAATAAAAAACGAGGTGGGGAAAAGCGATTTTCGCCCCGCCTTTTTTATTTGGAGAGGAAGATTCGCTTGAAAGATCCACGATTGGATGATTTAGCGCGCTGGGCGCAAGAAAATTTTGGTCAGGAGCATACCGGCCATGATCTGGGGCACATCCGCCGAGTCGTGAGCAATACAGAAAAGATCATCAAAAAAGAAATATTGACGGAAGCGCAAGCACAGATCGTTCTTGCGGCCGCGTGGCTCCATGAAGCGCTCGACGACAAATTCTTTCCGGACACAGCCGCTGCACGAGTCTCTTTAAATGAGCTGCTGGAAGCTAGCGGATACTCAGCTGATGAACAAGAAGCGATCGAAGCGATCGTCCAAGATGTTTCTTTTCATAAGCGTCAAAAAAAGGCTTACCCGCTCTTGACACGGATCGTTCAAGATGCCGATCTTTTGGAAGCGATCGGCGCGATCGGGATCGGCCGCGCCTTTTATTTCGGCGGGGCGCATCATGAGCCGCTGGCAAGCACTCCGCTGCCGCAAGACCCGTGGAGTTCGCAAAATCCTAAAACTGTTTATCAGCACTTTTTTGACAAATTGTTTCGGATCGATGAGCTGCTTTCGACTGCGGTCGGCCGCGAGATCGGCGAAAAGCGGACCCGCTTCATGAAAGAGTTTTTAACCGAGTTTACAAAGGAGTGGGAAGATGGATCTTTTGATTCCTTGGGATGAACTCGACCGCAAAAGACGAACAGTTCTAGCTGTTCCCTATGCCCGAGATCTTTTGGATCTTTTGCGGAAAGCGCCTGAAGCGCCGACGCTGCGCGCGCTGAAAAATGCTTTTCCAAAAGCGGACTCGTTTGATGAAACACTCGATAAAATGATTGCTTTCGGCTGGGTCCGCCGTGCTGCGCGCCGTTATGCTTCGACAGTTCCGGACTTTCCCTTTTTTGCCGAGGAAGTAAGCGCGCTTTCCTGGCCGCGTCTTTCGTTGGAAGCCCCCGGACAGGCGAGCCTTCTGATGACACTTTACGCCTTCAAACCGCCTGCTGCCGGACCGCTTTGGATCACCCCCGCGGCGAAAAAAGAACGCGCAGCGCTTTTTAGCCGGATCGCAGTTTTACCGGCTTCCGGAAGCTCCTTGATCAGTGTCGAGCGCGAAGGAGCACGCCGGACGATCGCTGATTACTTTTCACTGGTCGCAAAAGACCTCCCGCTTGCTGGACTTTTGAAAAAAGTCTATGCTTTGGTTGGAGATGTATCCGCGGACTATTACTTGCCGCATATTTTCGCGCAGCTGATCCAAGCAGAAAGCGGATCGCTGAAAGCCCCGCGCCGTGATATTTTTACGCAAAGCTTATGTATCTTTGGTTTGCTGACGATCGGGGCCGATCGCTACGAGACCCGGCTGCCAGTCGTGAATGAGCAAGATTTCGCAGCGGCGCAAAAATCAGCAGCGATGATCCGCGCGCTTTGGGAGACTTTTTCCGTTAGCCTTCCGCCTGAGCTGGCGCTTGAAGGCTGGCGCGCTTTTTGCGACCAAGCGATCCGAAATTATTTGCCGCTGGAAACGAATCCGGATACGCTCCAATATCTTTCATTAGGGAAATAAGAAGGCGATTTGGATGCGACGATTGCGCAGGATCGGAATTTATTTGCTGCTGCTCCTTTACTTAGCAGGGGGGACACTGATCAGCTTTGGGACCGTTACGCCGCTCGGACCTTTCGTTCAAAATCCGCAGCTGACCTATCAAAAGACACCGACGCTATTTGTTCACGGATACGGCGGCAGTATATTGTCTTTTGGACCGATGCTGAACCGATTGCAATATGACAATGCCGGCCAAAAAAGCATGGTGATCTATGTAACGAAAACCGGCGAGCTGAAAGTGATCGGTCATTTGAAAAATCGCGAAAATCCGCTGATCCAGCTGATTTTCTTGGATCCGTTCGCTGATGAAGTCGAACAGAGCCAGTGGATCGCGAATGCTTTGCGGTATTTGTATCGACATGGAGTCATGAAGCTGAATCTAGTAGGGCATTCGATGGGCGGCGTCTCGCTTTTGCGGGCTTTGACGATCTCACAGATCGAAACGCAAAGCTATCCGGATATCAAAAAAATCGTCACGATCAGCTCGCCCTTTAACGATCTTGAGCTGGGAGAAGACGAAGAGAATGTATTTTCGACGCCGCTCTTAAAAAATGGTCCGGCCATGCAGATGCCGATCTACCGCAGATTCCGCTTGACGATCAAGCGGCTCGACCCGCAGATCAAGTGGCTGAATATCGCCGGGGATCTTGAAGACGGTACGAAGTCGGACGGATCAGTCTCTTATAACTCCGCTTTTGCACTGCGCTCGCTTTTAAAGCAGCATTTGGCGTATTATCATGAAGAGCTGGTGAGCGGCTGGCAGGGAAGCCACTATCTGCTGCATGAAAATCCGGCAGTCGATAAGCAGATCATCGATTTTTTGTGGGGTACGGGAGACAAGAAAGGGTGATGGGATGTCTTTGATCGTATTGATCGGCGCGCAAGCAGTCGGCAAGATGGCGATCGGCCGCCAAATGGCGGGAAAGCTCGATGCGAAACTGCTTTACAATCATCAAACGATCGATTTTTTTGCGCAGTATCTCGGATACGGCCGAGAAGCATTTCGTCTGTCAGACGAAACGCGCCGGGAACTTTTTCGTGCTTTTGTAAATAATCGCGGAAAAAATCCGATCGAATCGATCATCTTCACGGTATTGATCGATTTCGGCGATCGGGCGGATCTTGCTTTTTTAAAGGATATCAGCAAGATTTTTTTGAAAGGCATGGAAGAAGTCTATTTTATCGAATTGACTGCCTCCTTAGCTGAACGACTGCACCGCAATAAAACATCCGAACGTTTGCAATATAAGCCGGTGAAGCGCGATATCGCTTCAAGCGACCGGCAATTGATCGAATGGAACAAAAAGCTGCAGTTGGAAAGCCGCGGGAAACAGCTGGCAGAGACTTTCCCGAAAGTCCACACATGGAAGCTCGATACGACGCTTTTGACGGTCACTGAAAGCGCGCAAATGATCATCGAACATTTTCATTTAAAATAAAAAATCACGAAGCCTAGGCTTCGTGATTTTTTATCTTGAAGGGGTCGATTCGGCGCTGGCCGAAGTGCTGCTTGACGAATTCTCGGCAGTGCTTGAAGAGGAGGAAGAATCAGTGTCTTTTGGAATCGCGGGCTTTTTGGGGGCATCTTTGCGCAGCTGGACCAGTTCGGTACTTTTGTCTGTTTGGGCTTGGATCAGCTGCTCATGCAGTGTCTGGCGGATCTCTTTTCGCTTCACCTTTTGCAAAAGCGCACTGGCCCGCTGGAAATAATCTTCAAAGATCGTCCAGTTATCGTTTTGTTCGGTGACCGTCAGCGGAAAGACTGCCAGCTTCGCGATCGCTTCTTGAGCCTCCTGCTCGCGCTGTTCTTCTTCCGCAAGGGTCAAGCCGTATTTCAGCCAGTAAGCATCGGCTTCATTGGCCTCTTTCAGCCACTGGCGGCTTTGCGTGCGGCGGTCCTTTTCCGCTTGCGTCTCCTGCTTGATCAAGGCACCTTCTTGCGAGGAACGGGTCACAAGGAGCCCGCCTTGATCACTGACGGTTTTCGGCTGCGGAAAGTCGACGGCTTCTTTGCCTTGCGTCAATTCATTCATGACGCCTGCAAAGATCTCGCGCGTCTTGGCGCCGATCGTGTTATTATCTTGTTCCGCCGGAGTGTCATCGCCGATCCAAACAGCCACCGAATAATACGGATTCGTCCCGATCATCCACAAGTCTTTTGCTTGATCGGTCGTCCCGGTCTTCGCGGCAGTATAAGGATATTGCAGCTGACCGGCGATATCATGTGCCGTTCCTTCTGAGGAGGAGAGGACAGTTTTCATCGCGTCGAGTGTCAAATAGCTGGCATCGGCCGGATAAATATTGATGAAGTCCTGGTCGCTGCGTTCATATACTTTTTTATTCGTTTTTTTCTTGGTGATCGACTGGATATTGCCGGGAGTCCGGTAGTTGCCTTGATTGGTCAAAGTCGCCAGTGCAGCCGTCATGTCTTGATTCGTCAGTCCTAGTGTGAAACCGCCGACGGCAATGATCGGATTGTTGTCTTGCGGCATCAATCCGCGGAAGCTCATTTTTTGCAAAGGCTCCATATAATTGCCGTCTTGTTTGGCGGCATTTTCCGTGATCAAACGGTAAGGAACAACGTTTGAGGAGATCGTGAGCGCCTCGCGCAGCGTCAGCATCCCGCGCGACCCTTGATACACATTGTTCGGATAATTATTATCAGCCCGTTCATCGGAAACTTTGCGGTTTTCAAGCGAACCATAGGCAAATGCCGGTGCATAGGAAACGAACGGCTTGATCGCGCTTCCGGGCTGCCGCAGCGCTGACAGCGCCCGGTTATACAGATTCCCTTTTTCGCCGCGTCCGCCGATTGAAGCTTTGACCATCCCAGTCGCGTTATCGATCACAGTGATCGCGACTTGTTTTTTGTAAAAGCCGGTGGTCGGATCCACTTCGGTGAAAGGCGCCATCGCCTGATCGCTCAAGGCTTGCAAGCGCTGCTCTAAATCCGGATCGATCACGGTTTTGATCTCATAGCCGCCGCGCAGGATCTTTTGATATGTTTTTTCATAAAGCTCGTTGAAGCGGGTCTCATAGGCTTTTTCATCGGCTTCATCGGTAAAAGCATGACGAAGCTGGAAGCCATCATCCTGCATCATCCAGCGCGTTGCTTCGTCCATCGCAACTAGCAAAGTCGGATCCGTAATACTATTGTCGATCGCTGAAGGATTATGTGTGGGATCGAGCTTTTCCTTTAACGCTTTTTGATACGTTTTTTCCGAGAGGTACTTTTGGTCGCGCATGTTTTTCAGCACCAGATGCGTGCGTTTCGTCAGACGATCGAGATGCTGGGAAGGGTCATAGTAGCTTGGATTGTTCGTCAGTGCGATCAATGAGGCTTTTTGCGCCAGCGAGATCTCGGCGACCGGCTTTTGATAGTAAAGCTTGCTGGCCGAATTGATGCCGTAAGCTCCATGCCCAAAATAAACATTATTCAAATAAAATTCCAAGATCTGCTGTTTGCTGAATTTTTTTTCGAGGTTTTGCGCGATCACCATTTCTTCGATTTTCCGTGAAACCGTGACCTCATTCGACAAATAAATATTTTTGACCAGCTGCTGCGTCAAAGTCGAGCCGCCGCGGGTCCCGTTACCGGTCATATAAGTCGCAAGAACGACGAAAAGCGCTTGCGTATCCACCCCGTGGTGTTCATAAAAACGCTTATCTTCGGTCGCGATCAGCGCATGCTGAGTATCTTTATCGATCTGAGCGAGCGGCAGGTAATCCTGCTGCTGCTCGACAAATTCTTTGAGCGGCTGCCCATTTTGATCAAGAACTGTGGTTGATTTTTGCCGCAGGAAATCATCTTTTGTGATCTTGGCCGATTTCTGATAACCGGCTTGGATCGATTGCTTGACTGGTTGTGAATATTTTTGATAAGCCCAGATCCCGCCGCCCAGTGCACCGAAAAAGAGCAGGAAAAGAATACAAATGGAAATGATCGTGCTGAGGCTGAAGCGCCGGTGGGAGCGGGTCGCATTGATGCTGTTTTTGCGTGTCAGTGCGCTGTTTTCTACGCTGGTGAGCGCTTCATGATTTTCGTTATTGGACTGTTTGGGAGTTTTTTTTCTCAAGATGCCTCCTCCTTCTTCAAAAAGTTTATCATTTTATCTGAATGAAAGAAAGTAGCGGCGGGCGTTTTACAACGATCGCTTGATTCCTTATAATGGAGAACAGACGCACCGCAATATGAAGAAGAAGGATACGTGCAAACATGAAGACAAAATACAAGTGGCTCCTTTTTTGGGGCGCTTTTCTGGGAATGATGCTGCTTGGCGGCATCATGCTTTTAACAGAACATTTTCCGCAAGTCAAAATTCCCTTTGAAACGATCGTACCGCCCGAAAAGGTGAAAAAGGTCCCCGAGCTGAAACAGCCGGCCGCACTGACACTGCCAAAAGATGACGATGTGCTGTTAACGAAAGCCGCGCAAGACACCGAGGCGCTCTTTCAAAGTCTGAAGAGTCTTTCGCTCGATGAGATCGTGAAAGAGGCTGAATTGAAAAATGGCTTCGCGCAAGTCTATGCAGTGCCGATCGGATTTGATTGGCGGCCGCTAGTTCGTAATTTAATGGAAGCTTCCCAAGCTGAAGCGCCGCAATTTTTAGGGATCCGCCTGATCGGCTGCGGCGAGGAGCTGATCGATGGGAAAACTGTTGAAATTTTGCGGCAGGAATGGCTTTTTCGTGACGGCTCCAATGAATATTTCGTCTTTCCAGTAAAATTGACTCATGACGGCGAACGTTGGAGTTCGCTGACAGCGGGGGCGGCGGCGCATCAAGAATATACAACTGCCGCGCTCAGCCCTGATGATCCTTTTTTGGATCAGCATGCCGATTTCGTCAGCGAGCTGAATGAATGGAAACGTGATTTTACGGCGGGCGAACTGTATGATGACTTGAGCAAACAGTCGAAAAAAGAAGGCTTACAATCATTAAAAAAACATTTTTCACTTCCCAAAGTGTTGAGTGCCGATACTTTTTACCCGTTATTCATGGCGAGTGAAGGGGAGCTGAAGTATTGGACGATCACGGGTTTTGAGCTGATCAATACGCCGAAAGAGGGGCGGACCATGTATCAGGTCAGCATTCCGCAGCGCGGAAAAGATCCGCGGGTTTTCCAGCTCACTTTTGATCGTTTAGACGGGAGGATCGAACATGTCGAATAAAAATCTGCCAGATCACCCGCGCAGCGGAAAAAGACAGCGGTTCAAAAAAAATTTGCGGATCGGGATATTGCTGGCATTGTTCGCGGGACTGATGATCTTTCTTATCCCGCGCGGCTGGGAAGCCTTCCGCGCGCATCAAGAAAAAAATTGGCAGAGCCAAGCTGCCAGCATGTCAAAAGAGGTCAAACAGCTTTACGTAGATCCAAAAGGAAAATACTTCAAAGCGGATATTGAACGGAAGGACATCACCGCGCTGAAAAAAACGCTGAAAAGTAAAAATGAACAACCCTTTCAAACCGTCAAGACGGCGATCAACCAAGTACTAGATGACTACGCACTTCAACAGGAGATCAACGGTTTGTTTGAGAGTAAGGCGCTCGACGGTGCGGTACTAGATCCTGCTCCGGTATTGAAAGAGAAATCTTCTGCAGAAGAAATCAAAGGATTTCGGGAGAGCCTTGAGACGAATCACTATGAAAATACCGCGTGGGGAAGCGACCTGGCGGCTCTGCTATCAGTCGCGATCGCTCAGCAGGCATTGAAGACAGATGCTGTCAATACGACCGCAGCTTTGTTTGAGAACAATAAAGTTCGCACAGCAGTCACACTCGATGCCTATACGACCGCGAAAGGAAAGGTGCTGCTTGTCAAAAATGCAGCGGTCAAAAACAAACTGCTCGGAGACTTGAGTGAAGTCGAGAATTATTTGGGGCAGCAAGCCAAAAAACAGGATGAAGAATTTACCGCCAAAGTCGCAAAGGAAACAACAGAGTTGAATGAAAAAATCGACAAAGAAACAAAAGCACGCGAGCAAGCTGAAAAAGAACTGCGGGCATATGAAGAAAAGAAAGAGGCAGAAAAGCGCGCGCGTGAAGCAAAAGAAAAAGCGGATGAAGCAAAACGTTCCAGTGAAAGCGCGGAAAAACGCTCGCGGGAAAACTCCTCGAGCACTATGACACATTCTTCGACCAGCACGAGCACTACGACAAGTTCCAGTGCTTCTTCTGAAAGTACAAATTCTGATCATCAGTAAGGGGAAAGAGAATTGGGAAAATTTTATGCGATCAAACGCGGGAGAAAGCCCGGGATCTACACTTCTTGGGAGACAGCCAAGCGTCAAGTCGCCGGCTTTTCCGGTGCTGTCTATAAAGGGTTCAGTGACCGGGCAAGTGCCGAAGCATTTTTAGCCGGCAATCCGGCGGTCAAAACAGTGAAAACTGCCCCTCGTCAGAAGGCTGCGATCATCGTTTATACGGACGGCGGCTCGCGCAACACCGGAAACGTCAAAGGCGGAAATGTCCAAACGACTGATAAAGCCGCCTGGGCATACCGGATCCAAGCAGGCGCGAAAACTTATCAAGGAACAGCCGGGCAATACGGTGCAACGAATAACCAAATGGAAATGACTGCATTTTTGGAAGCATTGCGGCAGCTTTACAAATTGAAACTGAATGAACAAAGGATCCAGGTCATCAGCGATTCGCGCTATCTGCTCGACAGCATCCAAAAGGGCTGGCTGAAAGGCTGGGCAGACAATGGCTGGCGCAAAAGCGACGGGGCCCCGGTCAAAAATCAGGAATTGTGGCGGGCGATCTTGCAGGCGCTCGATTATTTTCCAAAACTCGAACTGATTTGGACAAAGGGCCATAATCAAGAAGAGGGAAATGAATTCGTCGATCATTTGCTGAACGAAACGATGGATCAAATGAAATGAAAGGAAAGCCGTTTTTTGCGGCTTTCCTTTTTTTGCACTAAGGAACATCATAGTTATTCAATAATCGATCATTTGTTATGTATATGCACGCAAAAGTGCAACGGATTATGAGAAAACACTTATAATGAAAGCGTATCACTTTCATTATAAGTGTTATATAAATATAATAAAGTCATAATAAAGGGGGAATGGAGATGAATAACGAGATCATCCAGATCGGGCAAGACTATCGCTGCAAACCTGTCGGCTTGAAAAATACGATCGTGGGCGAGGTCATCAGCAAGTTGGAAAACTGTGTTGTGATGTATGTCAAAGAAAGCTGCTGCGAAGACGCGTTCAAAGTAATCGAAAAAGAAGCGAAGGTCGTTGCACGGTATGATGACATTCTGGAAGGCCCCACAGAAAAAGTTCATCCTACATAAGGTGTGCGACGATAGCAAAAAGACCGCGGAATTTTCCGCGGTTTTTTTGCTATCTGCCAGTGATCAGTGAAACGTTTTGAAGCGGCTGCCGCGGTCCATGAACTCTTTCGGCTGCGCCTCAGCTTCAGTCGAGCCGAAGACCATTTGCGAGCGCAATTTCCAGTTGGCCGGCAATTTCCATTCAGCTGCGACATCTTCGTCAATCAATGGATTATAGTGCTGGATATTGGCGCCGATCCCGGCCGTCGCAAGGGCGGTCCAAACATTGCTGGTCGTCAGACCCGAGGCTTGCTCCGACCAGATCGGGAAGTTGTCCGCATAAGTCGGGAATTTCTTTTGCAGTGCTTTCACGGTCTCCTGATCCTCGAAAAACAAGATCGTGCCATATGCGTCGCGGAAGCCTTTGATTTTGGCTTGGGTCGTCGGAAAACGATCAGCCGGCGTCACTTTTTTCAACTCTGCTTCAGTGAAGTCCCATACTTTTTCGTGTGCCTTGTCAAAAAGGATCACGACCCGCTGGGATTGCGAATTGAACGCAGTCGGACTCAGCTCAACGACCTCTTTGACCAACTCTTCGATCTCGTCTTGCGGCATTTTGACATTGCGGCCGAGCATGTAGATCGAGCGGCGTTTTTTCAAAGCTTCAATAAATTCATTCATATTTTTTACCACCTTTCAATGATCAGGAGTGATTTTATCCTGTACCTTATTATAGCGAAAAAAACATTTTCGCGTACTATTTCGCTTTTTTTGCTATAATACAATTTAGCTGGAAAGATGAATAAAGAAGGTGAAAAAATGGAAAAACACGGCTTTCACTACAAACCGCCCTATTCCGATGAGTTCGCGCCTGAGATCGTCTGGGTCGAAACGGAAAAGGATGCAAAAGATAATTTAGTCGTTTATTGCTTGAAGGGGCACAAAACTAAATTCGATCTGGTTTCGGCCGGGCATGTTTGTCCGATCTGTCATGATAAATATATCGGACCGATGATCGATGAAAATGAGAACGATTGATTTTGCGCTGAAACGGAGATCTGTATCATGAAAATGAAAGATTTTATTCAGCTCCTGATCTTGACAGTCGTCTTCAGCAGCGTATTGATCTTGCTGCGACTTTACGTGTTTATGCCGGTCATCATCAAAGGACACAGCATGGACCCGACCTTAGTCCCGAACGAGCGGGTGATCGCCTTGAAAAAACAGCCTATCGAGCGTTTCGATATTGTGACATTCGCCGCGCCCGATCAGATCCGGACGAATTATGTCAAACGGGTGATCGGTCTGCCGGGAGATACAATCGTTTACAAGGGCGACCAGCTGTATGTGAACGGCAAAGCGGCCCGCGAACCGTATTTGGAAAAATATAAAAATACTTATCACGACGAAGATCTGCCGTTTACTGAAGATTTTTCGCTGGAGACGCTGTTCGGCACTGCGCGTGTGCCTCCTGGAAAAATTTTTGTACTGGGGGACAACCGCCGGATCTCAAAAGACAGCCGGCTTTTCGGTTTTATCGATGAAGCCGCGGTCTCTGGAAATGTCAAATTTGCCTTCTGGCCGCTTGAACGGATCGGGACTCCGTGATCATTTATTTAATCAAAAAAGACTGAAACCTTTTTTATGAGGTTTCAGTCTTTTTAATTGTCTGGATCAAGCAGGGGTATCTTCTTCTTGGGTGATCGTTGCGACGACTTTTTGGAAGAAACGGTCTAAATCATTTTCTTCTTCGCGATATTTTTCGTTGAATTTGCCGTCCGTAAAAATGAAATGGTTGTCGTTGTTTTCAAAAAGATAATAATCCTTTTCACCTTCAACGTGGAACGCATTTTCGTATTGCGGAAAGTCGATATCCACATCGATCACGGTGATTCCGACGATTTTCGACGTTAAATAATCTTCAATATACTTTTCAGATAAACTTTT
Source organism: Enterococcaceae bacterium (assembly GCA_022649665.1). Lineage (GTDB taxonomy): Bacteria > Bacillota > Bacilli > Lactobacillales > Enterococcaceae > JALCOL01. The sequence continues at coordinate 139,390 of JALCOL010000003.1, forward strand.
CATGAGGGATCCCTTCCTTACTTTGATAATCTCATTATAATGCATCTCGGACAAATAAGCTTGGATGAGCTATCCGAAAACGTTGATTATTCGATACGCGAACGGTCGAGATTTGTCATTTGAAAATAATCGACCCATTGATTGAACTGCTTTTCATTGAGCAGACCGCTTTTGAGCGCGGCGCTTTTGAGATCTTGCTGATTCTTCAGTGCATCCTGCGCGATTTTTGCGGCTTTTTCATAACCGATATGCGGGACAAGGGCAGTCACGCCCATCAGTGAATTTTCCAGTTTCACCAGCATTTTCTCTTTGTCGGCCACAAGTCCGGCGATCGATTTTTTGCTGAGTTGCCCGATCGTTTCGCGCAAAAGCGCGCAAGACTCCAAAAAAGCGTCGATGATCAGCGGTTTGGCGACATTCAATTCAAAATTGCCTTGCGCGTTGGCGATCGCAAGTGCGGTATCGTTGCCGATCGTCTTCAAACAGGCCATATTCAAAGCTTCGATCTGTGTCGGATTGACTTTGCCGGGCATGATCGATGAGCCTGGTTCATTTGCCGGCAGCGTCAGCTCCCCGTAGCCGCCGCGCGGACCGCTCGCCAAAAACCGCAAATCGCTGCCGATTTTGTAAAGATCGCTCGCGAGAGTTTTGATCATGCCATGGGTCGCGATCAACGGAGCATGGGAGGCAAGACCAAAAAATTTATTTTCCATTACTGTAAAAGGTCGGTCGTTTTGCTGATTGAGCTGTGCGACAACGGTTTCCGCAAAACCAGCAGGAGCATTCAAGCCTGTCCCGACCGCCGTTCCGCCGACCGGCAGCTCCTGCAGCGTCTGCGCGGCTTCTTGGAGCAGATGGAGGTCGTGCTTCAGTGCAGCGATCCAGCCGCTGATCTCTTGGCCGAATGTCAAAGGTGTTGCGTCCTGCAGGTGCGTCCGCCCGAGCTTCAGGGTGTTCCAGTAGTAAGTTTCTTTTTCACGCAGAGCGTGGATCAGCTCTTCGACAGCTGCGCTCAGCTCGGCAACCGCCCGGCCTGCGGCGATATGCATCGCAGCGGGGAAAAAGTCGTTGGAACTTTGAGCGCGGTTCACGTCGTCGTTCGGTGAAAGGGCTGTATCGGTCCGCATCTTTCCTAAATGAGCGATCACCTCATTCACATTCATGTTCGTTTGTGTTCCCGAGCCGGTCTGATAAACTTTCAGCGGGAAGTGCTCCCGCAGCTCAACGTCGGGCAGATTAAGCAGTTCATCTGCTGCCAGGACGATCGCCGCTGAGCGGTCTGTGGAAAGATTTGCTAGTTCAGTGTTCGCAAACGCGGCCGCTCGTTTCAATTCGATCAGGCTGCGGATGACCGCGAGCGGCATGAAACCGCCAGCGGTGAAATTTTGGCGGCTTCTTTCCGTCTGTGCTCCCCATAAAGCATTTCGCGGAACTTTGACTTCGCCGATAGAATCGCTTTCGATCCGGTATTCCATAATAGCGCCTCCTAGTGTTTTCACTAAGGATAACATATTTTTTTCAACGTTTTCAGCAAGAAAGATCGACGATCGATATGGTATAATGTGAACGTATGTTTGCGACTGTTAAAACAAAGAGAGTGAGGGAGTCTATCGTGAGCTATTCATTGATTTTCGGCAACGGCTTTCAAAAAAACCAGGAGCGGCTGATCGACATCGCGGCAGAATGGCTGAGCCGCTCGCCGGAACACGAAGTCTACTGCTTGGTACCCAACTATTTAAAATTCGAACGGGAGCTTTCCCTGTTAAATGATCTGGCGAAGCGTTTTGGCGGACCGGCCAGCTTCCGCTTCCAAGTGTTCAGTTTTTCCCGCCTTGCCTGGTTTTTGCTGAAAGACACCGTCGCTTACCAAAAAGAAGCGCTGAGCGAGATCGGCAACAAAATGATGCTGCGCAAAATTTTATCCGCGCAGCAGGATGAGCTGCATGTTTATGCCCGGCAAGCTGGGAAAGCGGGATTCGTCACACAAGTCGAACAGCTCTTGGACGAGTGTGCACAAAATGATGTGACAGCTGCTGAATTATCGGCAGCCGCAGAAAAAGAAACAGGCGAGTTAGCACAAAAATTACAAGATCTCGCGACCCTTTATGCATCTTATCAAGATGCACTCGCAACCGAAAAAATGCGCTCAGGGGATGTGTTAGGGCTGCTGAGTGAAAAGCTCGCTTCGCTCGATCTTTCAAAAGTACTGTTTCTCGCGCTTGATTTTGACGTGTTGAATGCTGCGGAGATCAATGTTTTTGAAGCGATCATCCAAGCGAACGGCTCGCTCGCTGTCAGTCTGCTGCTGGACCGGGTCTACATCGATCATCTGCCGGAAGCTTATGATCTATATGCTGAAAGCGGCAAATTGTTCTATCAGCTGTATCATTTAGGAAAAAGCGCCGGGCGAAGCGTCACGCTTGAACGGCTGCTCGACGAGAAGCAGCAAAAATACCAGCAGCCCGCTTCACCGTTTGCGAACTTAGCGGAATACTGGCAAACGAGTTTGACAGCGCAACCGGCACGGCAATGGCCGTCTGCGCCGCTCGATCAGCACCTCGCGTGCTGGCGCGCTGGCGACCGTTATCAAGAGGTGCTGGCCGCCGCTTCCGAGATCCGCCGCTTAAGCGTTGAAGAAGGAGTCCGCTTTGAAGACATCACGCTCTTTATCCGCGACGATGCAACGTATCTGGAGTTGATCCGGCAAGTGTTTCCAAAGCTCGGGATCGCTTATTCGCTGACGATGCCCGAGCGGATGGATCGCCATCCGCTTTCGATCTGGATCCAGACCCTGTTTGATATCGACACGTACCATTTCCGTTACGCGGATATGCTGCAATTTTTAAAAACCCAGCTTTTTTGGCCGGAAGATGCACTTGAAGCGCGCGACCCTGCAGCTTGGCGCGCGCACTATCTGCCGCAGATCGATGAGCTGGAGAACTTTGTGCTGGCGCACGGCATCGAAGGAAGCGACTGGGAACGCGACCCCGCGGATCCGCATTCGATCTGGCAAGGTTTTGCGCCGGAATTAATAAAAAAAATGAGCGAAACAGAACAAAAAACGCTTCAGCAGATCCAGCATTTCGCGGCTTTGGTCCGTGAGACTGTCGTGCCTTTTTTTCGCAAGATCAAAAAAGCACAGAGCGGCCGAGAAGCAGCGGAAACGTTTTACCGCTTTCTGCTCGAGTGCCGCGTCGAGGAGCTGCTGATCAGCTGGCGCGATGAGCTGATCGCAGCTGGTGAACTCGCACAAGCAAAACGCCAGGAACAAACTTGGCAGACGCTGCTGCAGATCTTGGATGAATTCGTGCTGGTTTTTGGCAAAGAGCCGTTTGATTTTGAGTTGTTCAAAGAAGCCCTCACGACGGGTCTTGAGGAGACGACCTATCTGCAGATCCCGCAAAGCATCGACCAAGTCCAAGTGCTTTCGCTCGACGTCGTCCGCCCGCAGCAGAATCAATACGTCTTTGCGCTGGGATTGAATGAAAATACGCTGCCAAAAAAATATGAGAACCGGACGCTGCTTTCTGATGAGGAACGGCGGCGTCTGGCAGCGATCGAAGTCGAGTTTGCCTATTCGAGTCTTGCGACGATGAATGATGAGCCTTTTTTGGCTTATCGTCTTTTGATCAGTGCCGAGCGTCAGCTTTATTTGTCTTACGCCGCATCGGTCGATGATGCGCCGCAGAAGCAGTCACCATTCGTTGCCCGGATCCAGGAAGCTTTTCATCTGCCGCTCGCAGAAAAAAACGCGCTGCTTGCCTGTGAAAACGATCAAGCGACGCTGGCCCGCATCGCCAGCAAACGCCAATTGATCAGCGATTTAGTCCTGGTCTCGCGCCTGGAAAGAGAAGGCGGCCGTCTCAACGCACTGTGGCAGGAGGGCCGGCGTTATATTTTGGCAGATGAAAAATGGCGCAGCTTTGCTGGGCATGTTTTTGAAAGCGAGCATTACTCAAATCGGCCGGAAGCGATCGCTGCTTCCCAAGTCGCAGCCCTTTACGGCGACCGCTTGAATGTTTCCGTGTCGCAGATGGAGAACTTTTATTTGTGCGAATACCGCTATTTTCTGACATACGGCCTTCATTTGCGCGAACGAGAAGTTTTCGGGATCACGCCGCTCGACATGGGGAATATTTTCCATGCCGGGATGGATGGGATCGTCAAATTGCTGCTCACGCAGACCGATCGGCTGGAAGCACTCAGCGAGGCTGAATTTTCCAGCTTGATCGATCAAGCGCTGGCATTGCTGTTCGATTCGGCGCAGCTGCGCTTTTTGGACCGTAATGCACGGATGAGCTATATCCGCCGCAAGATCCGCGAGATCTTGCTGCAGACGTCCAATCAGCTATACCAGCAAAGCCGCTGGACCGCGAATAAACCGCTCGCGACCGAAATCCCGTTCGGCTTTACGACAGCAGCCGATGAGCTGAAGGGGCTGGAATTGACGCTGGCGGCGGATCGCAAATTATTCGTGCGCGGCAAGATCGACCGCATCGATTGGCTGGAAGCCGCCACCGCTGATTATTTTTCCGTGGTCGACTATAAATCGAGCCGCCACCGCTTTGATTTGACGGATGCCTTTGAAGGGCTGTCGCTTCAAATGCTGACTTATCTGCAGATCTTGCTGGAAAACCAGCAGCATCCGCTCTTAAAGCGATCGAACAAGCCGTTTCATGCCGGCGGTGCCTATTATTTGCAGCTTCAAAACCCATTTCTTTCGGAGAAAACGATTGATCCTGAGCGCAAACTGCTCGAAAAGTTCAAATATGACGGGATCACGGTCGCCTATCCGGAATTTTTAGCCGGATTGGATGAGTCGGATGATGACCGTTCGCTCATTTATCCCATCAGAAAAGCAAAAGACGGGATCAAAATCACAAACAACAGCGGACTCGCACCGCAAGAGCTTGAACTGCTGCTTGCGAATAACCGCGAGCGTTTTACAGCAGCTGGCGAAGAGATCCTTGCCGGGAAGATCCAGCTGAATCCGGTCCGCCGCGAAAACGGCGAATCGGCTTGCAGCCATTGCGATTTTCGCGGGGTCTGCCAATTCGATCCGTGGATCAAAGGCAACCGTTACCGGCGGATCAAAAAGCTGCCGCCGGAAGAAATTTTCCAGCTGCTCGGAAAAAGTGCGGAAGGGGCGTCGCAAAATGAAGATTAAACCAGCTAATTCTCCTTATACAAATGATCAATGGCAGGCGATCCATCAGACGGGGCGTGATCTTTTGCTTTCGGCATCGGCCGGGAGCGGAAAAACGATGGTCTTGGTCCAGCGGATCTTGACACAACTCTTGAGCGGGGCGAGCATCGACCGTTTTCTAGTCGTAACGTTTACCGAAGCGGCCGCTAAAGAAATGAAGGAACGCTTGACCAGCGGGATCCAAAAAGCCATCGCTCAGGAAACGGACTTCGAGCTGCGCCAGCATCTTTTGCGGCAGCTCACCCTGATCCCGAGTGCAAATATCAGTACGCTCCATGCGTTTTGTTTGAAAGTGATCCAGCAATACAGCTATCTGATCGAGCTCAATCCGGTTTTCCGGCTGATGGCGGATGAAACAGAGAACGAACTCTTGATGGAAGATGTTTTTGCCGAGGTTCGCGAAAACTTTTATCAAGAAGGCCCGAAAACATTTGTCCGGCTGGTCGATAATTTTTCAAACGACCGGACCGATGACGCTTTTCAAGCGACTTGTTTTGAACTATTTCAATTTATGCGGAGCGCTCCTGAGCCGTTTGCGTGGCTGAAAGAAAGTTTCCGCTGGTATGAGGCTGGGGAGATCGATCCACTGTATCAGCAGCAGCTGGCGCCGCTGGTCAGTGATTTTTTGCAGGAAGCGCGGCAAATGTATCAAGAGCTGATCCGGCAAACTGAGCCCTTTATGGAAATGGACAAGATCCGCCTGCTGTTGCAGACGGAAGCTGATTATTTAGACGGCGCACTGGCAGCCGGATCTGCCAGTTATGAAAAGAGCCGTTTGCTGCTGCAGGAAATGGAATTTCCGCGCTTTCCGCAGCTGCGCAAAAAGACCGATTCGGAAGAAGCAAAAGAATTGGCCAAAGCACTTTCGAAAGCACGCGCGGCGATCAAAAAAGATTATCAGGCGATGCTTGCTGATTATTTTTCTTATCCAGCCGCCGAGCTGAGCGACTACAACAAAAAAGCTGCGCCGCTTCTAGCGACGCTGACAGAGTTCATGGAAACTTTTGCAGCGGCACTTGCGGCGCGCAAAGCCAAAAAAAATGTACTTGATTTCAATGATCTGGAACATTTTGCGCTGGAAATCTTGCGGACCAAAGCTGAGAATGGGCAGTTCAGCCCCTCAGCCGCCAGTCTGGCCTTTCGCGAACAGTTCACTGAAGTGCTGGTCGATGAATATCAGGATCTTAATCAGCTGCAAGAAGCGATCCTCTACTGGCTGCGCCGCGTTCCGGAAACAAATGAGGCACCCGGCAATTATTTTATGGTGGGAGATGTCAAGCAATCGATCTATGGGTTTCGCCGCGCGGATCCCGAACTTTTTATCAACAAGTTCCACGCCTTCGAAAATCATCAAGGCGGGGAACGGATCATTTTGGCAGAAAATTTCCGTTCGCGCCCGGAAGTCTTGAATTTCACGAATCTGGTTTTTCAGCAGCTGATGGATGCTTCTGTGGGTCAGATCGATTATGATCAGGAAGCTTTTTTAAAGCTCGGCAATAAAAACTTTCCCGAAAGTCCGAATTTCACGCCGGAAGTCCTTATTTACGAGAAGAAATCGGTGATCGATCCCGAAAAAGCTCCGCTTGATTTTGAGGATCGCTCAGAAGGCGAGCTTTCAGCGATCCTCTTGAAAATCCGCGAACTTGTCGAAAGCGGTTTTGAGATCTACGACAAGCAGGCGGAAGCCAACCGGCCGATTCGCTTCAGCGACATCGTTCTTTTGTCTTCAACGCGCAAGTTCCACTTAAAAGCTGTCGAACTTTTTGAACAGTTTCAAGTGCCGCTCGTCGTGCAGCAAGCTGAAAATTATTTTCAAGCGATGGAAGTTCGTCAAATGCTGGCACTGCTCGAAGTGATCGACAATCCTAAACAGGATATTGCGCTCGCGACGGTCTTGAAAAGCCCGCTTGTCGGCCTTTCGGAGAATGAACTGGTCAAGATCCGGACAAGTGCTCCGCAGAGCGATTTTTATACCGCGTTTGAAACTTATCTAGGGCAGCCGAAAGAGCGCACACCCGAGCGCCTGCAGGCCGAATTGTTTGCTGAACGGCTGGCACGCTGGCGGCGGATCAACGGTCAGCTGAACTTAGTCGAGCTGATTTGGGATATCTACGAAACGACCGGCTTTCTGGACTATGTCGGCGGATTGCCAGCCGGGGCCCAGCGGCAGGCGAATCTGCATGCGCTTTATCAGCGGGCGAGTCAATATGAAGCGACCAGCTACCGCGGACTATTCGCCTTTGTCCGGTTCATCCGCAAAATGCAGGAAAAAGACAAAGATCTGAGCGAACCGGCTGTTCTTGAAAAGGAGAACGCCGTTCGGCTGATGACGATCCACGGTTCGAAAGGCTTGGAGTTTCCGGTTGTGTTCTTGTTTGATCTTTCGCATCAGTTCAACTTAGGCGAGTTGAAAAAAAGAATGATCATGGATGCCCATGCCGGTGTCGGTATGAAACTTCTTCTTTCCGCAACGCGCGAAGTCGTCCCGACGTTCGCTTATATCGTTTTAAAAGCGCGCAAAAAACAAGTCCTTTTGGCTGAAGAGATCCGCAAACTGTATGTCGCACTGACGCGTGCTGAACAAAAACTGTATCTTGTCGGTTCCTATGATAATGAGCCGCAGCTCTGGAATGATTGGGAACGCGGAGCCGTTGAAAAAGAGGAGCCGCGGCTTTCGGCAACTTTGCGCCTTGGGGCAGCGAACTTTATGAGCTGGATCGGCTACACACTGATCCGCCATCCGAAAAGCCTCAAGTACGCACCGACTGCCGGAAATACATTAGCCGCACTTGCTTCTTACGGCACTTATGAACTTCATTTCTATTCAAAAGAAGTGCTGGCGCGGGAATTGAACCGCTTGAGCACACATTCCGAAGAAACACCGACACTTGCAAGCGGAGCAGCTGCCGCACTTTGGCCGCGTGCGAAAGAAAGACTTGAGGCCCGTTATCCGTTTGAAAAAGCGACGATCACGACAAGCTATCAAAGTGTGAGCGAGCTGAAGCGGCGGTATGAGGATCCTGATGCCGGCAATATGAATGATCTTTCAGATATGCCGGAAGCGCGCAAGCTCGAGGCGCGCGGCTATCGGCCGCGTTTTGCGGAAGAGTCGCTCGGCACTCCGCGTTTTTTGGAAGAAGATCATCAGCCGGCCGCGACTGAGATCGGTACAGCGACTCATTTCTTCCTGCAGCGGCTGCCGCTCGGCGGCGAATACGATTTGGCAAAACTGCAGCGATTTGCGGCTTCCTTAGTTCAAGAAGGGGTACTGGAAGAAGCTCTTGCCAAACGGATCCCATATGACAAGATCCTCCATTTCTTCCATGACACGGCTTTCGGCCGCGAAATGCTGCAGGCCAAAAGCGTTCAGCGCGAGCGCACGTTTGCGATGCTCCTGCCGGCAGTCGAGATCTTTGCCGGCTACCCCGAGGCCCCGCAAACGCGTCAAGACAAAGTGCTGATCCACGGGATCTTGGACGGCTATTTTGCTGGGCCGGGGGCGATCATGCTGTTTGATTACAAGACAGATCACTTGCCGCAACGCGGCAGTGCCGAAGAAGTCGGAAAGTTGAAAACGCGCTACGGCGGCCAGCTGCGGCTCTACCGCGAAGCATTGGCGAGTGAATTCCCGCAGCAAGCGATCCGCATGTTTTTGATCGCCCTTGATGCAGATGATCCGGTGATCGAATTAAGCGGGAGTTGACGAAAACGACTTTCTTGAGTACACTGTGAAAGTACAAGGCAATGAAAGAAAAGAGTAGTTTTGCCAAAGTTGTCAGGGAGTCTCAGCCATAGACTGCAAGCTGAGGTCAGCCGCGCAAAATGAAGTTCACTTCTTTCGCCTGCGTAAGCCGGTGGCACCGTTATCGCCGGAAGAGTGCGGCAGAAAGATTCTGCCGAATTAGGATGGTACCGCGAGACTTCGTTCCTTTGTGAACGAAGTCTCTTTTTGTGTTGAGAATCAAGAATGGAGGATGGATATGTCGTTAAGAGAACAGCTGGAAGCATTGCGCAAGGACACACTGGACGCAATCGATAATGTCAAAGACATCAACGGGTTGGAAGCGATCCGTGTCAATATTTTAGGAAAGAAAGGGCCGATCACTGAAGTCCTGCGGGGCATGAAAGATCTTGCGCCTGAAGAGCGGCCGAAAGTCGGCAGTTTTGCCAACGAGATCCGCGATCATCTGCAAACGGCGATCGCCGAACGCAAAGAACTGCTGGAAAGCGAGAAACTTGCGCAAAGTCTCGAAAAAGAAACGATCGATGTTACATTGCCGGGCAAGCCGATGCGGCAAGGGGCACGCCATATTTTGACGCAGATCAAAACCGAGATCGAAGATATCTTTATCGGCATGGGTTATCAAGTCGTTGAAGGGTATGAAGTCGAAAGCGATCACTACAACTTTGAACGGATGAATCTGCCAAAAGGCCATCCGGCACGCGATATGCAAGATACATTTTATATTTCGGATGATATTTTAGTGCGGACGCATACTTCGCCTGTCCAGGCGCGGACGATGGAAAAACATGATTTTTCCAAGGGTCCGCTGCGCATGATCAGCCCCGGGAAAGTCTTCCGCCGCGATACCGATGACGCGACCCACTCCCATCAATTCCAGCAGATCGAAGGGCTGGTCGTCGACAAGGGCGTCACGATGGCCGACTTGAAGGGGACGCTTGAGCTGATGATCCAAAAGATGTTCGGCGCGGAGCGTTCGATCCGTTTGCGTCCAAGTTATTTTCCGTTTACAGAACCAAGTGTCGAAGTCGATGTTTCCTGTTTCAAATGCGGCGGCAAAGGCTGCAATGTCTGCAAGCACACCGGCTGGATCGAGATTTTGGGCGCCGGAATGGTACACCCGGATGTCCTGAAGATGAGCGGGATCGACCCGGACGTATACAGCGGTTTCGCTTTCGGGATCGGGATCGAACGCGTTGCGATGCTTAGATACGGGATCAATGATATCCGCAATTTCTATTTGAATGATCTGCGTTTCTTGGAACAATTCAAGGTAAAGGAGTAATCACATGCTAGTTTCTTATGATTGGTTGAAAGAATATATCGATTTAGACAATGTCGCACCGCATGATTTGGCGGACCAAATGTCCTTGACCGGGATCGAAGTCGAAGGAATCGAAGTGCCGGGGGACGGCTTAAAGAAAATCGTGATCGGAGAAGTCAAAGAATGCGTCCCGCATCCAGACAGCGATCACTTAAAGATCTGCCAAGTCGATGTGGGTGAAGAAGAACCGCTGCAGATCATCTGCGGCGCTCCAAATGTCGCAGAAGGTCAAAAAGTGATCACCGCGCTCGTTGGTGCAAGGATCGGCGACAATGTCAAGATCAAACGCGGCAAGATCCGCGGGATCGTCTCGAACGGAATGTTCTGTGCGCTTCAAGAATTAGGGATTTCCGACAGTGTGACACCGAAAGAATACAGTGATGGGATCTACATTCTGCCGAAAACTGCGATCGTCGGCGATTCGGCGATCGAATATTTGGGTTTGAACGACTCGATCATCGAGCTTTCGATCACCCCGAACCGCGCTGATGCCCTCAGCATGCACGGCGTCGCCTATGAAGTCGGTGCGATCTACTCGCAAGTGCCTTCCTTCCCGGCGATCCAACTGACGGAAGATCCAAAACAGACCGCTGCAGAAATGATCACCGCAGCTGTTGAAGACAAAGAAGCAGTTTTGGATTATCATTTGCGCTTGATCGAAGATGTTGTGATCAAAGATAGTCCGTTCTGGCTGCAGATGCGTCTGATGAAAGAAGGGATCCGCCCGATCAACAATGTCGTCGATGCGACGAACTATATCCTGCTCGATTATGGTCAGCCGCTCCACGCGTTCGACTATGAAAAACTGCAAACGAAAAAAATCGTCGTTCGTTTTGCACAAGCCGGCGAAACTTTGACGACTCTGGACGGTGAAGAGCGCGAACTCACACCGGATGACTTGGTGATCACCAATGGCGAAGTTCCAGTAGCCCTCGCCGGAGTGATGGGCGGACTTGATTCGGAGATCACGGAGGAAACGACGACGGTCGCGTTGGAAGCCGCAATGTTTGAAGGCGTTCATGTCCGCAAAACCTCGCAGCGCTTCAACTTGCGCTCAGAGTCTTCCGCGCGTTTTGAAAAAGGGATCGATCAAGGAATGATCTTGGCGGCGCTCGATGCTTGTGCTGCCATGATCGCTGAACTTTCCGGCGGACATGTCTTGTCCGGTGTCGTCACTGCAGCTGAAACACCAGCCAAAGAAGCGGTAGTTTCGATCACTTTGGAGAAGCTGAATGCCGCCCTTGGAACAAAACTGGCTGAAGAAGAAGTGACAACGATCTTTTCGCGGCTGGGCTTCCGTACGAAAGTCGCTCACGGAGAATTCACCGTGACGATCCCGACACACCGCTGGGACATCCATATTCCCGCTGATTTGGTCGAAGAAGTGGCGCGGATCTACGGTTATGACCGCTTGCCGACGACCTTGCCGACCGGCCAGACAAATGGCGGCCTGACGACGCGCCAAAAGAAAATGCGCCGCATCAAAGAGTTGCTGGAAGGCAGCGGTGTGGATGAAGCGATCTCGTATGCGATCACGACGGCTGAAAAAGCTGCGCAGTTCACTTGGGAAAAGAGCAATTTGACGCAGCTGGCTTGGCCGATGTCGGAAGAACGGACGACGCTCCGTTTGAACGTTGCGAGCGGCCTTTTGGATGATCTGGCCTATAATATCGCGCGCAAAAATACCGATATCGCGCTTTTTGAAACCGGCAAAGTCTTCCATCAAGAGCATGATCCGAAAAAAGAGCTGCCAGTCGAAAAAGAACACTTGGCTTTGGCACTTTCCGGCAATTGGCAAAGAAAAACATGGGAAGATCCAGCAGAAAAAACCGACTTCTTTACCTTAAAAGGTCTTCTTGAAAAAATATTCAACGAACTTGGGATCAAAGACGGGATCACTTTTGCACGAACGACAGCGCATCCCGAACTGCACCCGGGCCGCGGCGCCGATATTTATTATCAAGGCGAAATGATCGGCTTGATCGGCCAGATCCACCCAAGTTTGGCAAAAGGTCTGGATATCAATGAAACTTTTGCCGCGGAACTTGACTTGGAAAAACTGCTGGTCGCTGATGAACCTTTCGTTTATCAAGCCGTTTCAAAATTCCCGCAGATTTCCCGCGACATCGCGCTGTTAGTCGATCGTGAAGTTTCGCACGGCCAATTGGTCGCAGCGATCCAAGCCCACGGCGGCAAACACTTGCAAAAAATCGAACTTTTCGATCTGTACCAAGGCAAGAATTTAGCCAGCGGCAAAAAGTCGCTCGCATATCACTTGACGTTTGCTGATCCGAATGCCACATTAAAAGACGAAGCGATCAATCATGCCATGGAAAAAATCACGAAAAACTTGGAGGAAACTTTCCACGTGGAAGTTCGATAAAAATGAGTAAAATGAAAGAAATCAAACCAATCAACGAGTCTCCGATCGGTTTTATCGATTCCGGCGTCGGCGGTTTGACGGTCGTCAAAGAAGCGATGAAACAGCTCCCCAATGAACGGGTCTTATACTTGGGCGATACGGCACGCTGTCCTTATGGTCCGCGGCCGGCTGAACAGGTGATCCGCTTTACGGAAGAGATGACGGCTTTTCTTTTGAAAAAGGGGATCAAAATGCTGGTGATCGCTTGCAATACAGCGACTTCAGTTGCTCTGGAAGTGATCCGCGGCAAAGTCGATATCCCGGTCGTCGGCGTGATTTTGCCGGGAAGCCGCGCGGCTCTCAGGGCTACTAAAAATAAGATCATCGGGATCATCGGCACCACCGGCACGATCAAAAGCGGCGCTTATGAAAAGACGCTGAAGAAAAAAGATCCCGCGATCCATACGATCAGTCTGGCTTGTCCGCGTTTCGTGGCAGTCGTTGAAAGCAACGAATACCGCTCGCCGGTGGCCAAAAAAGTTGTTGCTGAATCACTGCGGCCGCTTTTGCCGCCGAAAATGGATACTTTGATCATGGGATGCACGCATTATCCGCTTTTGCGGCCGTTGATCCAAAATGTGATGGGACCGAAAGTCAAATTGATCGACAGCGGCGTCGAAACGATCAGTGAAGTTTCCGCACTGCTCGACTATTTTGCGATCGCCGCGCCTTTTGAACGCACACATCCGCCGCATGAATTTTATACGACCGGCTCAGCCCGCCTATTCAGCGATCTGGCAGAAGGCTGGCTTGGAAGAAGCGATTTGCAGGTCACCCATATCGAACTTGGAAGGGACTGAACGTATGCGCAAAGATGGCCGAAATCCAGATGAACTGCTGCCGATCCGCTTGAAAACCGAGATCTATGATCGCCGGACGGCCGTCGTAGTGATCGATTGGGGAAAAACGCATTTGATCTGCCGCATGCGCGTGCTCCCGGCAAAAGAAGCGAGCGGCATCAACGTCTGTTTCGCTTTGACGGAAGATTGTCCAGCAAAAGAGCAGTACGCTGCCCTGGCTGAAAAAGTGGCGGAAGATTTGGGAAAAACCTTGGCACAGCCAGCCAAGTATGGTTTTGCGGCGGTTTTTTTTCCGCTTGCAACCGAAACGCCGCTCTATGCACCGAGCCTTACCGGCGGCTGGGCGGCGCTGCGGCTGTTAACGAATCTGGTGCGCGGTCCGGAAGACTTGGATCTCTTGCAAACGCAAGTGGCTGCATTCCGCGTCGCAGCAGCGGATGGCGCACTCCTGCTCGATCCGACAGCTCAAGAGAGCGCGGACGCGGACTTCAACGTTGATCTCGCAGTGAATGAATTCGGCGAGTTTTTGCGGCTGGAGATCATTTCAGGAGCGCAGGCAGTCAATGAAGCCGAAGTTTACGGGGCGCTTCAAATGCTCCAAGGCAAAGGAGAATACTTGATGGATCTGCAAAAACAAGCGGCCGGCGTGCAGCCGGCCGAAGAACAACAAGCGATCGTGATCGCGACCCGCAATGCCGGCAAAGCGCGCGAATTCAAAACACTTTTTGGCAAAGCGGGATATCGCGTCGAAACGCTGCTCGACTATCCGGATCTTCCCGAAGTCGAGGAGACCGGCTCGACGTTTGCAGAAAACGCCCGCTTGAAAGCCGAAACGATCGCACGCTTATTGGACCGTCCGGTGTTGGCGGACGATTCGGGACTTTCGGTCGATGCGCTGGACGGACTTCCCGGGATCTATTCGGCGCGTTTTGCCGGTAGCGGACACAATGATGCGGCCAACAACGCGAAGCTTTTGGCAATGATGGCACCTTTTAAAGGTGAAAAGCGGCACGCGGTTTTCCACTGTACTTTGGCTTTTGCCGCACCGCATAAAAAAACACTCGTGGTCTCTGCCGATTGGACCGGACAAATCGCGACCGTTCCGCAGGGAAATGACGGTTTCGGCTATGATCCGCTGTTTTTTCTGCCGGAGTATAATTGTACGGCGGCCCAACTGCCGCCGGAACAAAAAAATCGCATCAGCCACCGCGCGCTAGCGGTCCGCAAACTGGAAAAAGTTTGGCAGGCCTGGCTGACAAACAAGAACGAGCTGGAGGATGAAAGATGAAAGTATTAGTGGTAAGCGACAGTCATCATGATGAAAAAATATTAAATGATCTGATCGAAAGATATCGCGATGAGGTTGATGCGATGATCCATTTGGGCGACTCGGAGCTTTCAGCCGATGATCCGATCTGGCAGGCCTTTACCGTTAAAATCGCCGGTAATTGCGACTTTGGGTTGGGATTTCCTTCGCATGCCCTGCTGCAGCTGGGGGATCAAAAAATCTATTGCGTCCATGGACATCACAGCAGTTTGAAATACGGCTTGGATCAATTGACCAATGAAGCGGATGAAGCCGGCTGCACGATCGTTTTGTTCGGCCACACGCACGAAGCGTTCTGCAAAGAAGAGAATAATCTCTTATTCGTCAATCCTGGCAGTATCGTCCAACCGCGCGGCGAACTTTTAGAACCATCGTATGTCTTGTTAGACTGGGACGATCAGCATTATCATGTCGATTTTTACAACCGGGCCCAGCGTGCGATCCCGGGCTGGCAGTTTACCTTGAAAAAAATCGTGAATGGTTAAATTAATTTTAATGTTCAGTCTTTATAATCCTTCGAGTAAGAGAACGCTTCCTCTTTAGTGTACAATGAAAGAGTAGAACGAATAGAATGGAGGATATTTGCATGATCGGACCAGTATGCGAAGAAATATTATTAAGAAAAAAAGAGGATTTTTTGATCCCTGCCGAAAAGATCGCGAATGTGATGGACATCAATCCGCTAAGTCACGCTTTTTTAGTCTTGAGCAAAGTCAAATATTCGAAGATCCCGGTTTTGGACCGCGAGGAAAAGATCGTCGGTTTGATCGGTTTGTCAGAGATCGTTGATCAGATGTTTGATTTGGACGCGATCGATCCTGATAATTTAAATGATAAAACCGTCGCTGATGTGATGGAAACCGATTTTGTGACGGTCGACGAATCGAATACGCTGGAAGATTTGCTGCATTTGGCGATCGACCATGCTTTTTTGCCGGTCGTCGGGAAAGACCGTCACTTTGTCGGGATCATCACCCGCCGCGAGCTCTTAAAAGCGGTCAACCGGCTCGTTCACGATCTGGAGCAGGAGAACTTGATCATTTCAAAAAAAGATCTCTCGAAAACTAAAATAGAAGTCGGTTAGGAGTTGTTTCATTGAACGCTGAAGAAATCATCCGCTATATCGGAGATGCCAAGAAAAAAACCCCGGTGAAAGTGTATCTGAAAGGGGATTTTTCACAAGTTGAATTTCCTAAAGATGTGAAAGTTTTTGCTGAAGAGCATACAGCCGTGCTTTTCGGGGATTGGGAAATTATCGCAGGCTTTTTAGCCGACCACGCTTCATCGATCACCGATCAAGTGATCGAAAATGATTGCCGCTATTCAGCGATCCCGCTGCTTGATCTTTTAGCAGTCAATGCACGAATCGAGCCGGGCGCGATCATTCGCGACCAAGTCGAGATCGGCAGCAATGCGGTCGTCATGATGGGAGCGGTGATCAATATTGGTGCTAAGATCGGCGAAGGGACGATGATCGACATGAACGCTGTGTTAGGCGGGCGTGCGACCGTTGGAAAAAATTGCCATGTCGGCGCCGGTGCAGTCTTAGCTGGTGTGATCGAGCCACCCAGCGCCGATCCGGTCACGATCGAAGACAATGTCTTGATCGGGGCGAATGCAGTGATCTTGGAAGGCGTCCGGATCGGCCAAGGAGCCGTTGTTGCCGCTGGTGCGATCGTTGTAGACGATGTCGCACCGCTGACGGTCGTTGCCGGGGTGCCGGCACGTGTGATCAAAACGATCGATGAAAAAACCAAGGGCAAGACCAGTTTGATGGCTGCGCTGCGGAAATTAAATCCTGATCATTAATAAAATAATGTACAAGCGAGGCGGTGACAAAAGTGCTCTTGCGCTTCATCCTAAGAAGCTGCTTTTGAAGCACCGCTTATTCAGATATCGGGACCTTGACAAAATATATGTCACGGTCCCTTTCCATTATCAAAAGGAGGGATCGTTTTGCCACTTGATCCATTTATCCAGATCCGCCGCGAACTGCATCAAATACCCGAGATCGGCTTGAAAGAAACCGCGACCCAAGCGTATTTGCTGAACACGATCCGCAAACTGGGGATCACTGAGCCGCAGATCAAACGCTGGAGAACCGGGATCCTCGTGAAGCTGCCCGGGACTTCACCTGAAAAGATCGTCGCTTGGCGGACTGATATCGACGGCTTGCCGGTCGAGGAAGAAACCGGTGCTGCTTTTCACTCGCTTCATCCCGGGCAGATGCATGCTTGCGGACATGATTTCCATATGGCGATCGCTCTTGGATTATTAAGATATTTCACTTTGCATCCGCCAAAAGATGATCTCTTGTTTCTTTTTCAGCCGGCAGAAGAAAATGAAGCTGGCGGGATGCTGTTTTATCAGGATCACGGCTTCGGCGAAGAGCTGCCCGATGAGATTTATGCACTGCACGTCAATCCCGAGCTTCCGGCGGGTGTCATCAGTACGCACATTGGAACGATGTGCGCCGGGACTTGCGAAGTCAAGATCCGCTTCACAGGGCGCGAAGGACACGCCGCTTATCCCCATTTGGCAAATGATATGATCGTTGCGGCTTCAGCTTTCATCCAGCAGGTCCAAACGATCGTTTCACGCAACGTCGATCCGCTCAAATCCGCAGTCGTCACTTTCGGCAGTTTGCATGCCGGAAAGACGAATAATGTCATTTCGGGGACGGCTGAGCTTTTCGGTACGATCCGCACGCTTGATGATCAGACGAATCAGCTGACGCAAAAGCGAGTCCAAGAGATCGCTCGCGGCGTCGCAGAAAGTTTCGCTTGCGAGGTTGAAATCGATTTGAAACAGCAAGGCTATCTTCCAGTCACGAATGATCCGGCAACAACCCAAGCCTTTTTGACTTTTTTACAAGCACATCCGGAGATCCCGTTTCAAGATGTGCCGCCGACGATGACTGGCGAAGACTTCGGTTATCTTCTTCATCAGATTCCTGGGACCTTTTTCTGGTTAGGCGTCGATAGTCCCTATCCGCTCCATTCAGCGCACTTTGCCCCGAAAGAAGCCGCGATCCCGCAAGCACTCAGAGTCTTCTCACAATTTTTGACGACGCGGGCGAACTGAGAGCAACAGCAGCGGGCAGCAAAGAGAACTGAAAAAGAGCTGCATCCGCAGCAAAAAACCGAAAAAATCAAAAAATAAACAGACACGCCGCGAAGTTTTTTTCTTCGCGGCGTGTCTGTTTGGATATCGAACAGATTATTTTTTTTGATCTTCCTCATGCAATTTTCGCTCGATCCTTTTCTGCCCCGCTTTATTCAATGCATAAAAAACGGCAAAAACTGCAGCGAGAAAAATCACAGAAGAGATAAAAGTCACGATGATCGTCGCTATAAAATGCCAATCAAACACTCCGGTATATTTCGCGTGATACAGTGAGTAGTTTTTGACCGCAATCATGATGCTGCTTGCCAGACTGCCGAGCAGAATAAAGGCGGCACTGATCCGTTTGACAAATTTCTCATTATTCATCATATCCACCCCGCGCATCATACTTCGGACGGCGACATAAAGGATCGAGACTAAAATGACCACAAGCTCCGTCGCGTAAGAGGCGGCGGGCAGATCCAAGACGTATGATTTGATCAAGATCGAAGTCGTCGCCAAAAAAAGAACGAGATAATAAGCTTCGCTGTTGATCTTGTTTTCTTCACGGACGATGCGTTCATCTTTGATTTTCATGATGATTCCTCCCAAAATAAATCATTCAAGGTTTTTCCTAATGTTTTGCAGATCGCGATGCAGAGTTTCAGTGTCGGATTGTAATTTCCTGATTCGATCAATCCGATCGTCTGCCGCGTCACGCCGACAGCTTTTGCCAGATCTTCTTGACTCAGATCGGCTTCGGCGCGGGCCGCTTTGAGCTTTATATTTTTCAAATCGTCTGCCTCCTTTCTGGCTCGCAAATCAAATATACGATATAAATTGCTATATGTCAAATATATATGTCTTTTAGAGTGATATAGTTTACTTTAAGCAGTTGCATCAAAAAAAGAGGCTGGTACAAAACTAAAAATCCAGTCTTTCTTAACACATTTTTCAATTAAAAAAGAGCCTAAAATTAACGTTTTCAAAAACGAATTTTAGGCTCTTTTTCTATTTAGGCTACTTTTGTCTCAGCCTCCCGATATCCGAAAGAGCGACCGAAAGCCGCGGCTATTTCAGATGGAAGCTCCCTTGAAAGGGATCATTTCATGGGAATGATCGGTGTATGGGGGATCGTAAAGCCGTTCGCGGTAAGCGCGGTGACATAGTCAGCAAGAAATTGTTCTTTCAAAGCGTATTGCCGCGAATTTTCAGTATACATCGTAACGCGGATCGCGTAATTGCTGTTGCCGAGGTCGACAAGGCCGAAAATCGTCGGTCCGCTTTTGATCTCATTTCGGAACTCGTTAGCGAGTTTTTGCGTCTGCTGGTCGATGACATGATAGATTTTTTCATAGCCTTCTGCCAGCTCGATCCGGACATCGATCATCACCAGCATGTCGCTTCGGGAAAGGTTGCTGATCGTCGTGATATTGCGGTTCGGCACATAGTGGAGCGTCCCGTCGACGCCGCGCAGCTGGGTCGTGCGGATCCCGACCGCCATCACGGTTCCTTCGATATTGATATTCAAAAGTTTGACGTAATCGCCGACATCAAGCTGCTTTTCGCCGATGATGAACATCCCGGTGATGATATCGTTCATAAATCCTTGGGCGCCTAAACTGATCGTCAAGCCGGCGATCCCAGCTCCTGCCAAAAGCGAGCTGACCGGCACGCCCAAAATCGTCAGGATGCTGTAAATATAAAAGAAGACTAATGTATACTGAACGATATTATGGACGAGCGTCTTGATCGTCCGTTGACGTTGCGGATTCAAACCGCTTTTTTCCATTTTTTCGATCTGTTTGCAGTAGCCTTTGTCGACGAGATGCAAAAAAATCTTGCGCATCACAAGAAAAAGGACGGTCATCAAAAGGATGTATAGCACTTTGGTGATCGTCCAGGCCAATACTTTATCCCAATCGATCGAGTCGAGAAAACGCTGAAAAGCATTCAGCTGTTTGGTTGCCTGGTGGGTCACTTCCTCGCTTAAGGGACGCGTGGAAGAGATGGTTGAGTCGCTGGTCATTGTCGTTGGAGGACTCCTTTTACTGATTTTCTTCAAGCATAGCATAAAAGCGCTCGATTGAACATTTGCTCTTTGCGTACGTGACATTCCTGTGTGATTCGGCTAGAATAGAAACGAATTGCGTGAAAAGGAGTTGAGCTTTATGCCGGTAAATGTGAATAAAGAATTACCTGCGATCCAAGCACTTGAAAGAGAAAATATTTTCGTCATGGATAAAAGCCGGGCGATGACACAAGATATCCGTCCGCTGGAGATCTTAGTCGTTAATTTGATGCCTAAAAAAAGCGAAACGGAAGTTCAGCTCTTGCGGTTGTTGGGGAACACACCGCTTCAAATCAACGTGTATTTCCTGCATATGGGCACTCATCAAGCAAAGAATACGAAAAAAGAACACCTAACCAAGTTTTATCATACTTTTGCCGAGGTCAAAGATCATTATTTTGACGGTTTGATCGTGACCGGCGCTCCCGTCGAAAAAATGCCCTTTGAAGAAGTTGACTATTGGGAGGAACTGACGGAAATTTTTGACTGGAAAAAGACGCATGTTTTCAGTACGCTCAATATCTGCTGGGGAGCGCAAGCGGCACTTTATTATGATCACGGAATCGATAAGGTGCGGCTGCCTGAGAAGCTGACGGGGATTTTTCAGCAAACTGTTTTGCGGCCGCTCGAACCGCTTTTCCGCGGGTTTGATGATCGTTTTTGGGCACCGCATTCCCGTTATACCGGGCTTGATGAAAGCCAGATCGATGATGATCCGGCGCTTGAAGTCTGGGCGACTTCTGCCAAAGCCGGCTCCTCAGTGATCGCTGATACGCATTCACGCGCTTTTTATCTGCTCGGCCATTTGGAATATGACCGGAACACGTTGAAAGAAGAGTATTTGCGCGATTTGGGCAAAGGCATCGCACCGCTTGTCCCCGAGAATTATTTTCCGCATGATGATCCAGAGCAAATTCCGGCGGTCCGCTGGCACATGGCGGCATCGCTCTTGTTTTCCAACTGGATCAACTATACTGTTTATCAAGATACGCCGTACGACTTGTCAACGCTTGGAACTGTCGCGGCGGAAGAATGAGGGGGAGTGTGTGATGTTTTCATTAAAAGATTTTTTAGCAGCCGGGACCCTCAATGTGTCGAATCTATTATTTGATTCTTATGCAAAATTAGGCCTGAACGCCGAAGAGTTTTTGTTGTGGCTCGAATTATCGCGGTACCGCCAAAAAGGGATCTTTTTCCCGGAAGCGGCTGATTTAGGAGAAGCAATGGGTTTTTCAACGGAAAAGATCTACCTGCTGCTTGAGAAGCTGACCGCAAAAAAAGCCGTCAAAATCGATACGAAACGCACGAAACAGGGGATCAGCTATGATGTATTCAATTTAGATCCGCTGTATGAAAAATTAGAAAAACTGCTGCAGGAAGAAGCGCAGCAGCCGAAAAAAGTTTCGCAAAGTACACTCAAACGGCTGCTCGAACTTTTTCAAAGCGAATTCGGCCGCGTTCTCTCGCCGATGGAAATCGAGACGGTCCAATTTTGGCTGCAAGAAGGCTATTCCAGTGAACTGATCCGTTTGGCGCTGAAAGAGGCGGTATTGAATCAAGCCTATAGTTTGAAATATATCGACCGCATTTTGATCAGCTGGGAGAAAAAGAACCTCGCCTCGGCGGAAGAGGTCGAAGCTGACCAAAAAAAACATCAAAGCTACCGGGAAAAGACCCAAGCGCAGCCTGAACCGAAAAAAGTCCTGCCGAAGATCAGTCTGGTCAATCTGCTTGAAGAAGAAAAAGGGGAGAAAACCAAGTGACATTATCCAAAGAAAAAACACGCGCGGTTTTGGAAAAAATCGGTGAAATGTATCCGGACGCGCAGCGTGAATTAAGTGCGCGCTCACCGTTTCAGATCTTAGTTGCGGTCATTTTAAGCGCACAGGCGACCGATGTCTCCGTCAATAAAGTGACGCCAGAACTCTTCAAGCGCTTTCCTGATCCGAAAGCATTGGCGAACGCAGCGATTCCGGAGATCGAAAGCGTGATCCGCACGATCGGTCTTTACCATAATAAAGCGAAGAATTTGAAGGCTTGTGCACAAAAGCTGGTCATGGAATTCGGCAGCGTCGTCCCCAAGACACGTGAAGAGCTGATGAGTCTGCCGGGAGTCGGCCGCAAAACAGCGAACGTTGTGATGGGCGATGCGTTCGGCGAACCGGCGATCGCGGTCGATACACATTTGGACCGTGTGACAAAACGCCTCGGGATCGCAAAAGAAAGCGACAGTGTCCGCCAAGTCGAACAAGCACTGATGGATAAGCTTCCTGAAAAAGATTGGGTCAAAGATCACCATCGCCTGATCTTTTTCGGCCGCTACTTTTGTACTGCCCGAAATCCGCACTGTGCGGAATGTCCATTTTTGGATTTTTGCTTGTACGGCTATAAATATTTAGAAGAACAGTCGCTGAAAAAAAAGAAAAAGTAAACAAAAAGATCCGCCCGAAACTACCTGAAGGTGATTTCGAGCGGATCTTGCTTTAGTTGCCGCTTCCGGAGTAAGCTGGTGACTGCTGGACACTGGAAGACGGTGTCGGGGCAGGCGCGGGTGCAGTGCTGGAAGAAGGTGCAGTCTCCGAACTTTGCGCGCTCGTAGAAGGTTCCGTGGCGCTGGTCTCGCTAGAGAAGCTTGTGCTTGCCGGTTCACTCGAACTTTGCGGCAGACTGCTTGAAGTCATCGATTGCGTACTGGAGATGCTTTGGTTCGTGGAGGCTTTCTCAGTTTGCTTGGTAGTCGTCTTGCCGTTGCTCAAGTACAACTCGCCGCCGGAGCGGTAAACATTATCAGGCATCTTCCAATCTTTATTCTCGTGATTGTTGGTGACGTACTGCATCAGCTCGCGGTAGATCGTTGATGCGATCATCGTGTCATTTTCACTGACCGCATGGAAATAATCTTCGTAGCCGGTCCACACCGAAAGTGTGAAGTCGGGAGTATAGCCGACAAATGTGATATCGGGGTAGCCGTTGGCGTCGCCTTTGACTTTGCTCAAGTCGGCTTCCAGATAATTGGAAGTCCCGGTTTTGCCGGCTTGCGGCAGGCCGCTGATCGCGGCATTTTGGCCGGTCCCGCGGCGGATCACGTCTTTCAGCATGTCAGTGACCATATAAGCTGTTGAGGCTTGGGCGACTTTTTTGCCGTCTGAAGAATATTCATGGACCTGACCGTCTTGTTCAACGACTTTATTGACATAAGTCGGCTCATAATACGTTCCGCCGTTGGCATAAACAGCGTAAGCCGCTGCAAGCTGCAATGAGGAGATCGAAGCCGAGATCGCATTGGCCGCTTGCACACCGTCTTTGAAGGTGATCCCCATTTTTTTCAGATAAGCCGCTGACTTATCCAAACCGACCGCTTGGAGCGTCTTGACTGCCGGGATATTGCGGGAGTCGACGAGCGCCTCGCGCATCGTCAAGGCGCCGCGGTATGAATTGTCATAATCATGGACCGCTGTGTTCGTCCCAGGAAAATCATACGGCTCATCGAGCAGGATCTTGGCAGTCGGCCAGCGCAGATATTCGATCGCTGGGCCATAATCGATCAACGGCTTGATCGTCGAACCGACGTCGCGTTTGGCGGTCACGGCCAAGTTGTCGGCAAATTGGACTTTTTGATTTCGACGGCCGATCTGTGCCAGAACGGCGCCGCTGTTTGGATCGATCAAGGTAGCCGCCGTCTGCATCTCGTCATCAGAAAAACCGACTGCAGCGCCGCTGTTGGCGATCTCGTATAGTTTTTTCTGTGCCCCGTCATCCATATTCGTATAGATGCTCAGCCCATCGGTGAACGGATCTTTGCCGGTTTTTTTCTTGACCTCTTTGATCACTTCCGTGAGATAGTTGTCATAAACCAATTCATTATTCTCTTTCAGTGTCTGTTTCGGCTGCAGACCTTCATTGATCGGGGTATTGACGGCTTCATCGTGCTGCGTCTGCGAGATTTTTTTATTTTCCAGCATCGCTTGAAGCACGATATCGCGCCGCTGTTTGCAAGCTTCCGGGTGATCATACGGATCAAAAGCACTCGGAGCATTCGGCAGACCGGCGAGCATCGCCGTCTGTTCAAGCGAAAGTTCGCTCAACTTTTTGCCATAATATGTTTCGCTTGCCGTCTCAAACCCGTAAATACCATTTGACATGTAGACCTTGTTCAAATAATACGTCAGGATCTCCTGTTTAGAAGCGCGCCGCTCAAGTTTTAACGCGAGCCAAGCTTCTTGCGCTTTGCGCTTCAATGTTTGATCGCTTGCTTTCGTGGAGAAATAAGAAAGCTTGATCAGCTGCTGGGTCAGCGTTGAACCGCCGCCTGTGATCGCCCCGCTTTTGACATTGCCGACCAACGAGCCGACGATCCGGATCGGATCGACTCCGATATGGCGGTAGAAGCGTTTGTCTTCGACTGATACGACAGCATCATTCAAGGTCTGCGGGATCTCACTGGCTTTCAGAAGCGTCCGCTTTTCACTCCCCAGCTCATCCAGCAAGTTTCCGCCGGCGTCATAGATTTTTGAAGCGACGGCCGCTTCGAGTTTTTTTTCAGAGAGCTTCGGCGCGGTGGCCGCATAATAAGCAAAAAGCACAAAGCCGATGAGAAACAGCGCACCGATCAGCAGCAAAAAAGCCCGCAAGAGGCGGCAGAAACCGGAAGAATTTTTCTTGTTTTTGATTTTTTTGTTTTTTCCTTGATGCCGTTTGACACGGCTCATATTCGGATCATTTCGGCGATTAGCCATCGTGCGTCTCCTTTCGGATCAGTTTGTCGACCCCCGCAAGGTAGGGGATCCTTGGGGCGATCCCGAGCGTGAGTTCGATCCCGTTTTTTTCGATCGTTTTGAGCGGGATCGATTTGCGGCCGGCTGCCTGATTTCGCCAAGCCATGATCAAGTCATGTGCATCGAGCAGAAAACAGCGCTGTAAAGTGGCAAACCACAAGATCGCAAAGCAGATACCGCTTTGCGCCAAACAATTCTCAAAGTGGCGGATCTGATGCTCATGAAAATTTTTCAGCGGGAAAGAGGTCTTGTTCTTGGTTTCTTTCGCCTCAAAATCCAAATAATATCCTTGATAGACGCCGTTGTAGTCTGTCGTTGACGCTTGCGTGAAATAGGCTTCTTTGATTTTAGCAGCACTTCGTTTGGGATATTCGACGTGTACGATCTGGATCGGAGTCGGTTTTTTATGGACCACCGCCAGCTGATGCGTCAAATAATATTGGTTGCTCTCATTGAGCGCCTCTTCCAGCCGCATCCCGCGATTGCTGAACGTGTTCGCTTGAATTTTCGGCAAATTTTGCGCACAATAGGAAGAGCGCGTACCGTTTGGATAATGAATCGTCATTTTTAATCAACTCCTTGGGCTATTATAGCAAATTCTCAGGGAGGGAAAAACAGGAGCTGAAAAGAATTGGGCAAAAGATTGCTATTTAGCGGCTACCGCAGCTATGAATTAGGAATTTTTAAAGAATCAGATCCAAAAGTAGCAGTGATCAAAAAACTGCTCAAAAGCGTATTTACCGGATATTTAGAAGAAGGCTATACATGGCTTTTGATCACTGGGAACCTCGGCAGCGAGTTGTGGGGAGCCCAAGTTTGGACAGCGCTGAAAGCGGAATACCCGGAAGCGCGCTTAGCACTGATGTTTCCTTATGAAGGCTTCGGCGAGAAGTGGAATGAAAACAATCAAGAAATTTTGCAGCGCATTGTGTTTTCAGCAGATTTTACTGAACCGACCAGCCATAAACCGTATGAAACGCCGCAGCAGCTCAAAGATCATGACCGCTTCATGGTCGAACACTCAGACAGTGCTCTCTTATTATATGACCGGGAATTTGAAGGAAAGCCGGAATTTTTATATCAGCGGATCGAAAACTATGCCGCAGATCATCCTTATGAATATCGGCTTTTGAGCATGGAAGATCTGCAAGAAGCGGCAACGCCGCAAAATTAAAGATTTTTAAGAAAGACTACAATTAGTTTTTTTTTAAACGATTATCTGATACAATAAATTCAGCAATTTTAAAAACTAACTGAGGTGAACAGGATGCCTGAATATAATTATACAGCCCGCGATATTCTGCAAAAAGAGTTCAAAACGAAAATGCGCGGTTACGATCCAGAAGACGTGGACGAATATTTAGACAATGTGATCAAAGATTATGAAACTTTCAATAAAGTGATTTACAAACTCCAAGAAGAAAATCAAAAATTGGAACGGCGAGTCGATCAGCTTTCGCAGCAGCATACCAGTCAAGCACGTGCACAAAGCATGGCACCAAAAGCGGCAGCGGTCACGAACTTCGATATTTTAAAACGCCTCAGCAATTTAGAGCGCGAAGTCTTCGGCAAAAAGCTCAATCGCGAGTTGAATGTCGATGAGATGAAAGCGCAAAGCAAGCTGCAGGAAGAGCGCGCGAACGATACGCCGCCGGTCGAAAATCGGCTGCAGCGTACGCAGCGGCTGGATTCGCTGAGCCAAAGCACACCGGCGGATGATTTAGAAAAAACAAAACAATTTAAAAAATAATGATTTGCTGCGGTTGTCGGGAAATCGCGCGGCTTCGGCCGTGAGGAAAGTCCATGCTCTCACAAGCTGCGATTTGCTTGTAGTGTTCGTGCTTAGTGAAACCATAAGCTAAGGGATCTGAAAAGATTACGGCAGAAAAACGCGCTAAGGTCCTTTGGGCGATGCGCAAGTATTCTTGAAAGTGCCACAGTGACGAAACAGCTTGAGAAATCAAGCTGGTGGAACGCGGTAAACCCCACGAGAGAGCAACCCAAACTACGGTAGGGGCGCTTTTCGATCGGAATTGAACGAAAGAAAAGCTGGCAGTGATAACTGCCAGAGATAGATGATTGCCCTTGGAGAAATGTGCCTGCATTTTTTCAAGACAAAACATGGCTTATAGACCTCCGCAGCATCCAGGCGAATCCTTCCACTTTTTGTGTGAAGGATTTTTTCTTAAAAAATTTTTGAAACTTTACGAATCCAGAATGGAGAACAGCATGAAAGAATTTGATTTGATAGCGACCGCGGCAAGCGGCATCGAAGCCCTCGTCGGCAAAGAACTGCGTGAAATGAAGATCGACTGTACCGTTGAAAACGGCCGCGTACATTTTAAAGGAGACGTGGCGACGATCGCCAAAACCAATTTATGGCTCCGAACTGCCGACCGCGTCAAGATCGTCGTCGGCGAGTTCAAAGCGCTGACGTTTGACGAATTGTTTGAAAATGTCAAAGCACTGCCGTGGGAAGAATTCCTGCCGTTTGATGCGGAGTTTCCGGTGGCTGGGCGCAGCCATAAGTCGAAATTGTTCAGCACGCCGGACGTGCAGGCGATCACTAAAAAAGCGATCGTCGAAAAATTGAAAATGATCTATCACCGGCCGGCACGGGTCCCGCTGCCCGAGACCGGAGCGTTCTTCCAAATCGAAGTTGCTTTATTGAAAGACAAAGCGATGCTCACGATCGATACGACCGGTCCGAGTCTTTTCAAACGCGGCTACCGTTTGGAAAAAGGCGGCGCGCCACTGAAAGAAAACATGGCGGCGGCGCTCGTTCTTTTGACGAACTGGCGCAAAGACCGGCCGTTTTATGATCCGGTCTGCGGGAGCGGTACGATCTGCATCGAAGCGGCTTTGATCGGCATGAACATCGCTCCGGGTTTCAACCGCGAATTTGCTTGTGAAAAATGGCCATGGGTCTCAGCTGATATTTTCAAAGCGGCGCGCGATGAGGCGGATGCCGCGGCAGATTACGACGTTGAACTCGATATTCTGGGGACAGATATCGATACAAAAATGATCGCGATCGCTAAAGCAAATGCGCTGGAAGCAGGGCTCGGCGATGTGATCGCTTTCAAACAGATGCAGCTTAAAGACTTCCGGACCGAAAAAGAAAACGGCGTGATCGTTGCCAACCCGCCATATGGCGAACGGTTGGGCGATGCGGAAATCGTGCATGAATTGTACCGTGAGATGGGCGAGTGCTACCGCGCGCTTACGACATGGAGCAAATATATTTTGACGAGCGATTTGGATTTCGAACAATATTACGGGGCGCGCGCGACGAAAAAACGCAAGCTGTACAATGGAGCCTTGCGTACGGACTTGTTCCAATACTGGGGCAAGCGGCCGCGCAAAACCAGCTGACAGGGAGGGCTGCCGCATGACGGCCAGAGAACAATTGATGAAGCAAGCCAAAGAAATCAGTCTGCTCACTAGCAATTTCAATCTTTTGGATTGGGATCAGCAGACGGGGATGCCGGAAAAATCCGCGGCTTTTCGCGGCGAGTTATCGGGTTATATCCAAGAAATGCTCTTTGAAAAATCGACGGGCGCCGCGATGAAAGAAATTTTGCAGCAAGTCGCAAGCAGCCGTGAAACGTTGAACGATGTCGAAGACGGGACGTACCGCTATCTGAAAAAGGAGTTTGACCGCAATGAATTGATCCCGCCAGCCGAATTCGCAGTCTACCAGCGCGACATTTCACTTGCTTACGTAAAATGGAAAGCAGCGCGCACTGCCAACGATTACCAAGTGTTCGCGCCTTCGCTCGAAAAGCTGGTCGCGCATACGCGCCGCTTTATTCCGCTCTGGAAAAAAAACAAGGATCAGACGCCTTATGATGTTCTGCTGGATCAATATGAGCCGGGGATGACCGTGGCGAAGCTTGATCCGATCTTTGAAGAGATCAAGGGCGGCCTGCAAGAGATCCGGCAAACGATCGCTGCACGCGGAACGGCACCGGCGCAAGACTTTTTATCGCGTTTCGTTGCGAAAGAAGCGCAGCGGCGATTTGCTGAAGAAGTCGTGACACAACTGGGGTTTGATTTTTCAAAAGGGCGCCTTGACGATACGATCCATCCCTTTATGACAGGGATCAATCGCGACGATACACGCATCACGACCCGCTGGAATGAACATGATTTTTCAATGGCCGTCTTCGGGATCATGCATGAAGCCGGTCACGGGATGTATGAACAGAATATCGCCGCAAAGTTCGACTACACGCCGCTTTCGCAAGGGACGAGCATGGGGATCCACGAGTCGCAATCGCTGTTCAATGAAGTGTTCGTCGGCAGCAATCCGGCATTTTGGCAGCAAGTATATCCGCGTTTTCAAGCAATCACCGGCGAAACATTTGCTGATATTCCGCTGGATGCTTTTTACCGGAGCTTGCGGGCGGTCAAAAATACGCTGATCCGGATCGAAGCCGATCCATTGACGTATCCGCTGCATATCATTATCCGCTATGAGATCGAAAAAAAGCTCTTCAACGAAGGGCTTTCAACAGAAGCGCTGCCGGAGATCTGGCGCGCGAAGTATCAAGAGTATCTGGGGATCGCGCCAAGTGATGACTTGAGCGGTGTTTTGCAAGACGTTCACTGGGCAGGCGCCAGTTTCGGTTATTTTCCGTCTTATGCGCTAGGCTATCTTTATGCGGCGCAGTTTTATCATGCGATGGGACAAACTGTCGACATCGACCGTGAACTGGCGCAAACGGACAAAACCGCCCTGCTGGCCTGGAATCGGGAACATATCCATCGTTTCGGCGCCAGCAAAACACCGAGCGAACTCTTGGAAGCAGCGACCGGCGAGCCGCTGAACCCGCAATATCTGCTTGATTTTCTGCGAGAGCTGTATTACCGGGTTTACCGGATCAAGGACTGATCGCATGCAGTTTCTGGCGTGCCAGCTGATCGGCGCCGCGATTTTGTTTTTCGGGGATCCACTGGAACAGGACCAGCGGCCAAGCACTGGTTTTTTGCTGGATCTTATCGAGCAGTGCCTGCCGCTGGGGGTCGCGGCTGTAATTTTTGTCGATCGCTTGGATCGCCGCTTTTGAATCGCTGTGAACAAGGACCGCTGCGCCTTGAAGGCCCTTTTCTTCGATGGTTTCCAGGCCGGCCAAAATCGCCGCAAGTTCAGCGGTGTGATTATCCATTACGCCGAGTACGCGGCTCAGCTGCAGATGGATCCCGTTGCCGGTGATCAAGATGCCGCAAGCAGCCGGACCCGGATTGCCTTTTACCGCGGCATCGGTGTATAATTTTACCATTGGTCATGCTCCTTAATAAATGAAGTAGGTGGGAAAAGTGAAGTCGGTGAAGGAAAAACAGATTCGGTGGCAGCCGGAACTCGCAACGAGCATTATTTACTGGTCGCTTACCTTAGGGATCTTTTTTGTGTCTTTGATATTTACTTTGGAAAAAACACATATTTACTGGCTTTCGCTGGTACTGTTCTGCCTATTCGCATTTTTTGTCTGGTTGGGGGCACAGCGGACGATCCGCTGGCTGGCTGCCGATAGTTTTTTGATCAATCCTATTTTAAAACGAAATCGCAAAATAATCCACGCTTCACAGCTCGAACAGATCCTAGTCGGCCCCCACGGGATCTCGCTTGCTTTTTGCCGCGGCGAAAAGCTCGTTTTATTGATGACGAAAAAAAACAAAGTGCGCTTTCTGGCAAAGTTGCGGCAGAACCCGCAGCTGAAGGCGAAAATCACCAGCAGTTCCTCAATCGAACACTTCTTTGAATGAAATGGACAAAATGCAAATGTATTTTGTCCATTTGTCTGTTTTGCGGTACAATAAATGAATGTGAAGACAGGGAACGAGGAGGAATTCGTTGGATGAAAACCGATATTGAAATCGCTCAAGAAAGCGCAATGAAACCGATCCAAGTGATCGCTGAAAAACTTGGGTTTACGCTGGATGATTTGGAATTGTACGGAAAATATAAAGCAAAAGTCACCTTCCCGGCGATGGAAAGAATGCAGGATCGGCCGCTGGGAAAATTACTGCTGGTGACGTCGATCAATCCGACACCGGCTGGCGAAGGAAAGTCGACGATCACGATCGGTTTGGCAGATAGTCTGCGCGCGATCGGTAAAAATGCCGCGATCGCGCTGCGCGAACCTTCGCTCGGTCCGGTGATGGGGATCAAGGGCGGCGCGACTGGCGGCGGCTACGCGCAAGTATTGCCGATGGAAGACATCAATCTTCATTTTACCGGGGATATCCACGCGATCACAACGGCGAATAATGCGCTTTCGGCGTTGATCGACAATCATCTCCAACAAGGCAACGCGCTGGCGATCGATTCGCGTCGTATTACTTGGAAGCGGGTCGTTGATCTGAACGACCGCGCGCTGCGCCATGTCGTTTTAGGTTTGGGCGGACCGATGCAGGGGATCCCGCGCGAAGATGGGTTTGATATCACGGTCGCCAGCGAGATCATGGCGATCCTTTGTTTGGCTGAAAATATCCACGATCTGAAAGCTCGTCTGCAGCGGATCGTGCTCGGCCGCAATACCAAAAAGGAACCGGTGACCGTCGGGGACTTGCATGCACAAGGCGCCTTGGCGCTTCTTTTGAAAGACGCGATCAAGCCGAATCTGGTGCAAACGATCTACGGGACTCCGGCCTTTATCCACGGCGGGCCCTTCGCGAATATCGCACACGGCTGCAACAGCATCCTGGCAACGCGCTTAGCGCTTCATACGGCAGATATCGTGCTGACGGAAGCCGGTTTCGGCGCAGATCTGGGCGGCGAAAAGTTTTTGGATATCGCTTCGCCGGCACTCGGAAAAACGCCAGACGGCATCGTGATCGTAGCGACAGTCCGTGCGCTGAAGATGCACGGCGGCTTGGCAAAAGACCAGCTGACAGAAGAAAATCTGCCGGCTTTGCGGAATGGTTTTGCCAATTTGCAAAAGCATATCGCGAATATGCGCGCATATGGTGTGCCGGTGATCGTCGCCGTCAACAAATTTGCGCAGGATTCTGCGGCTGAAGTCGCAGTACTTGTTGAAATGTGCGAAGCAGAAGGGGTCCGCTGCGTGCCGGCAGATGTTTGGGGCGCAGGACCGCGCGGCGGGAAAGCACTTGCCGAAGCGGCAGCTGAGATGCTGGACAAAGGCGCCGCAAAATTCCATTCGCCGCTAGCGGGCGCGGCTGGGATCCAAGACGAAATCGAACGGATCGCGACCTTGATCTACGGTGCACAAAAAGTCAGCTATTCGGACAAGGCAAAAAAACAGCTGAAAGATTTCGAAAAACAAGGCTGGGATGCGCTGCCGGTCTGCATGGCAAAAACGCAATACTCGCTTTCCGATGATCCCCAGCTGCTCGGCGCGCCACGCGGGTTCACGCTTCATATTCGCGAATTGGTACCGAAACTTGGCGCTGGTTTTATCGTTGTCTTGACCGGCAATGTAATGACGATGCCGGGGCTGCCGAAGAAACCGGCAGCACTCAACATGGATCTGACCGATGATGGCCGCGCAGTTGGCTTATTTTAGCGGATGCTTTCAAAATTGATGGAAAGGAGACCCGGCGATGAAAGTTTCATTCATTCGAAATACTGGCGCTTTCGGCAAAGGGACTCCGCTTGAGATCTATCAAAACGGCATTAAAGTCGCTGTCCTCGAAAGCGATCAGGCGATCACGCTCGAGATGGAGATCTCAAGTACATTTCAAGTGAAAAGCGGCTGGCTCGAGTCAGCACCCTTTCTTGTCAGAAAGCGGCTGGGGCATGCGTTTTACGAAGTAGCGGTCAATCCGACGATCGTGCTGGATTACGGGGTCTCGCTTTTGGTTTTCCCTTTCTTAGGGCTATTGTCGCAGCCATGGTTCGTCGACTGTTTCATCCTGCTGCCGGTCGGCATTTTTCTTTTGAAAACCTCCAAGCAGGGATACTTGATCAAGGAGTTGAGCGGAGATGGGTCAAAGAGCTGAACAATTTCTGAACAGTTTCAACCGCATCGAAAAATGGATCAGGATGACTTTGGAAGCATCGGCGACGATGGGTTTCAGCGAAATGACGCGTCGCCTCGCCAAACGCAATCCGCAAGTCGCACAATACGAAGAGGATCTGCTGCAATTTGCGCAGCTGCGCAATGCGATCGTCCATGAGAAGATCGGGAATGATTTTGTGATCGCCGAGCCGAATGAGTGGGCGATCAACCGCATCCAAAAGATCGAGCATGAACTGTTGGAGCCGGAAAAAGTCCTGCCGAAATATGCCAAAAAGGTGACCGGCTTTGAAATGGATCTGCCGATGCTCGAACTGTTCAAGATCGTTGCCAGCAAACGCTATTCGCAGTTTCCGATCTATGACCGCGGGACCTTCAAAGGCTTGATCACGATCCGCGGCATCGGTTTGTGGGCAGCGATCGAGTCGCTCAAAGGACCGATCCACTCCGAACATCGGCAAGCTCGCGAACTTTTGCTCGGCAATCAGAAAAAAATAAATTACCGTTTTGTTTCCAAGGACGCTTATGTCTACGAGATCCGCGAATATTTCCGCAAGCAGCCGACATTGGAAGCCGTTTTGATCACGAAAGACGGCTCGCCGGATGGAAATCTTTTGGGGATCGTGCGTCCGCGGGATATCCAAGAAGAAATCGAAGAGGTAAAGGAGCCGCTTTGAGAAAGGAATAGTAGCATGTGGATCTATGCACTGATTTGTATCGCGATCGTCGGCCTCGACCAGTGGAGCAAGTTCGAAGTCGTCCGGACGATCCCGCTCGGCGGAGAAGTCCCATTTATCCCGCACGTCTTGTCGTTCACTCATATCCGCAACAGCGGCGCGGCTTGGAGCATTTTAGAAGGGAAGCGCTGGTTTTTTGCGGTGATCACGGTGATCGCGATCGTGGGTGTCTTGTATCTTTTTCGCGAATATCGCGGGAAAAGCCGAGTGTTGTCTTGCGGCCTTGCGCTTATTTTGGCCGGGGCTCTCGGCAATTTGATCGACCGCGTTCGCCAAGGATATGTCGTCGATATGATCCGGCTTGATTTTATCAATTTTCCGATCTTCAACATCGCGGATATGTCGCTTGTGATCGGGGTCGCACTCACTTTTATCGCTTTATGGAAACTGGAGGACAAGCGGGCATGGAAATAGGGGGAATCATTAAAGAAAACGGCAGAGTCGACAAAGTATTAGCGGCCGAAACTGCTTATACGCGCTCGCAATTGCAGCGCTGGCTGAAAGAAGGACGTATAAAAATCGCTGGAAAAGTCCCGAAAGTCAATCAAAAAGTCGCGCGCGGCGAACACTATCTGATCGATATTCCCGAAGTGAAAGAACTTGAACTCAAACCGGAAGACTTGCCGCTTGAGATCGTTTATGAAGATAATGATGTAGCCGTCGTGAACAAGCCTCAAGGAATGGTCGTTCATCCGGCCGCTGGTCATCCCGACCATACGCTTGTCAATGCGCTCTTATTTAAAATCAAAGATCTTTCCGGCATCAACGGCATCATCCGTCCGGGGATCGTTCACCGGATCGACAAAGATACATCTGGACTTTTGATGGTCGCCAAAAATGATTTTGCGCATCAATCACTGGCGGCACAATTGAAAGAAAAGAGCACCCAGCGAAAATATGTTGCGATCGTCCATGGTCATTTGCCAAATGAAAAAGGGGTGATCGAAGCACCGATCGGCCGCTCGAAAAAAGACCGCAAACAGCAAGCGGTCGTGGCAGATGGCCGCCCAGCGGTCACCCATTTTAAAGTTTTAGAAGAATATCCTGATTATTCGCTGGTCGAGCTTCAGCTTGAAACCGGCCGGACCCATCAGATCCGCGTCCATATGGCATATATCGGCCACCCGGTCGCGGGCGACCCGCTGTATGGTCCGAAAAAGACGCTCAAAGGCCATGGCCAATTTTTGCACGCGCGTCTGCTCGGCTTCCGCCAGCCGCATACAGGCGAGATTTTAGTCTTTGAAGCGCCGGTCCCGCCGATTTTCGCTGAAACGCTAAAAAGATTACGGAAAAAGAGTTGATTTTTTTCGGCTGCTTCTGTATAGTTTGTGGTAGAGAAGCAGATTTTCCTTTAAGAGTAGTCCTGTGAGGCTAAGAAGGATAAGCAATGAAGATGGATACCCATTCAAGTATACGAAAAGTATACTTTCCGACTGAACGCTTACACTCCTACCCTTTCAGGGCAGGAGTTTTTTTATATCAAAAGGAGGCAAATTCGTGGAAAAAGAAGTAGTTGATGCAATGGCGATGCAGCGCGCCTTGACGCGGATCGCTTATGAGATCATCGAAAGAAACAAAGGGATCCAAAATATCGTTTTGATCGGGATCAAGACCCGCGGGATCTTCATCGCCGAGCGGATCGCCGAGCGGCTGAGCAAGCTTGAACAAGTCAATGTACCGGTCGGGGCGATCGATATTTCTCTTTACCGCGATGATCAGCGCCGCCGCGGCGAAGAAATCGAAGTCGGTACTTCGGCGATCGATTTCCCGATCGAAGGCAAGCATGTGATCTTAGTGGATGATGTACTTTTCACCGGAAGAACGGTTCGCGCCGCGCTCGATGCGCTGATGGATCTGGGGCGGCCGGAAAAGATCTCGCTAGCAGTCTTGGTAGATCGCGGTCACCGCGAACTGCCGATCCGCGCGGATTTTGTCGGGAAAAACATCCCGACGGCCCGCGATGAAGCGATCCGCGTTTACATGAAAGAAAAAGACAAAGACGACAAGATCGTCATCGTGAAGAAATAGCGTATCTAGGGGAAAACAGGAGGCAAAAAATGATCATTCAATCGGAACGAATTTCGCTCAAACACTTATTGACTGTCGAATCATTATCCAACCAAGAAGTCATGGGATTGATCCGGCGCGGACAAGAATTCAAAAACGGCGAGCGCCCGCAGCTCGACAAAGAGTATTTTGCGGCAAATTTGTTTTTTGAAAATAGTACGCGGACCCATAAAAGTTTTGAAGTTGCCGAAAAGAAGCTCGGCATGCAGGTGATCGAGTTCGATGCCTCCACCAGTTCCGTGCAAAAGGGCGAAACGCTGTACGATACGGTCTTGACGATGTCGGCAATCGGTGTCGATGTCGTTGTGATCCGCCACTCAATGGAAGAGTATTACAATCAGCTGATCGAATCGAAAACGATCACCAGCTCAGTGATCAACGGCGGCGATGGTTCCGGACAGCATCCGAGCCAATGTCTCTTGGACCTGATGACGATCTATGAAGAATTCGGCCATTTTGATAATCTGAAGATCGCGATCGTAGGCGATATCACGCATTCGCGGGTCGCGAAATCCAATATGCAGCTATTGAAGCGTTTCGGCGCACAAATCTTTTTCTCTGGTCCGCAAAAATGGTATGACAGCAGTTTTGAAGCATACGGCCACTGGCTGCCGATCGATGAACTGGTTGAAAAGGTCGATGTGGTCATGATGCTTCGCGTTCAGCATGAACGTCATACGGATGAAGAAGGAAAAGCATTCTCGAAAGAGAAATATCATCAAACATACGGCTTGACCGTCGAACGCGCCAAACGCATGAAAGAGCATGCGATCATCATGCATCCGGCACCGGTCAATCGGGATGTCGAATTAGCCGACTCGCTGGTCGAAGGCGTCCAGTCACGAATCGTCCGCCAAATGACCAACGGCATGTTCGTGCGGATGGCGATCTTAGAAGCGATCCTTGCCGGCCGACCATAAAAGGAGGAAACGAGATGGATACACTGATCAAAAACGGCGTCTTTGCGCTCCGCGATGAGCTCGTTTCCGGCGATCTGAGGATCGAAGCAGGCGTGATCCAGGACTTGGGGCGCGCGATCACCCCTAAGCCGGGCCAGAAAGTGTTCGATGCCCGCGGCGCGTTGATCGCTCCCGGCCTGGTCGATATTCACGTGCATTTGCGCGAACCGGGTTTTACTGCGAAAGAAACGATCAAAAGCGGTTCGCTTGCGGCAGCCCGCGGCGGTTTTACGACGATCTGCGCGATGCCGAATCTTTCGCCGGCACCGGAAACACCGGCGCTTTTCAAAGAACAAACGATGCGCAATCAAAAAGACGGCATCGTTCATGTGTTGCAATATGCGCCGATCACGCTTGGTCTGCGCAGCGAAGAGCTGACAGAAATGCCTGCACTGGCACAAGCCGGCGCATTTGCGTTTACGAATGACGGTGTCGGCGTGCAGACGGCAGGTGTGATGTATCAAGCCATGAAGCGTGCTGCAGCACTCGGCAAAGCGATCGTTGCTCATACTGAAGACGATTCGCTTTTGTTCGGCGTCATGCATGAAGGCCAGAAAAACAAAGTGCTGGGCCTTCCGGGGATCTTGAGTGTCGCCGAGTCTTCGCAGATCGCCCGGGATGTTTTGCTGGCAGAAGCGACCGGCGTGCATTATCACGTATGCCACGTCTCCGCCAAAGAAAGCGTCGCGGTGATCCGCGCAGCTAAGCAAGCCGGGATCCGTGTCACGGCGGAAGTCACGCCGCATCACCTTCTGCTCAATGAAGAAGATATTCCGCGTGATCACGGCTTTTGGAAAATGAATCCGCCGCTTCGCGGAAAAGCTGATCAAGAAGCACTGATCGCCGGTCTTTTGGATGGTACGATCGACTGCATCGCGACCGATCACGCGCCGCACACGGCTGCCGAAAAAGAACAAAGCATGCGCAAAGCAGCCTTTGGGATCGTCGGCAGCGAAACGGCCTTCAGTCTGCTGTATACAAAATTCGTAAAAACGAAGATCTTCACATTGGGACAGCTGCTCCATTGGTTGAGCAGCGCACCGAGTGATTTGTTCGGACTTGATCGCGGCCGGCTTGTTTTGGGAAAACCAGCCGACCTGGCAGTCTTTGATTTAGCGCAGGAAGATACGATCGATCCGGCAAAGTTTTTATCGAAAGGGCGCAATACGCCATTTGGCGGCAAAGCGGTCTACGGCCGGACGCTGGCGACTTTTGTCGGCGGCCGGCAGGTATACGGGGGTGAGTAGTTGAAACGTCTTTTGATATTAGAAGATGGTACCGTTTTTGAGGGAACTACTTTCGGCGCTGAGATCACGGTTGCCGGCGAGATCGTAATGACCAGCAGTATGACCGGCTACCAGGAGATCATTACGGATCCCAGCTACCACGGGCAGATCATTGCCTTTACAAATCCCTCGATCGGCAATACCGGCGTGAATCGCGACGATTACGAATCGATCGCCCCGATCTGCAAAGGGATCGTCGTGCAGGAAGTTTCCGAGTATTTTAACGGCCGCCGTGAATCACTGACACTCGATCAATATTTGAAGCATCAAGGGATCCCTGGGATCAAAAATGTCGATATGCGGATGCTGCGGCGCAAATTGCGCGAAAAAGGCACGATGAAAGCCAGCATCGTCAATCCTGATGATGAGTTCCAGCATTCTTATGATCAGCTGCGGGCTACGGTATTGCCGGGAAATCAAGTCGCTTCCGTCTCGACGATGAAAGCTTATCCTTCACCGGGAACCGGGATGATCGTCGTTGTGATCGACATGGGGGTCAAACACAGCATTTTGCGTGAGCTTTCCAAGCGAAAATGCAATGTGATCGTGCTGCCGTACAACGTAGAAGCAAAGCAAGTTTTGGCGCTCCAGCCGGACGGGATCCTGCTTTCCAACGGACCCGGCAATCCGAATCTTTTGAACGGTACGATCGAAATGGTCCGCGAAGTCGAAAAAAAAGTCCCGCTGTTCGGGATCGGTCTGGGGCATCAGATCTTCTGCCTGGCAAACGGCGCGAAAGTCCGCAAAATGCTCGACGGGCACCACGGCAGCAATTATCCGGTCGAAGAAGTCGCGACCGGCCGCGTCTGGTCGACCGCCCAAAACCATAATTATGTCGTTGAAAAAACTTCACTGGCCGGTTCGGATTTGATATTGACGTATTCCGAACTCAATGACCGCTCGGTTGAAGGTGTACAGCACAAAAAGGTCCCAGGCTTTTCCGTCCAGTTCGAACCGGAAGCGGCTCCGGGGCCGCAGGAAAGTCTGGAGATCTTTGATGCTTTTATCGAGTTGATGGATGCAGAAAAGGAGAAGCGAAATGTCCTCAGAGAAAACGCGTAAAATACTAGTGATCGGCTCCGGACCGACTGTGATCGGCCAAGGGGCAGAATTTGATTATGCCGGCATCCAAGCTTGTCTTGCACTCAAAGAGCTGCAATATGAAGTTGTCCTGATCAACTCGAACCCAGCCTCGCTGATGACCGATCCGATGGTCGCCGATAAAGTATATATCGAGCCGCTCACGATCGGTTTTGTCTCAAGGATCTTGCGCAAAGAGCGTCCTGACGGTTTGCTGGCGACCTTTGGCGGTGATGCGGGGATCCGGTTGGCCAATGAACTCGAAAAGTCGAATCTGCTCCGTGAACTGGATGTAGAGCTTCTCGGGACTCCGCTGAAAAACGTCGCACTCTATAATGACCGTGAGAAACTGAAAGAGTTTCTCAAAAGCATCGATGAGCGGCTCTTGCGTTCTGCGGTTGTGACGGGCGAAGCCGAGGCGCTGGCCGCTGCGCGCAAGATCGCTTATCCAGTGATCATCCGCCCCGCACAGACCGCGGAAGGCAGCGGCAGCTTTATCTGCAGCAACGAGCTTGAGCTCAAAAAGAATTTTCATCAAGTCCTTTTCCGTTCGCCGATCCGCAAATGTATGATCGAAAAATCGATCGCGGGCTTCAAAGAGATCGAGCTTGAAGGAATGCGCGACAAAAACGGCCACGAGATCATCGTCTGCAGCATGGAGAATTTCGACCCGGTCGGGATCCATCAGGGGGATTCGATCGTGATCGTTCCTTGCCAAACGCTGACCGACAAAACATATCAGCTGCTGCGCAACACAGTGCTCGGGATCATGGAGACGCTTGAAGTTGTCGGCTGCTGCAGCGTGAAATTCGCGATCCACCCGCTGACTGCAGAATTCTACGTCCTCGAGATCAATCCGTTTATGAACCGTTCAGCAGCTTTGGCATCGAAAACGAGCGGCTATCCGATCGGTAAGATCGCCGCGAAACTCGCGACCGGGGTGCTTTTGACCGAGCTTGCCAATCCGATCGCTCCTAAGATCGGGGCGTTGTTCGAGCCGGTGATGGATTATATAGCTGTCAAGATCCCGCGCTGGGCGAGCGATCGCTTTCAAAACCAGTCGCGCCAGCTTGGCACTGAAATGAAAGCGACCGGTGAAGTCGTGGGGTTCGGCCGTAATTTTGAAATGGCATTTTTAAAAGCTTTCCGCTCGCTGAATGTCGGGACGCTTCATCCGGAGGCAATCGCCGACAGCGGCAGCCATGAGATTTTCAAGCACGTCGTCAAAGCGCAAGATGACCGTCTGCTTTATTTGATGGAGGCATTGCGGCAAGGCTACACACTGGAGGATCTATATGAACTGACGAAAATCGAAGAGTTTTTCTTGGGAAAACTGCGCCATATCGTTGAGCTTGAAAAAACGCTGGCAACGCATCCTGATGACCTTGCGCTTTTGAAAACAGCCAAACGCTACGGCTTTTCTGATGAATATATTGCCGAAAGCTGGCACACGACGCCGGACTTGATCCGCAAGTCGCGACTGGAAGCCGGGATCAGCGCGATCTTTAAGGCAGTCGATTCTTGTGCAGGGGAATACCCAGCGGCTTATCCATACTATTACAGCTGCTATGAAAAAGAGGAAGAGAGCATCAGCCGCGATTTGCCGAAAGTATTGATCATCGGGGCGGGACCGAATCAAATCGGTCAAGGAATCGAATTCGACTATACCACGATCCATGCCGTCAAAGCGGTCCAAAATGCCGGCTTTCAGGCAATCGTGCTCAACAATAATCCCGAAGCACTCAGTACTGATTTTTGTGCGGTCGACAAATTATATTTCGGAGCGATCACGATCGAAGAGATTTTGAACATCATTGCGCTTGAAAAGCCGCACGGCGTGATCTTGCAATTCGGCGGACAAACGACGCTGAATCTAGGGCAGCATCTCTTGCGGCTCGGGATAAAGGTCTTAGGAACAACGATCATCCCGCCGCGGCGCGGAGAGTCGCCGGATGTGATCGAAGAAGCACTAAGCGAACTGGCGATCCCGCATCCGATGGGAGGCGGCGCTGATACGTGCGAAGAGGCGCTCGCGATCGCGGAACGCCTCGGCTTTCCGGTGATTGTTCGTCCCCAGCAAGTTTTGGGCGGCAAAGGGCTGGAAGTCCTGTCTTCCAAAGAAGATCTCGCACACTATGTGGCCGCTTATCCGATTTCGGCTACTGCCCCGGTCTTCGTTAATCGCTTCCTATCCGGTTATGAAGCGGAGCTGGAGCTGATCAGCGACGGCGAGCACGTCATGATCCCGGGGATCCTTGAGCATATCGAGCGTGCAAGTGTCCATTCAGGCGACTCGATCGCGGTTTACCCGGCACAGACGATCACTGAAGCTCAGCAGCAGAAAATGTGCGAATATGCAACCCGACTCGCTAAAAAGATCCGCTATGTCGGGATCATGAATATCCAATTCGTCAAACAAGGCGACGAGATCCAAGTAATGGAAGTCAACACGCGCGCCAACCGGACGGTGCCGTTTCTTTCCAAAGTCACTGGGCTGCCGCTGGTCGCGATCGCGACACGGGTGATCCTCGGCGAGAAATTAAAAGACATGGGGTACCGCGAAGGGTTGTATCCGCACGGCAAAATGGTTTACGTCAAAGCACCGGTCTTCTCATTTTTGCGCCTGGAAGCATTCAGCTCGCCTTTGGGTCTGCAAATGAAATCGACTGGTGAAGTGATGGGGTCCGATTATACGATCGACAAAGCGCTTTACAAAGCCTTTGAAGCGAGCGGCCTTCATTTGCCGAGTTTCGGGACGGCGCTCTTTACGATCTCAGACGACGATAAAGCAAACGCGCTGGAGATCGCGCGCCGCTTTTCGCAGATCGGTTTTACGATCGTTGCGACTCCCGGGACCGCCGATTATTTTACGGCGCACGGCTTGATCACTAAGCCGCTGACGAAAGAAACGGATCCCAAAAATCAAGCCAAAAGTGTGATCCACGCAGTTCAAGAGCATCAAGCGCAGATCGTGATCAATACCGACAGCACGATGATCTCAAGCATGGAAGACGGGACTTATATCCGCCGGGCCGCCCTTGAAAACGGGATCCCGCTTTTTACTTCGCTCGACACCGCTTCTGCAGTTTTGAATGTGTTAGAAGCGCGCGCTTTTGCGACCGAAGCAATTTAAATTCAGGAGTGAAAAAAATTTGAAGCAAGAAAATATGACGATCGTTTCACAAAAAGAAATCGCGCCGCGGATCTATGAACTGATCCTGTCCGGCAAGCTCGTTCAAGAAATGAAGACTCCTGGACAGTTTCTGCATGTAAAAGTCGGCGATGAAGCCCATGTGCTGCGGCGGCCGATCAGTATCGCCAAGATCGATCAAAACAGCCAAACGTGTACCCTGATCTACCGGACAGAAGGGTTCGGTACGAAATGGTTTGCTGCGCTCAAAGCAGGCGGCAAACTTGATGTGATGGGGCCGTTGGGGAACGGCTATGACCTGCGCTTTGTCAAAACTGGCCAAAAGGCACTCGTGATCGGCGGCGGCATCGGGATCCCGCCGATGTATGAACTGTCGCGTGCCCTTACCAGCCGCGGCGTCGAAGTTTTCCAATATTTAGGATTTGCCTCGAAACAAGATCAGTTTTATCTGCCGGAATTCCGCGCGCTGGGGGAGACTTATGTTTCAACAGATGACGGGAGCGATGGCATGAAGGGGCATGTCGGCCAGCTGATCGAGAAGTATCCGCTGGAAGCCGAAATGGTCTTTGCTTGCGGCAATCTGAATATGCTGAAAGCACTCTCAGACAAGTTTTCAGAGGCGCCGCACGCTTACTTCTCACTGGAAGCGCGGATGGCTTGCGGAGTCGGGGCTTGTTACGGCTGCACGGTGGCGGCTGCGAGCGACCCGCTTCACAAAAATTTCCGTGTCTGCAAAGACGGCCCGATTTTTGAAATGAAAGAGGTAGAGCTATGAAGAATCCGCTAGCAGTCACACTTCCCGGATTAGCACTGAAAAACCCGATCATTCCCGCAAGCGGCTGTTTCGGCTTTGGCCAAGAATACGCGGAATATTATGATTTGAATCTTTTAGGTTCTTTCGTTGTCAAGGCGACGACTTTGGCGCCGAAACTTGGCAATCCTTCACCGCGCTTGGCGGAAACGCCGAGCGGGATGCTGAACGCGATCGGACTGCAAAACCCGGGGCTGGAAAAAGT
This sequence comes from Enterococcaceae bacterium, assembly GCA_022649665.1. Taxonomy (GTDB): domain Bacteria; phylum Bacillota; class Bacilli; order Lactobacillales; family Enterococcaceae; genus JALCOL01. Next base: position 182,443 of record JALCOL010000003.1, read on the forward strand.
ATTTGCCGAAAAACTTCCACCGCTTGCGGCGCTTGAAACGCCGGTGATCTTGAATATTGCCGGCAGCTGCGAAGAAGATTATGCGGCAGTTGCCGCACGAGCTCATGAAGCGTCGGCAGTCAAAGCGATCGAGCTGAATATTTCATGTCCGAACGTCTTGCACGGCGGAATGACCTTCGGTACGGATCCCGAGGTGGCGCATCACTTGACGAAGATCTGCCGCGAAGTGACGGATCTGCCGCTTTATGTTAAACTTTCGCCGAACGTGACTGATGTCAAAGTGATCGCGCAAGCGGTCGAAGCTGGCGGCGCAGATGGTTTCACGCTGATCAATACTTTGATGGGCATGACGATCGATCTTGCGACGCGCAAACCGCTGTTGGCTAATCAAACCGGCGGCCTTTCGGGTCCAGCGATCAAACCGGTCGCGATCCGGATCATCCATGAAGTCGCTGGGATCAGCGATCTGCCGATCATCGGCTGCGGAGGCGTAATGTGTGCTGAAGATGTTTTAGAAATGTTTATGGCCGGCGCAAGTGCTGTTCAAGTCGGCACCGCGAATTTCCGCGATCCGTATGCCTGTCTCAAAATCATTGAAGAACTGCCGCAAGTCATGAAGCAATATGGCATCGCTTCTTTAGAAGAGTTGCGCCGCGAGGTCAAGCTTGCCAGAAAAAAATAAGGAGAGATGTTTATGTACCCGCCGATCATTGCCTTGGATGTACCTAATCAAACCGCATTATGGGGGCTCTTAGATCAATTTGATCCGCAAGAAAAATTATTCGTGAAAGTCGGGATGGAGCTTTTTTACAGCGAAGGCCCGCAGATCATCCGCGCATTGAAAGGCAAAGGCCATCGCATCTTTTTGGATTTGAAGCTGCATGACATCCCGATGACGGTCAAACGCGCGATGACTGTCTTAGCGGCGCTCGGTGTCGATATCGTGAATGTCCATGCGGCAGGCGGCCGCGAAATGATGCGCGCCGCAAAAGCGGGACTCGTCGCGGGGACCCCAGCAGGCGAAAAAGTGCCGCAACTGTTTGCGGTGACTCAGCTGACCTCGACTTCGACTGCGCAAATGAACGAAGAGCAAGGGATTCCGGGGACCGTGACGGAAAGCGTGCTGCGTTACGCTAAATCAGCTGAAATGAGCGGTTTGGACGGTGTTGTCTGTTCAGCACTCGAAGCCCAGCAGATCCATCAGGCGACCAGCGCGAACTTTTTGACCTTGACGCCGGGGATCCGGCCAGCCGGTACGGCGGTGAATGATCAAAAGCGGGTCGTGACGCCGGCAAGGGCTGTTGAGCTGACGAGCGACATGATCGTCGTCGGCCGTCCGATCACTCAAGCGCGCGATCCTTACCAAGCATATCTGAATATCAAAAACGAATGGAGCCGATTACATGAATGATGCTGAAAAAATTGCAGAAGACTTATTAAAAATCAAGGCGGTCAGCCTGAGCCCGCAAAAACCCTTTACGTGGGCGAGCGGTCTTCATACTCCGATCTATTGCGACAATCGGATGATCATGAGTTTTCCGGAAGTCCGTGATGAAGTCGAGGGGCTTTTCGCAAAAAAAATCGGCGAGATCTATCCGGAAGTTGAAGTGATCGCCGGCACCGCAACAGCCGGCATCCCGCATGCGGCTTTTATCGCTGAGCGTCTCCACCTGCCGATGATCTACATCCGCAGCAAACCGAAAGACCATGGGCAAGGCAATCAAATCGAAGGCCAGCTGCTTCCCGGTCAAAAAATCGTGATCATTGAAGATTTGATCTCGACCGGCGGCAGTGTTCTCCAAGCCGCCGCCGCTGCTCAAAAAGCCGGTGCCGAAGTTTTGGGCGTTTTAGCGATCTTCACTTATGAGCTCGCGCAAAGCGTAAAAAACTTCACGGAAAAAGGAATGCCGCTTTACGCATTGACAGATTATTCGACATTGATCGAAGTTGCCGCGCAGACCGGATATATTGAAAAAAATCAGCTGGCCATGTTGAAAGACTGGAAGACTGATCCAACTGCTTGGTCAAAAGCGCACGCGCAAGAAGCTGACAAGTAGCATCAGCGAAGGGAGGGAACGCGATGAACCTGCAGCAAATGCGATATGCGGTTGCGATCGCGAACAGTTCAAGCTTCCGTGAAGCGGCCCAAAAATTATATACAACGCAGCCTTCGCTTTCTCAAGGGATCAAAGACTTGGAAGAAGAGCTTGGAGTCCAGCTTTTTCTGCGCAGCTCAAAAGGCGTTCAACTGACTCCTGAAGGCGCACTTTTTGTCGAACATGCGGAAAGTATTTTGAATGACGCAGATCATTTAGTCGACCGCTTTCAAAATGCTCACTCAAAAAAGCGTTTTTCCGTTTCCACACAGCACTATGATTTTCTTTCGCAGATCATGATCAAGATCATGGAAGAATTCAAGGAGCAATATGATGAATTCCGGCTTTTTGAATCGACGACGCTTTCAGCGATCAAAGAAGTCGCCGATGATACGAGCGAGATCGGGATCCTTTATCAAAATGAAGAGAACCGCAAAGTCCTGCAGCGCTATTTGAATAAAAATCATCTTGTATTCCATCCGCTCGGGACTTTTGAAACCCATATTTTTGTCGGCAAGCATCATCCGCTGGCCAAAGAAGCAGCGATCGAACTTTCGATGCTCGAACCGTTTCCGCAGATCCGCTTTACGCAAGAAGCGGCCGACAGCAATTTTTTTGCCGAAGATATTTTAGCGGTCCCCCAGAGCAAAAGTGTCGTCTTCACGAATGACCGCTCGACGCTGATGAATTTTTTGACACAGACGAATGCTTACGCATCCGGCTCCGGGATCGTGACCGGTTTTACCAAAAAAGAGATTCGCTTGATCCCGCTCAAAGGCGCGCCAATCAACACGATGGGCGCGATCGCAAAAAAAGATCATGAGTTTACCCCGATCGCTGAGCGCTTTCTGGAACTTGCTCAACGGATCATTCATTAGGAAAAACAGCTGAACCCGTCTGAAATGAACGACTTCGTTCACTTCAGACGGGTTTTTTGCTTTTTTATTATCAAAGAAACAGCCGGCTTAAATCATTTCATTAAATTGAAATTATTTGTGTATTTAGCCGCATGATAGCGGTTATATTTCATAATTATGAAAAAAACGCTTGCTATTGTTTTGAACCTGTAATATGATTTAATCATCAAATGCATGTAACCGGTTTCGAATATCTACAAAATTGGCTGCAAATATCTTGGAAAGAAGTGTAAAAAGTGAGCAAATTGAAAAAAGTACAAGAAAGAATGATTGCTGATGGATACGATGCTCTCGTGATCTGTGATGGCGCTGATATCAAATATCTCACTGGCTTTTCTGGAGAATACGGGGTAAGTACGGTGGTTATTTCAAAAGACAAGTTTTATTTGATTACCGACGGCCGTTTTGAATTTCAAGCCAAAGAAGAAGTTCCAGAGTGCGAAGTTTTGATTATGAATGGTCAGCAGCGCGATTATTATGTCGCGACTGGAGACTTGCTTAAAGAATTGAATGTGAAAGCAGTACTGATCCAAACGGATAAAATCTTCCACCGCGATTATTTGAGTGTAAAAAATAGCTGTGAAAGCGCTGAACTCAGAGCTGCCCCACCATATATCGAAGAATTGCGCCAGGTGAAAACGTCCGAAGAGATCACGCTGATCCGCGAGGCATGCCGAATCTCTGAGCGTTCTTTTTATGCCCTTTTGGACTTTATAAAGCCAGGAGTGACCGAAATCGATATCGCTAACGAGCTTGAATATCAATTCAGAAGCCGCGGCGGATCTGGTTTTTGTTTTGAGACGATCGTCGCATCTGGTCCGATCAATGGCGCTAACTGTCACGCGACCCCTTCAGACCGGAAGATCGAAGCAGGAGATTTCATTACGTTGGATTTTGGAACTGCATACAAAGGCTATTGTTCAGATATGACCCGGACTGTTGCAGTCGGACGGCCGCATAATGAAGAAATGCTGAAAATCTATGAAACGGTCAAAGTTGCCAAAAAAGCGGGCGCTGCGATTTTGCAAGCGGGATTACCGATCGCTGAAGTCGATCAAACGATCCGCAAGATCATTGGGGAAGCCGGCTATACCGTTCCGCATGGTCTAGGACACAGTTTCGGGTTATATATCCATGAAGATCCATTTATCAGTGCAAAAAACCCCAATAAATTTAAAAAAAATGCAATAACGACCATCGAACCCGGAATCTATGTTCCAGGAGTCTGCGGTGTGCGGATCGAAGATGATTATTTGATCGGTGAAAGTAGTGCAGAGCGTTTGCAGCAATCGACGAATGAACTGATTATTTTATAAAAAAGGGCAAGCAAAAAGTGGAGGTATTGGAAATGGGAGACTCATTACCAACTGCAATCAAAATGGAAGAGAGAAATGAAGTGTTGCGGCACGGACGTTCTTTTCTGGGACAGCCGCGCGGGATCGGCGTACTGAGTTTTATGCAACTTTGCAACTCATTTGCCAACTACGGCATGAGTGCTGTATTGATTTATTATCTTTATACTGGAGCCCCCAGCGGGCTGGGCTTTTCAAAAGCAGATGCGGCGCAGCTGATCTCTCTTTATACTGGGATGATCGCTTTGACGGGGATCGTTGGAAGCTATGTCTGCGACCGGGTGCTAGGATGCAAAAAATCGTTATATGTTTCACGAGTCTTCAGTCTGATTGGTTTTACGTGCTTATCACTGCCGCTCGGAGTTGCCGGATATGCTGCTGCCATGGCCTGTCTAGCGGTTGGACCGATGTTCGGCGGACGCTGCCAAGATGCGCTCCTCGGAAAGTTTTATGATGAAAATGACAATCGCCGCGATAGCGCATATACGATTACTTATGTCATTTCCAACATAGGCGCTGCTGCACCGATCCTCTCGGGGATCATTGCGGCATCGCTGGGATATCATTCGGCTTTTATGGCTTGCGCCGTATTGACACTTGCCAGTTTGATCCTTTATTCACTAACTTATAAACCATTTTTCGGAACGATCGGCACTTTGCCGGACGATCCATTGCCAGCTGATAAGAAGCGTTCCTTTATTTTCAAACTCGCGATCGTTTTAGTGGTTTCGATTGCTGCTTTAGCCATTTTGTTTGTGAGCGGCACACTGACGATCCCATCTTTTGCCAATTTCGTCAGTACCGCTTCGATCATTATTCCGATTGCTTACTTGACCTATATTTACCGCAGCCGCAAAACGACTAAGACCGAGAAAAGAAAACTGTTGGCATTGACTCCGGCTTTTTTCTGCAACGCAATCACCCTTTTGATTTGGACACAAACGATTTCTATTTTAGCCATTTTTTATGAAGAGAAAGTCGATCGTGTCATTTTTGGAATGGAAATATCAGCGGCTTCTTTCCAGTCGCTGCCGGCGATTTTAGCAATTTTCATCGGAAGCTTGCTGACGATCTTGTGGACGAAACTCGGCAAAAAGCAGCCAATCGGTACCACAAAAATGGGGATCGGTACTGTCTTGTGGGGATTAGGAGCGGTCATCATCGCCATGCTGTATATTCTATTTCCGGGAAATACTAAAGTGAATGCCTTGTGGATCGTTTTATTCTACTTCGTACTGATGCTTGGTGAAGGTTTCACATGTCCAGTCGGCTATTCTATTACTTCTGTCGCTTCGCCTAAAGCATTCATCACTCAAATGATGACGATCTGGGGGATGTCAATGTCAACTGGTGCTGCCTTTAACACATTAGCAGTCAATTTTTATCATAAGGGTTCAGAAGTACCTTTCTTCTTGACGATCGGCGGAATCGTGATCGCCTGCGGTGTACTGCTCACCATCTTCGGCAATAAGCTAGGAAGGATCATGGGTTTGGGGCAAGAAAGCGAGACGGAAGCCAGATAATTATGATCGAGATGGACGAAAACTCTTCGCGGATGATTCGTTCATCTTTTTTGTCACAGCAAAAAAATTTCCGATTCAACGGCAAATGTTTTATATTAGAATAGTAAAAAAAATTTTGAAAGAAAGATACTGATTGGATTGGAGAAAACCACGATGAAAACAAATCTGGAAAATCTAGGTCCGCGGATCAAAAAAATGCGTCAAGCGCGCGGATATACCTTAAAAGATATGGTCGAATATACCGGGCTTTCTCTGGGATATTTGAGCAATTTGGAACGAAATACTACCTCGCCGACACTGGCGGCATTAAGCAGTATTTGCGATTTCTTCAATATTGATCTGACGGAAATCTTGACAGAGCCAGCACCGCAAAAAATTTTGATTAAAAAAGAGGAGCGCAGGCGAAATGAATATCCTGATCAGTTATTGACAGCGGAAATCATTGAGTATCCTGATCAGGAGATCGTGCTCGAGATATTGACGCAGCAAGCAGGTGATCATGCTGCTGCGCCATTTTGGCGTCATAACTTCAGTGAAATCTGCACAGTTATTTCTGGGGAAGTTGTCGTGCTGCTGGAAGACGAGGAATATCATCTTTACGCTGGAGATTCTTTAGCGATCGGTGCCGATATTCGCCATGCCATGAAAAATCCGGGGGAAGGGACAGCTGTTAGCCAGTGGGTCCATCGCAAAGCGATTTAGCGAAAGATCAATTGATATGAATCGATCTATAGAAAGTGCGCTCAGAAAAATGAGTTTTGCAACATTTAGTGTTGGTTGGAAATCCTTTGAGATTTTCTGCCAGCACTTTCTTTATTTCAGCACAAACTTAGCATATTTTATCCAGCTTAATCATTCTGTTTGATTTTTGAATAGATGAATGAACGGAAGTCGTGAAAATTTTTGATCTTCTTGATTTCTTGATAGTTTTGCGGAGCATCAAAGACGGAGATCAAGGCCTCGTAGATATCCGCGAATGAGCCGCGATCGATGTCGTTAATAGCAGCCAACAGGACGACATGAATTTTTTTATCTCCCCATATAAAGCCCTTTTCGGAGATGGCAACACTGATAATGGTTCGATAAGCATCCATATAAACTGAATGGGGGATCGCGACCGCTTCAAAAGCGGTCGAAGAGGCACGCTCTCTTTCAAGAACATGTTCTTCAAACTCTGCCGGCACGATATTTTCTGCTTCCAACACTTTGCACATCTCACTGATCACGGTTTGAGAAGAATCGGATTTTAAGTGACTGGTGAAACATTTTTCATCAAAATAATCATCGAAATGCTTCCGCAAAATACTTTTTTTCCGGTCCAGACGAATATCGCCCAGCTGAGCGATCAGTGTCAATCGTTGTCTTTCAGTAAAAATCGGAGAGACTTCGATCACGAGAAAGTCGGTCGTTTCCGGCACAGATAAGGTCGTGATCAGCAGCTCGAAATGTAAGTCTGCGATCTCTGAATAATTCGAAATGACTTTTTGGATGATCAATTCATTGCCAAAATATTCATTCAAGTTTTCGTAGAGCTTTATATCTAAATCCATATATTTTGGACAAAGCAAGACTGTTTGGATCTTTGATAAATTTCTTTTTTGTTTTTCTAGTTCAGAACCGATGTGGAGCGCGATATAGGCTGTTTCATCTTCACTGATCGTGATATTGAAGCATTTTCCGAGGCGCAGCGAAATGTAAACCGCGACATCGTAGACCATCGGGAAATCTATTTTTAAGGAGTTCCGCATCGGGTTTTTCAGTGAAGTGTCCAAATTGGCGCGCGAAAATAGACCGCTGATATGTAAAGAGAAAGGGACGAGGAAGTTTTCACTCAGCAAGTTGATCCCGAAAGTTTGCTGAACATCGTCTAAGATCAATGCGACAGTTTGTGAAATATCTTTGCCGATGATCTGCTCCAGCTCTTTAAAATTATTCGACGGAATATAATTGGCATTCGCCTGAAAAATCATGTGGATTTCTTCTTTTTCCAGACTATTCAAAGTCAAATCGAATTCTTTTTCGATCGATCCGATCATCTTTGTCACAAGCTGCGCCTTGTCTTCCCGGAGCCAGGAACTAAACCAGTTGCGGCTGATCAGTGATTTGTCGTTGCGGACAGATTCTAACAAGATCAAGAGATGCAACATCAAATTAATGAACGAAAAGTCATTCAAGTGATAATTTGATTCTTGCATAATCGACCGAATGATCACTGATAGTTTCTCAATATCTTCTTTTTCAAACGTTGCTTCTAAGATCTGTTTGTCGACAAATTTGTGGGGCACCTCCTCAAAAATAATATAAGAAAACAAACGCCGCTTCTCTTTTTCTTCTCCGATCATTTGAATCTCGGCATGCTTGAGCATGAATTTCACATGATATTTCTCATAAGCTTTATTCATGCGTGAAAGATCTGATTTCAAGGTAGAATAGCTGACAAATAGTTCCTCTGACAAATCAAAAATATTAAGCTGCTTATTTTCTATCAGCAATTTTTTAATAATAAAAAAAGAGCGTTCTTTGAAAGTTTGCGGCAAACTAGTCTCGTTTTTTTGCTCATCCAACAGCGAGCGCGCTTCCTCTCGAACAACTTTATACCCCGCATGGGAAGAAGTGATCACCGGGACTGCCCCAAACTTATTCAACTCATAAATGTAATTTTTGATCGTCCGCACCGATACGTTCATTTTTTCAGCTAAGATTTGTGATGAGATCGAAGTATCCTGCTGCAGCAGTATTTTTAGCAGATGTTTTTGTTTCTCTTTCATATCCTCATCCCTCCGGTGGCTGTTTTATTTATTATAACGCGAAATTTTAGAAGAAAAAATAGTGAGTTGCACGACCCGCGTGCAAGAGTGTAGTTGAGGAGATCTTTAAAAAGATAAATAATAAAGAAGTAAAAAAGAACAGCAAGTGCGGAGAAAAATTAATTTAGGGGGAAAAATCATGGAAACTTTAAACATTTTGCTTTGTTGCGGAGCGGGAATGTCCAGCGGATTTTTAGCACAGAAAGCGCGGAAAGCGGCGAAAAAGCGCGGGATCGCCGGGTCGATCGATGCGCGAAGCGAAAGCGAAGTAGCTTCGTATTTAGATTCGATCGATATCTTATTGCTTGGTCCGCACTATGCTTCCTTTAAAGAGGAGATGTCTGAACAAGCAGCGCCTTACAAAGTCGTTGTAGATGTGATTCCGCAAAGTATTTATGGCATGTTAGACGGCGAGGGTTTGTTAGATTTCGCGATCAGTAAATTAGAAAAGTAAACTAGGAGGCATCGGTAAAAATGAAAAAATTTATGGATTGGCTGGCGAATTCTTTCGCGCCAAAGGCCAAGCAACTGACCCAAAAGCCTTCGATCGCCGGTCTATCAAGCGCGATGCAGAAACTGATCCCGTTCATCATGACAGGCTCGATCGTCTTTTTCTATAATGTTTTTCGTTCCTATATCCCGCAGCTGCCTGATTTAGGCAATATTTCAAATTATTCATTTGGGATGATCGGCTTGATCGCCGCATTCATGGTCGCAAATCAATATATGGAAAAATTCAAGCATCACAACTATTCCATCACCGCCGGGATCGTGTCGGTCTGTGTTTTGATGATGACACTGCATCCTGTCGATGCTAAAGAAGGAGTCTATGATATCGGAAGAGTCGGACCGACTGGAATTTTGATCGGCGTGATCGTCGGCGCGATCGTCAGTGTGATCTTCCACTATTTCAGCAAGCTGCATCTGCTGAAAAATTCGGAACTGCCGGACTTTGTTATTGAGTGGATCAATAATATCATCCCGATTTTCTTAAGTTTAGCTCTCTGGTCAACACTGATTTTCGCTTTGAAGATCGATGTTTTCGAAGTGATCATCAATTTATTCGAGCCGATCCAAAGTTTTGGGCAGTCGCTGCCAGGTCTGATTTTACTAGTTTTGATTCCAGCTTTCTTTTATTCGATGGGGATCTCTACTTGGTTATGGTCTGCGATCCAAAATCCGATCTTTATCGCAGGGATCGCCGCAAATGCACTGGCGCTGAAAGGCGGTGCGCTTGGCACGAATATCGTAACCAATGAAACTGTTTATAGCTTGGGATTGATCATGATGGGCGGGACCGGCGCAACGCTGACACTGAACATTTTAATGTGCTTTTCCAAGTCAAAAAAATTGAAGACATTAGGCCGTATTTGTATCGGTCCTTCACTTTTTAATATTAATGAACCGATCGTCTTCAGTGCACCGGTCGTGATGAATCCGATCTTGATGCTGCCAATGTGGATCAATTCGATTACTGGAAGCTGCGTTGTTTGGTTTGCGATGAAAGGCGGATTATTGAATATTCCACAGGAACTGATGCAAGTGGCACAGATCCCGGCCCCGATCTCCAGTGTCATGATCCTGCAAGATTTCCGGGCGATTCTCTGGTATATCCTCTTGTTCGCGATGTACCTGTTTACGTGGTATCCATTCTTCAAAGTTTATGAAAAAGAAGTATTGGTAGAAGAAAATAAAGAAGAACAAACTGGCGAGGAATTATCAGCTCCGCTAGAGACTGCATAAAATAAATGAGGTGAAAATGATGGGAGAAAGCGAACTGCTTGAAGAAGAAAATGAATTGATCCCTGTGGCCATGCAGATTATTTTGCATGCAGGAGATGGACGGACAAAGGCGCAGGAAGCGATTAAATATGCCAAGGAGCGCGATTTTGCGGCGGCACGCCAAGCTTTGAAAGAAGCAAAAGAAAATATTGTCTTAGCGCATCGTTCGCAAACAAAGGTCATCCAAAATGAAGCAGCGGGGAAAAGTTATCAGTCCTGTCTGCTCTTCACACATGCGCAAGATCATTTAATGACGATCACGAGCGAAGTAAATATGACCAGAGATTTGATCGATCTATTCGAGATAGTGATCGAAAACAAATAGCTCGGCAATTTTTGTCAAATGAAATCAGTAAACTCTGGAGTAGTCCGTTATTGACTCATCCTTCAGTTTTAAATAAAAAGATGAGGAGCGAAAAATATGAACAATGAATTTCCAAAAGACTTCCTGTGGGGAGCGGCAACAAGTGCTTATCAAGTAGAAGGCGCGGCGCAAGCGGATGGAAAAGGCTTATCTCAGCAAGACATCATCAACAGCGAACGTCACGAAAAATTCGGGTTTGCCGATGCCAGCGTTGCTAGTGATCATTATCATAAATATAAAGAAGACATTGCCTTATTCAAGGAAATGGGCTTTACCAGTTACCGTTTTTCGATCGCCTGGTCACGGATTTTCCCGAATGGCGATGACGTGGTGAATGAAGCGGGGATCCAATTTTATCGCGATCTGATCAAAGAATTGAAAGACAATAACATCGAGCCGATCCCGACATTATATCATTATGATTTGCCGTGGCCGTTAGTTGAAAAATATGGCGGCTGGTTGTCTCGTGAAGTGGTGCATGATTTTGAAGTGTTCGCGAAATATGTGATCAATGAATTTAAAGACGATATCAAATATTGGATCACCATTAATGAACAGAGCATCATCGTCCAGTATTGGACGCAAAAGTGCTACGTAGCGCCCGAATATCAAGACAACAACCAGTTGCGCTATCAGATCAATCATCACATGAATTTAGCACAAGCGGCGGCAGTAAAATTAGCGCATGAGGCTGGCGCTTTAGCTGGACCAGCGCTGGGTTATGCACCCGTATATGCACGCACATGCAAGCCGGAAGACCAAATCGCGGCACTGAACGCCAATGATTTGCGCAATGCATATTACCTAGATGTTTACTTCCGCGGCTACTATAATGTTGCGGCATTGACCTATTTGAAAAAAGCTGATTTGGCTCCGAAAATGGAAGAAGGGGATGAGCAGTTTTTCGCAGAAAACTTATCCGACTTTTTCGCTATCAATTATTATGACAGTCAATGTGCGCACGCATGTCCCAAAGGCGAAAAACGGCGCTGGTCCGGCTATAATTTATCAGGAAAAAAAGGCGATATGTCCGGTTTTGAAACGCATCCAGGTTTTTATCAAATGTGCTCAAACCCTGAACTGCGCACCACTGATTGGGATTGGGCGATCGATCCGATCGGCTTGGAGTACGTTTACCGCGATCTGTACACCCGTTATCGTGTTCCATTTATGGTGACCGAAAACGGCTTAGGAGCCCATGATGAACTGACTGCAGACGGAAAAGTCCATGATGATTACCGAATCGACTATTTGCGGGAGCATATCGCTGCGACAAAACGTGCAATGGATATGGGTGTCGAAGTGATCGGCTACATGCCTTGGTCCGCCATCGACCTGCTGTCAACCAGCAATGGCTATAAGAAGCGATATGGTTTGGTCTATGTCGATCGGACAGATTCAGACACAAAAGAATGCAAACGGATCAGAAAAGATTCTTTCTATTGGTATAAAGACGTGATCGCATCAAATGGTACGAAAATGTAGTTAACAAAAAATGAGGCTGTGACAAAAGTGTCCAGCTTCGAGAAATAAGAAGAAAAATCCGAAAATAGTTTTTTGTATTTTTGAGATTTTTCGGCTCCTAATCCGAAGAAGCTGCTTTTGAAACACCGTTAATTCGAAAACAGGGCTTGTGGCATAAGTAAGTCACAGGCTCGTTTTTATTGAGAAGTTTTCAAAGACTAAAGCACTTTAAATTATTAAATATTAATATCGCAGATAAAATAAACGCTTAAATATTACTTCAAAATTAAAAAAACTGGCAAGTTTTTCCAATATACGGAAGTCCTTGCCAGCATTATCTAATTATTTTTTATTTACTTGTCAGCCGTTCAACCAGCGTTTCAGTCGGCGTGACATAGAGCGTTTTTTGATTTTCATAGATCACAAATCCAGGTTTGGCACCGTTTGGTTTATGGACAAATTTTGCTTGCACATAATCGACCGGCACATTGCTGGAGAAGCGGTATTTCGAAAAATAAGCTGCTAATTGCGCCGCTTCTAAAAGCGTTTCTTCGCTCGGCTTATCGGAAAAAATGATGACGTGCGAGCCTGGGATGTTTTTGACATGCAGCCAGAAATCATTTTTTTTAGCGGTTTTGAGCGTCAGCTGATCATTTTGAAGATTATTGCGGCCGACTTTGATCAAGGTGCCGTCGGTTGCGTGAAACTCGAGCGGTTTGCTTTTTGCTTGGTTGCGGTTTTTCTTCTTTTGTTTTTTCAAATAGCCGCTGACGGTCAGCTCTTCTTTGATTCCTTGTATATCAGCCGGCGAGGCGATATTCAGCTGATCTTCGACAGATTCGAGATAGGCGATCTCGCGTTTCGTTTCTCTGATCTGGCGCTCGACGATGTGCACGCCGTTTTTTGCTTTGCGGTATTTTTTAAAATAGCTTTGTGCGTTTTGCGAAGGGGAGAGGTCGGGACGCAGCGGGATGTCGAGCGGCGCATCATTATCATAATAATTTGCGAGCGTCACTTTTGCGGCGCCGCGCGGCACTTGCGCTAAGAAGGTCGTCAGCAGTTCTCCATTGCGGCGAAACTCTTCGGCATTTTCACTGGCATCGAGTGTTTTTTCTAGTTTGATCAATTTTTTTTCGTTTTTCTTTTTCTCATTAGAAATATGATGCAGCAGATTGCCGCTCAACTGTTTTGTCCGGTCCTTTTCAGCTTTTTCGGCATAATACGCATCAAGCAATTCGGAAAGTGTCGAATAAGTCTGGAGTGTTTTCAGGGTCTCGAAAGTGATCGGCACGAAAAAATCTTTCTTTTCGTTGGTAGCAAGAGTCGGTTCCGGTTCATTTAATGCCGTGAAAAAGGTCTCCCACGTTTTTACCAAGTCATTCGGATGATCATTTAAGCGCGCTGCTAGTTCAACTGCCGTGTCGCGTCCCAAGCCTTCCAACTGCTGCTGAAGAAACGCCGCATCCAGCGTTTCAGCAGTTTGGAGCAGCTGGAAAACTGCTGGTGCGGCGAGCTGATACGGATCTAAACGGTCCTGTTTGGGCGGCGCGAGATAAGTTGCACCTGGTAAAAGCGTGCGGTAGGTATTTTGCTGAGGGCCGATGTGGCGGATACAGTCTAAGATCATGCCAGTCTCTTCATTCGTCAAGACGATCGTCGAGTGCCTTCCCATGATCTCAACGATCAACTGCAAGCCTTCAGTATCGCCCAACTCGTTTCGTTTGGCAAAATGGAAATGGACGATCCGATCATTTTCGATCTGCCGGATCGAACGCAGCTGGCTGCCTTCCAGATGTTTTCGCAGCATCATCGCGAATGTCGGCGGATTGCCGGGATTCGTGAATTTCATATCGGTGATCTGGATCCGTGCAAAGCTTGGATGCGCGGAAAGCAGCAATTTATGATTTTTTCCATGGCTGCGGATCGTAAAGACGACCTCATTATCATAAGGCTGCTGGATCTTTGCGACCCGCCCATAGAGCAGTTTTTCTTCTAATTCGCTCACCATGAGGTGGGTAAAAATTCCGTCAAAAGACATTGATTGTCCTCCTCCTCATTTCTCTAACTGTTCAATTATAAGCCAAAGACCAAAGGGGAGGCAAGCACCGAAACTACACGAGCGTTTGGACCATCTTTTCCAACGCTTGGGCGATTTCCGGCGGCAATGGATTTTCTTCATGTTCCAAATTATACTTGCGCACAAAAGCTAAGCGGTAGCGCAGACTCTGCTGGAACATCTTTTGGTATTCTGCAGAATCAAATGGCGGTTCAAAGGCCGATTCGGCAAAATATTTCAAATCCGGAAAGTGCGGGAATGTTTTCCACTCGGCCCCATCGATCACTTTTTGGATCGCGCCGAGGGTCGTTTCTTTCGGGATCTTCGTTTGATTGAAATAGCCGGTATTCAAAATATAGCAGTCGGTCTGCTGCTCAGCGAATAAGCGCTTGAAATCCGCATAATCTTCGGTCAATGGATAGGCGCGGAAAGGATTTGCGAACGGTTCGATCACGAGCGAATTGATGTCGATATTGGCAGAAAGATTTTCAGCCGTTGAGCGTTTTGTTGCCAGTGTTAGTCCAAAAATCGCGGCGAGGTTCGGGTCTTCGACTTTCACGATCGGCGGCAGACTTTCGTCTTTCATGATCCAATACACCGCATCGACTTTTTCTTTCAAATGATGAACACGGTTTGGCGTGACAAATTGCGACTTAACGGTCCGGCCATTGCCGTTTCTGATATCTTCAGTTACTAAAACCTTTCGGCCGGCCGTATCGAGCGTGACGCCGACGTTTTGGCAAGTCAGGAAGTATTTGATCGCATCGCTTGTCATCGGATAATCTTGTGTTTTGTCAAAATAGGCAGGCTCAAGGGCCGTTGTTGCACCGCTCGTCTGATCGATGACAAAGGCATCATCATGAAGGATCTTGACCTCTTGATTGGTTTCTTGTGCAAGCGTGACGGTCGATTTGCCGGAGCCTGAAAGACCAAAGACTGCCATCGTATATTTTTTATCTGGGAAGCGGTACTGCTTCATTCCGCCGTGACAGGCGATATAGCCATTGCGATGTGCCAATGCCCATGCAAGCGTCAGCGTGCCTTTTTTTAGTTCACCGAAATACCGCAATCCCAAGATCGCTGCACAATTATGTTCCACATCGAATAAAGCCAAGCCATCCGGAAAGTCAGGATGGGACCAATCGGGATCCGCATACAAAAAGAGGTCTCCCGCGTCATATGCTTTAGAAGCTTGATAAATCTCTTCCCATTCAGCGTTTGGGATCTGAAAATTCAGCACATACGAATACAGATCATTTTCATAGCCGTGCGGCAGTGCCAAGTGTGCTTTGACAGTGAACTCTTTATCCAGACCGACGTAAACCGCCGTTTTGTAATAATCTTTGCGCGCGCTTTGATAAACTGCTTCACGCAAGATCTTCTCAAAATCTTTGATCTCATGCTTCGGCAGTTCAGCCGTTAACCGCCGCGCAAGCGCAGTGCGGCCGACGATTCCGCCGTCATTGAATACTAAAACTGTTGCTTCTGGCGGAAGACCTAGCTTTTCAGGAGCATAAACCGGCAGATCGGTTTTGATCGCGCCAGGCGAATTCTTTGCCAGCTGGTAGGCCCTTTCGCGGGTCGGGACGGTTTCGACGCGGTTTCCATAAAAGAAAGTTTCGATCGTCGCCCGAAAAGAGGAGAAACCCGGGTCGCCTTTTCTGATTTGATCAAGCGGATAGTGTTCAATCGTACTCATCAAAATCCCTCCTTAAATTGTTATCATCTCTATTTTATCATAAAATAACTTTGAGTGAACGTTTGAATGCCGGATAATCTTGTTAAATACCGAGTCAAAGATATAATAATAAATATAAATAACAATTAACGATGATTAAACGAAACGCTGCTTTTTCAACAGCACAGATCGAATTGATAGGAAAAGCACTAGAAGAATGATACAATTTAGATAATAAAGAAATATCGAAGGACGATCGAAATGAAAAATAAAGCCGATACAAAACTACATTTATTCACGTTAGGGATGCTTGCTGTCGTGCTCGCGCTCGCCTTGATCGTCGCGACTTTATTTGTTCCGCGGCTGCGCGGCATGATCCGGACTCAGCAGATCGCAGCAGTCGTTACCGGTAAAGTGATGCTGCCAAAATCAACGCTTCAGTTGATGCCGGTCGATGAACTCGATCGCAAGATCACGACGACCGACGATCTCCACATATTATATGTTCCGGTAAGTTTCGCCAAGGAGAAAAACTTGCAAAAAGCGCTCAAAGAGACTAAATTATCTTTCAAGGAGCCGATTTATTTGTATCCGCTGGTTTACGGGATCGCTGAAACAAAACAATTTTATCATCTGACCTCGCTTGAAGAGCCGACTTTGATCACTTACAGCAAAGGACGGGAAGTAAAGCGCCTGAGCTTGCCGACAGCAAATAATGCTGATCAGCTCGCTGCGCTTTTGTCACAATATTGATCGATGGTTTACAGAAAGGATGATTTTTTATGATAAGAATTTCAATAATCGCGCTTGTTACCGGTTTATCACTTGTTGTCCTTTACAAAAATCAGCTTGAGAAATCGCTGGTTCCGATTCCGATCCGGACCAAAGACCGCTAAAAAATGAACGGTTCCTAATTTTTTTCTAATCAAAGGCTTGACACTTTCTCAGTTTTTCGGTACACTACAAAAAAACACAGAGGAGGCCGTACAAATGCAGCGTTCAAATCCAAACAACTTAAGCAATCTTCGTTGGCAGCTTTGGCATAGATCGTTGTATGTATGGTGATTTTCCCATAGATGCAACTTTTAGAGACCCTCTAAACTTTGTATCTATGTCGGTGGAATGAAATTAAAAGACCACATAGATTTCGATCTATGTGGTCTTTTTTGTGGTCAAAATCCGCACCAACGTGTTTGTTTACTATTTTAGGAGGAATGGAAAAATGAAAAATCGCGGCTTAACTATCGTTACATCACTCATTATCGGCATTTTGATCGGCGGCTTCCTGCTTCAGCCGAAAGGGCTTTTCAATCGTTCAGCAAAGTCCGATGAAACCAAAGCAAGCACGACAGAAAAAGCATCCACCGGCAAAAAGCGCGTCGGCGTGCTGCAATATGTCTCACATCCCGCACTTGATGCGATCTATAAAGGGATCCAAGAAGGCTTGAAAGATAAAGGATACGATAAAAATAAAGTAGAGATCCTTTTTCAGAACGGTCAAGGAGACCAAAGCAAATTAAACACGATGACCGACCAGCTGATCAATCAAAAAAGCGATGTCTTGATCGGGATCGCCACCCCAGCAGCCAAAGCGCTCGCCAACGCGACAACGAAGATCCCGATCGTGATGGGAGCGATCACGGATCCGGTCGCCGCAGGACTTGTAAAAGATATGAAAAATCCGGGCGGAAACATCACCGGCGTGAGCGACCAATCCCCGGTCAAAGCACAGATGGAGCTCGCCCAAAAACTATTGCCGGAAGCGAAAACCGTTGGCTTATTCTCTTCCAGTGCTGAAGACAATTCCGCTTCGCAGATCGCCCAAGCGAAAAAGGCAGCGGAAGCTTTAGGGTATCAAACGAAAGAATATCAAGTGCCGAGCACCAATGAGATCGCACAAGTCGTACAGACGATGAGTAAAGAAGTCGATTTCATTTACATCCCGACCGACAATACGATCGCCAGCGCGATGGATACCGTCGTAGCGGAAGCAAACAAATCGAAAACACCAGTCATTCCGTCTGTTGACACGATGGTCGAAGCCGGCGGGCTGGCAACGATTGGGATCAATCAAAAAGCACTCGGGGTCGAAACCGGTAAAATGGCCGCTGAAATTTTAGACGGCAAGCAACCGGGTAAAATGCCGATCTATGTTTTCAACACCGGAGACACGATCATTAACCAAAAAGAAGCCGATCTCTTAGGGATCACGATCCCGAAAGACGTCGCTAAAGATGCTAAAATCGTAGGAGGGGATGCGAAATGATTTTTTCCACGATTGGCCAAGGCCTGATTTGGTCCATTTTAGGAATCGGGATCTTCATGACCTACCGGATCCTCAATTTCCCTGATATGACTACTGAAGGAAGTTTTCCGTTAGGCGGCGCTGTGACGGTCGCAGCGATCGCGCACGGCATCACGCCGATCCTCGCGACTTGCCTTGGGATCGGGGCTGGGATGCTGGCTGGGCTTTGCACCGGACTTTTATACACGAAAGGCAAGATCCCAGTGATCTTAGCTGGGATCCTAGTGATGAGCGGCCTCAATTCGGTCAACTTATTCGTCATGGGACGCGCGAATTTATCGCTTTTGGGTCATCCGCGCGTTTTGACTTTTTTCACGCAGCTGAATCTGCCTGATTATTATGATCTGATCATTGTCGGCTTGATCGCGACGATCCTGGCCGGCGGACTTTTATATTACTTTTTCACTACTCAAGTCGGCCAAGCTTATATCGCAACTGGCGACAATGAAATGATGGCACGTTCGCTTGGGATCAATACAGATTTCTATAAAACGCTCGGGCTCGTCCTTTCCAACGGCTTGATCGCTCTTTCGGGAAGCTTGGTCGCCCAAAACGACGGCTATGCGGATGTCAATAAAGGAATCGGCGTGATCGTGATCGGGCTTGCTTCGATCATCATCGGCGAAGTATTGTTCGGCGAGTTGACGATGGGCGAGCGGATCGTTGCGATCGTGATCGGCAGTATCTTCTATCAGCTGCTTGTTTTGATCGTGATCCAGCTTGGCTTCAATACGACATACTTGAAGATCTTTACTTCGATCATTTTGGCGATCTGCCTGATGATCCCGCAAATGAAAAAGAGCCTGAAATTAACGACTGGATTTGAAAAAGGAAGGAGCGGCGCAAATGACTAAAGTATTGGTTTTAAATGATTTAGTGAAAACAGTGCAAAATGGCGGCGTTGAAGCCTTCAATATTTTGGATCATTTGTCGCTCACCGTCGATAAAGGGGACTTTATCACGGTCCTCGGCGGAAACGGCGCCGGGAAGAGCACGATGTTCAATGCGATCGCCGGCACGCTGAAAGTCGATAGCGGGTCGATCGCTTTGAACGATCAGCCGATCACGAAAGATTCCGAAGAAAAACGCGCCAAATATATTTCACGCGTTTTCCAAGACCCGAAAATGGGGACTGCTCCGCGGATGACCGTCGCCGAAAATCTCTTGCTGGCGGAAACCCGCGGCAAGCATCGCAACCTTAAAAATCGGCATTTGAAAGCGAAACTTGCACAATATAAAAAATTGACTGCAACGATCAGCAACGGACTTGAAGATCACTTGAATACTCCGACTGGAAATCTTTCGGGCGGACAGCGGCAAGCATTGAGCCTTTTGATGGCAACGATCTTGAAGCCGCAGCTTTTGATGTTGGATGAACATACGGCAGCCTTAGATCCGAAAACTTCTAAACAATTGATGGCGCTGACTGCGCAAACGATCGAACGCGACCAATTGACGTGCCTGATGATCACTCACCGGATGGAAGATGCCTTAAAATACGGCAACCGGCTGATCTTGATCGAAAAAGGCAAAGTCAAAATGGACTTGCGCGGCGAAGAAAAGCGCAAGCTGACGATGAAAGACGTTTTGGAATTTTTCGAAGAAAATGAAAATGATTAGAAAATCATGGCAGTTTCTTATTGACATCCAATAATATAAAGCATATACTTTGTTCAATCTTTCAAATGGAGTGGTTATTATGACGAAGAAAACACACCAATTGAATACGTATTACTTTAGCTATTTTGGATAAACTGTATTCACGATTCATTGTGGATACAGCTGACAAAGTGTATCTACAATGGCTAAGGGATTTTTGAGCGACGATTTCCAAGCCATGTAGAAGTAAAATTCTAGGTGGCTTTTTCTTTTACCGATATTTTCTGAAAAAAGCCTGCCGCAGAATTTTACTGCGGCAGGCTTTTTCGTTGGAATCGTTCCTTACAAGAGAGGAAGATGCACGTGATCACTGGTCAAACAAAATTCGCCGGATTATTTGCCCACCCGGCGCGGCATTCGCTTTCGCCGCAGATCCAAAATCGTTTATTCAAAGACTGCGGAGTCGACGGGGTCTACCTGGCCTTTGATATCGTGCCCGCTGAACTCGAAAAAGCGGTCGAAAGCTTGAAAACACTCGATGCCTTTGGTGCAAACTTATCTATGCCGCATAAAGAAGCTGCGCCTGCTCTGATGGATGAAGTCAGCACTCAAGTCGCCTTGACGGGGGCAATGAACACGATCATCTGGGACGGCCAGAAGCTGTACGGGGAATCGACGGATGGTGTTGGATTTTTCCGGGCGCTCGCGTCAGAAAAAATCACCACTGCCGAAAAGACGCTTCTGATCTTCGGCGGCGGCGGTGCAGTCAAGTCGATTTTAGCGGCGGCCAGCCGCTTTGGGCCGGCCGTCGTTCAAGTGGCCTTGCGAAGCAGCGCTCACCGGGAAGCGACCCAAAAAGAGCTGCAAAAAATCGCCGCAGCCACCGGACTTCATCTGCGTTTCATCGCGCTGGAAGAGCTGCAGGAACTGCAAGCGGCAGTGGATGCGGCAGACATTCTCATTAATGGAACCAATGCTGGAATGACGCCGCATCTGGAAACATCAGCCCTTCCTGAGGAGATCCATTATTCTTCGGAAAAGGCATTTATCGATTTAGTGTATGCTCCGCTGGAAACGGTATTTTTGAAACGGGCCCGCTTGAAAGGCTGCCGGACTTTGAACGGCTTAGCGATGCTGTTGTTCCAAGGAATCGCCTCTTTTGAACTATGGACTGGAAAATCGCCGGCTGCGTCGACAGTCGAAGCACTTAAAAAAGAGCTTTTTGAAATCAATCAGAAAAAAGAAAACTAGGAGGAATCTCAATGATCATTATTATGAAAAACAACGCGACCCCGAAACAAGTCAAACAAGTCGTTTCGCGCATCAAACAGGAAGGCTTCAATGCGCAGCTCAGCCAAGGAAGACAACATATGGTGATCGGTGTTTTAGGCGACACGCATCGCTTGCAAGACCGCTTATTCTTGAGTTACGAAGGAGTGGAAAACGCGATCCGCATCACTCATACGTACAAGCTGACCTCGCGTGACTTCCATCCGGCGAATACTGTCGTCGATGTCGATGGGGTCAAAGTCGGCAATGGCAACTTCGTCACGATGGCCGGGCCTTGCGCGATCGAAAGCTTGGAACAGATCCAGGAAACTGCTGAGATCGTGCGCGCAGGCGGCGGCCAGATCTTGCGCGGCGGAGCGTTCAAACCGCGCACTTCACCATACTCTTTCCAAGGATTGGGCGAGGAAGGCTTGAAGTACATCCGGCAAGCGGCAGATGAGAACGGCTTGAAAGTGATCACTGAAGTAATGGATGAAGAAAATGTTGATCTTGTTGCCGAATACAGCGACATCATGCAGATCGGCGCGCGCAATATGCAAAACTTCCGTTTGCTGGAAGCGGTCGGGCGAACGGGGAAACCCGTCGGCTTGAAGCGCGGGATCAGCGGGACGATCGAAGAATGGTTGAATGCAGCTGAATATGTTGCGAACCAAGGAAATCAGCAAGTGATCTTTATCGAACGCGGGATCCGCACCTACGAAACAGCGACCCGCAATACGCTTGACTTGAGTGCGGTTCCGCTGATCAAAAAAATGAGTCATTTCCCGATCATCGTCGATCCGAGCCACGGGACAGGCTTATGGGACCTTGTGACACCGATGGCCCGTGCCAGCGTCGCTGCTGGAGCAGATGGCTTGATCGTTGAAGTTCATCCGGATCCGTCACACGCGTTAAGCGACGGTCCGCAATCGCTGAACGAAGCGCACTACCTTGAAATGATGGAACAAATCGAACAGCTCCAGCAAGCGATGGAACAAATCCGTGCTTTGCCGGTTGCCTAAAGGAGAACTTTGCCGATGAAAGAATTAAAAGTAAACATCCCGCAACACGCCTACACGATCACGATCGACCGCGGTGCCTTGAAAAATTCCGGTGCTTGGCTGGAAAAAATTTTCACTCCGCGCAAATTGATGATCGTGACGGATGATATCGTTGATTCGCTGTATTCCAAAACGCTCATCAATGCTCTAGAAGGACATGGTTTTGAGCTGTTCAAGACCGTGATCCCGAATGGCGAACGCTCGAAATCGCTCGCTGAAGCGGAAAAGTTATACGACGCGCTGGCTGACGCGGAATTTACACGGACGGACAGTGTCGTTGCTCTGGGCGGCGGAGTCGTCGGCGACTTGGCAGCATTTGCAGCTTCGACCTTTATGCGCGGCATTTCGTTCGTCCAGATCCCGACCACGCTCTTAGCGCAAGTCGACTCGAGCATCGGCGGCAAGACCGCGGTCAACACGACGCGGGCGAAAAATCTAGTCGGCACTTTTGCGCAGCCGTGCGGCGTTTTGATCGATCCCGAAGTATTGCAGACACTTGAGATGCGCCACGTCCGCGAAGGGATCGCGGAGATCGTGAAATGTGCCGCGATCGCTGACGCAAGTCTTTGGCAGGAACTGGCGGAGCTGAAAGACGAAGAGGATCTGCTGGCACATTGCGAGTCAGTGATCTTAGCGTGTTTGGAAGTCAAACGCAAAGTCGTCGAAGAAGATGTCTTTGATAACGGCCAGCGCTTGATCTTGAATTTCGGCCATACGATCGGACACGCTATCGAAAATACATTCGGCTACGGCGTGATCACGCACGGCGAAGGAGTCGCGCTTGGAATGGTCCAATTGACACGGATCGCCGAAGAAAAAGGGTTGACACCTGCCGGAACGACGGAAAAAATCATTCAAATGCTGGAAAAATTCCATTTGCCAAGCAAACTTCCCGAATGGCCGGAAGAACAGCTGTATCACGCGCTGACCCATGATAAAAAAGCGCGCGGCCGCATGATCAAGATCATTACATTGAAAAAAATCGGCGAAGCAGAAATCACTGTGATCCCGGTAGAAGAGATGCGCGATTACTTGAAAGAGGAGGCGATCCAATGACATTGCGATTACTAACAGCCGGCGAATCTCACGGACCAGAGCTTACGGCGATCATCGAGGGGCTGCCAGCCGGGATGCCGCTTGCAGCAGCAGACATCGACCGCGAATTGGCGCGCCGCCAAAAAGGCTACGGCCGCGGCGGCCGAATGAAGATCGAAACTGATCAAGTCAAGATCACTTCAGGAGTCCGCCACGGACTGACTCTCGGCTCACCGGTGACGCTGGTCGTAGAGAACCACGACTGGAAAAACTGGGAAAAGGTCATGAACGCTGCTCCAAATCCAGAAGGAGCTGCTAAACGCCGGATCACTCATCCGCGGCCGGGACATGCTGATCTGGTCGGCGGAATGAAATATGATTTCGCAGATCTTCGAAACGTTTTGGAACGCTCAAGTGCCCGCGAGACGACAATGCGCGTCGCCGTTGGTGCAGTCGCCAAAAAAATGCTGCACGAATTAGGGATCGAAACTGCAGCACTCGTGACCTCGCTCGGCGGAGTCGCAGCAAGTGTTCCGGAACGGCCGCTCGCCGAGATCCAGCAGCTGACTGAAGAGTCCGCAGTCCGAGTGGCGGATCCCGAGGCCGAAGAAGCGATGATCGGCGCGATTGATGCGGCGAAAAAAGCGGGCGACACTTTGGGCGGCACGATCCGCGTGATCGTTGAAAACTTGCCGGCCGGTCTCGGCTCCTATGTCGAATGGGACCGCAAACTCGATGCGCGTTTAGCGATGGCAGTCATCAGCATCAATGCATTCAAGGCCGTTTCTTTCGGCGAAGGAAACCAGTTAGGCGAGCTGCCAGGCTCATTAGTCCAAGATGAGATCGTTTGGGACAAAACACACGGCTACTCGCGAAAAACGAATCATCTCGGCGGGATGGAAGGCGGAATGACGAGCGGCATGCCGCTCGTCATCAATGGAGTGATGAAGCCGATCCCCACGCTTTATAAACCGCTCGATACGGTCGATATCGAAACAAAAGAAGTCTATCAGGCAACCGTCGAACGTTCTGACACGACTGCTGTCCCAGCGGCAGCGGTCGTGATGGAAAATGTTGTTGCAACGGAGCTGGCCAAAGTATTGAGTGAACAGTTTTCAGCAGATAGCTTTGAACGCCTGAAGCGCGAAGTGGCTGCTTACCGCATGACACTTCAAAATTGGTAGAGAGGAACGACTTATTTGGAAAAAATACTAATCATCGGCTTGGGATTGATTGGCGGCTCGCTTGCCCTGAATATCAAAGAAAATACAAACGATGAAGTGCTCGGTTTCGATGCGGATCCGAAGCACCGCCAAGAAGCAGAAAAGCGTCAGTTAACTGACCAGATCGTTGATGATTATCAGCAGGCAGCCAAAAGCGCCGATGTGATCATTTTAGCGGTTCCTGTCCAAGCCGCGCTCCAGCTTTTGGATGAACTCGCTCAAGTACCGCTGAAACAGCGGGTGATCATTACCGATACCGGCAGTACGA
This sequence comes from Enterococcaceae bacterium, assembly GCA_022649665.1. Lineage (GTDB taxonomy): Bacteria > Bacillota > Bacilli > Lactobacillales > Enterococcaceae > JALCOL01. The sequence goes on from JALCOL010000003.1 coordinate 207,242, forward strand.
AGCAAACCGTGATGGCGAAAGCTGCTGCACTGCCAACTCTTGAAGCAAATTTTATTGGCGGCCATCCGATGGCTGGATCGCATAAATCCGGCCCGGACGCTGCCAGAAGCGATCTCTTTGAAAATGCTTATTATTTTTTGACGCCCGCACCGACCGCTTCGCCCGAGAAAATCGAACGGCTCAAAAAATTATTAGCCGCGACCGACAGCAAGTTCATCGTAGCTGCTGCTAAAGACCATGATGAAGTCACTAGTAATTTGAGCCATATTCCGCATATCATGGCAGCCGGACTGGTCAACCAAACGCGCCGTTTTTCTGAAAACTATCCTGAGATCACGCGCTTGGCGGCCGGCGGATTCAAGGACATTACCCGGATCGCCTCCTCCGACCCGGTCATGTGGACGGATATCCTGCTGACGAACCGCGAAGCGATCCATGAGCAGTTGACAGATTGGCAGGAAGTATTGGCAAAGATCCAAAAATGGCTCGAAACGCGCGATCAGGAAAAGATCCTGCAATTTTTTGAGGGAGCAAAGGCGACTCGCGATACTTTGCCGAAAAAAGCACCAGGCGTTTTGCCAAGCTTTTACGATTTGTTCGTCGATATCCCGGATCGCGCCGGTTCGATCAGCGACGTCACCCTGCTTTTAGCGAAGGCCGATTTGTCGCTGGTCAATATCCGGATCCTCGAAACACGCGAAGAGATCAACGGGATCCTGCATTTGACTTTTCGTTCGCAAAGCGATCAGCAAAAAGCCGAGCGGGCGCTTCGCGAACATGGTTTTTCAGTCAAAGAAAATGTGACGGACGAATAGGGAGGAAATCAAATGAAACTGCAAACGCACTCGCAAGGTCTCAACGGAACGCTTCAAGTTCCCGGTGATAAATCGATCAGCCATCGCAGCATCATGTTCGGCGCGCTGGCTCGCGGAACGACGCGGATCCATCATTTTTTGCGCGGCGAAGACTGCCTGAGTACATTGAAAGCTTTTCGCGCGCTTGGAGTTGAGATCACAGATGACGGCGAAGTGATCGAAGTCGTCGGCAAGGGCTTTGAAGGGTTAAAGCCCGCGAACGCCCCGCTTGATATGGGGAACTCCGGGACGACGATCCGGCTCTTGTCCGGCATTTTAGCGGGAACATCCTTTGAAAGCCGGCTTTTCGGCGATGCTTCACTTTCCAAACGCCCGATGGACCGCGTCAGCATCCCGCTCAACGCGATGGGAGCCGACATCACCGGCCAAGGCGAACGCTGCTTCCCGCCGCTCCTTATCAAAGGTCGGCCGCTGCACGCAATCCGCTATGAAATGCCGGTCGCCAGTGCGCAAGTCAAATCGGCGATTTTGTTCGCTGCTCTGGAAACTCCTGGAACGACAGAAATCATCGAGCTGGCGGCGACGCGCAATCACACAGAAGAAATGATCAAGATGTTCGGCGGGCAAATCGAAGTCGAGGGGCTGACGATCCGTTTGCGCGGGCCGCAGCATTTGAGCGCTCAAGAAATCTTCGTTCCCGGGGATATCTCTTCCGCCGCTTTCTTTCTGGCGGCCGGCGCTATGGTGCCAAACAGCCGGATCCAGCTGGAAAACGTCGGCTTGAGTCCGACGCGGACCGGGATCATCGACGTCATGAAAGCGATGGGAGCCGATATTGAAATCAAAGAGCTGAATGAAAAAGAACATTTCGGTACACTAGTCGTGCGCTCCAGTCCGCTTTCAGCCTGCGAAGTTTCCGGCCCGATCATTCCGCGTTTGATCGATGAACTGCCGCTGATCGCGCTTTTGGCAACGCAGGCGAAAGGGCAGACTGTGATCCGCGACGCAGAAGAATTGAAAGTCAAAGAGACCGACCGCATCGAAGCAGTCACGAAAGTCTTGACTGCTTTAGGAGCTGACATCACCAGTACGGCAGACGGCTGGATCGTGAACGGTCCGACACCGCTCCACGGCGGCACAGTTGAGAGTTTCCATGATCACCGGATCGGGATGATGCTCCAAGTCGCGGCACTCCTCGTCAAAACCGGGACAGTCGAATTGGCCCATAGCGAAGCGATCAATATTTCCTATCCGACGTTTTTTACTGATCTGAACCGTTTAGAGGAGCGTGAAGCGCATTGAATTTGACACTGATCGGCTTTATGGGAGCGGGAAAAAGTACTGTCGGCGCTCTGCTAGGTCAAAGACTCGGAATACCGGTCCACGATCTCGATACGTTATTAGAAGAGAAGATCGGCGGGATCCCGGCTTTCTTCGATGCTTTTGGCGAAGAGGCTTTTCGCAGAGAAGAGACGAAACTGCTGCAGGAAATGAAGGAAGAAGAGGGGATCTTGATCACCGGCGGCGGGATCGTCACGAGCAAACTTTCGCAAGAAGTCTTGGCGGAGCTTTATCCGGTCATTTACTTGCACACCTCTGCTGAGACCGCTTTTCAGCGGATCACGCTCGATGAAGAAAACGAACGGCCGCTCGCTGATTCGCAGCCTTTTGATGAACTAGTCGAATTATTTGAATTTCGGCAGCCGCTTTACGAAGCCAGTGCAGACTTTACCGTCGATACTGATGGCTCAACGCCGGAAAAAGTTGCTGAAACGATTTTGGCTGAATTCCCGCAATTTTTGCATCTTCATCCAAAAAAACTGGGTTTCTTAGGCCCGCAAGGCTCTTTTTCCGAAGAGGCCGCGCGCCGCGGCACCCCGGAAGAATGGGAAAAACTCCCCTATCCGCAGATCACCGATTGTCTAGTAGCACTCGACAGCGGCAAAGTCGACTTTGCGATCCTGCCGGTCGAGAACACGATCGAAGGCTCCGTCCATATGACCGTCGACAGCTTGTTCCATATGGATTCGGTCAAAGTCCTCCAAGAAGTCGTGCTGCCGATCCATCAACAGCTTTTAGTCCATCCGGCGCATCAAAATGAGTGGAAAAAAGCGAGAAAGATCCTTTCACATCCGCAGGCGCTCGCACAGTCGCGCCTGTTTATCGAACAGGAGCTGCCGCAGATCCAAGAAGAGATCACGACCTCAACAGCGGCGGCTGCGCAGTTCATTGCGGAGCATCCGGAAGAGAATCTGCTCGCGATCGCACCGCTCTCCGCCGCTGAGGTATATGGTCTGGCGGTCGCCGAAAAAAATATCCAAGACTTGGCAGTCAATCAGACCCGCTTTTGGCTGCTGGGAAAAGACGGTCAAACACTCGACGTGCTGCCGCCCGCTAAGATTTCCTTGATCTTGACGATGCCCAACGACACGCCCGGGATCCTGCACCAAGCGCTTTCGTGCTTTGCTTGGCGGAACATCTCCCTCAGCAAGATCGAATCCCGACCGATGAAAACGACGCTCGGCGAGTATTTCTTTTTGCTCGATGTCCTTTTGCCGAAAAAAGCTGTATTGATCGAAAATGCGCTGGAAGAGATCGAACTCTTAGGCGGAAAGATCAAGACTCTCGGGACATACGGGGTCGAACTTTTAAAATAAAAATTAATTTAGCAAACCTCAATTTTATATAGATTGTTGTTTGCTTTTTTGTTAGAATGGATTAGGAAATCGTTATCACTATTATAGACAGCGTTTATGCAAGCGCTTCGTTTCGAATGGCACACGTTTTTGCCCGAATACGGATTTGGGAGATAGAGAATATGAAAATTAAAACAGAGCTTCCAGAAATTTTTGAAGGATTTGGCGAGGCGCGGCAGGCAGGCTTTATGAAAGTCAAAGAGTTCAAAGAACAAGGGACGCCGGTGGTCGGCGTATACTGCACCTTCATGCCCGAAGAGGTCGTCATGGCGGCCGGCGCGATCCAGATCAGCCTTTGTTCCACTTCAGACGAAACGATCACCGCTGCCGAAGAAGATTTGCCGCGTAATTTATGTCCATTGATCAAATCGAGCTACGGCTTCGGCAAAACCGATAAATGCCCCTACTTTTATTTTTCTGATCTCGTCGTCGGTGAAACGACTTGCGATGGCAAGAAAAAAATGTATGAGTATATGAGCGACTTTAAAGATGTCTATTTGATGAATCTGCCGAATACCCGCCAGACACCGATGAGCATGGAACTTTGGAAGCAGGAGATCATTGCCTTCAAAGAAAAATTGGAAGACTATTTAGGGGTCGAGATCACGGAAGAGGCGCTCCGCCAAGCAATCGAACTCAAAAACCGCGAACGCCAAGCTCGCAAAGATTTTTACGGCTTAGGCAAACAAAATCCGGCGATCATCAAAGGCTCCGAGATCTTTAAAGTGATGTATGGCGCCAATTATACGTTTGACAAACAGGAGCTGATCGCGACTCTTGAAAATGCGACTGCGGAAGTCAAAGAGCGTGCGCAAAAGCAAGCACCGGCGAAAACCCGCAAACCGCGGATCCTGGTGACTGGTTCACCGATCGGCGGGGTCACCGAAAAAGTGATCCGTGCGATCGAAGAAAACGGCGGCGAGATCGTTGGTTTCGAGAACTGCACGGTCGCCAAAGCCAATGAACAGCTGGTCGATGAGAATGAGCCTGACGTTTTCCAAGCGCTAGCGGAAAAATATTTGAATATCGGCTGTGCGTGCATGTCGAACAATACGACGCGCTTCGATTTGATCTCGCAAATGATCGACGACTATCAAGCAGACGGCGTTCTTGATATGGTCTTGCAATTCTGCACGCCATTTTCGATTGAATCGCTGAAGATGAAGCACTTCTGCCAAGAAGAGAAGCATACGCCGTATATCTACTTGGAGACCGACTATTCAACGGCTGATTTGGGGCAGATCAATACGCGCGTCGCAGCCTTTATCGAAATGCTCCAAGGAGGAAGTGGAAAATAAATGCGGGTGATCGGCATGGATTCCGGTTCAACCACGACGAAAGCCGTCGTTTTTAGTGATGGGAAACTTTTAGATAAGTACTTGCGCTTGACCGCCGGGGCGCCGAAAGCGGCGATGGAAGAAATCCTCGCAAAATTCGATTACGATCCGGATCGCGATTTGGTCGTTTCGACCGGTTACGGGCGCAAGCTGCTCGCAAGCGATCGCTCAGTGACCGAGATCACCTGCCACAGCCGCGGGGCGCGCTTTTTATGTCCGGAAGTCCGCAGTATTATCGATATCGGCGGCCAAGACAGCAAAACGATCTGTCTTTCCCCGAACGGCGACATCGAAGAATTCAATATGAATGACAAATGTGCGGCGGGGACCGGACGCTTTGTCGAAGTGATGATGCGGGTCTTAGGTGAAGAGCTGCCCGAGCTCGATGAATTTATCCAAGGCGCTTCCCCGGTCAAGATCAACAGTATGTGCACGGTTTTTGCCGAAACAGAAGTGATCTCGCTGATCGCTCAAGGCGCTCTAAAACAAGACGTGGCGCTTGGCGTATTGCAATCGATCGCCGAACGCGTCGCCAATCAATTTTTCAAAACACAGCCGTCAGCCGCCGGAAAAGTATTCTTCTCTGGGGGACTTTCGCAAAGTATTCGTATTAAAGAAATCTTGTCCGAGGCGATCGGCCGCCCGGTCGAAACCGATCCGCTTGCCCAATATACAGGTGCGATCGGCGCCGCCGTCATCGGAACAGAAATGCAGAAAAAAGGATGAACACAAAATGAAAGAAATCAGAACAGAAGATGCAGTTGGTTTGGCACTTGCTCATGATCATACCCAGATCATTAAAGGAGTGAAAAAGGGGCCGGCCTTTAAAAAAGGGCATATCGTCACCAAAGAAGATATCCCGGTGCTGCTTTCGATGGGGAAAGAACATCTCTATGTTTGGGAAGAAGAAGAAGGCATGATCCATGAAAATGAAGCAGCCCAGATCCTTTACCAAATGAGTGCTGGCAGTGATCCGTTGTTCAAAGCAAGCGACGTTTCTGAAGGAAAGATCGAAGTGATCGCACAAGCAGACGGCGTGCTGCATGTCGATATCGAGCGCCTTCTCGAAGTCAATCTCTTCGGTGAAATGATGATCGCAACGAAAAAAAGCTTCACGCCGGTGAAAAAAGGCGACAAGCTGGCCGGGATGCGGATCATCCCGCTGACGATCGAACAAGAGAAAATGGCGCAGATCCAAAAACAGATCGGCGACAAACCGCTGCTTTCGCTGGACGTGATTAAGCCGAAAAAAGTCGGTGTGATCAATACCGGCAGTGAAGTTTTAAAAGGCCGGATCAAAGATGAATTCACGCCGGTCCTAAAAGAAAAGCTCGCCGCATTCGGTTCAACGATCGCTTTTCACGAAGTATATGGTGACGAACCGAGTGATGTTACGGCGGCGATCCAAAAAATGATCGCTGAAGGTGCTGAAATGGTCTTAGTGACTGGCGGGATGAGTGTGGATCCGGATGATAAGACGCCGCTTGCGATCAAACAAACCGGTGCTGAGATCGTGACATACGGCACCCCGGTTCTGCCGGGAGCGATGCTGATGCTCGCTTATTATGATGGCAAGCTGCCGGTGATGGGTCTGCCGGGTTCAGTGATGTTCGCGCCGAAAACGGTTTTTGATTTGATTTTGCCGCGGATTTTAGCCGGCGAAAAATTAACACCCCGTGATATCGCTGCATTAGGCCATGGCGGCCTTTTAGCATAAAAAATGTTGGATCGAAAGGATGTTGTTTCAAAAATGAAAAAATTTGTTAAACTTTTTGCCGTGCTCTCTCTTGCCTTGATTGCCCTATCAGCGTGCGGATCTTCTGATTCCGGGAAGTCTGCTGCAAGCTCTTCTACCAAAGCAAAAACAGAAAAGACCAGCAGTTCCGAAAAACATGATCCAGTTACTCTGAACCTCGCCGCTGCAGCCAGCTTGAAGTATTCATTCGATGACAAATTGATCCCGATGTTCCAAAAAGCTTATCCGTGGATCACTGTCAAAGGAACGTATGACAGCTCCGGTAAACTGCAAACACAGATCGAAGAAGGAATGGATGCGGATGTCTTCTTCTCCGCCGCTACGAAACAAATGACGGCACTGACAGATGCCAACTTGGTCGACAAAGATTCAGTCGTTGATCTTTTGGAAAACAAAGTCGTTTTGATCATCCCGAAAGACTCGAAAGAAGATATCAAATCATTCGATGATCTTTCAAAAGCAAATAAAGTCGCAGTTGGCGATCCAGCAAGTGTTCCAGCTGGACAATATGCTAAGGAAGCTTTGACCAGCATGAACTTGTGGGACGGTCTCCAAGACAAATTGAGCTTGGGAACGAACGTTACTGAAGTTTTGAACTGGGTGGCAGAAGGCAGTGCTGATGCCGGGGTCGTTTACGCGACCGATGCAGCGACGATGAAAGACAAAGTCAAAGTGGTCGCAACTGCACCAGCCGATTCCCTGAAAACTCCTGTCGTTTATCCGATCGGCATCGTTACCGCTTCAAAACATAAAGATGAAGCAAAATTATTGATCGATTATCTGCAAAAAGACGATGCAATGAAAGTCTTTGAAGACTACGGATTCAAATCGAATTTGAAAAAATAATGGTGGACGGCGAGAAGGCAGCACCGCGACTTGAAGAAAAGTCGCGGACTGCTTTTTTGCTTGAAAGGAGTGCACATGACTTCGCACATGACATGGGAACCGCTGATCATTTCTGCTAAAACCGCGATACTCAGTATTTTGGTCACGTTCTTCTTAGGACTTTTCATTGCCAAAAAAGTTGCCAGCATGAAGCATGAAAAAATAAAAATGCTTTTAGACGGTGTTTTGACGCTGCCGCTCGTTTTGCCGCCGACCGTCGCCGGCTATTTCCTGCTGTATCTTTTTGGCGTCAGACGTCCGCTGGGCAAATTTTTTATCGATTATTTTGGTTTTCGGATCGCTTTTTCTTGGAGCGCGACGGTTTTAGCCGCAGTCGTGATCGCTTTTCCGCTGATGTACCGCTCCGCGCGCGGTGCGTTTGAGCAAGTCGATCGCGATTTGATCGATGCCGGGCGCACGCTTGGTCTTTCGGAAAATAAAATATTTTGGCGGATCATCATGCCGGCTGCACTTCCGGGCGTTGCCTCCGGCGGGGTGCTTTCTTTTGCCCGTGGCTTGGGCGAGTTCGGTGCGACCGCAATGATTGCCGGCAACATGGCGGGTAAAACACAAACACTGCCGCTGGCGATCTATTCTGCTGTGGCAGGCGGCGACATGCGGACAGCCGGCAATTATGTCCTCGTGATCACATTGTTCTCGTTTATCGTCGTCGTGGCGCTGAACTGGTTTACCGCAAAAGATGAGTTGAAGGGGTGAGCCGATGACATTGATCGTAAAAATAAAAAAGGATTTCAAAAATTTTCATTTGAATGTCGATTTTTCAAATGAAGAAGGGCTTCTCGGAATTTTAGGAGCCTCGGGCTGCGGGAAAAGCATCACGCTCAAATGTATCGCCGGTTTGATCACGCCTGACACGGGCTATATCGAACTCGATGGACGCATCTTGTTCGACAGCGAAAAAAAAATCAACTTGAAGCCGCAAGAACGCAAAGTCGGCTACTTGTTCCAAAACTACGCGCTGTTTCCAAACATGACAGTTCGTGAAAACATCTTGATCGGCTATAATGGAGAAAACGCGGAGACCGAACTGGCAGAGCTCCTCGAGCGCTTTTCGATTCTCGAACTGGCGGACCGCTATCCGCGCCAGCTTTCCGGCGGTCAGCAGCAGCGCGCGGCTTTGGCACGGATCTTTGCCAATCATCCGCGTGCGCTCTTGCTTGACGAACCGTTTTCAGCACTCGATGAACATTTGCGCAGCGAATTGACGCTGGAGCTCAAAGAACATTTGGATGCCTATGAGGGAATGATCTTGATGGTCACACACAGCCGCAATGAGGTGTATGAACTCAGCCAGAATTTGATCGTGATGGACCGCGGCAAAGTCTTGATCCAAGAAGAAACCAAAACGCTCTTTTATGATCCGCAGCTTGTCAAGGCGGCGCGGCTGACCGGTTGTAAAAACATCTCGCGGATCGAAAAAATCGCAGGAAAACGCCTGCGTGCCCTTGATTGGGGCGTGAATTTGACAGTTGATCGCCCAATTTCAGACGAGATCTGCGCGATCGGGATCCGGGCGCATGATTTTGGCGGTCCTTCTGCGCAAAACCGCATCAATGTCTTTGCGATCGAAGCGGACTCGACGATCAATGAACCGTTTGAAATGAATTACGTCTGCAAAACCTCCGGTCCAAAAAAAGTCTGGTGGATGATCGCCAAAAGGGAAATGCCGGAACGTCTGCCTGATAAATTATATGTTGATCCTGAAAAGATCCTGCTGTTAAGAGAAGAGGAGAATGAAAAATGACAAAACCATACCGTGTTGCTGTGCTGACATTGAGCGACAAAGGCTCAAAAGGCCAGCGTGTCGATGTTTCGGGACCGACGATCAGCGAATTTTTGCAAATGGAAGGCTACGAGATCGTTGCCCAAAAAATTTTGCCGGATGAACAAGCACAAATTTCAGCGCAGCTGAAAGAATGGGCTGATGAAAATACTTGTGATTTGATCATGACGACCGGCGGCACCGGTTTTTCACCGCGTGACGTAACCCCTGAGGCGACACTTGCGGTTGCTGAGAAAAATGTGCCCGGCATCGCTGAAGCGCTGCGCTACTATAGTCTGAAAATCACGCCGCGCGCGATGCTTTCGCGCGGAGTCGCGGCGATCCGGAAGAAAACCTTGATTGTGAATCTTCCCGGCAGCGCCAAAGCCGTCAGCGAATCTCTCGAGTGGATCACGCCGCAATTAGAACATGGTTTAGATATTTTAACCGGGGCGATGGGCGATCACGATTAACGATAAGGTTGTGACAAAAGGGCTCAGCTTCGAGAAATAGGAAGAAAAATTCGAAAATAGTCTCTCATATTTTTGAGATTTTTCGAACTATTTCCGAAGAGGCTGCTTTTTGGAACACTGTTTATCGGAAAAAGAGGCTGGAACATGACTTTTGTCCCAGCCTCCTTTTTTTGTTAAAAAGTAAATTATTGGAAATTTTTCAAGTGAAAGGTGGAAATAAAAACGAAATAGTGTAATCTGGAAGAAGCAACTCTTGAAAATGTTGAGGTGGAAGTATGTCCCAGAATGATGACTTGAACCGCTATGATCTTTATCAAAAATTCCATGAGCTGTACGGCAATATGGAGCTTCCCGCTTGGAAAGGGCGCAAGTACTTTTACAATGCGCAAACGGAACGCTTTTATTACCAAGATCCAGATGGTGAGTACTACTATGATAACGAATATAATCCGGTGCTGATCCTGCGCCAGAAAAGGATGCAGCAGCTGGAAGGAAAGCCGCAAGGAGCACTAAAAAAACGCGCCCGCAAAAAGGCGGCCCGGCAAGCGGGTGAAAACGAGAAACCGCATAAAAAAAAGAGCCGCTTCAAACGCTTTTTGCGCACGGTGCTGATCATTTTGCTCGTACTTTCAGTCTATTCTGTAGCGATGTTTTTCAAAGGCAAGCATGACGGCAATATCGAACGAACGATCAAAACCGAAACATTCAACGGCGTCAAAGCAAGCGACGGCTCGACGAATATCCTCCTGCTCGGCAGCGATGACCGCGAAGGAGTTGAAGGCACACGAACTGATACGATCATGATCCTTCATTTGGCGCCTCATAAAGCGCCTAAACTAATCTCGATCATGCGCGATACATTCGTCGATATCCCGAACAATGCGCCGAACAAGATCAATTCGGCCTATTCAACCGGCGGCGCTGAGCTTTTGCGGCAAACGCTCAAACGAAATTTCGATCTGGATATCCAATATTATATGCATGTCAACTTTGCAACGTTCGAAAAAATCATTGATGATCTTTTTCCGCGCGGCGTCAAGATCGATGCCGAGAAAAGCTTAAACTTAGACGGCGTGACGATCGAAAAGGGCGAACAGCGGATGAATGGGAATACTTTGCTGCAATATGCGCGCTTCCGAAAAGATGCGGAAAGCGACTTTGGGCGGATCCGCCGCCAGCAGCAAGTCGTCAGTGCGGTCACCAGCCAGCTGAGAAATCCTCTTACGCTGCTGCGGCTGCCATATGCTGCCGGGAAAGCATTCGGCTACAGTGCGAATAACCTGCCGAACAGCTTCATCATCAAAAGCGGTTTAGGTCAAATGATCTCGCATAAAAAAATGGAACGCTTCTCGATCCCGGTTGACGGGACTTGGTGGGAAGGCTACTACGATTATGCTGGCGACGTCCTCGAGATCAATACGACTGAGAACAAGCAAGCTTTGCAGGAATTTTTAGCGAAATAAAAATACGAAAAATGGACTTCTGAAGATCCGCTGGCAAAAACAGCGATCCAGGAGTCCATTTTTTGAATATCAGAAGAATCTTTCGAAATGTTACAGTATAATGAGCATAACGGTGAATCGATCATTGAAAAGGAGGATACCGATGGCGTTTGATTTCAAGAAAGAGTACAAAGAATTTTATCGGCCGGCAAAAAAGCCGGCGATCATCGAGATCCCGCCGATGAATTTTTTGGCCGTCCGCGGAGTGGGGGATCCAAATGACTCGGCTGGCGAATACAGCGCTGCACTTGCCGCACTTTACGCGCTCGCCTATACGCTCAAGATGAGCTACCGCGGAACTCATCAAATCAAGGGTTTTTTTAAATATGTCGTCCCGCCGCTGGAGGGTCTCTGGTGGCAAAGCGGGATCAAAGGAGTCGATTATTCCAAGAAGAAAGACTTCCACTGGATCTCGCTGATCCGCTTGCCGGACTTTGTCACGCGAAGCGACTTTGAGTGGGCACAGGAAGAAGCGTCCCGCAAAAAGAAGAAAGATTTTTCAAACGTTGAATTTTTTTCTTTTGCGGAAGGCCTTTGCGTCCAGTGTATGCATCTTGGACCTTACGATACTGAGCCGGCGACCGTCTCACAAATGGAAAATTTTGCGGAGGAGCATGGTTTTGCCAACGATTTTTCTGGCGGACGCTATCATCATGAAATCTATATGAGCGATCCCAGAAAAACAGCCCCGGAAAATCTGAAAACCGTGATCCGTCATCCGATTAAAAAGAGCTAGTAACAACATAAGGAGGATATTATGATCGAACTGAAAGACTTAACAAAAGTGTATGGGGATAAAACAGCATTGAAAGATCTGAGTTTAACGATCCGCCAAGGGGAGATCTTCGGTTTTTTGGGACACAATGGCGCGGGGAAATCGACAACGATCAAAAGCATCGTCAGTGTGATCGAACCGACGAGCGGCACGATCACGGTCGACGGGCTGGATCTGGAAAGCCACCGTCTTGATGTAAAGCGCAAGATCGGCTATGTGCCCGATTCGCCCGACATTTTTTTGCAATTGACTGCAAATGAATATTGGGATCTGATCGCCGCCGCCTTTCAAATGGATAATGTGCAAAAGGAAAAACGTCTGAATGAGCTGACTGATCTTTTCAGCATGAAGGCTCGGGCTAATGAGGCGCTGGACAGCTTTTCCCATGGGATGCGCCAAAAAACGATCTTGATCGGAGCGCTGTTGCCGGATCCCGAGATCTGGATCTTGGATGAACCGATGCAAGGGCTCGATCCGCAAGCCTCTTTTGACTTGAAAGAGATGATGAAGGCACATGCGAAAAAAGGGAAGACCGTGATCTTTTCGACGCACGTCTTGGATACCGCGCAGCAGTTGTGCGACGAGTTGGCGATCTTAAAAGAAGGCGCACTTATCTATAACGGCTCTGTCGATAAATTGCTTGATCAGTATCCGGGCGAATCGCTGGAAGCAGTATATTTGAAAATGGCCGGTCGGCAAAATGATCAATCGCTCGTTGATGAATTGGAGGAGAGTCATGAATAGCAGACAGCTTTTCGCACTCGCCCGAGTCAATTTGCGCTATTTGAATCCGCAAGTCACCGATCGCCTGCGAAAAAAAGGCAAAAGCGGTCGAAAACTGACACAAAGCATCATCAATCAGTATTTATTCAGCGGCGCGATCTTTATTTTTGTCTATGCGGCCACGATGTTCGCGATCGATTACAGCAAAATGCCGGGATTTTTCACATATTACTGCGCTTTGTTCGCAGTCCTCGGCTTTTCCCAAGGGATCTCAGGGATCTACAATATTTTCTTTGAGAGCCGCGATCTGGTCGATTATTTACCGCTGCCGTTTCGGCAATTTGAGATTTTTTTGTCCAAAATTTTAGTTGTCGCGATCACGATCATTCCGTTCATGCTGCCGCTCTTAGTGCTGAATTTTTTGACGGGTTTGCGCAGCGGTGTGAATCTGTTTCTTAACCTGATCTGCTCACTATTCTCTTTTCTATTAATGAGCGGCTATGTTTTTGTACTCAGCAGTTTCGTGGTTTTCCTGCTGACCCGTTTGAAGTTTTTCCAAACACATAAAAAAGCACTGACCTCCGTGATGCTTTTTCTCACGATGGCAGTCGTCTTGCTCAGTGTTTTTTGGATGAACTCGCAAACGACCTCAGTACAAACTTCAACGACTGGTTTTAGCGACCGGCCGGCATTGAAATTTTTGCTGCCGTTTTATATGGTCGTGCATGCGCCATTTTCTGTACAGGGGTTGTTGAGCCTCGCCGGAATCATTCTCGTTTTAGCGCTTGGCTTGCTGTTTTTACGCGTTTTGATCGTTCCGCGGATCTTTGATCAGATGATCGCACTCAGCACACCAGGGGAACGTCTGACCCGCAAGCATAAAGCGAACCAGAACTTGCGGCAAATTTTATTCGGGTACAATTTTCGCTTGATCCAAAATCCGAATTTGATCATGCAGGTTTTCTCGAGTTCGCTGATGATGCCCCTGATTTTTTTCGTTTCCTTTGCTTTCACCGGGCATTTTTCACTTGCCGGTCTTTCGTCGCGATACTTTGGGGTCTTCTTTGTCAGCGGTTTTATTCTTTCTTTTTTGATCGTCAATCAGGCTTCGTTTGCGGCAAACATCATCTCGCTTGACCGCGAGAACTTTGATTATGTCAAAGCGCTGCCGCTGTCGCAAAGAATATATTTGGGCGAAAAGTTTACATTCGCTGTGCTGCTCCAAATCGCGCTTACGCTGATCGTCGGGATCACCGGCATTTTGATCTTCAAAGCACCGCTGCTTCACGGAATTTCTTTACTGATCGGGATGCTGCTCAGTACATTTATTTTATCGCTGCACTTTTTCGCCCGCGATTACCGCCTGCTCCTCACGAATTGGACCAGCATCACACAGCTTTTCGCGCGCGGCGCCGGGACGCTCGGGCAGGTCCTGCTGTTGATGGGAACGATGCTGATCGGCGTGATCATAGTCGTTCTGTACGCGCTTGCCAGCACCATTTTCCTGCCGCTTTGGTCACACTTTTTAGTCGTCGCGGTGATCTTTGGGGCAGGGGGCGTCTATCTGGTATGGAACTGGAAACGTTTCTGGGATCAGTTGGAGTCATAAGGAGGAAATAATTTGCAATTAGAAACAAAGCGTCTGCTGCTGCGTCCTTGGAATGAGACGGATGCCGAAGATTTATACGCTGCCGCCAAAAATCCAAAAGTCGGACCGTCTGCCGGCTGGCCGGTCCACACCAGTATCGAAGACAGCCGCGAAACGATCCGTACTGTTCTTTCTGCTGAAGGGACGTATGCGATTTTTTTAAAAAATACTGGAAGAGCGATCGGCAGCATCGGACTCAAAATGGGGGACCGCAGCGATTTGATGCTGAACGAAGACGAGGCCGAGATCGGGTACTGGCTCGCTGAACCATTTTGGGGAGAAGGTCTGATGCCTGAAGCAATGCAGTTGATCATCAAATATGCTTTTACCGTCTTTCATAAAACTTCGCTATGGTGCGGCTATTTTGCAGAAAACAGCCAATCTAAAAGAGTTCAGGAAAAATGCGGATTCCGCTATCATCATACGGAATATGAAAAACCCTTCGTACTGATCGGCAAAAAGAAAACCGAACACTTCACTCGGCTTACCAAAAAGGAATGGGAAGCTTTGCCGCAAGACTAATTCAAAAGACGTGCTTCCGGTAAAAGGGGGGCACCTTTTTTCCATTATCCATTAAATGATTTTCTGTTCATACGATAAAGCTTCCAGTACGATCCTGCCTGTTTTATGCAAATCAAACCGCGATCGGCTCGCATCACGAGGAAGCAGCTAATTAAAAAAACCAGGATGATTGCAGCAGCAAAAGCCGAATTTGGCGATGAAAAAACAGAGCAGATTGTGACGATATCAAAGATCGTTTTAGAATACATATTTGAAAGGGGAAATATTTGTCATGAAAAAAGTATTGATCATCGAAACGAATATCGACCACTATATTGGTACGACTGATTTGACGGGGCTTTGGCTGGGAGAGGCTGCCGAATTCGCAGATGAATTGCAAAAGGAAAAAATCCAAGTGGATTATGTAAGTCCAAAGGGTGGCTTTGTTCCGCTGGATCCGCGGAGCATGAAATATTCTGATCAAGCTATTTTAGCCATTTATGAAAGTGAAGATTTTGTATCACGAGCTTTAAGCAATACTTTGCGGCCCGATCAAGTAAATCCCGCAGAATATGCAGCGATCTATTACACTGGCGGACACGGGGTGATGTGGGACTTTCCTGACAACCGGGAACTGCAGCAGATCGCCTTAGAAATTTATTCTCAGAAAGGGTACATCACATCTGTTTGCCACGGGATCGCAGGACTGTTGAACATCAAAGATAAGTCAGGAAAGTATTTGATTGCTGGTAAAACGATCACAGGGTTTACGACAGCCGAAGAAATTCTTGCCGGCAAAAAAGCAGTAGTGCCTTTTTTGAATAAAAAAGTTGCTGAAAAGCGCGGTGCCCATTTTCAAAAAAAGCGGTTTTATCGTGATTTTGCCGTCAAAGATGGACAGCTGATCACTGGACAAAATCCTTTTTCAGTCCGTTCAGTCGCGAGGTTATTGATCAATGAGCTAAAAAGAAGCGAACAAAAAGAATAAGTTTTTTGGACCAAGCACAAGTGGAGCAGCTAACGATCTATAAACAAAAGCAGAACTCAAAAAAGCTTCGCACTGCGGAAATTCCGTAGTGCGAAGCTTTGATTTTGATCAAATGGATGATCACGCATTCAGTTCTAGAAAAGCTTTTTTCAGTTTGGCCACAGCAGTCTCAAGCTCTTCTTGGTCGATCGTCAATGGCGGGAGGAGCCGCAAGGTTTCTTTACCGGCCGAAAGCGTCAGGACGTGATCTTTTTCCAGCAGCATTTGGAGTTGTTTCAAGACTTCGGGGTCATTGCATTCGATCCCGAGCATCAAACCGATCCCGCGAACGCCTTTGATCAATTCAGGAAATTCAACATGCAGTTTCTCCAACTGGTCTTTCAGCCAAGCGCCTTTTTTCTGAACAGTGGCGAATAGTTCCGGGGTCATCAAGTCGAGCACTTTGTTCGCAGCCGACATCACCAGCGGGTTGCCGCCAAAAGTCGTTCCATGGCTGCCGGGTGAAAAGGCGTCTTTAAGTTTTGTTTTGCCAAGCATCGCACCGACGGGCACCCCGTTGCCGAGGCCCTTCGCTAACGTGAAGATATCAGGGGAGAGTCCATAATTTTCAAAAGCGAACATTTTGCCAGTCCGTCCCATTCCAGTTTGGACTTCGTCGATCATCAGCAAAACGTCATGCTCTTTACAAAGTGCAGCAATGGCCTTTAAAAACTCAGGGTCTGCCGGCAATACGCCGCCTTCGCCTTGGATGACTTCCAGCAAAATCCCGGCAGTGTTCGGTGTCAACGCATCTTTTACCGCTTCGATGTCGTTATAGGGAACATAGTGGAAACCGGGGACCATTGGTTTGAATCCTTTTTGGATCTTTTCTTGCGCTGTCGCGGACATCCCGCCGTACGTCCGGCCGTGGAAACCATTTTCAAAAGTAATGAAATCAGTTTTCCCAGTCGCTTTGCGCGCGAGCTTGAGTGCTGCTTCGTTTGCTTCGGTTCCAGTTGAACAGAAGAAGGCGACGTAATCTTTGCCGCCGGCCAATTTTTTGCCGGCTGATTCCTGCAAGGAGTTCGTGAATAAGTTCGATTCATGCCAAACATGATCCAGTTGATGTTCCAAAGCCGCTTTGACTTCAGGATTGGAGTGACCCAGATTGGCCACACCGATCCCGCTCGTCAGGTCCAAAAACGTTTCGCCGTTCGTCATCGTGACGCGGCAGTCCAACGCTTTGTCCCATTCCAATTTGCTTCTTAGGTAAGTGGGGAATAAATAACTCAAACAAGCACCTCTTCTTTGATTACCGTACCTTCGCGAACGATCGTGTCGGTGATATGGATCGCTTGGACCCCGCCGCACAATGCTTCGATGGCACTATCTAATTTCGGGATCATTCCGCCGACGACGACTTTCGCCTGTTTGAGCGAGCCGATCTCAGCCGGAGTGATTTCTTTCAGTAATGTTCCTTGTTTCTTGACGCCGGGAACGTCGGTCAATAAATATAACTCATTAGCTTCAACTGCTTCAGCAACCCGGCAAGCAACCTCATCCGCATTGACATTGAGCCACTGGCCGTCTTCCGCCAAACCGAGCGGAGCGATGACCGGAATATGGTCGTTTTTCAGCAGCTCATTCAAAAGACGGCTGTTGACGCGGCTGATCTCACCAACAAGTCCATACATTTTTTTGTTTTTGAGTTTAGCAGACAATAAGTGATCGCTGGCAGCGTTCAATCCAACGGCAGAAAAACCATGATCGCTGAGCGCAGTCGTGATCTCCGGCTGGACTTGGCCGATCAAAACCATTCGTGTGACTGCCAAAGCTTCCGGGGTCGTTACCCGCAACCCGTTGCGCTTCGTCACCGGGATCGAAAGCTTTTCCATCATGTTGCTGATAAAAAGGCCGCCGCCGTGGACAATGATCACATTATAGTTTTTCTTTTTCCATGTTTTGACTTGTTCGAAAAATGCGCTGCTCAGATTTTCTGAGGCAACCCCGCCGATTTTAACAACAATCGTTTTTTTCATGAACAGTTAGCTCCTTTTAAGTATGATAAGCCGCATTGATTTTCACATAATTATAAGTCAAGTCGCATCCCCATGCACGTCCAACGGCTTCGCCTTCATGAAGATCAGCCTTGATCGTGATTTTTTCCTGCGAGAGGATCTTGCGCAGATGCGCTTCGGAGAATGGGACCGGCATGCCGTTTTCGAAAACCAGCACATCGCCGATCTCGATCGTCGTTTTCATTGGATCGGACTTTCCGCCCGTATAGCCGACGGCGCAGATGATTCGTCCCCAGTTGGGGTCTTCGCCGAACATCGCTGCTTTGACAAGATTCGAGCCAACGATGCCTTTGGCGATCATATTGCCGTCTTGAAGCGTCTCAGCGCCGTTTACTTGAACTTCGATCAATTTCGTGGCCCCTTCACCGTCTGCTGCGATCATTTTGGCGATCGCTTGGGCAACGGTCAAAAAGCTGTCGGCGAATTTCTGCCATTCGGGATGTGCAGGAGAGAGCGGTGCGTTTCCAGCAGCCCCGTTCGCCAAAACTAAAACCGTATCATTTGTCGAAGTATCGCCGTCGACCGTGATCTGATTGAAACTGTGCGAAAGCGAATCCGCCAAAAGCGCTTGAAGCGCCTTTTGCTCGACTGCTGCATCGGTGGTGATAAAAGCCAGCATCGTCGCCATGTTCGGATGGATCATCCCGGAGCCTTTGGCAGCACCGGCGATCCGGATCGCCTTGCCGTCGATTTCGACTTCATAGACGATTTCTTTAGTCTGAGTATCCGTCGTCAAAATCGATTTTGCAAATTCATGCCCAGCTTTCTGTCCGAGTGTCAGCGCGTGGAAGCCCTTTTCAACGATCTCCATCGGCAATTGCGTACCGATCACACCAGTCGAACAAATCGCGACTTCAGCAGGGGAGATATTCAATTTTTCCGCTCCCAAGGCTTGCATTTTTAAGGCATTTTCCGTCCCGACTTTACCGGTACAAGCGTTGGCAATCCCGGAATTGACGACGATCGCGCGAGCCGATCCGTGTTCAACGACTTTTTTATCGACCGCAATCGTGGCAGCTTTGACTTTGTTCGTGGTAAAGACACCGGCAACTGCTGCGGGCGTTTGACTGTAAAGGATCCCGAAATCTTTCTTCGATTTCTTGAGACCCGCATGCAGTCCTTCCGCATAATAGCCTTTCGGTGAAGTGATGTCGCCCGGGATCAATTTGCCTGGTCCGGCAACTTCAGCAGCAATTTTTTTGAAACGTGCTTGTGTTTCCTTTTTGATTTCTTTATTGGATAATTTCAGCTGTGATTCTAACGGATGCGGCTGTTCATTCATTCAGTAAGACTCCTTATGGGAATAATGGCGCAAGCTCAAGCCCGGTTTGTTCCGGCCAGCCTGCCCATAGATTTAAGTTTTGGATCGCTTGTCCGGCAGCGCCTTTGACGAGGTTGTCGATCACGCTGACCACAGTCACGAACCCTGTTTCTGGATTATAGTCGAGCCCTAAGTCGCAAAAATTCGAGCCGACGACATTTTTGATTTGCGGGAGCGTACCGTAAGGGTGGACCCGCACAAAATATTTATCATGGTAGACGTTTGTATACGCCTCATTCAATTGTTCAGGGGTGGCGCCTTTTTTGACTTTCGCATAAATCGAAGCGAAAATGCCGCGCGTCACGGGGATCAGCGACGTAGAAAATTGGATATGGTGGACATTTTCATTCCACGCATGCAGCTGCTGGACGATTTCCGGGATATGCTGATGATGGTTCAGCTTGTACATCGACATATTGTCATGAGCTTCGACATAGTGACTGGCGTTTGACAGTTTTTTGCCGGCACCGGATAGTCCCGATTTTGCATCGACGATGATCGAATCCATCTCGATCAGATCTTTTTGCACAAGCGGCGCCAAGCCGAGCATCGTAGTCGTTGCGTAACACCCGGGGTTCGCGATCAAGTTTGCCTTATGGGCGTTTGCCGCGGGATCCAGCAGATAGTTGCCGACTTTGGGATCAGCGAATTCTGCCAAACCGTAATGCGCCTGTTTCAGATTTTCAGCTTTCGCCGGATCTTTTTTGTACCATTCTCTGTATGCTTCAGTCGTCAGCCGATGGTCGCCGGAAAGATCGATGACCGGAAAATCAGCTTGGATAAACGGATCAGCTAAATCTTTTGCGATCCCTGAAGAAGTGGCGAAAAAGACTAGATCCGCTTTTTTCATGATCTTTTCTGGATCAGCGGGCTCAACTTTCAAATCGGTCAGATGCCGCAGATGCGGATACAAATCATCGATTTCTTCAACTTCCTTAGTAGAGCGGTGGAGCGAAACAACCTCTACCTGAGGATGAAGAAGCAGGAGGCGCAGCAATTCAAGACCGCTGTAACCTGTCACCCCGATTATTGAAACTTTCAAATCTCATCATCCTCTCATAGGTTTACTGTGTTTACTATAGTATTAATAGCAGGGCTTGTCAACAAAATTGCATAAAATATTATTTTTATTGGCGAATAAGTTATAAATATCCATATAAATGACAAATAAATTCATAGTTATGATTTGAAATCCGGACATATCAAGGAATTAAGTTATGCATAACGTTGAATAAAACGCGCGACTGAAGAATCATTTTAATCTGCAGCGGCTTATGCTATATTAATACTATTGCCAATTCATATAAAAGTATCAGCTGAATCAATTTTGAAATGAGGGTTAAAGATGAAAATAGCAGTTGTAACCGACAGTACTGCTTATTTGCCGCCGGAGGCAAAACAGCATCCGGATTTATATATTCTTCCTGTGCCATTCGTTTTGGATGGCCAGACGTATTTAGAAGGAAAAGATATTTCAACTGAAGAGTTTTACCGGCGCTTGCCGGATACGAAGACTTTTCCGCAAACTTCACAGCCGCCGCTTGGAGAAGTTGCCAAATTATATGATCAATTAGCTGCACAGCACTATGATGCGATTTTGAGTATCCATCTTTCCGGCGGAATCTCGGGATTCGTCAATACACTCCACACCGTTGCGGAAATGATGAAAGAGAAAATCGAGATTTTGCCATTCGACTCCAAGATCACAAGTCTGCCAATGGGACTGATGGTCGAAAAAGCGCTGGAGATGACTGAGCAGCAAAAAACGTTGGCGGAGATCGAAACCGTATTGAGCAGGATGCGTGATTCGGTGCGGGCTTTTATCATCGTCGATGACTTGAATAATCTCGTGCGCGGCGGACGCTTGAAAAACGGGGCGGCTTTGATCGGCGGCTTGCTGCGGATCAAACCGGTCTTGACGTTTCAAGACGGCAAGATCGTCGTTTTTGAAAAGATCCGCACCAGTAAAAAGGCGATCGGGCGCGTGCAGGAGCTGACTGCCGACGAGTTTGAGCGCCACGGCGAACAGAACCATTATTTCGTGATCCACGGCGATAATGAACAGACAGCCACGGAAGAAGCGGCGCATTTGGAAAAAGAAGAGCCGGCACTGCATTTGTTGATGGGGACTTTTGGACCCGTCATCGGCACTCATTTAGGAAATCGTTCACTGGCTTTCGGCTGGATCGCTGCTGAATAATTTTATTATTTTGGCGCCACCGCGTCGGGGGAGTCTTTATATGAAGAAAAAAATATTCCTGCTGATAGTGGCGGCTCTGCTTGTGTTGATCGGCAGCGGGATCATTTATTTCAAACACCGCATCACGCCGCCTTCTGCGGCAGCGCTGAAAAGTTTAGCAGCGGCTGAAAAGCGCCCGTCCGGTTATTACTTTCCGGGGGAGTCCGATAAACCGCTGATCATCGTTTATCCCGGCGCGCTCATCGATGTCCGCAGTTATAGCGTTTGGGCAAGCGCGCTCGCCCGTGAAGGCTATCCAGTTTATTTGGTCGAGATGCCGCTGGAGTTTTCATTCTTCGCCAGCAGCAAAGCGGATCAGGCGCTTGCTGAAATCAAACCGCAAACATACATCATCGGCGGCCATTCAGCCGGTGGGGCGGCAGCTAGCCATTTTGCCGCACAAAAAATCAAGAAGCATGATCAACGCTTGCACGGGGTCTTTTTCATGGCGAGCTATGCGATCGGCGGCAAGACACTTTCTTCTTCCACGATCCCGGCACTATCACTGACCGGTTCGCTGGACCGCGATATTCCTGATAAAAGTGTTCGCGAAAAAAAGACTGCTTTTCCGAAAAATACAGAATTTCAAACGATCACCGGCGGCGTTCATCTGGGATTCGCATCGACAACAAAGGGAAGCCCAGGAGCCGAGCTCACGAATGCAGAACAAAATACACTCGTTGCGCAAGAAATGCTGGACTGGTTAGTACAAAGCAAAATACAATAATAGGAAACGTCAGCAGCCGCCTGATCCAATTCAGGCGCTGCTTTTTTTGCGGTAAGCAATAAACACGCATCAGCATAAAAAAAGTATTATTTACTTTTATTATGCTATAATTGGAGGACCATCCAATGAAGCGTTTCCATATTTTGCTTGGATTGGACGGGTTGCAGAATGCTAGGGGAATGGTAAAGGAGTGGATCCGAATGGAAAAAATGATCCAAGAACGATTGGGGCGGGTCAAAGCGTTGGAAAGAGCGGGTGAATTACCGGAAAGCTGCTTCCGATCGGCAGTCGGCGGGGTAAACTTGGCACTAAAATTTTTAGGCAGACGATATCATCCCAAAAAAGAAAAAATTCAAACGATCGCACTGGATAATGAGATCATCAATTATATCGCTTGTGAAGCCGAATACTGCCAATGTGCGAGCGACTCGATTTCTTTTCGCGACGGTTTTCTAATGACTTTTGCACTGGCTTTTAGGCATCAGCTCGCAACTTCTGAGCTTGGACAGCAAGCTGAGGAACTGAGCAAGATCGTTCCAGATTTTCGAATGGCGAGATCGTGACTCAACGAATCAAACAGGATGAAGATGATTGCAAATGCAATGGTCTTCATCCTGTTTTTGAATAGAATTTCATTGGCTCCGCCGAAAGATGCATAAGTATAAAAAAATAAACTAAAAAACCTCCATATTTTGTTGGCTTTTTCCGAAGAAAACGCTATAATTGAAAAAAGCTAAAACGAAAGATCCAAATCTTAGCAGCTATTTTTGTCAAACAAAATAAAGAGGGGGAACCAAAATGCATGGAGTTGAAAAATGGGTGCTGCAGACAAACGAAGAATTACAATTTCACGAATTGAAAAATGTAATCGCTTTCCCGAATTACTTATCGGAGCGCTCGCCGCTGATCATTCGCGATCTTTATGACGCATTCGGCCGCCGCTGCTCATTGATGCGTGTCCCGCACTTCGTCCCGCGGCTCGGTGAAGAAAAAGGATTCGCTTTTCTTTTGAGCTATTTCAATGAAGAAATGAGCCGCCAGACGACTTATATTGTGATCGATGAAAAACACCGTGAAGATAGTCTGATCAACATCAGCCAAATCGCTGCAGCGGCCCGAGCCTTCAGCCAGCACGTTGGCCAACCGGAGCTGTTCCCGGAGATCAAGAGAACTACCGAAGGGATCTTCAGCCGGCGGATCAATGAATTCGATTATGCACAGATGCAGGTCAAACCGATTCCATTGCAGCTGCGCTCGATCACTTCTAAAAATTCATTTTTAAAAGAAAATGTGCTGGATCACGAACTGCTTTTGCGTGCAAAAGTCGGGGCGATGGATTCATTTGAAGTCTACCGCATCAAATCCGCAGAAGACGAAAAAGAATATCTGCTGGCAATCGACGCCGCTTCCGGCGAGATAGATGACGCCGCGACAATGGCTGAATACTTCCCAGCGGATGCAGATCCTGTCGTGGTCGGTTATACAGCATTTGGGTGAAAACTCTTGATTTGACCATTTTTATAATCCTCCTGCTCGAGGTAATATCTTGAGCAGGTTTTTTGTTTGGTAAAACTCACTGGTTATCTGCTCAGAAGAGTGATCAAAGAGGAGAAGAAGCAATGTGAAAGTTCCTGGTTTTATGGAAATCGGTTTCTATGAGTGCTTTAACTTTTATTTTTTTTGTAAAAAATGATTCCCAAAATAATTAATATGATTAATGTTCCGGTCAGAATAGTCGGAAGAAAGTTAGTTGTATTTACAAAAATGTCTGTCGGACCATCATTATTTCCAATAATCGAGTTGGATACTTCAGTATTCATTTATTACCTCCGTAGTGATTTATTCAATAAAAGTTTCCGAAATCATATTAAAATCGTGGGAGTTGGCACCTTCATAATGGCTACCCAAATGCTTTCAACCAAAATCAATAGCGCATGAAGATGACCAGAATTATTCTTCTTTAAACATCGTCCAAATCAGTCAATCCAGTTCTCTTTTCGATTCGCTTTTTTTATTAGCAGAACGAATCAGCTTGAGTAAATCTTCTCGATCTAAAAGAATGACTTTGTTAGCTTTGCCGGTTTTGATCGCCTGTTGCGTGTAGTGACTATTCGTGACCACATAAACATCTTCCAATTGATAATATGATTTTCCTGAATAAGCTTCTTGAACTGCTTTGTTGCCGACATTTTTTTATAGCGCTTACATTGAAATCCAACTTTTTTACCATTAGGTGAAAGTGCCAAAACATCGATCCCATAGTCACCGACTTTTGGCGTAAGGTGAATTTTTGAATATCCTAGTTTTCCAAGCAGAACCTTAATATATTTTTCAAAATCTTCCCCGCTCAGCTTATCGATATCATAGATTCCCAGTTTTCTCAATCGGAATATTTTAATGATTTGAAACATTTCACGAATTAACCATGGGAATACCGCAAGCACTAAAAACATTTTTAATAACGCTATAAACAGGTCCTGTGAAAATAATTCACTCAAAATTTTCTCCCCCTAATCAATAGGCAGCTTTTTCATCATTTTACCATTGACTATAGAGAAATAGTAAAAAAAGTTTAGTCTCTAAGAAGCTGCAGAATTTTTCTCAATGCGGTTAGTTTCATTCTTTTGGTGCATTCTTAATAAAAGTAAAATCAACTAAAAATATTTATTATTGTTTCTTTATGAAAAATCGTCTAAAATGATACCTAATGGATTGTTTCTGAACAATCCATTAATATCAGGCCCTAAGAAGTCATCTGTTTGCACTATGTGATAATTGTTTTATGTGATTAATATTTAATGGAGTTTTATTTTTCTATAGTTGAGCGGCCGGAAATCAAAAAGGGACCAAGTTCATTTACAGATAAATTGCGAAATATATAAGTAAAGAGCTACTGGCAAGGGAAGGTGTGGGCAACACCATGGGTATGACCAAAAAAAGATCCCCCAGCTATATTTTGGAGTTCGAGCTGATCGTAAGGACGCAACGGGAGCGCAAGGTGCTGGAAAAGAAAATGCGTATCGCCAAATCCATTTATAATGCTTGTCTTGGATACTGTTTGAAGCGATTGAGAGCAGTCAAAGCTGATCATGAGTATCAGCAGCTCCTTCAAGAACCAAAGAGCGCAAAGCGCAATCGCGGGTTGCGCGAGATCGAACGGGCGCATGGGTATTCGGAATATCAAACACACGCTTTTTCAAAAGATCCGCGCGCCCATTTCGGAGCAGCGTTGGGAAGCAGCGTCGTTCAAAAACTTGCCACGCGCGCTTTTCAGGCGGTAGAAAGAATTCATTATTTCAAGACACCCAAAGTTCGTTTCAAGAGCAAAACAGATGAAATGACCGTGGAAAATAAATCAAATAAAAGCGGACTGCGTCGAAGGGACGGAAAAATCATTTGGGGCGAAATTGCTTTGGAGTTTAAAGTTGCGCCGCAAGATCGCTATGCACAGGAAGGGTTGATGGACCGGACGAAGTATGTCAGGATTCTTAGAAAACAAATTCGCGGACAAGACCGCTACTTTGTTCAGTTGGTTCAAGAAGGCATTCCGCCGCAAAAGGCACATGCTGCTGAGCAAACTGTCAATCACGGTCGTGTCGGAATTGACCTCGGCACTGCAACTGTCGCGATCGTAAGCGATCATCGTGCATTGTTGACTCCGCTTGCGCCGCCATGCAAAAAAGAGTACGATCAAATCCGCGAAATCGATCAGGCACTGCTGCGCTCGAAAAAAGTGTCTAATCCTGAAAACTATGATAAAAATGGAAAGACAAAAAAGGACTGTCTCTGGATCTATTCGAAACGCTATCTCAAGCTGAAAGCGAAAAGAAACGATCTCTACCGAAAAATTGCCGCGAAACAGCGGCAATATCAAGAAATTCTGGCCAATCAGATTCTCGCACTGGGGGACGATATTCGAATCGAAACCAAGCGTTGCCAGTCTTTAGAGATTTTTGCATTTATTGATACAAAGAGCATTGCTCGAAAAACGCTTGCCTCTGAACGATTGGCCGGGATGCTGATCGAAATCATCCAACGCAAACTGAGTTACCGCGGACTTTCAGTAAAAAAAATCAATACGTATCTCGCAAAAGCAAAAGAATTCAATCCGCTGAACAACGCTACCCGGACAAAACAATTAGCACAGCAATGGCTCGATTTAAAAGGGGAACGCATCCACCGGGATCTGTATTCAGCCTTTTTACTCAGTAATACTGCTGAATCTCTTGCGGTGATCGATCAGGCAGCGTGCAAAACCAAATGGGATCGCTTTAAAAAGCTGCACGATCTGGAGATCGAACGGCTGGATCAAACAGATCCCCATGAACTGCTTCCGGTATAAAAATTTACGCGGGGTTTGACGATGCCTCGCTAAAGGCGGATCGCTTCTTTCCGTCAAAGTTCTGTGATCCGCAGCTCAGTCCTAAATAAAGAATCAGCTTATTGGCTCATTTTTATTCAGGAAAGGCTGGATAGAACAGAGTTGTTCTATCTCTCAGAACCTCTTCATCTTGATGACGAGTTCGTCAGATAATAAAAAATTTTAGCGAAATTAGTGATTTGTTCCCAAGTGTCCGTCTAATTTCGGCAAACGAGAAGTGTGGATCCCAGGAAAACTTAAACAACTCAACAGATAAAGAAGACCTGGCGCGACTCAAGCGCCAGGTCTTCTTTTTACTTAGGACCAGTGGATAACTCAATTTTTCACTCAGCAATCAGGTACTCCAGCTCTTCAAGATCAGCCAGATCGGGATATCTATTTACAAATATGCGTGCAGAACTTCTGGCCGATTATTTGCGGACTTTTACGCGATTATCTCATGAATAAAATCTGAAACAAAACGATCCAAAATAATTTCCAGCTTCAAGCAAGCCGCTTGAGAAAACTGAACCGCAAATGACGGATAAAGCAGTCTGTCATTTGCGGTTCAGTTTGTTATGGATGATTTTTGTAGGGAGTTTTCTAACAAGAAGAGCCAAGAGGTTCTTATGGATGAAGGAAAACATGAAAGCATCATCCACGCTTTCCAAGAAAGCATAGCAGATCGGTCAAAAAATGCACAGAAAAATGCTCAATGTACCGTTTGATATTTGTCACAATAATCACCATAAAACCTCTGTTTTAAAAAAAATATTATATTTGTACTTTAATAAATAGACTTTTCGTTTGATCATTGATAAATCTATTTGTCTAAGCAATAAGTAATGTATTTTAATAGGTATTTTTTTGGGGCATATTGCTTATTTATTCAAAAAAATATTATTGTTGACAGCATATAGCTATCGTTAACAGTAGTAAAATGCTATAACACTGAACAAAGTTAAGTAAAGAAAATAGGCAGGGAAAAGGGTAACTACCGTGATCATGAGCTGCTCTGACTAATCACGATCAGCGCAAGAGATGAAATCAATGGTAATGAGTCCAACAATACTACGATGAAACAAAATAATTTATATTTGTTATTTTTTAATGTAGCTATTATTTGATTTGTTATCAAAGTCATTCAAATATTCATCCTTTGAAACCTGAAAATTGTTTTGATCAGGTCTATTCAACATGTTTAAATTCGCTTTTCAATCAACGCGGCACCCAGCTGAATTCTTTTTATCGTTTAAGAATAGGATTCTTCAGGGCCCTCATTACATTTTATGGATGCGCTTACATTCAGACGTTCGATTCTTTGGTTATTTTGTCATCATTTCACAAAAAGAAATTTTTTTAATGATTTCTCACTTTTCCCGTCTGTTTTTAATAAGAAAGGGGGCTTTCGGTGAAAAGCATCGACTTGCAAGAAGTTTGCCTTTCAAAAATAGAGGCAGCAGTTTCAAAACAATCACTAAACACTAGTGAAATATAATAAAGGATGTGGAGATTTTGGAGAACCAGACATTTAATCAGCTGCTGAAGCAAGCCATCGAGACCTTCCAAACGATTTTTCTAGGGAAATTAAAAGGTTATTCACGCTATATGAGCGATCCTGCAGAGTATCGGCGGCTTATCGAACGTTTAAAAAAAGGAATGCAGCTGGATGACAGCGGACTGACGACATATTTAGAATTAAAGCAGAGTCTGCCGCAAATATTGGATGGCATTTCGTTCACCGCACTTAATCAGATCGAGAACAAATCTGCCTTGGACGAATTTTCAACCGACTTCCAGAAGCTGGCTGAGTTTCTTGATGCTCCCGAAGCGATCGCTGCCGAGAGTGAATTTTACGATCAACTATATAAAGAAATGACCAAATATCTGAAAAAAGATCTATCAAAAGTCGATTTCAATCTGCTGCTCAAAAGGAGCAATTTTGCCGATATTTGTTTTGATGCGTTGAATCATGCCGATAAATTAGAAATTTCACAGTTTTCGCAAGGGGAAAATAAAAGCAGCGAAGTCGTGCTTAAAGAACCTGTTTTGGGATTTTGGTCTGCAGAAACACTGGTCGATTATTTGAAAACCCAAGAAAATGACGGAATTGGGTTATATGGCATCATTGATAAATTATCTTTTGAAAATTTCTTTGTGTTCGGGGTCAAAAACGGTGAAAATATCACGCTTTTATCTGACAAATTCGATCCTTTGAATTTGATTGAACTTCAAGAAACATACCGCTATCCTGAACGCTATGTCGTTACCAGAAATAAAAGCAGCTATCTTCCATACAATCTTTTAGATATCAAACTCGAAAAAATCGATGGGGAGATCTACGCTTATGCGGGAAACACCGAGCATAAGAAAGTGTTAGCAAAAAAAGGCGAGCCGGTCCGTTTGGGAGAGATTTTCGCATTGCCTAAAGAAAGCTGTCTTTGGATCTTTTTTATGGTCCGAATGATCAGCCAGCAGTATTTCAAAAAAAATACGCACACGGAAAGCCTTGCTTATACAGGAGAAAAATTTCTTAAAGCAGATCGTCCCAAGCTGACCAGCAGCAAAGACTGGAAAAATTTGAGAAACGGCTGGATGATCGACTATTACAAAAAACAAGGGAGACTGGATGAAGAATTATTATTTCCGGTCACGCATTCCGGCGAGTATTTATCGATGATCTATGACGGCGAACGCTTTATCTTGCAAGATCGCAAAGACAACCCGCGAAACAAAGCACAAGGAGTCAAGTGGGAAGAAGAGAGCGGCATTCGCAAAAGGATCGCCAGTCTGTGGGAAGATGCCTATGTTTTTGTTCCAAGTGTTTTTGGAACAGCCCCGGCGCTCGAAAACCAGATCAACTATATTCAGCGGGCAAATCTCGCCGCAGAACTATCGTGTCTTCTGCGCTATGATTACCGCACGCAGACGCGCGACTTTCGAAAAAAGTATGTCAAACGCCTAAAAGGACGAATGAGCTGGCTTCTTGAAAAAATCGCGAAGTGCCAAGAAGAGCCGCTGCCGCTGACAGTTTTTTTGATCGATCCTGCCGAACGGTATCCCGGCTCATTTTCCTCTCACTGGTTTACCGTCAAAGGAGCGGATGATCCTTATCGATATCAGCGCTCGGATTATGTGCTTGGGAACTATGAAGCTAAGAAATTTACGGACCGGAATTGGCCAGAAACCGTTGCGACCTGTGCCGTAACCGGGAAAAAGGCTACGATCGAGTGCCAAATTATGGTATCATCATTAGATGACTTGCTTTATTTGACGGGCTGGAAAATAAGCGATCTGCCAGTCCCGATGCAGCATTACTCGTTCAATAAGGAATTTTCCCGCGAGGATCCGCAAATGAAAAAAATGGATCCGATCGACAGAGTGGTGAATCCATTCGGTCCGCCTTTTCTGGATTCCAACAATCAATTTCACGTGACTATTCCTCTGTCGAAGACTGGATATTCCGACTTGCGCAAGCAGTATGGACTGAAGCCAGACAAATTCTGGTAAGCGCCAATACGCTTTGTTGTAATAAAAAACAATGGGAGCGGCGTTTATTCATAGCGATCGCTTCGATATGGAGGAATCGTGTTGAGTATAAAAAAAAGCCGTAAACCGGCAGGAATCAAAATTTCAAAAAAAGATTTGATCGACTGGTTGAAGTCCTCAGCAAAATCAGCGAACGATCAAGCAGAGAAAATCGTGCTGCCGATCTCGCTTGCTGAGCTGATCGAGTTGATCGAAGCCTTGCCGGATGAAAAGCCCAAATTAGACGATGCTGAAAAAGCCAGACTTGTTTTGGAGATGTATTCGCAGCCTGAGATCCATCGCCAAACGGGGATCCCGTTTTCCAGTGTGAATCAGCTGGTCAATCATACCCGCGAGCTGACAAAATCCCGCTGGGAGACTGTCAAAAAGCTGGCTTTGATGTACGATGCTGAAAATAACAGAAAAGAAAAATTGACTGAGATCATTTCGGAGCTGAGCGAAAATGAGCTGCTGATGGTCGAGCGGATCATAGCCGCTGTCAAAGAACATCCCGGAAAAGTATGAAAGTTTCGATATGATTCGGCGGAAGTTGATCATTTAAAGTATTGTTTTGTGCTTTATCAAGGAAATCTTTAGCGTATTATTATCCAGCAAACATTATTGATACCGCTTTTACGTTTGCATGCTATACTGCGTTGTACGGGAAAACTTTTTCCGTCATGTCAAAAGAAGCCAGTGACAAGACGTATGCCACGGAACCATCACTGCTTATTCAGACACGGAATCTGATCTGGAGGGATTCCAATGAACACACATAAATCCAATGATCCACCTGCGCTCGGAAAAACAAAGAAAGATTTGATCACTTGGATCAAACATTTCGCGAAAGCAATACCCGGCGAAACTCGGGAAATCGAATTGCCGATCTCTTTAGAGAGATTGGTCAAAGCGATCGACTCGCTTTCCGCAGAAAATCAATTGGAAATTTCCAAAAATAATGATATCAAAAAGGCCCGTTTTATTTTGAAAAAATACACCATTCCCGAGATCCATGAGCAGACGCGTCTTTCAGCTGTATGCATCAAACATCTCGTGAAAAACCCTTACGAATTGAAAAAAGCCAGCTGGGAAACCGTCCATAAACTATCAGCTTTTTATGATCAGGTCTATCTTCATCAGGAAAAACTCACAATGATTTTAAGCGGTCTATCTGATAAGGAAGTTTTAGTTCTAGAACGTCTTCTCGCTGCGGCAAAAAAGAAACGTTTTTAAGCGTCTGCATAGAGATGAGAATGAAAAGTCTGTTTGCTTTACGGTGTTTAAGCTGCGCGATATGATTTGCTTATCGTAAGACGCTGCATCGGGAAAACTTCACAAAGGGGAAGTGCTTTCAAATGTTTAAGCAACTGCATGACTATGTGAAACAGAACTATGAAGACGGAAATTATCAAGAAGCTGAAGAAGAATACAAAAATTGGTCAGCAAAGTATGACCAAGCGGCTAGCGCGAATCCAGCAAAAAAAGCTAGTGATTATCAGCTGGGCTATGAGCAAGCGACGGCCGACTTTGAACAAAAACATTCATTTCATCACTATCCCGAAAAATTAGTGGATTTTGCAAATCAACTTACAGAAAACAAAATGCAGGAGATCACTGAATTTATCAAAGGATATGAAGACCGTAAAAAAGAGCTCAAGACCTCAAAGAAATAAAAAATCTCTCCGTGCACTGATAGACAAGTGCACGGAGAGATTTTTTTACTTAATATGAAATGAGTCATTTTCCGAACATTTCTTTCTGTTTTATGACATTTGTTCTAATCAGTGTTGACCTTTCCATGATTTTTCATTAATATGTTTTTAATGCAATTATCATTTTTAAGAAAAGGAGGAAGACCATGGAAGATCTGTTGGCAATTTTGCCGCCTGAAGAAGTGATTTCGATCAAACTGCGGAATCTTTATGCACGGGAAGGCTTTCAATTTTACAAACTGAGCAGTTTTGAAGAGTACGACTATTTCTTGGAAAACCGCTCATTTCTTTCGGCGGATGAAGTCATCACCTTTACCGGAAACGACGGCCGTCTAATGGCATTGAAGCCTGACGTAACGCTTGCGATCGTCAAAAATACTGCTGCAGGCGAAGAACGAAAAGTATACTACAACGAGGATGTGTACCGCCATAGCCGCGAAAGCGGGGAATACAAACGGATCCATCAGATCGGTCTGGAAGTGCTGGGCAAGATCCAGCGAACGACTCAAGCCGACGTGATCGGGCTGGCCCTCAAAAGTCTGGAAGTTGCCGGAGCCGGGTCTTTGGATCTTTCTCATATGCAGCTCGCTGAATGCTTTTTAAATGTGTTTGAAGACCAAAATCAAAAAGAGGCGGCCCGCAGCGCCCTGCAGCGGAAAAGCCCGCATGAAATGGATAAAGTCGCGAAGCTTGCCGGACTGTCCGAAGAGTGGCAAGGGCGCTTGAACCAATTATGCCAGCTCTCAGGCGAGATCAATGAAGCACTGCGGCAGTTGGAGAAGCTTGCTGCTGGACTGCCTGATGCACAAAAACCGCTGGCCGAACTGGCCGCGATCAATGAGCATTTTTCCGATAAATGCAAAAATGTTTCACTGCGGATCGATCTGGCAATCTTGAACGATATCGATTACTATAACGGACTGATCTTTCAAGGTTTTCTTGAAGGGCTTCCCGAAGCTGTGCTTTACGGCGGTCGGTATGATCGTTTGCTGGAGAAAAACGGCAATCCGGAAGGGGCGATCGGCTTTGCTATGTATTTGAATGATCTGAACGAGCTGGATCATGCGCCGGAAGCAGCAACCGAAAACAAAGAAGAATGGCTGAATGTCGCGCTGCCAAAAGGGCGGATGGGTGATAAAGTCTATGAGTGCTTTAAAGATGCCGGGATCGTGAGTGATGGCATTTTTGATGATTCGCGCAAATTGATTTTTGAAGATCCGCTCCAGAAGATCCGCTTTTTTTTAGTCAAACCGAGCGACGTCGATTCATATGTTGACCACGGGGCAGCCGATATCGGTGTCGCCGGCAAAGACGTGCTCTTGGAAAGCGATGCGCAGGTTCTCGAGCTGCTTGATCTCGCGTTTGGAAAGTGCTGGCTCGCCGTTGCCGGAAAAAAAGATTTTGCAGCCGATCCGGCAAAATCGCTCAAAGTCGCGACGAAATATCCGAACATCACCCGCGCTTATTATGCAGAACAGAGCCAGGCAGTCGAGCTGATCCATCTGCACGGCTCGATCGAGTTGGCGCCGCTCTTAGAATTATCCGATGTGATCGTCGATATCGTCGAAACAGGAACGACTTTGAAAGAAAATGGGCTGACGATCTTGCAAAAAATCGAACCATCCTCTGCGCGGCTGATCTGCAATCAGGCCAGCTGGCGTTTTAAAAATGAGCGGATTTCAGCACTCGTCGAGAAAGTGAGGCAAACGATATGATCCCGATCATCCAATTGCAAGAAACAGAACAGTTGCCGCAAAGCCGCCGCAAAGGCGCAGATACCTCGCAAACAGTGCCGGTCGT
This sequence comes from Enterococcaceae bacterium, assembly GCA_022649665.1. Classification (GTDB taxonomy): domain Bacteria; phylum Bacillota; class Bacilli; order Lactobacillales; family Enterococcaceae; genus JALCOL01. Next base: position 240,868 of record JALCOL010000003.1, read on the forward strand.
CCAAGAGATCATCGATACTGTCAAAGAAAAAAAAGACCAGGCGCTGCGGGAATATACCGAAAAGTTTGATCAGGTCGTACTGCCGGACTTCCGGGTCGGTGCGAGCGAGATCGATGAGGCATTCACGCTTGTCGATCCAGTGCTCTTGGAGATCATGAAAAAAGCGAAAAAGAATATCGAGAAGTTTCACGAACGCCAATTGCCGCGCGGTTTTATGATCGCTGACGAGCCTGGGATCGTGACCGGCCAGCGGGTGATCCCGTTAGCAAAAGTCGGCGTCTATGTTCCCGGCGGGACGGCTGCTTATCCGAGTACCGTCTTGATGGATGTCATTCCGGCAAAGATCGCCGGTGTCGGTGAGATCGTGATGATCACCCCGCCTGGAAAAGACGGCAAGATTCCGCCCGTCATTTTAGCCGCAGCCAAGATCGCCGGCGTGAGCAAGATCTATAAAGTCGGCGGTGCTCAGGGAATTGCCGCATTAGCTTACGGAACGGAAACGATCCCGCGTGTTGATAAGATCGTGGGTCCTGGGAATATTTTTGTCGCGACCGCCAAAAAGCTCGTTTATGGGCAAGTCGATATCGATATGATCGCCGGACCGAGCGATATCTTGATCGTCGCTGATGACAGTGCAAAAGCGCATGTCGTAGCGGCCGATCTTTTGGGACAAGCAGAACACGATAAAAATGCTCAGGCGATCCTTGTTACGACAAATGAAGTCCTCGCAAAAGCAGTCCAAAACGAAGTCGCGTGTCAGCTGGAAAACCTGCCGCGCAAAGCGATCGCCGAAGTCTCTGTTCAAAACAACAGCCGGATCTATCTTGTCCAAAGTATAAAGCAAGCCCTTAAAGTCGCCAACGAGATCGCGCCAGAGCATTTGGAGTTGTGTCTCCGCGACCCCTTCACGTATTTGCCTATTGTGAAAAATGCCGGCAGTGTCTTCCTCGGGAACTTCACACCGGAAGTTTTGGGTGATTATTTTGCCGGGCCGAACCATACTTTGCCGACCGAAGGAACTTCACGCTTTTATTCGCCGCTTTCGGTGGAAGATTTTTTGAAGCGCAGCAGCTATCTCTACTATTCATCTTCAGCCATGCAAGACGCAGCACATGAAGTGATGGCCTTCGCTGAAGCGGAAGGCTTGAGCGGACATGCGCGCTCGATCGCTTCCCGGATCAACGAGGAGGGAAAGAAATGACTTTCTTGAATGCGCGTTTTAAAGCCCTTGTTCCATATACCCCCGGCGAACAGCCGCAGATCAGCGGACTGATCAAATTGAACACGAACGAAAGTCCCTTCCCGCCGGCACCCGGCGTCGAGAAGGCGGTCGCCGCAGCCAGTACACGGCTGAACCTTTACCCTGATCCAACGGAGGGAAAGCTGAAAGCCAAACTTGCAGAAGAGCTGGATGTTCAGGAAAATGAATTATTCCTCGGAAACGGCAGTGATGAGATCTTAGCATTTCTTTTCCAAGGATTCACCCCGCAAGGAATTCTTTTTCCTGATTTGACTTACGGTTTTTATCCGGTTTTCTCGGGCCTTTATCACGTGCCTCGGCGAATCATCCCGCTGCGCTGGGATTTTTCGATCGCCTTAGAAGATTATGATGCTGGCCGGGAAACTGTGCTGATCGCCAATCCGAATGCTCCGACCGGCTTAGTCGTCAAACTGCCGGAGATCCGTCGTTTTTTGACAGCTCACCCTGATCGCTTGCTGATCATCGATGAAGCCTATATCGATTTCGGCGCTCAGAGCGCGGTTCCGCTGATCAAAGAGTTTTCGAATCTTTTAGTGGTCGGGACTTTTTCAAAGTCGCGGCAGTTGGCGGGGGCGCGGCTGGGCTATGCGGCCGGCTCCTCTTCACTGATCGCCGACTTGAACCGGCTGAAATTCAGTTTCAATCCATATAATATCAACGGGATGACGCAAGCAGCTGCTTTAGCAGCGCTCGCAGACCGCAGGTATTTTGAAAATTGCCGCAATACAGTCATCGAGACGCGCGCGACATTTACAAAAGCGCTGAAACGTCTCGGCTTTGAAGTTTTGCCTTCTGCTGCGAATTTTGTCTTTGCTGTTTATCCGGGACGCTCCGGAAAATTGCTTGCTGAGGCGCTGCGCACGAAAAAAATCATCGTCCGCCGCTTCGATTTGCCGCGGATCGAAAACTATTTGCGGATCACGATCGGCACTCCGGAACAGATGCAGCTCGTCATAAATGCATTGACGGATATTTTAATGCGAAAGGAGCCCGCATGAGAAAAACAGAATTACGTCGCCAAACCAATGAAACAACGATCGATTTATCTTTGACGATCGATGGCCGCGGCAAAAGTGAAATCAAAAGCGGCGTCGGCTTTTTGGATCATATGCTGACACTCTTTGCCAAACACGGCGATTTTGATTTATCGCTGAGGTGTCTGGGAGACACAGAAGTCGATGACCATCATTCAGTGGAAGACATCGGGATCGTTTTAGGTCAGGCATTCCGCGAAGCGCTCGGAGAGGCAAAGGGGATCAAGCGCTACGGGCAGATCATTCTGCCGATGGATGAGGCTTTGATCCTTTGCGCACTCGACATAAGCGGGCGCGGCTTCTTTGCCAGCACCATGACGCTGCCGACGGAGAAAATCGGCACTTTTGATACGGAACTCGTCAGCGAGTTTTATTTAGCATTTGCCCGCGAGATGCGGCTGACCCTTCATTTCCAGCAGCTTGCCGGAATGAACAGCCACCATATCGCTGAAGGAAGCTTCAAAGCATTCGGCCGGGCACTCAAAATGGCAGTGGCACTTGATCCGGATCATCTGGAGGAAGTCCCGTCCACCAAGGGAATGCTCTATTAAGGAGGCGGAATATTGATCGCGATCGTAGATTACGGAGTTGGAAATTTATTCAGTTTAGGGCGCTCTTTGGAATATTTAGGACTGCCGTATCGGCTGAGCAAAAATGTTGCAGAATTAGAACAGGCGGACCAGCTGATTTTACCGGGTGTTGGCGCTTTCGGCGACGCCGCGCACAAATTGCATGAACTTGCGCTTTTTGAGCCGCTGCAAGAAATCGCTGCCGGCGGCAAACCGCTTTTAGGGATCTGTCTGGGCATGCAGCTGCTCTTTTCAGAAAGCGCAGAATTCGGCCGGCATACCGGGCTCGATTTGATTCCCGGAAAAATCATTTCCTTGAAACAAAGTCTTGCCGAAAAATCCCCGGAGTTAAAAACCCCGCATATGGGCTGGGATACTTTGGAACAAACCCAAGCCAGCTCTTCAGCGGTCGCGGCTGCTTTTGAAGAAGGCGATGCCGTATATTACGTGCACAGCTTCTACGCCTCCGGCTGTGCCGCGAACACGCTGGCCGCGAGCCGTTACGGCGTCATGATCCCTGGGATCGTTCAAAAGGATAAGATATACGGAATGCAGTTCCATCCGGAAAAAAGCGGAAATACCGGTCTGGCGCTGCTGAAAGCATTCAGTGAGGTGAAATAATGGAAATCTACCCCGCAATCGATTGTTTGGACCAAAAAGTCGTCCGGCTCTATCAAGGCGACTATGCACAAAAAGAAGTCTACGGGACGGATCCGCTAGCATTCGCCGAACAGTTTCAAAAAGCCGGTGCGACGCATCTGCATCTGGTCGATCTGGACGGTGCCAAATACGGAAAACAGCGGCATTTCGACTGGATCCGAAAATTGGCGGAAGCAACAGACCTTTTTATTGAGATGGGCGGCGGGATCCGCGATGCGGAAACGATCGATCAATGCCTGAGTGCTGGGATCGATCGCGTGATCCTCGGGACTTTGGCCCAAAAAGATCCGCAAACGGCCCAAGCACTGCTGGAAAAATATGGTACGAAAATCGCGATCGGCGTTGATGCGCGTGACGGCAAAGTGGCCGTAAACGGCTGGTTGGAAACGACCGAAACCGATGCGGTCTCTTTTTGCCGGGAAGCCGTCTCCTGGGGAGCGCGTCATATTATCTTTACCGAGATCTCGCGCGACGGTACAGGTCAAGGGGTCAATCTGCCGCTTTATCAAAAGCTGCAGGAAATTCCTGAAATCCTTTTGACGGCTTCGGGCGGGATCACGAGCATGGAAGACATCACTCAATTGAAAAACAGCGGCATTTACGGGGCGATCCTCGGCAAGTCGCTTTACAGCGGAAAATTGGCACTGGCTGAAGTGATCCATGCCGCTGGAGCGCAAACGAAAGAAGGCGACGCGTGATGCTGACAAAACGGATCATTCCATGCTTGGACGTCCGCGACGGTAAAGTCGTGAAAGGTGTTCAATTTCAAGATTTGCAGGAACTCGCTTCGCCGATCGACTTGGCAAAACGCTATAACGCCGCCGGTGCAGATGAACTGGTCTTTTATGATATCACGGCTTCTGCGGAGGGACGCGCGCTATTCAGCGATATCTTGCAAGACGTGGCGCGCGAGATCTTTATTCCTTTGACCGTCGGCGGCGGGATCAATACACTGGCGGACTTCGAACGTGTCTTGAACAGCGGTGCCGATAAAGTAAGTATCAATTCCGGTGCACTGAAAGATCCTTCGCTGATCGAAAGAGCCGCCAAAAAATACGGCAGCCAGTGCGTCGTTTTATCTGTCGATATCAAAAAAGCGGCTGGAACTTGGCATGTCTTTGCACAAGGCGGCCGCATCGATACCGGGAAAGACGCGCTGGCATGGATCCGTGAAGGCCAAGAGCGCGGTGCTGGTGAGATCGTGGCCAACAGCATGGATACCGACGGCGTTCGAGCAGGTTTTGACTTGCCGCTGCTTCGCTCGATCACCGAAACGACTGAACTTCCAGTGATCGCTTCCGGCGGGGCAGGGAATGCGCAAGATTTTGTCAAACTCTTTCAAAGTGTTCCCAAGATTGATGCCGGTCTGGCGGCGTCGATCTTCCACCATGAAGAAGTTTCGATCAAAGAATTGAAAGAACAGCTGAAAGCTGCCGGGATCCCGGTACGGACCGTGAAATGAGGAGAGCCTATTGAATATCGATGAATTAAAGTTTGACGCGCAGGGGCTGATCCCTGCCGTGATCCAAGATTTTTACACCAAAGAGATCTTAACGCTTGCTTATATGAACCGTGAAAGTTTAGAGATGTCTTTGAACGATCATTTAGTCACGCTTTTTTCGCGCAGCCGGCAAGAGCTTTGGCGCAAAGGCGAAACCAGCGGAAATTTTCAGCATATCGTCAAAATCATCGCTGATTGCGACCAAGATGCTTTGAATGTCCAAGTGATCAAAGATGGACCCGCTTGCCACACCGGCAAGGAAAGCTGCTTTTTTGACACGCTTTATGAAGATCCGGCGATCAAGGAACCATTTTCTTTGGCGCAGCTCGAAGAATTGATCGCCTCGCGCCAAAAGGAACCGGTCGAAGGCAGTTATACAAGCTATTTATTTGAAAAAGGGCAAGAAAAAATCTTGAAAAAAGTAGGCGAGGAATCGACAGAGGTCGTGATCGCCGCAATGAAAAACGACGAAAAAGAAACGATTTATGAAATTTCGGATTTGACGTATCATGTACTCGTCTTGATGATCGAGGCTGGGATCCCGCTGGAAGCGGTTGCTTCTGAGCTAGAGCGGCGGCATGTCGTCGATCATAAAAAGAAGCAGGAACCGTTCGGCTGATTTTTGCAAAAAAGAAGGGAGCTCCAGATGACCTCAAATTGCCACACTCACAGTACTTGGTGCGACGGGGCAGATTCCCCTGAAGAGCTTATCCAAACAGCGATCAAAGCCGGTTTGACGGATCTAGGCTTTTCTTCGCACAGTCCGGCGCCATTTGATCCGGAATGTCCGGGGATTCGCAGCGAAGCGGCTTATCAAAGAGCGATCTTCGCATTGAAAGAAAAGTACCGCGGGAAAATCACGATCTCTTGCGGCATCGAACAGGATTATTTTTCCCCGCCGCCGGCTGCTGGTTATGATTATGTGATCGGCTCGGTCCATTATTTGAAAAAAGACGGCCACCTTTTCTCGGTCGATGAGAGCCCTGAACAGTTGCAGCAGGCTTTAACAGACTATTATGCGGGAGATTCGCTCGCACTAGTACGTGATTACTACGAAGCCGTACTTGACAATGTCCAAAAAAATCAGCCGAAGATCGTCGGTCATTTTGATCTGCTTCTTAAATTCAATGAGCAAAATCCGTGGATCGCGGAAACAAGCAAAAGCTACTTAACGATTGCCCAAGCAGCACTCGCGGAAGTTTCTCGAATGATCAAACAATATGGCGGGATCATTGAAGTCAATACCGGCGCGATGAGCCGCGGCTGGCGGAGGAGCCCTTATCCGGCAGATCCGCTTCTCTCTTTTTTGCACGAGCATAGGACCCCGATCATCCTCACCAGCGACGCGCACCAGAAAAAAGATTTGACCGCATATTTTGCCGAAACGCAAGCGTTGTTGAAAAACATCGGATTTTCAAAAATATATCAATTGCAGCAAGGTGAATTTTCTGAAACGCCTTTGTGACGAAATAAGCAATTTGCTGCGGATCTTCGTCTTTCTTCCGCTGAGCACTCATCACGACCGCTTCCTTTGCGTCAGACTACTCAAACTTGGCAGATTCTGCTATGCTGAGAGAAAACAATCTGGAAGGGGGAGGTTTCAATTTTTGAAAGCAGGCTCGGCGGCATTATCGTTGCCGCAAATCCAAAAGCAACCGATCCGATTCTTGAAGTCGGCGGTATTTCGATCGTGAAAAGGCTGGTGATGACCTTCCAGCAGGCCGGAATATTCCCGATCGTCGTGATCACGGGAACGGAAGAAGAGGAAGTCGGTTATCAGCTGGCTGATCGCGGAGTCGTCTACGTCCGTAATGAAAATTATCGCCAAGCGGAACTGATCGATTCGATCATGCTCGGCCTTGAGTTTTTGAAAGATAAATGTCGCAAGATCGTCTTTTCTCCTGTGAATTTTCCGCTCTTTTTGCCGCAAACGCTTCATCAGATCTTGGAGCAGCCGGGGCTGATCGTGACGCCGTCTTATCACGGTAAAAGCGGCCATCCAACGGTGATCGACACGCAGATCTTGCCGGAGATCTTTGAGCGCCGGCGGCATGCGGACGGCTTTCGCGGGATCTTGAACGATTTAAAGGATGAACGAAAGTGGGTGGATGTGACCGATGCCGGTGTCATTTTATCGATCCATCAAAAAAAACAGTTGAAAGCTCATTTGAAAAAGCATGAAAAACAATTTATTCATCCTTTTCTGCAGCTGAATTTGGAAAAAGAAGGGATTCTTTTCAATGCACGCGGCAAACTGCTGCTGCTTTTGCTCGAAGAAACTCACTCGGTCAGCCGAGCGGCCAAAATGATGCGGATGTCGATCAGCAAGTCTTGGCAGACGATCCACGAATTGGAAGACGCGTTTGCGATCCCGCTGGTCGAACGCCAGCAAGGCGGCCGAACCGGCAGCCAAAGCCGGCTGACCAAGGCCGGCCAGATGCTGCTCCAAAATTATCAAGCATACGAAGAGTCGCTTTATCAATATAACTGGGAGCTCTTTAAAAAAAATCTGCTGGATACGCCGCTTTTTGACGAAGCGAATGCCTTTGAATAAGTATTTGCAAGCCGCAAGAAAAGCGGGCTATACTATAGATGTGTTCAAACCAAACCGTTTTTACATTTTGGGCAAGATGTAAAAATCGGATCGGCACGAAGTTTAACGATTTCTTTCATAAAAACACCGACCTGCGGAAAAGGTCGGTGTTTTTTGTTGGTTTGATATAGCTGATCAGCCGATGCCGATCGTAAAGTAAAGCAGCTTATCCGCATAATGGTAGCGCATTTTGCTATCGCGCTCCAGCGTTTTATGCGTCAGCGCGACTTCATCAGTAATGATCGCATCCGTTCCATAAAAACGCATCCGCGAGACGGCATCCGCACTGTTGACCGTCCAAACATAGACCTTTTTATGATCGTTTCGTGCGGCATCGATAAAATCACCATTGATCGTTGAGTATTCCATCGTCAAAAAGTCAGCTGAACTGACCGGCGGGCCAACGATGTTGAACGGCATGATATAACCGACTACGAGTGCTGGCGCTTTTTTCTTGATCTTTTCGACCAGCTGATAGTCAAGCGATTGCAGCTCGTAATGCTGGCTTTCGATCTCCCCTTGATATTTTTGGAGAAAGTCGTTCACTAGCCCAGGCGCATCGAGCGTTGAAGTCTTGATCTCGATCAAAAGTTTCTGCTGAAGATTTTTTGCAGCTTTCAAATATTCATCGAATGACGCAACCGGGGCGGTGTAGCCATTCTCGTGCTGCGTCAATTTCGTCAGCTCGCTCAGCGTCAGTTCCTGCGGACGACGATCAACACCGGTCAATGTCTTCAGATCCGGATCATGCATCACCACGAATTGTTTATCTTTTGTCTGCTGGATATCGATCTCCACATAATCGGGGTGGAGCTGTGCCGTTTTGATCAAGGCCGGGATCGAATTTTGGACGCCGTTTCCGTGGCTGACGCCGCGATGTGAAATAACATACGGGCGGCGTGCATCTTCAGCCGTCAGAAAATGATGATTGTACGTAAATAATCCGCCGAGAAAAAGAACAAGCAGGATCGTGAGCGTTTTTCGAGAAGTCAGCCAAGTGAACTTCTGATCAGTCGAAAAATGCGGGACTTTCAGCTGCGGAAGTTCTGCGTGGCGTGCAAGAAAATCGATCCCGATAAAAAAGATCAACGTTGTCGAGCCAATCAAATTGATGATGAACAAAAGCTGCAAGAGCGCCATGATCACAATCGCTGACGCCAGCGCGGCAGCGTTCCAATAATGTTCGATGGTTTGCTGGAAAAACAGCAAGGCAGCCGTCGCTCCGGCGATCAGCAAAAATAAACAGCCTGCGAAAATAATAAATTTCCCGATAAAGTACCACAGACGGCGGCGCGTGATCCGCCAACTGTAGCGGATCGCATCGCGCAAGCGGGCCTTTGTCAAGATCATTCGCGGCAAAACAAAGCTCAAGCTGAGACTGAAATACAGCAAGATCAGATAGACAATGACGGCCAGCGCAATGATCGTGACCCGATTTGTAAAAATGTAGTCCATGACAAATGCCGGGATCTTGATCTTTGAGAGAAGATTTGAACGGTAGTTGAAGCCGATGATCGGCAAAAGGATAATAAAGTAAGGCAGAAAGAAAAGAAAAGAGGTCGGCCTGAGTTTCTTAAGTTGGAAGAAACTCATTTTCAAAAGCTGCGCCAACGTCAGCGTGGTATCCAAATAAATATAATACACACTGAGCAGCAAAAATGAGTATTCAAAAAAAGCCAGCAGGACGATCAATGCCAGCAAGAGAAAAAGACCGATGAAGACAAATGAATGCGTGCGGGCAAGCGCCAAAATATTGTCGGATGATAAATAGTTGATGCCGCCGAATGAAAGGATCCGGTGCGTCAAAAAATTCAATGCGGGAATCAAGCCGAACAGAATGACGAAATGGCTCAAAAGAACATTGACCGAAGAGCGTTTGATCCTGGACAAGAAATGGACGACCCCTTGGATATTTTCAATGAGATATTTCATGATGCACTCCTCGAGAAGAATTGATAGTGTAAGCATATCATTTTATCGCGAATAGTTTAAAAAAATATATTTTTTGTTACGAAGAGGCCCGTTTAAGGTATAATAAATGAAAGCGTTTCACTGTTCTTAAACAATAGAAAGAAGTGACCGGAATGTACAACCCTAAATCATTAAAAGCTGAAGAGTTCATCAATCATGAAGAAATACTCGATACAATCCAATTCGCTGAAGCACATAAAAGCGACCGCAAACTGATCCAAGAGATCCTGCTGAAAGGCCGCGAGCTGAAAGGCTTGTCTTACCGGGAAGCCGCAGTGCTTTTATCTTGCGATCTGCCGGAAGAAAACGAGGCGATCGAAGAGCTGGCGCGCGAGATCAAGCACCGTTTCTACGGCAACCGGATCGTTTTATTTGCGCCGCTTTACTTGTCCAATTACTGCATCAACGGGTGCGTTTACTGTCCTTATCATTATAAAAACAAACAGATCGCCCGCAAGAAGTTGACACAGGAAGAGATCGCTCGCGAAGTGACCGCGCTCCAAGATATGGGACACAAACGGCTGGCGCTTGAAACTGGAGAAGATCCGTACAATAACCCGATCGAATATGTATTGGAAAGCATCGATACGATTTACGGATTGAAGCACAAGAACGGCGCGATCCGGCGCGTCAATGTCAATATCGCGGCGACGACGGTCGAAAACTATACGAAACTTCATGATGCCGGGATCGGCACCTATATTTTATTCCAAGAAACATACAACAAAGAAAACTATGAAGCGATGCATCCAAGCGGTCCGAAAAAAGATTATGCCTACCATACGGAAGCGATGGATCGCGCGATGGAGGGCGGCATCGATGATGTCGGGATCGGCGTGCTTTTTGGGCTCAACACGTATAAATACGATTTTATCGGTCTTTTGATGCATGCGGAGCATTTGGAAGCAGCGCAAGGTGTGGGGCCGCACACGATCAGTGTGCCGCGGATCCAGCCGGCTGACGATGTCGATCCGGCCGACTTTGAAAATGTGATCGATGATGATCTGTTTGCAAAAATCGTTGCGGTGATCCGGATCGCGGTCCCGTATACCGGGATGATCATCTCGACCCGTGAATCGCAGCAGTCGCGTGAACGTGTATTAAAACTCGGCGTTTCGCAAATCAGCGGCGGTTCGCGCACGACAGTCGGCGGTTATGCCGATGGACCAGCAGAGAACAGTGCCCAATTCGATCTGGCTGATACGCGCAGTTTGGACGAGATCGTCGGCTGGCTGCTGGAATTAGGACACATCCCAAGCTTCTGCACCGCCTGCTACCGTGAAGGACGGACAGGCGACCGCTTCATGTCGCTGGTCAAATCCGGACAGATCGCCAACTGCTGCCAGCCGAACGCTTTAATGACGCTGAAAGAATATTTGGAAGATTATGCTTCGCCGGAAGTTCAAGAAGCCGGTGAAGAAATGATCGCTAAAGAACTGGAAACGATCCCGAATCCGCGGGTCAAAGTAGTCGCAATGCGCCATTTGAACGATTTGCACAATGGTCAGCGCGATTTCAGATTTTAAGAGGTGAAAACGATGGCTTTAGACAGTACCCCGCGAGCGAACCGTTTGCATTTAGGGATCTTCGGAAAAGTAAATACCGGCAAGTCGACTTTCTTGAATACGATGACCGATCAAAAGGCCGCGATCGTCTCCAATATTGCCGGCACGACGACCGATCCGATCTATAAAGCGATGGAGTTAGCCGGCATCGGGCCGGTCGTCTGGATCGACACGGCCGGAACAAAAGATGAGACGACACTCAGCGCTGAACGCCAGAAAAAAACACTGGAAGCCGCTAAAAAAACGGATCTCGCGTTCGTTCTTTTTGAAGAAGCAGATATAACGGAAGGCCTCGCCTGGATCGAATATTTCCGCAAAAAAAAGACGCCGGTCCTGCCGATCATCAATCAGCACACGGAAAACGAAGCACGCGCCAAAACCCTGCAGCGCACTTTGGCAGAAAAAATCAAAGAACCGATCCTTGTGCTCGATGTCGCGAATCCTGCGATCCGCCACTTGATCCGCAAAAAGATCTTGGAACGCATGCCGGAAAGCTTTGAAGCCGCTGGGATCTTGGACCGCTATGTCACGCCCGGAGATGTCTTGATGTTTGTCATGCCGCAAGACATTCAAGCACCCAAAGGCCGGCTGATCCTTCCGCAAGTCCAAAGCCTTCGAAATGCGCTTGATCTGACATGCAGTGTCTTGTGCTGCACGACTGACCAATTCAACCGCAGTCTGGCAGCTTTAAAAGAAGCACCGGCCTTGATCGTTTGTGATTCGCAAGTGATCCAATATGTCGCGGAGAACTGTCCAGAGGAGAGCCGCTTAACAACGTTTTCGATTCTTTTTTCCGCTTATAAAGGCGATTTGGCAGTTTTTCGCGACGGGATCGAAACGCTTGAACGTCTGCCGAAAAACAGCCGGATCTTGATTGCTGAAGCGTGTACGCACGCGCCGATGCATGAAGATATCGGCCGTGTCAAAATCCCGCGGCTTTTGAAGAAAAAAATCAGTCCGGATCTCGTGATCGATTTTACGACTGGGGTTGATTTCCCAGCGGATTTGGCAAGTTACGACTTGATCATTCACTGCGGGGCTTGTATGTTCAACCGCAAATATGTCCTCTCGCGGATCGCTGAAGCCCAAGCAGCCGGAACGGCCATTACAAATTACGGGATGGTCCTCGCTTATCTGACCGGCTCGCTTGCAGCAGTGAATATGTAATAGGAAAAACTAAAACAGAACAGGTGCAAGAGAATCAACGCTTCTCTTGCACCTGTTCTGTTTCTTTATGAAAATCACCGCGGTCGACGACGATCTCGTAGCCGATCCGTCTCATTTTTTCACGGATATGGCGCAGCGATTCGCTGGCTTCATCACCGGTAAAAGCTTTATTATCGTATAAAAGATATTTCTTCCTGAGCGATAGCGGAGAAAGATTCGGCATGATCACATTGCAGCCTGACAACATCCCTTTTTCCTGCCCAGAAGCATCGATCGTTGACAGTGCTGTCGTTGCCGGCAATAAAACACTCGGCAAAAGCAGACGGATCAAACTCAGCAGATACAACGTCTCTTCTGGCGAACCAGCTGGAAAGTCCGCAAATTTCGTCGCATGGTGGGGGATGAAGGGTCCGATCCCGACCATTTCCGGCTGCAGCTCCTGCAAGAAAAGGAAATCTTCAACCAATGTCGCCGGTGTCTGCCACGGGGAACCGACCATAAATCCGGTTCCGACTTGATAACCCAATTCTTTCAAATTCCACAAGCATTGCTGGCGGCGCACCAATGTGTCCCCAGCGGGATGAAGTTTCGCATAATGAGCCGCATTCGCAGTTTCGTGCCGCAGCAGATAGCGATCGGCACCCGCGGCTTTCCAAAGACGGTAGCTTTCTTTGGAATGTTCTCCGAAAGAAAGCGTTATGGCGCAATCAGGATGCGCTTCTTTGATCTTACCAATGATCTGTGCCAGCTGATCGGCAGAAAAAGCCGGATCTTCGCCGCCCTGCATCACGAAAGTGCGGAAACCAAGCTGATAGCCGGTATCGCAGCACGCCAAGATCTCTTTTTCTGTCAGACGATACCGTTCCAGCGGCAGATCATGACGGATCCCGCAATAGAAGCAATTTTTACGGCAATGATTTGTAAATTCGATCAGCCCGCGAATAAACACTTTTTTCTGATAATGCTGCTCACGCAGACTGACTGCGCGTCTGCGGGCACTTTGAACTGTTTCAGTATGCGGAGCTTGCAAGAGGTCCAGCCATTCCGGCGCAGCCAAAGAGTGCTGCGCGCTTAAACGATCCAAGATTTTTCGTTGCTGAATATTCTTCATTCTGCCACCTTCTCGTTTATGAAAACCTTTTCTTTCAGTGTATATGCTGCTTCTTTTAAATGCAATACGCAATTGTTTCTCCGTTCGAAAAAACACAGCGGCGTGCTATACTATAGAAAGCATGTTAAAGGAGCTGCCCATGAAAGCAATCGAAATCAAACATTTGCAAAAACAATTCTCACCTGATCAATGGGCATTGAAAGACGTCGATTTATCCGTCGAAACCGGCAAAGTCTTCGGCTTTCTCGGTCCGAACGGCGCCGGAAAAACGACGACTGTCAAAATATTGAGCGGGATTTTAAAAGCGACCCAAGGCGAGGTCAGCGTGCTGGGATTCGATCCGGCACGCGAACCGGTCAAAGTTCACGCGGCTTCCGGAGTTTTGACTGAGCATGCCGAAATGTATGACCACTTGAGCGCGATCGACAACTTGATTTTTTTCGGAGAAGTTTTCGGTCTTTCACAGGCTGAAAGCCGAAAACGCGGCGAAGCGCTGCTTGATACTTTGGATCTGACAGCGGCCGCGGCCCAGAAGCTCAAAACATTCTCAACGGGAATGCGCCAGCGTTTGTCGCTGGCCCGGACATTGATCCACCAGCCGAAAGTCCTTTTTTTAGATGAACCGACGAGCGGACTTGACCCGGAAAGCGGCAAAAGTGTCAATCAGCTGCTGAATCGTTTGGCGAAAGAAGAAGGGATCACGATTTTTTTATGTACACATCAATTGCGCTATGCCCAAGAGATCTGCACAGATTATGGACTGCTTGATCAGGGAAAGCTGCTGGCAGCTGGAACGCTGGCTGAATTGCGAAAAAAAGTCTCGACACAGACTACCGTCAGGATCGAAGCCGCAAAGATGCCGCAAATCGCCGGGATGACGCTTCTTGGTTTTGATTCTTTTGAAATCCCCGTTACGACGCGAGAAGACGTCCCGCGCCTTGTAAAGCAGTTAGTAGCTGGCGGCGCATTGATCTACCATGTAGAAATCCACGAGCCCAGTTTGGAAGAAATTTATTTTAAATTCGTGGATGCTCAAAAGGAGGCGCCTGATGAATAGCAAGCAACTGGCGATCGTGAAAAAGGATATCGGTGCGTTAGCAGCCAATAAACGCTATTTTTATATGCTCTGCTTCTTGCCGCTGATTTTCACGATCGTTTTTCCAACGATTTTCGTCGTGACATTTCATTTTGCCCCGCAAGATCCAAAGCAGATCGCGCCGCTTTTGAAACTGCTGCCGCAAACCTTGCAAAAAGGCTCGCTCGAAACTAGTCTGATGTCGCTTTTTGTCAATGCGATCATGCCGCTCTTTTTTCTGATGATCCCGATCATGGTCGCGTCGATCATGTCGGCTAGTGCTTTCGTGGGTGAAAAAGAAAAGCGGACGCTTGAAACCCTTTTTTATTCGCCGCTTTCGATCCAAGAGATTTTCCAAGCAAAAGTTTTTGCATCAATGATCAGCAGTCTTTCACTGACTTATCTTTCTTTTGTGATCATGGTGATCGTCCTCGAGGTCGAAAGCCGCCTTATTTATCACACATGGATCCGCTTCAGCTGGAGTTGGGTCGCGGTACTGTTTCTCTTAGTCCCGGCGGTCACTTTGATCGCGATTATTTTGATCGTCAAAGGCTCGGCAAAATCGCAAAGTATCGAAGAGTCGCAGCAGCGTGCCGTCTTTTTGGTATTGCCGCTGTTAGTATTTATCATCAGCCAGTTCACCGGCCTGTTTTTAGTCACCAGCTGGCTTTTGGCAGGAGCCGGCATATTGCTGCTCGCATTGGCGTTTGCGCTACTGCGGAATTCACTGCGCGATATCGATTATGAAACGCTGCTGCGTTAAAGGGGGGAAAGAGCGTGGGCATTTATCAGCGATTTGTAGAAAATACGACATTGCGGCGTTTTTTTGTGCTGCTGATCGTGGGAATCGTTCTTTTTCTGGCACGACCGATGATGACAACGATCCTGCTGACATTTATTTTCACCTATCTGGTCGCACGGATGTGCAAAAAGATCCGCCGCTGGATCAAGATCCCAGCAGTACCGCTCGTCATCGTCGTCTATTTAACGATCTTGTTTCTGCTGTACTTTGCTTTTACCAAATACGTTCCGATCCTGATCCATCAGTCCGTCGAGACGTATAATTCCGTCTTGAGCTTTTATGAACATTCTTCCGTCGAATCAAACCGCGTCATAAAAACGATCGGACAGCTGCTGGAGCGCAATGAGATCGCTGATCAAGTCAAAAATGGTTTTGTCTTTTTATTGACTTCGCTTCAAGACTTCGGCAAATTTGCGTTTGCTTTTGCAATGTCGATGATCTTAAGCTTTTTCTGTTTGATCGAACCTGCCAAAATGCAGCATTTTTCAAAAATGTTTTTAACAAGCAAATTTGACTGGTTCTTTCAAGATATTTACTATTTTGCCAAAAAATTTACCGATACGTTCGGAGTTGTCCTTGAAGCACAATTCTTCATCGCGATCTGCAACACCGCGCTAACGACAGCGGGACTGGCATTGATCGGCTTCAACCGTCTGCCGAGTTTGGCGATCATGGTTTTTTTGCTGAGTTTGATCCCGGTCGCCGGCGTGATCATTTCACTCGTCCCGCTGAGTTTTATTGCGTATTCAACCGGCGGCCTGCACGATTTGATCTTAGTGATCCTGTTGATCATCGTTGTCCATTTATTGGAAGCTTACGTTTTGAACCCCAAATTCATGTCGAGCCGCACCAACCTGCCGATTTTTTATACATTTGTCGTTTTACTGGTCAGCGAGCGGCTTTTCGGTGTGTGGGGACTGATCGTCGGCATCCCGATCTTCACGTTTTTCTTGGACATCTTGCAAGTCAAACCGATTCAAACCAAAGAAGAACATCTGCCAGAGAAAACAGGCTAGGAGGAGAAGCATTATGCTGGAAAAACTGCAAAAAGATTTTCACGAAAAATTCGGCCGTGCGGCGAAAGGAAGCTATTTCGCGCCTGGAAGGATCAATTTGATCGGTGAACATACCGACTATAACGGCGGTCATGTTTTCCCGGCTGCGATCACGCTGGGTACATACGGCCTTGCGGCAAAACGCAGCGATAAAAAAGTAATGCTGTACTCTGTCAATTATCCAGCTACCGGCATCGTTGAGTTTTCGGTCGATGACCTTGATTACCGCAAAGAAGACGACTGGGCCAATTATCCAAAAGGAATGATGAAATATTTAAAAGAAGCAGGGTTCCCGATCGACTCCGGCATGGAGATCATCTATGACGGTTCGATCCCGCCAGGGGCTGGATTGTCTTCTTCAGCTTCGATCGAACTTTTGACCGGAGTGATCCTCGATGACCTGTTCGATCTGCATGTGCCGATGATCGACCTCATCAAAACTGGGCAGATGGTCGAGAATAAATTTATCGGGGTCAACTCAGGGATCATGGATCAATTTGCCGTCGGGATGGGAAAGAAAAACGAAGCGATCTTGCTGAATACAAACACGATGAATTACGAAATGGTCCCCGCTGATTTTGGCGATTATGTCATCGCGATCATGAATACGAACAAACCCCATCATCTGATCGATTCTAAATACAATGAACGTCGCGCCGAATGTGAAGAAGCTTTGCGGCGTTTGCAGACTAAACTCAAGATCAATTCACTAGGGGATCTGAACGAATTTGCGTTTGTTGCCAACCAAAAACTGATCGGCGACCCGACTTTGATCAAACGCGCCAAACATGCGGTAACTGAAAACCAGCGGACGCTCTTAGCAAAAAATGCGTTAGTGGCTGGCGACTTAAAGACGTTCGGGCATTTGTTGAATGCTTCGCATAAGTCGCTCAAAGAAGATTATGAAGTGACCGGTCCTGAACTCGATACACTTGTCGCAGCTGCCCAAAAGCAGCCGGGCGTCTTAGGGGCACGGATGATCGGCGGCGGCTTTGGCGGCTGCGCGATCGCACTTGTCAAAAAAGATCACTGGGATGAATTTGTCAAAAACGTAAAAAAAATCTACCATGATAAAATCGGCTACGATACCGATATTTACTTAGCAAATATCGGCGACGGCGCACGAAAATTGGAAGATTTACAAGCAAAATAGGGGGAGAAGTATGTCGATCAGTCAAACGATTTATGATTTTACGACACTTGCCATTCACTACGGCGGCTGGATGGAACTTGACCGGATCTATCTGCAAAACCGGCTGCTGGGAATGATCGGTGAAGATTCGCTAGGTGAAACAATCCAGCAGGAGCCGCTCGCCAGTTCCGTCGAATTGATGGATCAGCTGATGGTGCAAGCGGAAGAAAACAAAGTTGTCGGCACGAGCCATGCAGAGCGCGAGATCCTGGCAGCACAATTAATGGATCTGCTGACACCGCCGCCCTCAGTGATCAATGCGCTGTTTGCTCAGCATTATTCTAAAAGTCCGCAAGAAGCAACTGATTATTTTTATCAGCTATCCCGCATCAATAATTATATCCATGTACGCTCGATCGCAAAAAATACAGTTTTTTCCGTTCCGACCGAGTTCGGCGATTTGGAGATCACGATCAACCTTTCTAAACCGGAGAAAGATCCGAAAGATATTGCAGCCGCTCGGCGCGCAAAGAAAACGACACATTATCCGCAGTGCCTGCTGTGCATGGAAAATGAAGGATATAAGGGACGACTGGATTATCCGGCCCGTACGAACCACCGGATCATCCGCATGAATCTGGACGGTGAGAGCTGGGGCTTCCAATATTCACCGTATGCATATTTCAATGAACACTGTATTTTTTTAGCAGAAAAACACCGGCCGATGGCGATCAACAGCGATACATTCCGCCGACTGCTGCGAATCGTTGAGATCTTCCCGCATTATATGGTCGGTTCCAATTCCGATCTGCCGATCGTCGGCGGCTCGATCTTGACGCACGATCATTTTCAAGGCGGCCGTCACGAATTTCCAATGGCCAAAGCACCGGTCGAGGACAGATTTGCGATCAAACGCTTTCCGCAGATCACCGCTGGCATCGTGAAATGGCCGATGTCGGTCATCCGCCTGAAAGGAAAAGACAAAGCGATGCTGGTCGACGCGGCGACACATATCTTAAAGCGCTGGCGTGAATATTCTTCACCGGACCTTTCAATCATCGCCTATACCGAAGACGGCATGCGCCATCATACGATCACACCGATCGCCCGCAAAAAGGGCGATAAATTCGAGCTGGATCTGGTACTGCGGGACAACAATACCGCGAAAGAATTTCCGGATGGGATCTTCCATCCGCATCCTGAACGCGAACATATCAAAAAAGAAAATATCGGCTTGATCGAGGTGATGGGGCTTGCGATCCTCCCGCCGCGCCTCGCGACAGAACTTCCGGAAGTCGAAAAATTCGTCTTGGATCAGCCGAATCACATCAAAGACTATCACCGCCCGTGGGCTGAAGAAATAAAGAAAAAATACAAATTCACCCCAGAAAATGCGCAAGAGATCGTGCAGCAGGAAACCGGACAAATTTTCGGCAAAGCGCTTGAGGATGCCGGTGTATTCAAGCGAAATACTGCTGGCAAACAAGCTTTTCGGCAGTTTATCGATACGCTATGATCGCTAATACAAAATTTGAATAATCAAGCTGCTTGGAATAGCATAAAGGAGCAACTCCTGTTGAATTTACGGGGGTTGCTCCTTTTGCATGTAAAAATGTTATTTCGTTGATTCAGCAGCCATCGCAGCAGAGTTTTGCAGCCGGCCGAGGATCCAACGTGAAAAAGGTCCGACGAGAAGCAGCTGATAGGGAAGAGCCACGATAAAATTCATTCTCCATGTATGGAGATAAGCCTTTCCAAAAGCGGCCGGCAAACTTCCTTGCATTAATAGACCAAAGAGCGACATAAAGCTGACCATTCCTAAAACCATTAGAAATGAAATCGCAAGGATCAGCGACAATTTTTTCTCTGGATCAAGCGGCAGTGCAAAAGCGATTTTTTTCGCCGCAACACCGACAATGAATGTATCAAGAATAAATGCAACAATTAGTCCGGGGATCAGACCATGCAGCAGAGCAGCTAGCGAAAAACTATCGTGCAGCACCAAGTTATAAGCGCTCATTCCTAAAACCATCAAAAAACACATCAGTAAAGTAAAAATAATTCCTTCTTTTTTGTTCGTTGGCATCCAATCAAACTCCTTTATTTATTGTTCGTTTTTCACGACTTGATCAGTATAGCAAAGAAGGCGGGCGCTTCATAAGTTAAATTTTCAAAAAGATTTCAAACAATAAAATCTTGCCATTTGTTGCTTGCAACAGGAATCTAGTCGAATTGCAGCAAAAAGAAGCAATTATAGCGAAAATGCGCATGGATCTTTGAGAATTATTACCTTGGTATTCTTCCTATAATACATATTATGTAAACTAGAATATAAAATTTTTAATTATAAATCTTCGCCACTCTCTTCAAACTGCCCTCAGCTGATCTCTTGCCACAATGATCAATTTTCCAAAAAATAATTACAAAAAGGAATGCGAATATTTAAAAGCATTATCCGCATTCCTAATTACTATCGCTATGGTCCTGTTAATTATTCGCACCGTTTCCAGAAGAATAATTTTGATCATAAACAGTGCCGCCTGATGACGGATTCGCTGAAGCATTATCTGCATTATTGTTTGGAACGGTATAATTACCGGTAGCTCCATTATTAGTATTGTTGTTGCCGGGATTGTTCGTTGATCCTTGATTTTCTGTTCCGCTGCTGGCAGTTGTGCCGCTTGCAGTCTCCGAGCTTGAAGTCGTTTGGGAAGAATCCGTTGTTGCTTCAGCTTGAGCTTGTCTTTGGGCTTGTTCAGCCTGCAGCGCTTCAAGATATGCGAGATATGCTGCTTCATCCGCTGCAGCTTGCGCTTTTTCTTCTTCCTCAGCGATCTGGGTCAAGCGATCAGTGTGTGCCTGCAGTAATTTATTGATTTGTTTTTGTGTTCTTTTTAGGCTGCTGTTGCTGTAGACAACCCCTTTTTGTGTCTCTGCCGTTTGCAGTGTCGCCTTTAGCATTTCGATATTTTTAGAGATATTTTCTTTTGTTTCTTTTTCCAAATCAGTGTTTTTTGCTTCAGTGATCACTGCAGCATTTTTATCTTCGAAATATTTTTTGAGTTTGCTGATGTGCTTTTGATAGGCGCTCGCCACTTGCGCTTCTTTTTGTTCGCTTGTATTATAGCTTTGCGCTTTTTTGATCAGTGCCTTCAGCCCTTCCAGCTTTTTGGCATCGTCTTTTTCAGCATTGATTTTTGCTGTCTGCTGATCGATATTCGTAATCATTTTACTGATTTGCACATCCCGAACTTTCGCATCTGTTTGGCGGATCTCGATAAATGATTGGACCGCTAAAATTATCATAAAGAGTGCAAATGCTATAAAAAAAATATTTTTCTTTTTCATCTTCCTCTGTACCCCGCAATTCAAACTGATATTCTCACTAGTTCAATCTTATCATAAATCGCTGGACCGCATGAGCATTTTTTAACTGAATCATGCAAAAGAACCTCGTCTGCCGCAAGCTTATTGCACCCCTTCCCACCCTTTTGTGATAAAGGTTCTTTTCGTTTGTAATATCAAAAAATTTGCATTAACCTGTAGACAAAGGAAGCGATGATGATGAATCCCGTAAAAAAATACTTTATCCTTTCAGATTCTGCAGGAAAAGACCCGGATGCGTTAAACGAATTAATTAGTTTATTTGCTGATAACGCGGTCGTTGAAGATAATCGAAACAATATTTATAAAGGGATCGCCGAAGTCAGCAGCTTTTTCCACGCCTTCTTCAAAAGAAATACGGAATTGCGACATGTATTTACGATTCAGCAGCAAGATAATATTGTCAAAGTACAATGGGGCGTTGTCGGAAAGAAACCAAATAACGAAATATTCACTTTAACAGGTACAGATATCGCGACTTTAGATGGGCAGCAAAAGATCGTACATCTAAAAGTCAGCGGAAATGATTAGCCCCGATTTCAAAAAAGATCTCAGACAGGACCACCGAACGAGCCTGTCTGAGATCTTTTTTATCTTTGCGGTCTATCGTGATGAAATTGGTCGTTCCCTCCTCCTGCCTTTCGGCTGGTAAAGCGGTACTCGATTAATCCCTGATTATATAAAAAAGAGCCGATTCAAAAATCAGCTCTTGGATAGAAAATAATTTAGAAGACTTTTTCACGCTTAAAGATCAAAACTTTCGGTTTTTCGGGTAAGAGATCTGTGCTAAAACGCTGAATAATTCTCGTGTCGTGTGATGTTCAAGATCTTTCACGATCATTTTGATTTTGGCTGATTGCTCCGGCGTCAGGACATCACGCGTTAAACGGTCAAATTTATCAACAGCATCTTCCCATGTAAATGGATGACTCGGCATCCCAGGATAACTGCTGATCTCATGAGTCAGCGACTTGCCGTCGGTTGTTGTGATCGTGATCCGCGAACAAAAGTCTTTTGGATAGCGTTTAGTAAATTCATCATCGGGTTTGATCGTCACTTTTTTCATTAATGATTGGACATCTTCCCGCTGAATGCGCTCCGAAGTCAGCTGTGGCTGGAGCACTTGTCCATCAAGTGCAGCAACGGCTAAAAGATATGGAAGCGAGTGGTCGGCTTGTTCTTTGGTCGTGATCCCCCCTAAGGCATTCCCATAAAGACCGCCGCCGGAAAAATCATACGTCATCTGCGGCACATCTGCTTTGATCGCCGTGATCTTTTGCGGATCGATCTTTTGTTCCTGCACAAGTTCCAAGATACATTCGATCGCGGATTGGGTATGGATCATCGCGACAAATTTTTTGATCGTCGATTGCGGAACCCAGTCATAATTTTCTTTTGACCAGTCGATATCGATCGGTTTGCCTAAAAGATTCTCAACGCCTTGCGGGCCTTCGATGATCGCAAGCGGCCCTTTGATCCCGCGTTTTGCAAGATAAAGCGCATTGAACGCACTGAACGTTGATTGTCCGGATGCCAGACCCTTCCACATGGATAAAGGTTTCGAACGGATCCCGGCAAAAGAAGCGTCACTTGCCGCTGCCATGGCGATCGCATTGGCCACGGTCTCCTGACCCCACCCTAGAAGCTTTCCGGCCGCTGCGGGAACCGAATAAGCCAACTGTGTCGTATGGTCAAAACCTTTTGTCATGAAATTTGCTTTTTCGACTAATAACGACTGGATCGACCAGCTGACGGCCACTGCCAGCATCAAATCTTTCCCGCTGGCGTCAGCGATCTGGGCTGCGGTCAGCACTCCGCCAAAGTTATCGGCAGTATGTGCTGTTTCAGTCGGCGCCATAATGTTATCCATGATATCGACATAGCGGACTAAAACGGTATGCCAAAATGCCGCATACACCGGATTAGAGCGTCCGCCGGCGATCAGGGGAACCGCGCCTTCTCCCGCGAACTCCTGCACCTGTTCGCGGCAAGCATTGACCGGAACGGCCCCAAGAGCTGCGATTTGGCAGCCGACCGAATCGAGGATATGGACCGGGATCTGTTTGCGCGACTCTGCGGATAAATCTTCATATTTAGCTCGCAGCGCATACGCTGCGATTTGTTCTACTTTTGTTTGTGCCATTATTATCAAATCTCCTTTTCATCCTATAAGTGGAGGATCATGATCAAAGCAGTTACCGTGATCAGCATGCCGACTGTTGAAAGCGCCAAAATCGAAGAAGCTTCCTTTTGATACTGTTTGTAGCGGGTCGATAATAAAACGATCATCGGTCCTGAAGGCAAAGCAGCGAGCAGCAGTCCTTGATTAAACATCGTCGTTCCCTGCGACATCTGCAGCATCAACGCGATCCCGAAGAAAATCAGCGGCAGCGCGATATTTTTCAATAAAGTAAGCGTGACTACTTCCCCAGTGACTGTAAACTTGTTTGCGGCGATCGTCATCCCGGCGACAAACACTGCGACTCCGGCCGTTGCTTGACCGATCAATTTAAGCGAACTTAAAACGACGGTCGGCATCGACAAGCCGATAAATACAAAGACGAACCCCAAAAGCGGCGCCCAAACGAACGGCGTTTTAAAAATCGCTTGAAAAACCGAAGAGCCGATCAATTTGCTGATCGAATCATGCTGGCCAGATTTTCTCTCTAGTTCGATCTTAATAATGATCGTTGACAAAGGAACGATCACCACGTTCAAGACGAGTGAAATCAGACTGATCGCGACCCCGCCTTTGTCCGCCCCGTAGATGCCGCCTAAAAGAGCTGGTCCGTAAAATGGTCCCGCCGAAAAAGCCACTCCTAAAGCAGCGATCGCCGATTCAACTATATTTCGTTTAAAAATAAGTTTCGCCGTACAAAAGCCGATCCCGTATCCCAGCAATAAAGCGATCAACAGTGCAAAAAACAATACAAGATCTTTTTCTAAAGCACTTCGCGAAACCGTGACTGTTCCGACAAATAAAGAAGCCGGCAAAGCAAAATTCAAAACTAAATCATTGATGATCGGAATTGTATCGTTATTTTTTCCAAAAGAATGAAACTTTCCAGCAAAAAAAACCTAACGCTAAAACAAAAATAATCGGGGTAACGATTATAACTGATTGAACGACTTGATTCATCTAGCAATCCCCCTTTACACGTTTATAATTCACATTGCAATGTAGTTAGATTATAGTCATAATCATATACCCCGTCAAAGAATAGCGCTTACTCACTAAATAAATAATTTTGGATTTGTTATCCTAATTATTTGATCGCTGCAGAAACAAATAATCTTTTGCCAGCGAATTCCGAAGAAACCGCTGACAAAAGATTATTCTAAATATGCATTAATTTCTTTCTTTCATGATTCTAGTTTCTCGTCTGACTTCTCTTTGACTTTTGCCAGCATTCTTTCGATCGCGGCTAATTCATTGTCCGTTAATTCCTCTAAGATCTTCGAAATACTTTCGCGGTTATTTTGGGTTGAGTCATGCATCAGCGCCAATTTGTGGATCGTTTCCCAGCGAGAATTAGTCAGTTCACGAGAATGGTTCGCCAACTGATTTACCGTTGAAAAAGGGATCCCGGTTTGCTGACTGATCTCTGATTGCGAATAAGTTTCTAAAACAAGCCGGGCTTTTTCGGCATCATCCAAAACGATCGCCTTTGCTGGCCCATCCAGCGAAAGCAGTTCGATCATTTCAACTAGTTCATCAAGTGAAACTGGCAGTATCGTCTTCTCAAATTCTTCCGTGGTGGTTTTTCCGGTGGATCTGATCCACTCGATCAAGTCTTTTTTTGAAAGTCCTGGCCGCGTCGGATGACTTTTTTTGTTTGTATTCATAGAAATCCTCCAGCTTTCTTTCTTTTAAATAACAATACCACGCTGGAGATATGAAAGCCAGATAGAATTGGTGCATTAGTACTCTCTTTTTACATGATCGTCGTCTCAGAAGTCAGCCAAAAAGGATCCGGCTTCAATCCGTATTGCTTACGAAGCTTGGTATACCCAGCTTTTGACAAGGGGATCGCCACATGATATTGGTTGCGTGTCTCTTGAAACTGCGGATCAAACGGATTGACCACGTTGTCGATCGGATCTTTTTCAGTGTCGCTTGCAGCCTCGATCAAAAATTCATTCCCGAACAAGCAATGCTGCATCGGTACTGGCAGATCACTGATCGTCCATCCCGTCAAATATAAAAGATCATTGAGTGAAGAAATAATGAATTGGCATTCAAGATCTGCTTTTTTGCCAGTCACAGCGCATGTGGCAACTGTGACCGGTTCTTCACGATCAGCATATTTGATCATTTGATAATTTCCAATTAAATAATCAGTCTGTTGTTCGCGGAAAGGATCCTCACTCGTCAGCACATCATCCCAATGCACCGAAAAAGTCCCTGGATAGCTCTCTTTCGGATCGACCAGCATCGCTGTCAGCGGCAGCGTTTCCCCATGCAGTTTCGCTACCCGCTCCAAGAGCCAGTCCATTCGTTCCTTCAGCCGCGCAACGTAGCGCCGCCGGAAACTCTGGATCTGCTCGTTGTAATCATAGCGGAGCAAACACGACAGCTGCGAAGCTAAATTAGCTCGCTGAAGATGATCGATTTGCACTTGCAGCTCGCGCGCGGTCCCGAAAGCCGTGGGGAGAAAAATATAAGCATTTTCCCAGACAGTCGCCGCTCCCTTATCGTGGTTTCCGGCTTCCTTCCACTGGACGCCTTGTTTTGTATTTCGCGGATTATCTTTGCGATTGCGCAAAAAGAAGCGTTTGCCGTCATAGACCATCGATAAGTACTCCCCGGAGTCCGAAACTGGGAACAAAAGAGAACTGTCGAGTCTCCCCTGCTTTCGGTAAAAGTCGATCATCCAGTGATTGATCTGTTCGTGATTGTCCGCTGTCTTGATTCTTTTCAAGCCGATTTCTTTTAAGAACTGTTCGCCGGTATACGAAAGTTCTTGCTTGGGAACCTGCCTAGCAAAATACCGCTGATCGATCATGCGGATCATCGCCAAGATCCAAACGTAGCTTTCTTTGCGCAAAGAAGAAATTGCCCCGAGACGCATCAAACTATTCTTCCGGATAAGAACTTCATTCAGCTCTTTTCCTTGCCGCGAAGCATACAGCTCGCCATTGATCCAATTCAAATCGATATTCAAGAGGCTAGCAGGCAGAAAGCTGTTTTGATTGATCGTCACGATCCGGCGTTCAGGAAAGCTGTTCGCGGCTTGATGATCAAAAGTGCCGGAAGCCGTTGGATGGTCGCTTAAAATCGTCAAATTTTCTCCATTTTTGACGCCGAAAACAAAATAGTTTTCACCTGACAACCGGTCGATCACTGCATAGAGTCCGACCCCGTCCCCCTGTTTCTCTTTCAAAAAGTGCAGCAGCGAAGCGATCGACCAGAAGGCATAGATCGAATCGTGGATCCGCGCACTGCTGGAATGAAAATCTCCATAAGAAAACTGATCGACACGCAATTTGGCAGTTTGATCCTGCGCATCAAAAAAAGCGGCCGGAAACTCGCTTCTTCTCATCAGTTCTGCCAGCTCTTCTTTCGAAAAATCATTTTTTCGAAATTTTGTGACTACCCGGTAAAGCTCATCGAAAAATTCGGTTTCGACGCGGATCGCTTCCGGTGCATCCAGGCAAGCTGCAATTTTTTGATAATCGACCGCGAATTGATGAAGCGCTGCGTTGTTCTCGATCAAATCCCTTCCATTGAAAGAGATCCCGCTCAAGATTTGCGGCAAATGTTCTTTCAATTCCAAATAGCTCGTTACACCGCTTGGATCTAAGTACATCCCGCGTTTTAAGCGATCAATGAATAACTTATACTCTAAAGGCTCGCTCAAATATCCGGAATAACTTTTCAACCGGCTGAGGAAAATAGTTTGAAATGTTTCGATTGTCTTAAGCAGCAGTTGATCAAAAGGTATCTTCTCCAAAATATCCACATCCCTTGATTAATTGATTAGAACCAAACAAATTTGTTGAAGCTAGCCGATTTTTATTTGGTTCCGCTTTCATAAAGAAGTATGAAAACTAGCTGTCTCTGATATGTGTTGCCATCACATTTGTTTCTTTTGGCCTATTATATCATGCAGTTACTGTAAACGGTAGATTAATATCAATCACAGTATATTTACATTGCATTTTAATAATCAGGACGATTTTTTCGTTTGAATTTTTGCGTTTGCCTCTGATTTGCAAGCGCTGTCATTTTCCGGTAGAATCAACTCAGGAGGTTTTGATATGAAAAATTATTTAGATTTGACAGGAAAAGTAGCAGTCGTGACCGGCGCTTCCTCTGGTTTAGGACGCGCTTATGCGAAAGCGCTCGCCGAAAATGGTGCGAAAGTCGCCGCGATGGCGCGCCGCACCGAGCGTTTGGAAGACTTGAAGAAAGAGATCGAAGCAGCCGGCGGTGAATGCCTGCCCGTCACGATGGATGTGACAAAAGAATCGATGGTCATTGACGGCGTGAAAAAGGTCGTTGATCATTTCGGCACGATCGATATTTTGATCAATAACGCCGGAGCGATCAAAGTCGTCCCGACCGTCGATCTTGCACTTGCTGATTGGCAAAAGGTCGTCGATATCAGCTTGACCGGCTATTTCTTGATGGCTCGCGAATGCGGCAAAGTGATGATAAAAAATAATTATGGCCGCGTCATCAATACCGCTTCAATGTTCGGGCTGATCGCCGGCCAGCATATGCCGAACTTGGCTTATAATGCAACGAAAGGTGCTGTCCCGAATTTCACTCGCAGCTTGGCACAGGAATGGGCTGAGTACAATATCACGGTGAACGCGATCGCTCCCGGAATGTTCCCGAGCGAGATGATGGTGATGGAAGACTCGACACTGGCGCTGCTGAAAAACCGCTGCCCGATCGGCCGACCAGGCAACGTTGAGGAGCTTTTGGGACAAATGCTCTTGTTTGCCTCAGAAGCATCCAGCTACACGACCGGTCAAACGATCGCGATCGATGGCGGTTGGACTGCTGTATAATTTTTGATTGAAATGACAAGAACCCTCCAATGCTGCGGCATTGGAGGGTTCTTGTCATTAAAAACAATCATTCGTTTGATTTCAATGCGCCGATCATATCGATCTTCTTCAACTTCCTGTGGGTGATCAGTGTTACGACCAATGAGAATAGGATCGTCATGCCGGTCGAAATCAAATAGCCGCTTGCGGGAATGATCAACGGAAAGGATAAAAGGTCTGAGGCGGCCATCGTAATAATGAACCATGTCAGCAGCTTCCCGATCCCAAAGCCGAATAAAATCCCGAAGATCGTAAAGATGATGTTCTCGCGAACGATATGCATCGTCACTTCTTGATCATAAAATCCAAGAACTTTGATCGTAGCAAGTTCGCGCTCGCGTTCAGAAATATTGATATTCGTCAAATTGAACAGCACGACGAATGCCAGTGTTCCCGAAAGCACGATAAACAAGAGAACGATCGGCTGCAGATTTGCGTTTGCAGCGGCTTGTTTATTGATTTGATCACTGAGGAAAGTCGTCGCCAACACATACCCGGTCTTCTGCAGGGTTTTTGCTGATCTTTTTTCTTCTTGACTTGTCATTTTTTTCGTTTTGACAAGAAAAGTATTTGCAAGCGGCGTTTCCTGCGTCAGCTGCTTCAAATAATTCTGATCGATAAAAACATTGTGCCCTAAATAATTCTCGGTGATCCCGGCAACTTTCAGCTTGACGGTCTTTCCGGCAGCTGTCTGTATTTTGAGCGTTTCATCGACATTCACGTCGAAAATTTTAGCCAGATCTTTCGAAATGATCGCGCCCGCTTTTGTCGGCTGCGTAGCACTATCACCGGTCATTTTTTTCAAGGTGAAATAGCTTTTCAGCTGAGCAGGCTTTGCAGCGGCATAAAGCGTTGCCGTCTGATCGCTCACATTCGTTTGTTTGAATTTTACTTGCTCCGTATGAAGCAGCAGGCATTTTTCTGCTTTTGAATTTGCATCGATCACTCGTTCCACTTCTTTAGTGTTTGCTGCTGAGAGGCCGTCTTCCAGCGAAACCAGCGCTTCATAGTGAGTCAGCTGCGTGAACTGGCGGTCCGCGACCTTCCCGATCGAGTCCCGCAAACCAAACCCGGCAACCATCAACCCAGTACAGCCGGCGATCCCTAAAATCGTCAAGATCATCCGCGCTTTATAACGAAATAGATTGCGGTAAGTGACTTTTTGATTAAAGCTCAACCGCCGCCAAAACGGTTTGATGTATTCCAAAATGATTCGCTTGCCCGGTTTAGGCGCTTTCGGCATCAAAAGCGTCATTGGTCTTTCACGCAAGTCTTTCGCCAAAATGTAAATCGTTGCGACAAGCGTTGCGACCAAAGAAGCCGCGATCGCCAGCAGGATCGGCCAAATCCAGAAGTGTGTCGGATAATAGGGGAACACATTGATTTTTTTCAGCATTGAAAAAACGAGCGGGGGAACAAGTTTGGTCCCTGCCAGGATCCCTAGAATCGTTCCGCTTGCGCCGGTCAAAAATGCGTACAATAAATATTTTTTCGAAATTTCACTATTTCGGTAGCCTAACGCTTTTAGTGTGCCGATCTCTGAGCGGTCTTCTTCGACCATCCGAGTGATCGTCGTGAAGGTGATCAAGACCCCGATCAAAAAGAAGAACACGGGAAA
Source organism: Enterococcaceae bacterium (assembly GCA_022649665.1). Lineage (GTDB taxonomy): Bacteria > Bacillota > Bacilli > Lactobacillales > Enterococcaceae > JALCOL01. The sequence goes on from JALCOL010000003.1 coordinate 270,425, forward strand.
AACATTGCCGATCGCATCGATCCGGGAAGAAAGACTGGTAAATTCGCTGAAGCCCGGATTTGCACTGCGTTCAGTCAAAATATAATTCGGTGTTTTGATTTTCTGCAAGGCGGCTAGCTGAGTTTGGGCGGGATCCAACTCTTTCTGCTGTTTGGCGATTTCCACCTCTCCTTGAGCGATCAGTTCCTGGCGGCGCGTCTTCTTCCGCTGATCGAACCGGTCTTGGATTTTTTCTTCTTTTTTGTCCAAAGCACTTTCATAAGCTTGTGAAGCGATCGGTAAATGATCCAGATCGCTGAAACGCACGTACATGGTCGAATAGACCTTGCTGGAAAAGGCCGCTTCCGGCAAATAGACATAGCCGTCCAGCGAACCGTCGCCGATATTCGTTGTCCCCTTCTCGGTGCGGTCGACATAAAGCGGCGACTCGATAAAGCCGGTCACTTTGAACTCTTTTTGCTTCAATTGATCGCTGGCGATCACTAGTTTGCTCCCGATCGGATATTGTTTTTTCAAAGCGGAGTCGACTAGGATCTCCTGCGCAACTTTCGGATAGGCCCCTTTGACTAGCTGCAGAGTGTTTTGCTGCTCCTTCTTTGGATAGGAGTATACCTGCAGATTCAACCCCTTTTTTTCGTCCGCAAAAGGAAAACTATGGCCGAGTTCAGCATGGATACCTTTCACTTGTTGGACAATTTCCAGATCCGTCGCTGTCAAACCAGCAGTCCCGGTGATCGTCAGATCAGAAACTTTATGTTGATCCACATAATTTTGGACGGTCTCTTCCAGATCCGGTCCGACGGATTTGATCCCAACGAAAAGCAGAACCCCCATAAAAATGATCAAAGTAATCGCGATAAACTGCCCGGCGGACTGCCTGAGACCGCGGAGCGCACTGCGCAAATAGACACTGATTTTCATATTTCTCTCCTGCCAAACTGTCTTGATTAGTAATCTTTGCTGATTTAGCCGTATTTGCTTAGTATAGCCGCTTTATTCAGCGAGTACAATCCTTTCAGCTTCACGCTTTGCAGTCGATCTGTGGTAAAATCGGTCTATAGAGCAGGATCATTGGAGCTTTTGCTCAATAGTTCACATCATTCGGCTCGACCGATCAATGATAATGGAGATGAATCAATTGGGAAAAAATACTAAACGTTCGCTGGTGATGGCGGCGGTCTTTATTGCGACCTTCATGACCTCGGTCGAAGTAACGATCGTCACCACCGCACTGCCTTCGATCATCAGCGACTTAGAAGGACTTTCGATGCAAAGCTGGATCATGTCCTCCTATCTGCTGACGACTGCTGTCACGACGCCGATCTACGGCAAATTAGCGGACACGATCGGCCGCAAACATGTCTTTCAATTCGGCGTTCTGCTCTTTACGCTCGGAACATGGCTGAGCGGATTGGCCCCGAACATCATGCTCTTGATCCTGGCACGCGGGCTTCAAGGGATCGGTGCCGGAGCGGTGATGCCGCTGACATTTACGATCATCGCCGACTACTTTGACTTTGAAGAACGCGCCAAGATTTTGGCGCTGAACAATACAGCTTGGGGACTTTCAGCTTTGATGGGTCCGCTTTTAGGCGGTTTTTTAGTCGATAATCTCTCGTGGCATTGGGTCTTTTTCGTCAATGTACCATTGGGGCTTTTCGTCTTCTTGTTAATGGCGGTCGGCGACCACCAGCCGCAGCCTGAAAAACAAAAAATGCGTTTTGACTGGCGCGGCATTTTTTGGCTGGCTGCGACACTTGTCACCTTGCTTTTAGGGATCCAAAATTCACAGCATATTTCCGGCTGGCTGCTGCTTGCTGCAGCACTCCTCTGTCTGTACTTGCTGATTCGTCAAGAAAACCACGCCAAGGAACCGCTGATCCCGCTCAAGATGTTCCAAAACCCGACATTCGGGGTTCAAATTTTGACAGCGACCCTTTTAAGCGGCGTACTGATCGGCTACCAAGTCTATTTTCCGATCTGGCTGCAGTCGCTTTATCGTTTACCGGCAACACAAGCAGGGCTTGCAGTCACCAGCAGTTCGATCATGTGGCTTTTGGCTTCATTTTTAGTCGGCCCGCTGCTCAAGCGCCTTCCGCCGCGGCGGATCACCTTGATCCTCGTGTTTTTGCTGACTTGTGCCTATTCTCCGCTGATCTTTGCTGCGGGGGGATTTCCGACATGGGTCTTTTACCTGATCGCGATGACGAACGGAACGGTGATGGGGATCGTGATCACGATGAATACGATGCTTACCCAGCATCTCGTCGACCCGCAATACGTTGGCTCGGCGACCAGTATCTTTACCTTGGGGCGCTCCTTGGGGCAAACGATCATGACCGGCTTTTTTGGAACACTCTTTACTTTCTTGATCCGGCAAAATTTGCACGGCGCCTCTTTTAAAAAAATCAATGAAATCATCAGCTCCGCCCACCCGGCTGCCGCAAGCAGTGAATTATCGCGGCCGATCTTGGCTGGACTTCACGGTGTTTTTATCATCGTGGTTTTATTATTAGCGGTCGTTTTATGGTGCAACTGGCGCGATCCGCATCGCGGAATGATCGAATAAGACAGCACTTAAAAAATGAGGATCATGACAAATTTGTCATGATCCTCATTTTTTGCAATTCACTCCAAAAGATCAAGCGGCGTTTTCGAAAACAGATCGGGCGGAATGGTCAGTTGCGCTCCCGCAAACCACGCGACGCCGACACTTGCGATGCCGGCATTTTTTGCTGCGAGCACATCAGCATCCGCATCCCCGAAATAGACTGCCGCTTCCGGCAGACATTTAAAATGTGATAATGCGTCCTGAAGCCCTTCCGGATCTGGTTTGGGGCGGTCAGTGTCATCCCCCGTCACGCTATATGAAAAATAAGGAAGCAAACCTAATTTTTCCATGGAGATATCAAGAGAACGTCTTGCCTTGCCGGTCACTACCGCCATTTTTTTGCCTTGTGACCGAAAAATTTCCAGCATTTTACTGATCTGCGGATCAGCCTTTACTAGTTCAGCATGCCGCTTTTCATACGTTGCATAATACAGTTCGACTGCCGCTTCGTAGTCTGCCGGGTCTGCCAAATGCTGCCGGATGATCCCGGTTTCACTCGGTCCGAACCACGCCGTGATCGCTTGATCGCTCAGATCCATTCCGTTGAACTTTTCGAAAACTGCCCGAAAACTCGCAAAACAGATCGGCAATGTGTCAGCGATCGTGCCATCGAAATCAAAAAGCAGTGTATCAAAACGGCTGAATTTGTCAGTCATTGCTTTCCCCCCCCTTTCCCGCTTTATTATAGCAAACAAGTTTTATCCTTTAATCAAAGTCTTCCAGCCAATCTCCGAGTGCTTCGATCACTTGCAGGACACTCGGATCGCTTTCTTCTTTCAAAAAGTCGTGCGGCAGATAATAGACTGGTTTGAAGGTGCCGGCTTTATTCAGCTTCGCCAACGTTTTACTGTATTTAAACGGAACTTCTTCATCGGTACTGCTGGCCGAACTGAATACCGGCGGGAATTTCTTCAATTCTTCCGTAGTCAGCTCGAATCGGCCGCGATTTTCTGCCGTGATCCCATAATATCGCAGCAAGGAGCGATTTTGGGCTGCATAGAGGTAAAGCAGATAGCGGCTCAGCTGGGGATCATCCCAGATGGGATCTTTTTGATCAATGCCTTTGATCTCTTCAGCGGTGATCGTCTGCGGTGCTAATTTCCGCGGGTTTTCCACGAAAGCGAGGTCATAATATCCGTAAAAGTTGATCAGACCGGCTGGTGTCTGCCGGCTTTGCAAAAGCTGAGCCGTTAAAAGCTGCATCAAATAGCCGCCCGCTGAACGCCCGCAAAACAAGAATTCTGCTTCCTTGATGACTTCTGTCTGTAGCTCAGTGAAAGAAGCTGCAAGCTCCGCGACGATTTCCGCTAGCGGACTGTTCGGACTCAAGAGATAATCAAGGGTGATAACTGTGAACCCGTGTTTCAAAAAAAGGCTTTCAAGTATTTGCGGAAAATCCGCTTTGCTGCCGTAGACGAGCCCGCCGCCATGCAGATAGAGAATATATTTTTCTTTTTCGACCGTGTTTGGAGCAATCAGCTTTGCGGTCGCCCCATTAGTTAATTGGATCATTCGTTCCATGACGCTTCCCTCTTTTCTTCCAAGCCAGCAGATACGTTCCGACCTCAAAATTCAAACTTTGGATCGGGTTTTCCAAATCGATCCCGAGTTTCTCTTGGATTTTTCCCAGCCGGTAGCGGACGGTTTTTGGATGCAGGAACAAAGCGTCCGCAGTTTGCGTATAGTTGCGCTTGCTTTGAAAAAACTGCAGCAGTGTTTCAAACCAGTCATAATGCGCTTGCTCCATATCGCGCAGTGCTTCCGGGATCAGTTGTTCGGCAGCCTGCCAGTTCTCTTCTTTAGCAAAAAAACGAAAGATCCCCAAGTCCATGATGCTGACCACTTGGCCGATGTAAAATCTTTGATCGAACTCGATCGCTTCCAGACATTCTGCCAAAACTTCTTTCAAATTTTCTTTTTCTTTGACACGGCTGATCGAAAAGATCAGATCCGGATAATCCTTCTGATAACCGGCGACCAGCTGCTTCAAACGTTCTTTGCTGATCTGTGAGTCTTTCTTCTCCAAATTGTACAGCAAGATCAAATAATTATGGTGTTCAAAGTACAAAACATGTTCGCGCAAAGCCCGCAGTTTTTTGCGGACTTGCCGTTTGATCAGCTGATCTTCAAGCGAAGCGGTTGAAAATGCCAGCCCTTGATAAAAAGAATAATGGTCCAGTCCTGCTTCATTGAGCAGGCTGTCGAGCTCCTTGGTATTTTGCGGAGTATTTTGCAGGATCGCGTTCGCCAAATTGTTGAGCCGCATTCCGCGGTCGCGTTTCAACACATACTCGAGCTGGAGCTTTTCCTGTAAGACATCGATGATATTTTCAATGATCATCATGTCCGTTTCTTTGATCTCGGCATCCTCGTTAAAGATCGTGAGCGTACATTCGGAGACGAAGCGGTTGATGATCGTCGTTTCGATCGCCGAAGTTTCGCGGGCCGTTTGATGATCGTAAAGGGTCAGCACAGTATAGCGGCCCTTTGCGAATTCGGAATTGTTCAGCTGTTCTTCGCGGACGATGACCCAATCTTTCGGTACACCGCCGAGCGCGATCCGGATATTTTCTTCCGGAATGATCAACAAGCATGGCTTTTTGAGCATCAAAAAGGAAGCTTTCATGATCTGTTCAAAAGTCGAGTAGTTGCGTGTGAACCGTGAAAGCTTTTGGCGCACATCATAATAGGTTTTAAGGACCAGCGACTGATGGTTGAGGAGCGGCTGATAGATCGCCAGCAGGATCTCTTCATACGTCACTTCGCGCGTGACTTTGATCAGCGGGAGCTCGTGCGCTTCGCATAGCTCGCTGAACCAGTAAGGGATCTTCGTGATCAAGCGATCCATCTTGATCACGATCCCGCTCACGCCGATCTCTTCTAATTTTTCAAAGAAATGATCGATCTCGCTTTGCGGCATATTATGAAAAGCATAAAACGATGTTAAGATCAGCTGGTTTTTACGACTCCAATTTTCGACATCGAGTGCTTCTAAGACCATGACTGATTCGACTTCGTGATCCAGACCGATGCCGTCTGTCAGCAATTTGCTGCCGCGGAAGACTTCCAGCCGGAGCATCTCGGAAATTCTCATAATATTCTCCTTTTTTCCCTTTTAGGATAAATATCATAGCTTTTTTTTAGAATTCTGTCCAGTGAAAACGACTTCGCGGTTCTTTAGAATAGGAAATGTAAACAAACACACATCTTCTACCAACTAAAGGAGGATTTCTAATGTTAAAAACTGTGATTTTAAAAAATAATTATCAAGATTCGATCAATCTGATGCTCCTTACAAATAAGATCAACGATCTGAAAGACGTTCAAATGAGCCAGATCATGATGGGAACCGACGCCAATAAAGATATTTTGAACAATACGCATCTTTTGACCGCCGAGGCAAAAGCCGCTTCACCGAACGATCTGATGATCGTCGTCGACAGCGATCAAAACGATATCATGGATGAAGTACTGCCGGCCGTTCATGATTTTCTGGACGATCTGTCTGCTGGAACCGATAATCAAAAAGAAACTGCGGCAACGTCTTGGGACGAAGCGCTTGCGGCCTTGCCGGATGCAAATATGGCGCTCTTCAGTATCCCCGGCGAATATGGTGCTCCTGAAATGGAAAAAGCCTTGAAGAAAAATCTTCATGTCTTCTCATTCACCGATAATGTTTCCCTCGATGATGAAGTGCGTTTGAAAAAATTAGCGCATGAAAAAGGACTGTTGATGATGGGTCCAGACTGCGGGACCGGGATCATTTCAAGCATCCCGATCGCTTTCACAAATGTCGTTTCCCCAGGAAATATCGGCGTTGTCGGCGCATCCGGGACCGGCATCCAAGAAGTCACGACGATCATTGACCGCTTAGGCGGCGGCGTGATCCATGCGATCGGAACCGGCGGCCGCGATCTGAGTGACAAAGTCGGCGCGATCACCGTGAAAGACGCGATCGTTGCTCTCGAAAACCATGAACCGACCGACGTGATCTGCGTGATCTCCAAGCCGCCGGCAAAAGAAGTCCGCGATGAAGTCGTTGAACTTTTGCAAAGCGTCTCCAAACCAGTCGTTGCGATCTTCCTCGGTGAAAAACCGGAAAACCACGAAGGCAAAGTTTTCTTAGCCCATACTCTAGAAGAGACCGCTAAGATCGCGATCGATCTTGCCAACGACCGGCCGGTCAAACCAAATTACTTTGAAAAAGTCACTTTGCCGGATCTCCCAGTCTTGGCCGAGAACAAAGAAATCAAAGGCCTTTACTCCGGCGGAACACTTGCTGCTGAAGCCGGCATGCTGATCTCTGAAGCCCTCCATTTAGATGGGTTGGTCAAAGAAGACGGTTTTATTTTGAAATCACACGGCTATGATGTGATCGATCTTGGCGATGACATTTATACACAAGGCAAGCCGCATCCGATGATCGACCCGGAAGTCCGCATCAAGATGATCCATGACTATGCATCACAGCCCAACACTGGCGTGATCCTCTTCGATGTCGTTTTAGGCTACGGCGCACACCCCGATATGGCAGGCGCCCTTCTTCCAGCGATCAAAGAAGAACAGGCTCGTGCAGAAAAAGAAGGCCGCAAACTCTACTTCGTTGCAACAGTCGTCGGGACCGAAAAAGATCCGCAAAATTATGATGAAGCTGTCAAGAAATTGAAAGACAATGGGGTCTATGTGCTGCAAAGCAATGCCAAAGCCGTTCAATTCGCGCTTGATTTGAAAGGGATCCAACTTTCCGAAAAAGATAAAAAAGTGCTCCCTTATACTGGTAAAACGATCGAAGTACCAGCCGTCAGTGATAAAGTAATGGAACTATTGAATACAAAACCGCGCATCATCAATGTCGGTGTACAAAGTTTCAACGATTCGATCCGCGACTTCGGTGGCAAATCAGAACAGTTCAACTGGAAACCGCGTGCGAACGGCAACAAGAAAATGATCAAGATCTTGGATGCTTTGGATGATTATTCAGATATGATCGATCAGGAAAATCAAAAAGTGATCGACAAAATCAAACAAGCTCAACCATTTTTGATCGATGTTGTGCCGGCGAAGTCGGTGATCCCAGAACTGAATGAAACGAAAAAGACTCTTCTCCACGCCGGCCCCCCAATCACCTATGATCAAATGACCGGACCAATGCAAGGATCATGCGTCGGCGCAGCACTCTTTGAAGGCTGGGCCAAAAATGAAGACGAAGCTCGGCGGCTCTTAGAATCCGGTGAAGTCCGCTTCATCCCTTGCCATCATGTCCATGCTGTTGGACCAATGGGCGGGATCACTTCTGCTAATATGCCGGTCGTCGTAGTTGAAAATCGTTTAGACGGCACACGCGCCTACTGCACGATGAACGAAGGGATCGGGAAAGTATTGCGATTCGGCGCCTATTCTAAAGAAGTCATCGACCGTTTGAACTGGATGAAAGATATCTTGGGACCAACGATTGCTCAAGCTCTCAAGAAAACTGAAGATGGTTTGAACTTGAATGTTTTGATCGCGCGTTCGATCACGATGGGCGATGAATTCCATCAACGCAATATCGCTGCTTCGCTCAACTTCTTGAAAGAAATGGCGCCTTTGATCACAGAGCTTTCGATCGCTGAACAGCAAAAATACGATGTGATCAAATTCCTTGCCGATACTGATCAATTCTTCTTGAATATCATGATGGCGACCGGCAAATCGATCGTTGATGCCGCAAGAAAAGACGCAAAAGGCACGATCGTAACGACCATGACCCGAAACGGTGTCAACTTTGGTGTCCGCAGCGCACAAGCCGGCGACAAATGGTTTGAAGCACCGGTCAATACACCCGTTGGTCTTTACTTCACCGGTTTTAGCGAAAAGGATGGCAATCCGGATATCGGCGACAGCTCGATCACTGAAACGGTCGGCGTTGGCGCGATGGCAATGATCGCGGCTCCTGGCGTTACTCGTTTCGTGGGCGCAGGCGGCTTCCAAGATGCGCTCGATATTTCGAACGAAATGGAAAAAATCTGCGTGACCCACAATCCAAATTGGACGATCCCGACTTGGGACTTTAAAGGGACCAATCTTGGAATCGATATCCGCAAAGTCGTCGAAACTGGGATCACGCCGCTGATCAACACCGGAATCGCCAACAAAAAAGCCGGCGTCGGCCAAGTCGGTGCCGGAACAGTTCGCGCACCGCTGGGATGCTTTGAAAAAGCATTGGAAGACTATGCAAAAGAGTTGGGAATCAATGTCGACTAATCGGATCCAGATCAGCGAATATCTTCTGCCGCTTGCCCAATTCGGCAAATTAGGCAAAGTCCACAGTGTTTTTGACCACTCCTTTAATCTGGAGTTTACCGGAAAACTGGTCAATATCGCGAATTACCATGAATATCTATCCAGTTACGGGATCTTTCTTACCAAAGAGCTGTTTGATGCTGTCCAGCCGTTTGCCGCCCTCGGCAATGTCGTAAAGCTCGCCGGGGAGACTCTCACGTTTTACAGCAGAGGCGGCGTCAAGCACCTTGATTTAACCGATGCAGAGCCTGTTTCACTGCAAATAAAGCCGATTCCCTACCGGCGTGCGCAGCTGCTGCAATTAAAAGAGCTTTTGGAAAAGGAAAAGCTCGGCGAACGCATCGGGATCGAACAAAATGATACTTTTCAGCAGATCGCCGCGGAGCTGGCTGCAGCTCCGCAGCCGCGCTGGGAGGCAATCGGCAAATTTCTTGTCGGCCGCGGGCAAGGTTTGACGCCAAGCGGCGATGACATGCTGGTTTCTTATCTTTTTGTTTTAAAAATGTTTCAAGATCCGCGAGCGTCTGCTCTTTCAGCAATGCTCGCTCAACATGAAAACACCACGACCGATATCAGCAAAGCATATATCCAGGCGATTTCTGCCGGATATGTGAACTCATTGATTTATGACTTTTATCAAGATTTAAAAAATCAAGCACCCCTCCAAAAAATACACCTGGATATCGAAAAGATCGAGGCGATCGGCCATACGTCGGGAAAAGATATGTGCTATGGGATCCTGCTCGCCATCTCTTCGATGATTCATTTACGAAAAGGAGAATGACAGATGGAGCAATCAAACGGAAAACCGGCGGTGACCGTCGGCAAAAATTACTGGATCAAGGTCGTAGCGCTCTTCTTCTTCGGCTGGATCTTAATGTACGCCACGCGAACGATCTTCAACCCGATCATGGGCGTGATCGGCAAAAACTTTGGCCTCAGCAATACTCAGCTGGGCTTGGCAAATAGTATCTTCTTTCTGACTTATGCGATCTTCCAAGTCCCGTTCGGTGTGATCGGCGACAAGATCGGCCGCAAAGTCGTGATCACGATTGGATTTTTGATCATGGGCGTCATGACTTACTTCAGCGGCTTAGCAACGACCTTTGCGATGTTCTTGATCATCCGCGCACTTGCCGGTCTTGGGCAGGGTGCATACTATGGCCCGCAATACGCACTTTCAACGGAAGCGATCCCCGAAGACAAACTGACGCTCGGAACTGCGATCATCAACAGCGGGATGGCGTTTGGGACCTCCGGCGGCTACTTGTTATCCAGTACGATGGTGCTGCAAAACGGTGCCCATTGGAGCAAACCATTCTTCGTGATGGCGATCCCCACGATTATTTTGGCGATCCTGTTCTTTACTTTGCTGAAAGAAAAAATCGTGCGTCCTGGTGAAAAACCGCAAGCGGCTCAGGAAAAGACTGAACCGGAACACAAAGTTTCTTTCAAATCGATCATTTCAAATAAAAATCTTTTAGCTGCTTTTGTTCTTTGTTTCACCAGTATTTACGCAAATTTCGTGATCATCACTTGGCTGCCGTCATTCTTGATTTCAGAACGCGGTTTTGTTGGTTCAAGCGTTGGCTTCATTTCTTCATTAGTTCCGTGGGCTTCGATCCCCGGTGCCCTGATCTTTGCACGGATCGCAGATAAATTCGGCAGTACGAAAAAACTCGTTTATCTCCTCGTGCCGCTTTCCATCTTATCGGTCTTCTCGATCGCGTTCGTCACGAATCGGGCGATCTTGATCGCTGTCTTGATCCTTTACGGCTTGACCGGCAAACTGGCGATCGATCCGATCATCGTTGCTTATGTTACGAAAAACGCGCCGAAAGGTTCACTTTCGACGACGCTCAGTGCTTACAACTTTATCGGCATGTCTGGTTCGATCCTAGCGCCTTATATCACTGGCTTCTTGGCAGACAGCCTCGGCTCGATGAAAGTCGGCTTTTACTTGGCATGTATCCTGCTTGTGATCGGGCTGGCGTTCTTCGCGATCGTCGCCAAAGACACGAAAAAAACTGCTGCAGAATAATAAACGTGAAAAATCAATCAGGAGCAGGATTTCACTGCTCCTGACGGATTTTTCGCTCAATTGTGAATTGTTGTACATATTTTGACTGATCAACTACATAGCTCATAGTCTTTGTTGAACAGGAGGAAACCCCATGAAAATCAAAGGATCGATGATCAGTCAAATTATGATCGCTGTTGTGCTCGGTATTTTATTCGGTTTACTGCTCCCAAGCTTTGCGCATTCGCTTGAGATCTTTGGTCAAATCTTTCTGCGGCTGATGCAAATGGCGATCCCGCTCTTAGTGCTCGGCCAGATCATTCAAGCCGTCGGCGGGATCAAACCAGCGGAGCTGACCAAGTTAGGCGTAAGGACGATCCTGGTTTTTGGGATCTCCTCTGTTTTAGCGGCTGCTTGGGGGATCCTGCTCGCTGTCCTCTTTAAACCGGGTGTTGGTGTCAATCTAGCAAGCACCGCCGGAGCAGCCGTTAAAACTCAAACCTTGACCGCGAAAGAAACGGTCCTAAGCTTCTTTTCCGATAATATTTTTTCTTCGCTTTCCAAAGGTTCGATCGTCCAAATCATCGTTTTTGCGATCCTTTTCGGTTTGGCACTTGGCAAACTGATGCAGCTCCATCCAGAATCAAAACTCTATCAGATCATCCTCGATTTTAACGAAGTGATCATTGAGATCATTCGGTTCGTAATGTATCTGGCGCCGCTCGGGATCTTTGCCTTGATCGCCTCAACGATCAGCAACCTCGGGCTCAAGATCATCATCCCGCTTGTCAAATATTTAGCGGTCTACGGGACAGCGACATTTCTCTTCATGGCCATTTGGCTGATCGTGCTGATGATCTACGGCAAGCTCAATCCGCTGCGGATGATCCGCAATATGAAAGATATGTCCGTGATGGCGCTCGCAACGACCTCTTCGGCAGTCACGCTGCCGATCGAAATGGAAGAAGCGAAACACAAATTAGGTTTGAGCCCGCGCGTCGCCAACTTAGTCCTGCCGCTCGGGATGTCGCTCAACAGCAACGGTGCCGCGATGCATATGGCCCTGACCGTCGTGACGATCGCACAGATGTATCAAGTCGAATTCGATTTGCAAAAATTGCTATATTTAGCGATCATGGCCACCTTCGTTTCGCTGGCGAATGCCGTCGTTCCAGGAGCAGGTTTAGTTTCGCTGGCGATCATTGTGCCGCAGATGGGCTTGCCGATCGAGAGCATCGCGATCTTTGCAGGCGTTGAATGGTTCGTTGGAATGCTGCGGACGATCCTGAATGTCAATTCAGATGTGTATTCAGCAGTCCTCGTAGCAAAATCTACCAATGAATTGGATTATACGATCTTCAATCAAAAAGACTAAAAAACGGGTTTCCTTCGAAAGGGAAACCCGTTTTTTCATCATTTGCTCAGATCTCTGATTTTTTTGGCAGGAACGCCGCCGACCAATGTATTCGCTGGAATGTCTTTTGTTACCACTGCTCCCGCGGCAATAATGACATTGTTGCCGATCGTTACGCCAGGGGTGATCGTCACATTTCTGCCGATCCAGACATCGCTGCCGATCGTCACGGGCGAAGCGATCGCCAAATACTTCCGCCGGTCCAGCTTATCCAGCGGATGGTTGACGGTATAAATATCAACGTTCGGACCAACTAAGACATGATTGCCAAAAGTTACCGGTGCGATATCGAGGATCGTTAAATTATAATTCGACAAAAAATCATGGCCTATATGAATATTCTTGCCGTTATCGCAATTGAATCCGCCTTGGACGGAAAGATTCTTGCCGGCAGAACCTACGATTTCACGCATCTTTTGAATCTGTTTTTCCGGTTCGGTCGCAGGGATCTCATTGAATTCCTGACATAATTTTGCTGCATTGCCTTTCTAGCAGCGACTTCCGGATCGAGAAAGTAATATTCTAATCCAGCATCTAGTTTTTCGATCTCCCGCATGGCAATCTCTCCTTTTTCCATAATTTTCTATTTTTGTTTTTCTACTTCATATTATTTCGCTGAAAGATAATCGGTTCGTCAAAACCGAAAACTTGTTTTCCTTTTGAATACATCGTCTCTTTGACATTCAGCATATCCGGCGAAATCGTTTGTTCCAACTCGAAAATCGTCGTTGGTGTAAATTCGCTGACTGATTTTCCGTAAAAGTCCTCTCCGCTTTTGGCATAGCGGATCGGATTGAATTTTGGGTTGATCGCCAGATCTTCATATTTGATTTTCGGCAGCTCTTCGTATTTTTTATTGCGTGCTTCCTTTGGCAAATCAACTGACAACAATTCGACTTGTGAAATCGCACTTTTACGAATCAAAAAAAGATCAGATTTGAATCGCGAGCTGCCATGTACATCATAATAGCTTTCTTCAAATAAGTAATATCCGGCAAAGTCAGCCGGCAGATCTTCGATTTGCGGATTCATCAGAAAGTTGCGATGACGTGCGAATGGAAAATGCTGCTGTTCCTCTTTGCTCATCTGCTCGAATTGTTCTTGGTTGTCAAAAGTTCCGACTAGATCATTTTTCAATTCTTCTAAATTTTGGTTCATGCTAATCCCTCCCCAAATGGACTAGATTCATTATACCATTTCACTCAAATCAAGTTGTTTTCAAAACGCTCGCTACTTATCAGCAGTATCCGGATCATTCAAAAATTCTTGGATGATGTAGCGCGGCCGCTCCTTGGTTTCTAAATAGACCTTCGCGATATATTCGCCGACGATCCCGATCGAAAGCAGGATCAAGCCGCCGATAAACCAGAGTGAGATCATCAAACTGCTCCAGCCGATCACTGTTTTGCCCGCTAAGTGGCGGATCAACGTGTAGAGCAGCATCAGAATGCTGACCACAAATACCAAAAATCCCATCCCGGTGATCAGCCGCATCGGTTTTTCGCTAAACGAAGTGATCCCTTGAAGGGCAAAGCTGATCATTTTTTTGAGCGGATATTTGCTTTGACCGGCAAAGCGCGGATGCCGCTCATAGTACACTTTCGCCGAAGGAAAACCGATCAATGGTACGATCCCGCGCAGGAACAGATTGACTTCTTTGAACTCCGCCAAACCATTCAGCGCCCGCCGGCTCATCAGGCGAAAGTCCGCATGGTTATAGACCGTATCGACTCCTAAATGCTGCATCATTTTATAAAAAGCTTCCGCGGTAAAACGCTTAAAAAATGTGTCTGAGGCCCGGTTGTTCCGGACCCCGTAGACGATGTCCGCCCCGCGGTGATAGGCATCGATCATCTTGTCGATCGTTGCAACGTCATCCTGCAGATCCGCATCCATCGAGATCGAGATGTCGCAATATTTTTTGGCCGTCATCAGTCCCGCGAACAGCGCATTTTGGTGACCGCGGTTGCGGCTCAAGTTTAGCCCGCTGAACAGCGGATCTTCCTGGTGGAGCGCAGTGATGATCGGCCAGGTTTGATCTTTCGAGCCGTCATTCACGAAAAGGATCCGGCTTTTTCGCGAGATTTTTTCCGCTTGGATCAGTTGCCGCAGTCTGCTCTTCAACTCGGCCGCAGTTTCGTGCAAAACGGCTTCTTCATTAAAGCAAGGCACGACCAGATATAAAATAGCTTTAGGTGTTTCTGAGCTCCTCTTTTTTTGCGTTTCCATCAAATCGGCCGCCTTTCCTGCTTGTCCGCAATGAATTTTTTGACCATACCCGCTCCAAACACCGCAGCCGGGATCAAACAATAAACATAGGGGTACACATATTGACTCTTCGTTTCCCACAAGAGATGAAAAGCGACCCCGCCCAAATAATAGATATAGGAAAATAAGATCAGCGGCAGCCATTTCTTTTGGCGGTCAAACAGCAGAAAAGCTGCACCGATCCCCGCGAACAGATAAATAAAGACATTTCCAGCATTCATCAGATTCACCAGCACCTGATAGATCCCCCCGCCGTCATAGATCGCATCCAGTGCCGGAGCATTTTTTTGCTGTCCCATCCGCCCGACCGGTCCTGACCAGATCGACTGAAATGTCGGCTCGCCCCACGTCGAAAGATACTTTTCTTTGTAGAACTTCCAAGCATATTTTGGGTGGTGCCGAAATGCCTCCAAGCGGTCGCGGATGTATCCTTCTGCTTGTTTGCTCGTTTTTACCGGATCGTCATGGTTGTCCCGCAAAAGATCGACCGTATACCAATTGTACCAGCCGCCCAATCTTTTTGACCGCGGATCGTCCTGCATCCCCATCGCCACAAAAGCAATTTTAGGGATCGCATGATCCAGTTCGATCCCCGACTTTTGTTCATACGCACTTCTGATCAAACCATCCGCACTGAAGGCCGCTCCGACGACTAAAACCGCAAACAAGATCCCTTGCCACTTTTTATTTTTTAATGCGCTGAAAAGCAACAGGACTGCAAGCGCCAATGCAGCGATCTGATAATTGTTGCGCAAAATGCAGCTGATCGTCAGCAAGACCGTCCCCAGCAAGCCGCATACCAGACTGTTTTTTTGAAAGAATCGCTGCCAGAAAACCAGTGAAAGCATCAAGAAAAAAAGCCCGGGGATCTGGCCGTAAGCAAAAAGAATGAAAAAGAACTGCGGCAAAAAGAAAAAGGAAGCCAGCAGGATATATTTCCCGCTGAGCGAATTGGCCTTTTTTGCGTAAAAAATCATCGTATAACCGCACAATTGGATTCCGCCAACAAAGACTAAATTGAGTAAAAACAAAAGTCTAGTGTCCGGAGCGATCGCTAAAACAAAACGCTCAAAAGTGGCTAACCCGAGCTGATGCGGATAGATCGCGATATATTTCCCAGGAAAAAAAGATGAATAATTCCCGTGATTGAGCTGCAGAGCGACTTTATAGACCTCATCCGGATCAGCCCTTAACCCGGAATCGGCGGCAAAAATAAAATATAAACCGCAAGCCATTTCAACCAGCAGCAATACACAAAACAAAAGGCGCGAGTCAATTCGCCTGAGCAGCGATCTTGCGAACCAGAGCATCAACCCCACTGCCAACATAAAAAACAAAAACACGATGCCATTTGTCGTAAATGTCGTATGTTCATCCCAATTGAGCGAAACATTTGAACGGCAAAATAAACACCAACTGCCGGTGATTATCAAAAAAAATGCCGCAAAAAAATAAATCAGTTTTGCCCCGAAATATGAGATCTTCTCCATTACTTCCCCTCCAAAAAAAATCATTATCCTTATTATAGATGAAAACACAAATATTTGATAATGATTACGGAGTGGATCTTTTTCAACGCTCCCTTTTTTCATACCAAACTGTTTTTTTGCGAGTTCACTATTTTATGTATTTTAGTGAACTCATATCGGGAGGATTATATATATCTTTTTATATAATATTTAGTAAAAATAATAAATGTATTTTAAGTTAAATATATTTATTATTTTAACTTATTTTTAATATAAATTAAAATTTTTGTTTGTGATATTTATTTAATATATTATCAACAATTAGTAATTTGAAATTCTAATTTTATCTTCCAATAATCAGTGATATATAGCCAAAACTAATGGATATTCCTGATATATATTTTATCCGAAAGCAATTCCGATACTCTTATTATA
>JALCOL010000004.1 GCA_022649665.1 Enterococcaceae bacterium
CCAAAAAGTACCGGCGGCTGAAGCGGTTTTGGAAGCTCCTTTTAAAAGATTCCGACGGCTTGGACAGCTCGAATTACCACTATGATCGCTCTTTCAAACAGTTCATTACGGAACAGGCGATCGTGGACGAGCTCTTGACCTACGATGAGCGCTTGCGTTCCGCCTATGAAACTTGTCAGCTTCTGTGCTACCACTTCAAACAAAAAAACAGCCGGCACTTCTTTGAGCTGATCGATTCGCTTGACCCGCGTCTGCCAGAGTGGTTCCGCAAGAAGCTCACCTTTTTCCGCCGTTACCGCTCAGGGATCGAAAATGCCCTGCGGGTCAACTACAGCAACGGTCCGGTCGAAGGGACAAACAACAAGATCAAAGTCATGAAAAGAGTTGCCTACGGCTATCGAAATTTCTTGAACTTCCGCGCGCGGATCTACATGATCCAAGGGCTTATTTTTCAAAATAATTCCACTCTCCGCGCAGGAAAAACTGCTTAAAAGGATTCATTTTCTTAAAACAAAAAATCCCAAGCGGGCGTTTCTGCTCTCCTGGGATCCACTACATTTTATTCAGTTTGAAAGCTCACCAACACTATTTGACGAAGAGCCAAACATTGATGTTACAACAACGCGCCCTGAGGGAATCGAACCCCCGTCTCAAGAACCGGAATCTTACGTGATATCCACTACACTAAGGGCGCATGACAACGTTTACTAGTATAATAGATTTTTTTTGAAAAGACAAGCGCGATTAACCATTTAATGAAAAAAAGATCGTGGGACATAAAGTTGCCATCAAAAGTGGTCCGAGGCACGAATGAAACTTTTTTTGCGGAATTAAATAAAATATTTTCTGGCAGAAACAAAAAGATTGAGGGGCCTTATTCCTTGCCTAATAATTCTAAAACTGATAATATCAGAGATGAGCAAGAGGTTAATTAAATAAATGATCCTTTGACTCTTCTCTTTTTTACACTTGGCGGGTCATTTAAAGTCTAATATGGACTTAAAATGTCCACGAAGGAGCATAATGATGGAAATCCAGCTGAAACTGTTAAAAGCAGTTGCTCCCGATTTGATCGGTGAAATCAAAAAACGCTATCAAATCCTGCGGAGTATTTACTGGATGCAGCCGGTCGGCCGCCGAACATTGGCAGAGGCGCTGGGAGTCACGGAGCGTATCCTGCGCAAAGAAACAGATACTTTGAAGTCTTTGCAGCTTGTCACGGCCTCGAAAAGCGGAATGTCATTGACGGAAAAAGGACTGAAACTAGTCCATGAATTGACGCCGGTAATCGATTCGCTTTCAGAAAGAGAAGAAACCGAGCAGCATCTGGCGAAGTTTTTGGGGAATCGGCAGTGCATCGTACTGAGTGAAGACGGCGACGAACGCCCGCAGATTTTTGAACGTTTTGGACAGACGGTTACTGAACTGCTCGATAAAAGCCTGCCGCTCGGTCGAAACGTGATCGCGGTGATGGGCGGTACGACGATGGCCCAATTAGCGAAAAACATGGGAGACTTGACGCATCCCGGACGCTTCAATATGTTCGTTCCTGCCCGCGGCGGGATCGGTGAAGCGATCGATATCCAAGCCAATGCGGTCAGTGCAACGATGGCACTGAAAACCGGCGGTACGCATCGCGCACTTTATGTTCCTGAGCATGTCAGTCCGGAAACATATGAGTCGCTGCTCCATGAACCGTCGATCGAAGAAGTGCTGTTTCTGATCGACTCGGCGAATTGTGTGATCCACAGTATCGGCCGGGCACTTCATATGGCCGCCAGACGGCACATGAGTCCCAAGATCATCGCCGCTTTGAAAAAAGATGGCGCTGTTTCGGAAAGTTTCGGCTATTTCTTTGATGCAAAAGGAAAAGTCGTCTATAAAATCCCGCGGATCGGACTTCAGCTTGAAGATCTGAAAAAGATCCCGCTGGTCGTCGCGGTCGCCGGCGGCAAAAGCAAAGCGCTCGCGATCAAAGCATACATGAAAAATGCACCAAAGCACACGATTCTGGTAACGGATGAAGGTGCTGCCAAAGAGATTTTAAAAGGGACAACCCTTTAAAATAAAAACTTTTTGATTTTCTAAAGGAGGAAATCTCAACATGACAGTTAAAGTAGGGATCAACGGATTTGGACGGATCGGACGTTTGGCATTTCGTCGGATTCAAGATTTAGAAGGAATCGAAGTTGTAGCTATCAATGATTTGACTGACTCGAAAATGTTGGCTTACTTATTAAAATATGACACGACGCAAGGCCGCTTCAACGGAACGATCGAAGTAAATGAAGGATCATTCACCGTAAACGGCAAAGAAGTCAAAGTCCTTTCGAATCCAAAACCAGAAGAATTGCCTTGGAAAGAATTAGGCGTTGACATCGTTTTGGAATGTACTGGGTTCTTCACTTCCAAAGAAAAAGCCGAACTTCACTTGAAAGCCGGCGCAAAACGGGTCGTGATCTCTGCTCCAGGCGGAAACGACGTACCGACGATCGTATTCAATGTCAACCATGATACATTGACTGGTAAAGAAACCGTGATTTCCGGAGCTTCTTGCACCACGAACTGCCTAGCGCCAATGGCCAAAGTTTTGGAAGATGAATTTGGGATCGAAGAAGGTTTGATGACGACTATCCATGCTTATACCAGCGACCAAAACACTTTGGATGCACCGCACCGCAAGGGCAACTTCCGCCGTGCACGGGCAGCTGCTGAAAATATCGTACCGACTTCCAGCGGTGCTGCGAAAGCGATCGGCCTTGTTATTCCTGAATTGAAAGGAAAACTTGACGGCGCAGCACAACGGGTACCAGTGCCAGTCGGCTCTTTGACAGAACTTACGGCTGTCTTGAAAAAACCTGTTACAGTCGATGAAGTGAATGCAGCAATGAAGAAACATGAAAACGAATCTTTCGGCTACAATACCGATCAAATCGTTTCTTCTGATATCATCGGGATGACTTACGGCTCATTATATGACGAAACATTGACGAAGATCGTCACAGTCGGCGACAAACAATTGGTTCGGACCGTTGCTTGGTACGACAATGAAATGAGCTACACCTCTCAATTAGTTCGTACTTTGGAATATTTTGCAAAACTTTAATCCAAACGCAAACTGCGGACTTTAAGGTGAACAGCAAGTATTTTAAAAGCGGGGAGCGCGCGCTTCCCGCTTTTTTTCATAATGTACACAAGGAGTGAATATCATGGCAAAAAGAACAATCCAAGATTTGGATCTGAAAGATAAAAAAGTCCTCGTCCGTGTTGACTTCAATGTGCCGATCAAAGACGGTGTGATCGGCGACGACAACCGGATCGTAGCGGCGTTGCCAACAATCAAATATATCATTGAGCACGGCGGCAAAGCGATCCTTTTCTCCCACTTGGGGCGGGTCAAGACTGAAGAAGACAAAAAAGGGAAATCATTGGCGCCGGTTGCTAAACGCCTGCAAGAACTTCTAGGTCAAAAAGTCATTTTTGTTCCGCATACTCGCGGACCGGAACTTGAAAAAGCGATCAACGATATGAAAGACGGCGACGTTCTGCTGGTCGAAAATACGCGTTTTGAAGATGTCGACGGCAAAAAGGAATCCGGCAATGATCCTGAATTAGGGAAATACTGGGCTTCGCTGGGGGATGTGTTCGTGAATGACGCATTCGGTACGGCGCACCGCTCGCACGCCAGCAATGTCGGGATCGCCTCGCATCTGCCTTCAGCAGTCGGCTTCTTGATGGAAAAAGAAATCAAATTCATCGGTGAAGCGGTCGAGCATCCGAAACGGCCGTTTGTCGCGATCTTAGGCGGGGCAAAAGTGTCCGATAAGATCGGCGTGATCGAAAATCTTTTGTCGAAAGCAGACAAGATCCTGATCGGCGGCGGCATGACGTATACATTTTATGCAGCCAAAGGAATGGCAGTCGGCAAATCACTTTTAGAAGAAGAAAAAGTTGCGCTTGCCAAAGACATCCTGAAAAAAGCCGGCGACAAACTTGTTTTGCCGATCGACTCCAAAACAGCTGCTGAATTCTCAAACGACGTCCCCGTTGAAGAACACGCCGGCGATGTGCCGGAAGGGCAAATGGGATTAGATATCGGGCCGGAAACGATCGCATTATATGCGCAAATTTTAGATGGTTCGAAAACAGTCGTCTGGAACGGGCCGATGGGAGTCTTTGAAATGAGCAACTTCGCAGACGGCACGATCGGTGTATGCGAAGCGATCGCTAATTTGAAAGATGCCACCACGATCATCGGCGGGGGCGACTCGGCAGCGGCTGCCAAACAATTAGGCTTTGCCGACAAATTCACGCACATTTCGACCGGCGGCGGCGCGTCTCTTGAGCTGCTTGAAGGAAAGACACTGCCAGGCTTGGCAGCAATCGATGACAAATAATCAATCATAAGGAGACGAGAAAATGCGCAAACCAATTATCGCCGGCAACTGGAAAATGAATAAAACGGCGAAAGAAGCAAAGAAATTTGCTGAAGCAGTCAAAAACAAGATTCCGGATCAAAAAGCTGTTGACAGTGTTGTCGCTGCTCCGGCTTTGTTTTTGCAAGAATTGACTGAAGCGGCCCAAGGTACTGAACTGCTGATCGCAGCGGAAAACTGCTTCTGGGAAAACAGCGGCGCGTACACTGGGGAAACTTCGCCGTATGCCTTAGCAGACCTTGGCGTAAAATATGTGATCATCGGCCACTCTGAACGGCGCGAGTATTTCCATGAAACAGATGAAGAAGTCAATAAAAAAGCGAAAGCGATCTTCTCAAACGGCATGCTGCCGATCATCTGCTGCGGAGAAACGCTTGAACAACGCGAAGCCGGAGTAACGGATGAATGGATCGCCGGTCAGATCAAAGGCGCTTTGAAAGATTTGTCAGAAGGCCAAGTTTCCAATCTCGTGATCGCCTATGAACCGATCTGGGCGATCGGTACCGGCAAATCTTCCAATGCAGAAGATGCCGACAAAGTCTGCCATTTGATCCGCGAAACGGTAGCGGGGCTTTACAGTCCAGAAGTTTCTGAAGATGTCCGCATCCAATACGGCGGTTCAGTCAAACCAAACAATATCGCTGAATATATGGCGAAAGAAAATATCGACGGCGCACTTGTCGGCGGAGCTTCTTTGGAACCGGACTCGTTTTTGGCACTTTTAGCAGCGGTCAAATAGTTTTCCTTGCAGGAAACGCAATTAAAAATTATGATGTAAGTTAAGGGGAGCCCCTTAAAAAACACTAAAAGGAGAGATTTTAATGTCAATTATTACCGACGTATATGCTCGCGAAATTTTGGATTCTCGCGGCAACCCAACGCTTGAAGTCGAAGTCTACACAGAAAGCGGTGCATTTGGCCGTGGGATGGTTCCGTCTGGTGCCTCTACTGGAGAATATGAAGCGGTCGAATTGCGTGATGGCGACGAATCTCGCTATGGTGGAAAAGGGGTCACGAAAGCAGTTGCGAATGTCAATGACATCATCGCAAACGAAATCATCGGCTATGATGTCCGCGATCAAATGGCGATCGACAAAAAGATGATCGAACTTGACGGGACACCGAACAAAGGCAAACTAGGCGCCAATGCGATCTTGGGTGTTTCGCTGGCTTGCGCACGCGCGGCAGCTGATTACCTGGAAATCCCGCTTTATCATTATCTTGGCGGATTCAATACGAAGTTATTGCCAACACCAATGATGAATATCATTAACGGCGGCTCGCATGCTGACAACTCGGTCGACTTCCAAGAATACATGATCATGCCGGTCGGCGCACCAACTTTCAAAGAAGCTTTGCGGATGGGTGCTGAAACTTTCCATGCATTGAAATCGATCTTGAAAGCGAAAGGCTACTCGACAGCAGTCGGCGATGAAGGCGGATTTGCGCCGAACTTGGGATCCAATGAAGAAGGATTCGAGATCATCATCGAAGCCGTTGAAAAAGCTGGTTACAAGCCAGGGAAAGACATCGTTTTGGCGATGGACGCGGCAGCTTCTGAATTCTATGACAAAGAAAAAGGCGTTTACGTTTTGGCTGATTCCGGCGAAGGCGAAAAGACCGAAGAAGAAATGATCGCTCTTTACAAAGACCTGGTTGAAAAATATCCGATCATCTCGATCGAAGACGGTTTAGACGAAAATGATTGGGAAGGATTCAAGAAATTGACGGACGAATTGGGCGACAAGATCCAATTGGTCGGCGACGACTTGTTCGTAACCAACACTGAAAAATTGGCAAAAGGGATCAAAATGGGTGTTGCCAACTCGATCTTGATCAAGATCAACCAAATCGGGACATTGACAGAAACTTTCGATGCGATCGAAATGGCAAAAGAAGCCGGCTACACCGCCGTTGTTTCTCACCGTTCCGGTGAAACGGAAGATACGTCGATCGCTGATATCGCAGTTGCAACAAATGCTGGTCAAATCAAGACTGGTTCGCTTTCCCGGACTGACCGGATCGCGAAATACAATCAATTACTTCGCATTGAAGACCAATTGGGTGATGTGGCAAAATACAAAGGGATCAAATCTTTCTACAATTTGAAAGACAATCCTTTCATCAGCAAATAAGTTTTATTTTGAAGCTTGAATAATGCAGCAGCTGCGGCGGATTCTTCGCCGCAGCTTTTTTTTATAGCTTTTACAGTAGATTCCGGTACAATGGAAGGAGCAATAGTTGGGGGTATAAAAATGAAAAAACAGAATTTGTACGGTTGGGGGATCATTTTTTTCAGTTTGTTTTTAGGCGGATGCACCGCCAACAGCGCTGATGAACCAGTCGAGAAGATCCAGGAAGAGCCGGCTGTGGGCAGCACGACGACTTCCAGCAGTCAAACCACACAAACGGCGAGTACGCAAAATACTGCCGCCAGTGAATCAACGTATGAAGAAGACCAAAAATTAGCAGCGATGATCGGGGAACTCGATTCATATGAGGTCGAGTGGACCGTCAACACGCCTAATAAGAGGATCCGGATCTTGACGAATCCAGCGCACCGTTACAAAGTTTTATATTTGCCGCAAAAGGGTTTGTTAAAGATCATTGATGAGGCAAATGATCAGTTGGCTTATCAAGGCCCGCTCGATTAAAAGAAAATACGTGATTTTGCTTTTTTTCAGCGGAAAAGCTATTCTAGAGCAAGGAGGAATCAGCGAATGGCGGTTTTTTTGTTTTGCGCGCTGCTCAGTGGCATTTGGGCAGGAAAATTGGATCGTTTTCCGGCTGGCGAGCGTCCGGCAAGCTTTTTCGTGTTATGGATCGGTTTATGGCTGAGTGTCCTGTGTTTCCGCGCAGGTCCGACATTTTTGGGGATCGCGGTCGTTCCGCTTTTCGCCGGGGCCGTATTTTGGCGTCTTCTTTTGGCACTTGTTTTTAAGGTTCAGGGGGAAAATTAAGTGGAAGAAGTTTTACATATTTATCATACGGCTGATCTGCATTCCCATTTGGATAAATGGCCGAAAACACGGCGCCGCTTGCAGGAGGCGAAAAAGGAAGCCGGAACGACGATGCTGATCGATCTGGGAGACTTTATCGACCGCTGGCATCCGCTTACTGAAGCGACGAACGGCCGTGCGAATGTCGAGCTGATGAATGAGGTCCCGTATGACTTTGCGACGATCGGCAACAATGAAGGCGTCGGCAACAGCAAAGCGATCTTGAATCATTTGTACGATGAAGCAGCTTTTTCGGTCCTTTTGGGAAATCTGCTCGATCCAGCCACTTGCGAGCTGCCGCATTGGGCCGAAGAATATCATATTTATGAAACGCCGCGCGGCACCAAGCTCGGTTTGATCGGCTTAACAGCCTATTTTCCGCTGACCTATGGGCCGAACGGCTGGTGGATCCGGCGGCCTGAGGAAGCACTGCCGGAAATCTTGGAAAAGGTCCTTCCGCAAGTCGATGAAGTGATTTTGCTGAGCCATTTGGGTGTCAGCGAGGATATCAAATTGGCGGAAGAATTTCCCGAGATCGCGGTGATCTTGGGCTCGCATACCCATCACCGCTTTCCGCACGGCCGGATGATCGGCACAACGCTGCTCGCTGCGGCTGGAAAGCACGGTGAATATATCGGCCGCGTCGAGCTGGTTTTAAGAGATCACCGGATCATTGGGAAAAGCGCGATCAATCTCGCCACGCGTGAGCTGCCGGCACTCCCGGCGGATCAAAAAGAAGCAGCAGACTACTATGAAGAGGGCAAACTGCTTCTGGAAAGCCGCGTCCGCGCTGAATTGCCATATCCGCTCGAAACGGACCTTCAAAGCCCGCATCCTTTCGTTGACACCGCACTTGAAGCCGTCAAAGAAAAAGGCGGGACGGAAGCTGCGATCTTGAACAGCGGTTTGTTTTTACACGGTCTGCCGCAAGGAGACGTCAATGATTTTCAGATCCAGCAGGCGCTGCCGCATCCAATGCATCTCATCAATGTCACGCTTCCAGGACGCGAGCTGATCCGCTTGATCTGGGAGATGGAGAAGAACCGCTTTTTCTTGCGCGGTTTTCCGGTGATCGGCATGGGCTTTCGCGGCAAGATCTTTGGCGAGCTGATCTATTCCGGCATCGCCTATCACCGGCAGGACCGTTCGGTGACTTGGAATGGAGAAGCGATCGTCCCAGAGAAAAAATACACTTTTACGACCGTTGACCATTTGATGTTCGTCCCGTTTTTTCCGACGATCGAACTGGTCGGGAAGATCGCGTTTATCTTTCCAGAATTTTTGCGGCAAGTCGTCGGTGAATATTTGGCCGAACGATTTCCCGCAGACCAAGAAAGCAGGGTGAAATAAATTTGACAGCAAAGAAACACCATAAATCAAAAGAAAAAGAAGCACTTGCCGAAGAGCTGCGCGATCCAAAAGGACAAGATGAAACGGCGCTTGCCGAAGCCGAGAGTAAAAAGGGCATACCGGTCACGGTACTGCCGGAGCAGCAGCTTTTGATCGGCGAACTCGGCTACACACTCGTACTTGATTATCGCAACGGCTTTGCAGCGGATAAATTGGGCGAGCGCTTTACCGAGATCCTTACGCGCTATGATTTCATCGTCGGCGACTGGGGGCATGATCAGTTGCGGCTGCGCGGCTTTTTTGCTGATGAAACAAATCAAGGCAGCATCGATCAGCGGATCTCAACACTTGAAGATTATTTGAACGAGTATTGCAATTTCGGCTGCGCCTATTTTGTTTTGGAAAAAAATGAACGCACCAAACCGCATCCAACTCGCCGCAAACGGCACCGCCGCCGCAGCGAAAAACCGGCTGCTCGTACCCCGGAAAAAGCGGCTGCGAAGAAAACTGCTGAGAAAAAACCAGCGAAGCCGGCCAAGAAAGAGCAGCAGCATAATTTTGTGATGAGGAAGCGTGAAGAGGATTGAAGAAAAAAG
Organism: Enterococcaceae bacterium; assembly: GCA_022649665.1. Classification (GTDB taxonomy): domain Bacteria; phylum Bacillota; class Bacilli; order Lactobacillales; family Enterococcaceae; genus JALCOL01. The sequence continues at coordinate 9,382 of JALCOL010000004.1, forward strand.
ACTATCAAGGCTATTTAGTAGATCTGGACGGGACGATCTATCTTGGAAAAGAAGGGATCCCAGCGGGCAAACGCTTTGTTGAACGCCTGCAAGCAGCCCAGAAGCCCTTTTTATTCGTGACGAACAATACGACGAAATCTCCGCAGACAGTTGCCGACCGGCTCGCCAATGAGTTTGATATCCATGTCGCAGCAGAAAACGTTTATACAGCGACTTTGGCGACGATCGATCTGATGAAAGCGAAAAATCTCGGCGACACTTTTTTTGCGATCGGCGAAGCCGGCCTGCTCGATCTGATCAAAGCTGCCGGCTTCAAGTGGAATGAAGTCGATCCGGCGTATGTCGTGGTCGGCTTGGACACAAAAGTCACTTATGAAAAATTTGCCCTTGCGACGCTCGCGATCCAAAAAGGTGCTTATTTCATCGGGACGAATCCGGACAAGAACATCCCGACTGAACGGGGGCTATTGCCTTCGGCTGGAGCGCTCGTTTCTTTTTTGGAAACGGCAACGCAAGAAGCTGCGTTTTATATCGGCAAACCGAATGCACCGATCATGGAAAAAGCGGTCGAACGCCTTAGGTTGAAAAAAAGCGAAGTGCTGATGGTCGGCGATAATTATGAAACAGACATTTTAGCTGGGATCAATAACGGGATCGACACGCTCTTAGTTACGTCCGGCTTTACCGCGAAAGAGGACGTTCCGCAGCTGCCGGTCGCGCCGACTTATGTCGTGGACAGTCTGGATGATTGGCCCATCGAATGAAGATGAAAGGAAAAGAAATATTCGGGGCGAGCTGCCTGATCCTTTTATGCTTGACGCTTGCGATCGCACTAACGATCAACGCTGATTGGCTTTACTGGCTCGATATCCGCCATTTTCAGCTGCCGAAAGCCGTAGGACTCTCGGCAGAAAAAATTTGGAAAAATTATCAGCAGCTGATGAGCTATTCTGATCAACCGTTCGTCCATCATTTGGCGACCAGCGATTTTCCGATGTCAGCGAGCGGGCGCCATCATTTTGCGCAAGTCAAAAATCTGTTTTTGCTGGACTATTTTCTTTTAGCGTTGACCTTGATCCCGGGGAGCTTTTTTTTGCAGCGTGTGTTGCGGGAAAAACGCCTCTTCCTCTGGCGGCCGCTCTTTCAGATCATGGCAGTTTTGCCGCTTATTTTGGGAATTTTGATGGTTGGCGGATTTGATTCTTTTTTCACCTCTTTCCATCATCTTTTATTTCCAGGCGACAATTCATGGCTGTTTGATCCGGCAACGGATCCGATCATCAATGTCTTGCCGGAAGGCTTTTTTATGCACTGTTTTCTCTTGTTTTTCTGTTTGTTCGAAGGCAGTATGCTGGGACTCAGCTATCTCGGGCGGCGACAATTAAAGAAGAAGTGATCAAAGCGGCAAGTATTTTTGGGACGTTGAAACAGAAGGAGCCGCGACTGATGTCGCGGCTCCTTCTGCCGATAAACGGTGTTCCAAAAGACGATTTTCGAAAATTTATTTCATAGCGTCCGACAGGCTCGGACGGTCATGCGCTAAACGGCTGGCCGCTGCTGCAGCGATCGCACCGACGAGATCATCCAGGAAGGTATTGCAGGACGCACTTTCGTGATCATTCAGCTTCTCCAAGATCCCTGGTTTGATCTTATCGATGTAGCCGTAATTCGTGAAGCCGATCGAGCCGTATAAATTAACGATCGAAAATGCCATGATCTCATCGACACCGTACAATCCTTCGTCTTTGCGGACGATCGCTTGGAGCGGTTCGATCATTTCACCTTTTTCGGCTAAAAGGTCCAGTTGGATGCCGGTCAAAATCGCGTTGTGGACCTCTCTTTTCGTCAACACCGCGTTCACCGATTCCATGCATTCTTCGATCGTTAATTTGTCGATATATTGTTTTTGCAGGAACATGACTAGCTCGGCAATGTCCGCGACTTCGACACCGCGTTCGGTTAAAAGCGAGCGGGCCGCTTCTTCTAAAGTTTTTCCCTTGATGACCATTGGACAAACCCCCTTCATGTCAATAGTATATCATCTTTCCAGCGGCTTGGGAGCGCCACTTTACTTGCTAGTTAACTGAATAACTTTTAAAATAAGGGTAGTGATCTGAAAGGAGCATTGCGATGAATAGCGAAGCACATCGATCCAATTACCGCGGCGGTGCACGCAGTTATCGGGCGCCGCATGCGCGAGAAGCAGAACGACTGGATATGCGGCTGGACAAAGTTGAACGCGCGGTCCAGATGCTGTTGGAGCAGCGGCTAGCGCAGCTGCAGCAAAAGGATGTCCAAAATTCAAAAGCGGCTGACACACCGCGGAAGAAGAAATCAGCAAAAAAAATCTCTTCCAGCGGCGACATCCATTTGGACTTGTCCAATGGGCTCGATTTTGGGATGAAAGGCAGTTTGGGACTGGGAAAACGAAAGTTCGGCTTCAAATTAGGGAATGACTATCATAAGAAAGAACAGTAAAGAAAGCAGAATCGGCGGGACAGATCGGCCGATTCTCTTTTTGATTTGGAAGGAAGAGACGCAATGAAAACGCCGCTGACGCTGGCAATGGAAGAAACGCTGTATGCTTATTGCCGCGCGCGTCGTTACTATGTGATCGAGGAAGTCGCGATGCCGGAAGAAAGCGGGATCGTGGATACGCTGGCAGCCAGTTTCAAAGGCGACCGCTTAGACTGGCGCTGCTTTGAACTAAAAGCGAGCAAAAGTGATTTTCATTCTTCGGCAAAATTGACTTTTGTCGGCAATTTGAACTATTTTGTTTTGCCGGCAGTGCTCTTTGAGCAAGTCAAAGAAGAAATCCCAAAAGGCATCGGGGTCCTCATATATAGGCCTTATACCGAGGAAGCGGCGCAAGAAAACGGCGTGCCGGGATATTTCACCGTTCGAAAAACTGCCCGGCGTCAGGCGATCCCTTATGCGCCGGAAGCGATGCTGCGGGCTTTTTTACAGCGCTTTTCCGGAGAAGTCCATAAAGCCAAACGGATGGAGACTGGGCTCAGCAGCTATCAGACCGCCGAGCTGACGCGCGAGCTTGGGCGCCGCTTGAGTGCAGAAGATGATTTTTTGACGCAGCAGGCGGCGATCGAAGCGCTGAACGAGGAGAAACAGCTTCTGCTGGACGAAGTCGCTCATTGGCACCAAAAATATGAAGAAGCGCGCCGAAACGGGCTGCCGCTGTTGTGAGGTGCTGTATGAAATATTACCCTTATTTGCGCGGCCGACAAGTCGAACTCGTGCTGTTAGGAAAGATGGCAGAAGAACACCTTCTTTCTTCAGATATCGTGCCGATCATTGAACCAGTGCGAGACTATTCTTTGACCTTGCGGACACTTGAAAAATTGTGCCGCGCGCAGCAAACTTTTTATTTAGTCGACACACCAAAGGTCGGCCAATATTATTTGAGCGAACAGCCGAAATATCCTTATGAAGAATTTTTTGCTGAACCGCAGTGTTTGCGGGCGCTCCATTATACTGGACAGCCGACCTTCAGTGCGGAGCCTGATTTATTGATCTATCCGTTTGATTTTTTAGCTTCGCGCAAACTGGCGCCGCCGGCCGATTTTAACGGAAAGCAGCTGCTGCCCGCGCTCGCGCAGCCCGCAGACTTTCCGCCGGAGCGCTTGATCGTGGGCGAGTCGCCGTTCCATTTTCAAAAACTAGCGGACTATCAAAAGATGCCAGATGAATTTTTTTCGAATACCTTGATGTATTTTGATCACAAGGCGCTGGCCGGGGTGAGCGATTTTTTGTTGGGGCCCGCCCGTTATATCGAAAAAAGCTATCCGCGGCCGGGGCTGGTACTTCACTTGACGTATCAAGATCCGTTCGGCAATTTGCGGATCCGCCACTTTGTCTCGGCGGTCATCGACTCGTTTCAAGCGCCAAAAGAGCGCTTTTTTGAGGCAATGACGCAAGTGAGACAGTGGTGTGCGCGTCATCCGCTTTATGCGCCGAAGACCGCGGCACTGCGTGAGTTGGAGGATTATTTCGCGCGGCGGGCTTTTCCCGGGATGCCGGGGATCAAACGCTTGACGTGGCAGCATCATTTGGAAGTGGTCGCCGCTCTGTTAGCGCAAAGAAATGGGACGATGAAGGGAGAAACGGATGAAAACGACGATGAAACGTCTTGATGCCTCGATGGAAGAGGCGATGTACCATTTGGCCGTCTACGCATTCAACCAAAAAATGACAGTCGAGCACCGCGAGGAGTTCGTTTCGCTGATGGACCATTCGCAAGTTTACGGAATCTTAGCGGAGAATGAGCTGGCTTCACAGGCTTTTTTGACGCCGCTGTCGATGAATTTTTACGGCACGAAATATGCACTCGGCAAAATCAGCGAAATGAGCACTTTCCCGGAATATCGCGGAGAAGGATTCGCTGATCGCTTGATCATGCATCTTTTGGCGCAAATGCACCAGCAGAAAATGACGATCGCCTATTTGCGGCCGCATTCTTACCACTTTTATCGCGAATTCGGGTTTGAGCAGGCATTTGAAGAGATCCAGTATACGATGACCCCCGCTGAATTTCCGGAGTATCCGAAAGAAGCAGGGCGCGTCAAGCGGATCAGCTTTTCGGCGGCGCTCCCCTTGATGAAGCCGCTCCACGCGCACCATGCGGCCAATCATTTGGGAGCGGTCGTGCGCCCCGAATGGTGGTGGTATTATTTAGCCAATCGCAACCGCGTGTGGGATTATGCGGTTTATCTGAATGAAGCCGGCCAGGCGGAAGGATACGTGATCTATTCCGGCAGCGGGCCGCTCTTTTCAGTCCATGAATGGCTTTATGAAAGCCCGCAAGCATTTCGGGCGCTCAGCCGCTTCATTACCAGCCACCGCTCTTCCTTTGAGAAATTCCGCTATTTATCCGCGGATCCGCAAAACCACGCCTATCTGCTGGATGAAAACAGCATCGATGTTCGGATCCTGCCGGGAGCGATGGCGCGGATCGTTGATTTTGAAACATTTATCCGCAAATATCCGTTTCGAAGCGGGCATGATGCCAGTTTCCTGCTGGAGGTGATCGATCCGAATGCTTCTTGGAATGCTGGTTTGTGGCAGCTGGAAGTCGAACGCGGTTTCCCAACGCTCAAACGAGTCCGCGGGACAGAGGGGACGCCGGATTTTTCGGCGAATATCGGCCGCTGGACCCAGATCTTGCTGGGATTTCGCAAAGTGTCCGACATCAGCGGATTCGGGCGGATGGAACTTTTGACGCAAAAGCAGCTTGATCTGGAAGCAGTCCTGCCGCGCAAAGCGCCGCAGCTTTTGCCGCTTGATTAGCGCTGTTTTAAAAACAAGAAGTTTATTTAATAAAAAAAATATGTTATATCAAAAAACTTGGAAGATTTCACTCTTCCAAGTTTTTTTATTAAGAGAAAATTAAAAAACAAAAAATAAATATGAAAATGAAAAACAAATGATGAATCATCTCATTTTATACATAGTGCAAAATCGTGTGAATTAGCGATTTTGAGTGAATATGGTGCCCGCGGCCGCAAACAAGTGTTTTTTAGCGGAGCACCGGCGCATGAAAGACACTTCTTTTTACTGACCGGAAAAATCTCTCATTTATCAGCGGTTGCACTAATTTTAGTGCAACTATTTTGTATTGTTATCATGCAAAACGGTTTTATAATGAGATTGTAAGGGGTGATGATCATGCAGCAGCTCTCCAAAAGGGAAATCAAAGTCCTTTTGCAATTGTTGGATACGGAAGAGAGTCTGACGACCAGGGAACTTGCCGAAACACACGCTGTCAGCATTCGCACTGTCAAATATGATCTTGATCACATTCGCGCTTGGCTGAAGGAACGGGACCAAATGCTCTCTAGCCGCCGAAGCAAAGGGATCTGGCTGGATCTCAGCGATTCTCGCAGGCTGGAGCTGAAAAATGAGTTGATGGACACCGAACGTTTTGAGCTTTATCCGGATCAAAAAATGCGTCTGAGCCGCTTGTTTTTGATCCTGCTTTTGACCAACGAACATGTGACTTCGAAAGCATTGGCTGCTCAGCTCGAAGTGAGCAAAAATACCGTTTTGAGTGATTTGGATCATTTGGAAAAACATCTGCTGCGCCATCAGCTGCGGTTGGACCGCCAAAATCGCCAAGGATTTTTGATCAAAGGCCCGGAAAAAATGCTGCGCTTGGCGATGGAAAAAGTTTGTCAGAAAAATTTTACCGAATACGATATTTATCAGATCATGGCCTGCCTGCTGAATACCGCGAAGCCGCAGCAGTATTTTGCAGCAGTCAATCACGAGTTTCAAGCGCTTTATGACGAGGTCTTGCAGGAAATGGGGAACCTGCTGGCCTGCCGGAAGCTGGAAGAATTCAATTATGCAGAGATTCTGGCGATGACGCTCCGAGTCGCGATCTCGGCGGCGCGGATGAAAAACGGTTTTACGATGGACCGCTACAAGCTCTTGGCGAATCAGGCGCTCTTGTCCGAACAAAATGAATTGCCTTTCTTATTAATGAAAGCGCTTTTCGAACGTTTTGAGCTGCCGCTTTTGGAAGACGAATATTTGTATATTTACAGCGATGCTTTTGAAAAAAACGATGAACAAGATGTTTTGCACCTGACGCGCCGCTTGATCGAAGACGTCAGCCGCGATATGGAGATGCCGTTTGTCAAAGATACTCAGCTGGCGACCAACTTGTTCGCACATTTGTCCTTGCGGCTTTCGCGCAAGCAGAAATTCATCAATGAATACAATCCTTTCTCAGACGATATCAAAGCGAAGTATCCAAAGCTGTTTGCTGCGATCAAGCAGACGAGTGCCAAAAATATCGATGGTTCAGCGCTTTTGATCAACGATTCTTTTATTGCGTACATCGCGCTTCATTTTCTCGTTTCGTATGAAAAGCAGCAGGAAAAAGGGGCTGTTCGCGTCGTTTACGTCTGTTCGACCGGTCTGGGGGTCACTAATCTGATCCAGCAGCGGATCAGCGAAGAAGTAAATAATATCGAGATCGCGAGTTTTGCTTCTGTTTTGAACGCACAAGAAGTGATCGCAAAAAAAGATCCGGATCTGGTGATCAGCATTTTTCCGCTGGAAGAACGTAAACGGCCCGTCATCAAAGTCCATCCGCTGCCGACTCCGGAAGACATGGCGCAGATCAAAGAGACAGTCAATAAAATCGCGGCGCAAGTTGGCCGCAAGCCGCGGCTCGTCCCGCGCAAGACAAACAGCGACGCACAAAGCATCGAAGCGCGAAGCCGCGACGTGATCGTCAAAGGATATGTGATCTACGAAGAGCTGAAAAAAGTATTTGAAGGCCGATTGGAACGGCATTACCAGGAAGCCTTCCTGCTGCATGTTTTCCTGATGGTCCACCGCATCACTTTTGCTCAGCAGTATGAAAATGAAGGCAATGTAGCCGCTGATACACTGCTGGCAGAAGCGGAGCTGGTCGAAAAGATCGAAGCGCTGTTCGCCGAGAGTGAGCTGGCGATCAACCGAGCAGAGATCTCGGCATTATTGATTTATATACAGGAGGGAGCTTGAAATATGAGATTATCAGACGACGCTCAAGCCATTATTTCGAAAAGCTGCGACAAGGAAAAATTAATAGCTGTCATGAAGGCGGTCGAAGAAAAGATGGACGCTGCACAGATCACGCCAACCGAGCTGCAGTGGACGGTCTTGATCAATCATTTGAATGAAATGGTCGAACGAGCTGAGCGCGGGGAAAAAATGAGCGGCGTCGATCCCGAGCTCTTCAGCGAAGTTTCACCAGAAGCGCTTGGAATCGCACGCGAAGTCGTAAACGAGATCGGCAACCTGACAGAGGATGAAAGTTACGTTCTATCGGTCCATTTTGAAACGGCGAAAATGAATTGAAAAACAAAAACCAGGAGGAGACCAACATGATTACAGTAGTGATTGCAGATCGGATGGGCAAAGGACAAAATGTGGCAAAAGGCGTGGAAGCAGCCGGCGGACGAGCAGTTGTCGTTCCAGGAATGGGCGCAGATATGCGTTTGGGGGATGTAATGCAAAAGGAGCAGGCTGACATGGGGATCTCATTTTGCGGCAGCGGCGGCGCCGGAGCGTTGACGGCAGCAACGAAATACGGCTATCCGGAGCGTCACGGGATGCGTTCCGTCGAAGAAGGGCTGACGGCGATCAAAGACGGCAAAACTGTGCTGGGCTTCGGCTTCATGGATCAAGAAGAACTAGGCAAACGGCTGACAGAAGAATTTATCAAAAAATACGGCGAATAAGCGTCAGGAGGGGACCGCATGAATGCGACAGAGAACATTACCAAAACACTCATCGTCTCGGGAAAAGGAGACACGAAGCAAAGCGCCTTTGCCAGCGCGCTGAGTACGATCCAAAAGCAAGTCATGGAAAAAAACGAAGACGTCACGCTGCAGATCACACCGGTCAGTGTTCAGGTGGTCTCCGCCAAAGCGCAAACGTATACGGAACGCTTTCTCTTCTTATTTTTGCCGCGGAAGCGGAGCGTTTACCGCGTAAAATTAGAAGTTACGGTAGCGATCACACAAATCAAAATGGATCAAATCAACTTTCTAGAAGAAACGATCAATGATCCCCAGGGAGTTGCGCTGCCGTTTTTGTCAAAAAAGGGATAAGGGGGAAATAAAGTGGAGTTTGTCATTATTTTAATCAAATCACTGATCATCGGCGGACTTTTGGGATTCGCTGCCGGGGCCGGGGCCGCCAGAATGTTCCATGCGCCGAGCACGCAAGGTTTAGGCGCGTTTCGGACGCTCGGGGAAATGAACGCCTGCATGGGCGACCCGGCTTCCCACTTTTCATTCGGCTTGGGATTTTTCTTCAATGCATGGGCTTCAGCAGTCGGTGCCGGGGCATTTACGCAGGACGTGACGCACCGCGTGATCCCGAACTGGGCAGCGGCGGCACTGCTGCTCAGAAATAAAGACGTCGGCAAGACGATGCATGATCCAAAAAAAATGGGGATCGCCGGTGCGATCATCGGCGCGGTCACAGTCACATTCTTGAATTCAACAGCGGCCGCAATCCCGCAAGCGCTCCAAGTTACCGCAGTCGCCGTACTGGTTCCTGCGGCAACGATCCTGATCAATACCGTGATGCCGGTCCTTTTTTGGCTGGCAGCGATCGATGCCGGCAAACGGACGGGTTTCTGGGGGACGCTGTTTGGCGGGATCGCACAACTTATTATGGGAAACGCCGTTCCAGGCGTCGTTTTGGGGATCTTGATCGGAAAAGGCGTCGACGAGCTGGGCTGGACGAAAGTCACGAAGATCATGATGGTCGCGATCATTCTTTTGTTCGTTTTCAGCGCATTTTTCCGCGGCTTCGATCTGCAGACGCTCGAAAGCTTCCGTTTGAATATCCCGCATTGGCTGAAGGGACTTCATGACGTCTTTACGGTGAAATAAGGAGGAGCACGATGGAAAACAAACAAGAATGGGAACAAGAACAGACAGAAGTCTTAGAAGAAATGAAACAGAAAAGCTTTTGGTTCGCTGACTGGTCGTTTCCAATCATCGTCGGACTGATGGCAGCGGCTGTTTTCGCCGGCACGCATATGTACGTTGTCTACGGTGTCGGCGCTTTCAATGAAGTGTCGATCGTTGCGATGCTGAAAGCGGGACTTGACGGCGGCTCATACGGGGCGGCTGCAGCATTTGGTGCGAGCTTCCTGTTTGCACGGATCTTGGAAGGTTCGCTTGTCGGGATCTTGGACTTGGGCGGTTCGATCTTGACCGGGATCGGGATCGGGATCGGCATCCCGGCGATTTTCTTGAGTATGGGGATCACCGCGCCGATCAAAAATTTCCCGCTGGCACTTTTGACAGGTGCGATTTTGGGGCTGCTTGTCGGCGGCGTGATCATCTTGATCCGTAAATTTACGATCAACCAATCGAATTCAACATTTGGCGCAGATGTCATGATGGGCGCCGGCAACTCATCCGGCCGCTTTTTAGGGCCGCTGATCATTTTGAGTGCTTGTGCAGCTTCGATTCCGATCGGGATCGGGGCAACGCTCGGGGCGATCGTCTTCTACCTCTGGAAAAAACCGATCGCCGGCGGAGCGATCCTCGGCGCGATGATCTTGGGCGCGATCTTCCCAGTGGCTTTGAAGTAAGCGGCCTGAAAAAGACAGAAAGCAGGGAAACAGATGTATGAATTAGTGATCAAAAACGCAAAACTGATTACCGGCGAAGTGATCGAACTCGCGGTCCAAGACGGAAAGATCGCGCTGGTCGCCGGTGAAATCAACGAGCCAGCTGAAAAAGTGATCGACTTGAAAAATGACGCGTATCTTTCACCCGGCTGGATCGATGACCATGTCCACTGCTATGAAAAAATGGAGCTGTATTATGATTTTCCCGATCAGATCGGGGCAGCGGCCGGTGTTACGACGGTGATCGATGCCGGCAGCACCGGTGCGGAAAATATCGGCGACTTTTATGCTTTAGCCCAACAAGTGAAAACAAATGTCTTCGCACTCTTGAATATCTCCAAAGAAGGGATCGTCGCGCAGGATGAATTGGCGGACCTTGCACAGGTCAATAGTGATTTAGTCAAAGAAGCGCTCGAAAAATATCCAGACTTTATCGTTGGGATCAAAGCCCGCATGAGCAAGACGGTGATCGGCAATAACGGGATCACGCCGCTGACGCTTGCCAAAACGATCCAGCGGGAAAACGGCGGATTGCCGCTGATGGTCCATATCGGCTCGGCACCGCCGGAATTGGCAGAAGTTCTGGATCTTTTGGAGCAGGGGGACGTTTTGACCCACTGCTTCAACGGCAAAGCGAACGGGATCCTGGACCGGGCAAGCGGCAAGATCAAAGAGTTCATCTGGCCGGCTTATCAAAAAGGCATTGTATTTGATATCGGTCACGGGACCGACAGTTTTAATTTCGATGTCGCAGAAACAGCACGCAAAGAAGGACTGCGATCAACGTCGATCAGTACCGATATTTATCACCGCAACCGTGAAAACGGACCAGTCTATGATTTGGCGACGACGATGGAAAAGCTGAATGTGATCGGTTATTCGTGGGAAGAGATCATCGATCAAGTCACGCGGGTCCCCGCGCAGAATTTTAATTTGGCGCGCAAAGGGCGGATCGAGACAAGGTTTGATGCGGATCTGACGCTCTTCCGGCTGGAAGAAGACGAAAAACTGCTTACTGATTCAAACGGCAATACGCGGACGACACAGACGCAGATCGTGCCATTCAAAACGATCATAGGAGGAGTGGTATATGACAATTAGTTTGGAAAAGTTCGGCCTGCGGGAAGTGATCAATGCCTCGGGACGCATGACGATCTTGGGCGTTTCCAAAGTTTCAGAGAGCGTCTTAGCGGCGCAAAAATTCGGCGGTCAGCATTTTTTTGAAATGAGCGAACTCAGCATTCAGACCGGAAAGTATTTGGCGAATTTGCTGCATGTCGATGATGTGCAGATCGTCGCTTCTGCTTCAGCGGGGATCGCCCAAAGTGTCGCAGCAGTGATCGGTCGCGGTAGTTTGTTCCATACGTATCACCCATATACGAAACGCATCACCAAGCGTGAAATCATTTTGCCGAAAGGGCACAATGTCGATTATGGGACTGCCGTCGAGATCATGGTCGCTGAAGGCGGCGGCCAAGTCGTCGAAGCCGGGTACGCCAATATGTGCACACCGGAGCATATCGAAATGATGATCACCGACGAGACGGCCGCGGTGCTTTATATCAAGAGCCACCATACTGTCCAAAAGTCGATGCTGACTGTCCAAGAAGCCGCTGAAGCAGCTCATCGCCATCAGCTGCCGCTGATCGTCGACGCTGCGGCTGAAGAAGATTTGTGCAAATATAGCGAAATGGGCGCGGATTTGGTGATCTACAGCGGCGCCAAAGCGATCGAAGGCCCGAGCGCCGGAATGGTGATCGGCAAAAAAGAACTGATCGAGTGGGTCCGCCTTCAAAGCAAAGGGATCGGCCGCGCGATGAAGATCGGCAAAGACAATATTCTAGGATTTACACAAGCCGTCGAAGATTATCTCGCGCATGGCCCAGAAGCGGGGAGTGCGATGCTGGAGCGCTTGACACCGTTTGTTGCGGCGCTGAACGAGATCGATCATTTGAAAGCGCAAGCTGTTCAAGATAGTGCAGGCCGGGCGATCTACCGGGCAAGTGTTCGTGTAAGCGGCGTGAAAAGCGCGAAAGAAGTGATCCGCCAGTTGAAAGAAAAAAGCCCGGCGATCTACACGCGCGAATATCAAGCGAACAACGGGATCATCGAGTTCGATATTCGTTCGCTCGATCAAGAAGAGATGGATAAAATCGTGCGGCGCCTGAAAGAAATCATGGAGGAAGATTAGTATGCAGCTGACACCTAATTATTTACAAGACCGGATCTGCCTGAATGTTTTGGCAAATTCCGTTGAAAATGCTCAAGAATGCTACGAAGCCGCTGAGGGACATGTCGTTTTAGGGGTTTTGTCGAAAAACTACTCCAGCGATGAAGCAGCGATCAAAGCGATGAAAAAATATCAAGCAGCAACGAACAATGCCTTGTCGGTCGGACTTGGAGCAGGCGATCCGAATCAAAGCCAAATGGTTTCACGGATCTCCGCGGTCCTCCAGCCGCAGCACGTCAATCAAGTGTTTACCGGGGTCGGAACTTCCCGCGCGCTTTTGGGACAAAGCGAGACGATCGTGAATGGACTCGTTTCACCGACCGGAAAAGTCGGAGTCGTCAATATCGCGACCGGTCCGCTGAGCGCACTCGCCCCAGCGGCTGAAGTACCGATCGAAACCGCGATCAAGATGCTGCAAGACATGGGCGGCAGCTCGCTGAAATATTTCCCGATGAAAGGCTTGGCGCATAAAGCAGAGTATCAAGCAGTTGCTGAGGCGTGTGCAAAATTTGATTTTTATCTTGAACCGACTGGCGGGATCGACTTGGACAATTTTGAAGAGATCATTGCGATCGCGATCCGCGCGGGCGTTAAAAAAGTGATCCCGCATGTGTACAGCTCGATCATCGACAAAGCAACCGGCGATACAAAACCGGAAGACGTACAAAAATTATTGACACTGATGAAAAAAGCGGTAGTAAGCATCGAGAAATAAGGAAAGCTGCTTCTATTCGCAAAAAAGGACAGCGGCAAATTTGCCGCTGTCCTTTTTTGCGAACGATTTACCAATTTAAACGGCTGAAATAACCGATAAATCTTAATTATTCGCGATTATATACTAGATTATTTCAGATGGAGATAATATATATAAATATATGAAGATCAATAAATTATCGATTTTTTCCTTTGACATTTCCATAAATATAAGGTAAATTAACGTAGGAATTAATAAAAGAAACATAAAACACAATTAATGTTCGTGTTTTACTGCAGTTAAAATCCGAACATTCTAAACCAGAGGAGAATCGATGTATGAGAATTTTTGATTACGAAGATATTCAGTTGATCCCCAATAAATGTATCGTCCGCAGCCGTTCAGAATGCGACACTTCTGTTGAACTCGGCGGCCGGCGCTTCCGTCTGCCGGTCGTTCCAGCCAATATGCAAACGATCATCGATGAAGATATCGCCGAATCTTTGGCGCAGCACGGCTATTTTTATATTATGCACCGTTTTCAGGCGGAAGACCGCAAAGCGTTTATCCGCAACATGCACGCGCAAAATCTGTTCGCTTCGATCTCGGTAGGGGTCAAAGCGGGCGAATATGAGTTTATTGACGAGCTGGCAAAAGAAAAACTGCTCCCGGAATACGTGACGATCGATGTGGCGCATGGCCATTCGAATGCAGTGATCGAAATGATCGGTCATATCAAAAAAACGCTGCCGGACAGTTTTTTGATCGCGGGCAACGTCGGGACACCGGAAGCGATCCGCGAACTGGAAAATGCCGGCGCAGATGCGACAAAAGTCGGCATCGGGCCTGGGAAAGTCTGTATCACGAAAATCAAGACCGGCTTTGGGACGGGCGGCTGGCAGCTTGCGGCTTTGCGCTGGTGCTCCAAGGCGGCGCGCAAGCCGATCATCGCTGATGGCGGGATCCGCACGCCGGGAGACATTGCCAAATCCGTCCGCTTTGGGGCAACGATGGTCATGATCGGTTCGCTTTTTGCCGGACACGAAGAGTCCCCTGGTGAAACGAAAGTGGAAGATGGGGTCGTTTATAAAGAATACTTCGGCTCCGCTTCGGAATTTCAAAAGGGCGAAAAACGCAATGTCGAAGGCAAAAAAATCTGGATCAAGCACCGCGGGCGTTTAGCGGATACTTTGCAGGAGATGGAACAGGACCTACAGTCATCGATCTCTTACGCCGGCGGACGCGATCTGGAAGCGATCCGCAAAGTCGATTATGTGATCGTCAAAAACTCGATCTTCAACGGCGATACGATTTAATTGCGAATAAAAAAATGTCTGCCCTTTTGCGGGGCAGACATTTTTTGTTTAGAACTGTAAAGAAAATGATTTTCAAATTTTTTATTCTTGCGGCTGCAAGCGGTCTTCGGCATGATTGTATGCCCCGTGCCACAGATGGCCGAGAAACGGATTGATCTTTTGCCCGCGCTCGATTCCGGCGGCAACGAAATCTTTCGCTAAACTAACAGATTCCAAAGTGGAAAAGCCTTTCGCAAGTCCGGCTGTGCAGGCGGCCGCAAATGTGCAGCCGGCACCGTGATTGAAATCGGTCGTGAACATTTCGCCTTCCAAAACGGTAAAGTCTGTGCCGTCATAAAAAAGATCGACGGCCTTGTCGCCGTTCAAGCGGCGGCCGCCTTTGATCACGACATTTTTCGCGCCTAAGAGCAAGATTTTTTTGGCCGCTTGCTTCATCTGATCGATCGAAGTCAATTCGCCCATTTCGGAAAGAATGCCTGCTTCAAGCAGGTTGGGCGTCGTCAAGTCCGCTTTGGGCAAGAGCAGTTTTTTCATCAAAGCGACATTTTCCGGCTGCAGCAATTCATTCGTTCCTTTACAAGCCATGACCGGATCGATCACGATATTCGGCATGTCGAACTGGTCGATATATTTGCGGGTGACTTCGATCGCTTCGAGCGTTCCAAGCATCCCGGTTTTCATCGCTTGAAGGGGGGCCCCGGCAAAGATCGTTTTCAGCTGTTTATCGACCAAGTCGCCGGCGATCGGCGTGACTTCATGCTGCCAATTTTGATCAGGATCCATCGTGACGATGCACGTGATCGCACAAAAGCCGAATGTCCCGAATTCTTCAAACGTTTTCAAGTCGGCTTCCAAACCGGCTCCGCCGCTTGCGTCCGAACCGGCTACTGTCAATGTTTTTGGAATCATAAAAAACCTTCCTTTCAAAAATCAATCGTTGGTATAACCATAAGTGAAATGGATGAACTTTCAACATCCAATTCAAAATACTTTTTCTCATCCAATTTTAATAAAATGAAAGTGAATAAGATGAAATGCCCTGCCGCCTATAGTATAGTGAAGATGAAGAGTTTAAAAACGGGGGAAAACACATGTGGAAAGTAACCAAAGAAGCGGGAATACCGATCTACCGTAGTATTATGCAGCTGATCATCCAAAAAATCCAGCAAGGCGACCTTTTGCCTGGCGAGAAACTCCCCCCGGAGCGCACGCTGGCAGAAAAACTGGGGGTAAACCGCTCCACGGTCGTGCATGCGCTGGATGAGCTGGCGGCTGACGGCGTTGTGATCCGGCGGCAAGGATCGGGAACACAAGTCAATGAAGGCAAATGGGGGCTCACGCTCGAAGCGCGGACCGATTGGCATCAGTATTTGTCGCATGCGATGCTTTCGCCCAAAAATGCCTATCAGCAAAAAATCGAACAAATCTTGAAAGGTCCTGCATGCGCAGAATATCTCGATCTATATACTGGCGAGCTGCCGCTGGACTTGATCCCGAGTTTTTCGCTTCCCATGGGATCATGGAAAGACTTCTTGAATGAAGAAAAGCATCAAGACGAACTTGGGTATCTGCCGCTGCGCGCGGCGATCAGCCGCCGCCTGGCAGAAAAGTTTACGCTCGACATTTTACCCAAAGAGCTCTTGATCACCTCTGGGGCGCAGCAGGCGCTTCTTTTATTGATCCAAAGTTTATTATCGCAAGGGGACGCGGTCGCGATCGAAGACCCCTCCTTTTTCTATGCCCTGCCGATCTTCCAAGCAGCGGGTATTCGGCTTTTTGCGGTGCCGCTTGACGACGAAGGGATCGATCTGGCGGCTTTGGAGCACGTGATCTTGAAGCACCGCGTCAAAATGGTGCTCGTGAACCCGAACTTTCAAAACCCGACCGGCAAGCTGATGAGTCTTTTGCGCCGCAAAAATCTGGTCGAATTGTGCCGAAAGTTTGCCCTGCCGATCGTTGAAGACGATGCATTCAATGAGCTATATTTCAGCGCCGCGCCTTTGCCGACCTTGAAAAGCCTGGCGCCTGACAGCGTCCTGTATGTCGGCTCCTTTTCCAAAACGCTTGGCGCGACAACGAAGATCGGCTGGCTTGCCGCGCCGCGTCCCGTGATCCAGAAATTGGCGGATGCTCGTCAGCTGATGGATCAAGAGGTCAGCGTTTTTCCGCAAGTCTTGGCCGCGATGGCCCTTAATGATCCTACTTTTGAGCAAAAAGTAGTACAATTGCGTCAGAGGCTTAAGACGCGAGCCGCCGGTGCTGCCGCGGTTTGCCGCACATTTTCGCACTGGCATTTTTATACGCCGGCGGGCGGATATTATTTGTGGCTTTTCCAAAAAAGCGGCCGCTTGACACCCGTCCAAATGGAGCAAGCGATCGACTGCCGGCTCTTAGTTGCACCGAGCTATCAGTTTGGGACGAACCGCCGCGCGATCCGCCTCAATTTTGCGCGGATCGCCCCTGATCAGCTGCCCACGTTCAAAGAACGGATGCAGCAGCTTTTGACACTTTGGGATCAAACAGGAAGGAATTGATTTTTGATGAATGAGGTCATTGAGCAATTATTGAACCACCGGACGTACCGTAAACTAGATCCGACATATCGTTTGCCGCAAGAGGCGCTGCAGCAGATCTTGGATAGTGCTCGCCAAGCGCCGACATGGATGAATGCCCAGCTGTATTCGATCATCGTGCTGGAAAAGAAAGCGACTCGTGAAAAAATATTCGAATGGGTTCCTACTAATCATCAGATCGTTGACGGCTCAGTATTTTTGATTTTTGTTGCTGATCTTGAACGGGCCGCAAAAGTCGTTAAAGCGGCAGGCGATCTGCAGCAGTTCAATGTCGGGAAATCTCCTGATCCGCTGATCTGGGCGACGATCGATGCCAGTTTAGCTGCTGAAAACGCGCTGGTTGCCGCCGAATCGCTTGAGTTGGGCGGCGTTGTCACCGGCAGCATCACGAGCCACGCAGAAGAACTCAGCGCTTTATTGGGATTACCGGAATATACCTATCCGCTTTTTGGTTTGGCACTCGGCAAGCCGGCCGCCAAAGCCCTCAAAAAACCGCGGCTGCCAGAAAAAGCCGTGATCCACTATGAAAAATGGACAGATTATCCCGCTGCGCTGTTGAAAGAATATGATCAGACGCTTTTAGCAAATAAAGATCCGCGCGACACGGTGCCATGGACAGAAAAAATCGATCATATTTATACGAAAGCCGTGGATCCGGAAATCACAGACACCTTGCGCAAACAAAAACTGCTGCCGTAAAATCACAATAGGAAGGGGAAGGAGAATGCGCAAAAGTTTTGAAGCATCCAAACGGGTCCGCAAAGATGACCAGCTGAAAAAAATGGCGACTCTTTCCGAACGAGAGTTAATGATGGAGCTCCGCACTTCGCCGACCGGCTTGAAAAGCGAAGATGCGGCGCGCCGGCTGGAGGAATATGGGATAAACGAAGTCAGCGCGCAAAAACCGACACCGGCTTGGCGTCTTTTTTTCGATGCGTTCAATGATCCATTCGTTTATATTTTGATTCTTTTGATGGTCGTCTCTTTTTTTACAAAAGATTACGATGCGAGCGTCGTGGTCGGCTTCATGATCACCGCGAGCGTCGTGATCCATTTCGTGCAGGATTACCGCTCGCAAAAAGCCAGCCTGAATCTTAAGCACTTGACGGAAAATACGGCTTCGGTGATGCGCGACGGGACGTTCAACGAGCATCCGATGGAAGAGATCGTTCCGGGTGACGTGATCCAGCTTTCGACTGGCGACATGATCCCGGCAGATGCGGTCTTGATCCAGACAAAAGATCTATTCGTCAATCAAAGTTCGCTGACTGGTGAATCTGTCCCGGTCGAAAAACGTGTCGGACCGCTGAAAGAGCAGGACAGCAATACGACCGCCCTTGATTTGCAGAACTTGATTTTTATGGGAACGGACGTGATCAGCGGGACCGGGACGGCCATTATTTTGAAAACCGGTGCGAATACATTTTTCGGCGATGTCGCCAAACATGCGACAACTGAACGCGGTGCGACGGCTTTTGATATTGGTTTGAAGCGCGTCAGCCGTTTCCTGCTGATTTTTATCGGCGTTTTGTTCCCGATCGTTTTTCTTTTGAACGGCTTTACCAAAGGGGACTGGATGCAGGCATTCTTCTTTGCGATCGCGGTCGCAGTCGGACTGACGCCGGAGATGCTGCCGATGATCGTTACCAGCAACTTGGCGAAAGGCGCAATCACTCTAGCCCGCAAAAAAGTGATCGTCAAAGAGCTGCCCGCGATCCAAAACCTGGGCAGCATGGATGTGCTTTGCACGGATAAAACGGGTACGATCACCGAAGACCGGATCGTCCTTGTTGAACATGTTTCCCCGCTCGGAGAAAAAGATTCGCAAGTTTTAGAAGTGGCCTTTATGAATTCGGAGTATCAAACCGGCTGGAAAAATATCATGGATCTGGCGGTGATCGATTATTGGAAAAAGCACGGCAAGAATCCGGCAGTCCAGCAGATGACAAAAGTCGATGAGATCCCGTTTGATTTTCTGCGCCGGCGGCTGACGGTCGTATTAAAAGACCGGGAGCATCAGTGGATGATCACCAAAGGCGCTGTCGAAGAGATGGACGAGATCTCGACCAAAGCGATGATCAACGGTGAAGAAGTGCCGCTGACGCCAGCGCTGCGTGAAAAGATGCAGGCAGTCAACCGCTCGATGAATGAGCAGGGGATGCGCGTGATCGCGGTTGCGATCCGCAAAGATGTCCACCAAGACGCGACTTATACGGTCAAAGATGAGGCCGATATGACACTGGTCGGCTTCGTCGGTTTTCTTGATCCGCCGAAAGCCAGCGCGGTGACGGCGATCCGCTCGCTCCACGAGCACGGGGTCGATGTCAAAGTGCTGACCGGCGACAATGCGATCGTTGCGCGCAAAGTCTGCCAAGACGTCGGGATCGATGCGGCGCGCTTTTATTTGGGCAGTCAGCTGGAAGAGATGAGCGATGAAGAGATCATCCGCGAAATCAATGACGTCCAGCTTTATGCGAAACTGACGCCCCTTCAAAAAGCGCGGATCATTCGGCTCCTGCAAGCGGCGGGACACACGGTCGGTTTTATGGGCGACGGTATCAACGATGCCCCGGCTCTAAGAAAAGCCGATGTCGGGATCTCAGTCGATAACGCTGCCGACATTACAAAAGACGCCAGTTCGATCATTTTACTCGAAAAAAGTTTGAATGTTTTAGAAGACGGAGTGATCGGCGGCCGGCAAGTCTTCAATAATATGATGAAATACATCAAGATCACGATCAGCTCCAATTTCGGGAACGTCTTTTCGATTTTAGTCGCCAGTGCGTTTCTGCCGTTTCTGCCAATGCTCTCACTTCAGCTTTTGCTGCAGAATTTGATCTATGACTTGTCGCAAATGACGATCCCGTGGGATCACGTTGACGAGATCGAGACACTGAAGCCGGTCAAGTGGGGGATCCGCGGACTTTTGCGCTTTACGCTCGTTATGGGGCCGATCAGCAGCATTTTTGATTTGCTGACGTTTGCCGTGATGTGGTTCGTTTTCCATGCTGATACGATGGCGCAGCAGGGGATGTTCCAAGCCGGCTGGTTCACGGTCGGGCTGACGACACAGCTCTTTGCTTTCCAAGTCATCCGGACCCGCTTTTTGCCGGTCATCCAGAGCCGCGCTTCGCGCCTGGTGACATTCGGAACTTTTCTCGCACTGTTTCTTGGTCTTTTATTGGTCACGACACCACTGCGGCAGTTTGTCGATTTTCTGCGATTACCGAACGCTTATTGGGGCTGGTACGCGGGGATCGTTGTTTTATACCTTTGTTTGACACAAGCGGTCAAGCGTATTTATATCCGGCGCTATCATGAATGGATGTAGCGCCCATAAGCAAGACGAAAGGCAGGAGAAAGATGAAAGAAAGCTATAATTATCCGCTCGATCCGTATTGGACCAAAAAAGAACTGATGATCGTGATCGAGATGTGGAATCTCGTCGAAGCGGTTTACGAAAAAGGGATCAGCCCGCAAGCGTTTTTAGCACATTACCGCCGCTTTAAAGAGGTCGTTCCTTCGATCGGCGAAGAAAAAAAGCTCGATAAAGAATTTAAAGAAGTTTCGGGCGGCTATTCGCTCTATCAAGCGAAAAAAGCTTGTCTGGCAGCTGAAAAAGAAGGCGACGCATGCGTGCGTTTGGAGGAAAGATAAATGGAAAAAGAAGCTTTGGAGATTTTGACCGTCGAAGTGAAAAAGTGGCTGCGTGCAGCGAAAGATCTGATCATGATGAGTTTCTCGGAAACGATCGAAGTATCCGAAAAATCGGCGCGCAATGATCTCGTGACGAATATCGATCGAGAAGTCCAGGCGTTTTTGATCGAGCAGATCAAAGCCTATGATCCAGAGGCGAATATCTTAGCGGAGGAGTCCGGCGAAAACGAACTTTCTTCACTCAAAGGGCATGTCTGGGTGATCGATCCGATCGACGGGACACTGAATTTTATTTTGCAGCAGGATCACTTTTGCATCATGCTGGGCTACTTTGAAGACGGAATCGGGCAAGTCGGCTTCATCTATGAAGTGATGACCGATGAGCTTTTCTGGGGCGGGCCGGTGCTCGGGGTCTTTACTAATGAAGAGCCGCTCCCGAAATGCCCTGATACCGCTCTCGCCGACGGGCTGCTGGGCTTCAATGCAGTGATGTACGGGCACGACCGTTTCCAAACCCGCCGTGTCGGCGACGCGGCGATGGGGATCCGGATCAGCGGCTGCGCAGGGATCGAGCTCACGCAAGTTTTGAAGGGCGAACTCGCCGGCTACGTCTCGAATCTTTATCCATGGGACTATGCAGCGGGGAAGATCATGCTGGAGACACTTGGCTACCACGTCACCGATCTTTTCGGCAAACCGCTGCCTTTTCACGGCCGTACGCCGTTTCTGGCAGCGGGACCGCGTGCACACGCTGAAATTTTAGAAAAAGTTTCTGATAAATATTGAAAATAATGTAAACTGCTGTATTTTTTTCAATTTTTTTGTTATAATGTTGAGTCGAAGTCTGTAAATGATTAGACGCTTGATTACCCCGCGGGATTTTTCGATTTCCACTTGGATTTCCACTTGGTAGTTTAATAAAGATGAAGGAGCAATTTATTTTGAAATACAGAAATGACATCCGCAATGTCGCAATTATCGCCCACGTCGATCACGGAAAAACAACATTGGTCGATGAACTCTTGAAACAATCCGATACATTGCCGGCGCATACTCATTTGGAAGAACGAGCCATGGATTCGAACGCAATCGAAAAAGAACGCGGAATCACGATTTTGGCGAAAAACACAGCTGTCCATTATAAAGATACAAAAATCAATATTTTAGATACTCCCGGGCACGCGGATTTCGGCGGCGAAGTCGAACGGATCATGAAAATGGTCGACGGCGTTGTTTTAGTCGTTGATGCCTATGAAGGAACGATGCCGCAAACGCGTTTTGTTTTGAAAAAAGCATTGGAACAAAACTTGAAACCGATCGTGGTCGTTAATAAGATCGACAAGCCTTCCGCACAGCCGGAAGTCGTCGTCGATGAGGTACTGGAACTTTTCATCGAACTCGGTGCCAATGATGAACAACTGGAATTTCCGGTACTCTATGCTTCGGCACTGAACGGCACTTCTTCGGAATCTTCTGATCCCGCTGATCAAAAACATACGATGCAGCCGATCTTGGAAACGATCGTCAAATATATCCCGGCGCCGATCGATAACAGCGATGAACCGCTGCAGTTCCAAGTATCGCTTTTGGACTATAACGATTATGTCGGCCGGATCGGGATCGGCCGTGTATTCCGCGGAACGATCAAAGTCGGCGACCAAGTATCCCTTTTGAAATTGGACGGCTCGGTCAAAAATTTCCGCGTCACGAAGCTGATGGGCTTTTTCGGTTTGAAACGCTTGGAGATCAATGAAGCAAAAGCAGGCGACTTGATCGCGGTTTCCGGGATGGAAGATATTTTCGTCGGTGAAACGATCACTCCGGTTGACCATCAAGATGCGCTGCCGATCTTGCATATCGATGAACCGACTTTGCAAATGACGTTTGTCGTCAACAATTCGCCGTTTGCCGGGCGTGAAGGGAAATGGGTCACGGCCCGCAAGATCGAAGAACGGCTCTATCAAGAGCTGCAAACGGATGTTTCCCTGCGTGTCGATCCGACCGAATCTCCTGACCGCTGGGTCGTTTCCGGCCGCGGCGAGCTGCACTTGTCGATCTTGATCGAAACGATGCGCCGCGAAGGTTTTGAGTTGCAAGTTTCGCGTCCGGAGGTCATCGAAAAAGAAGTCGACGGCGTGAAATGCGAACCTTTTGAACGGGTTCAGATCGATACGCCTGAAGAATACATGGGCTCGGTCATCGAAACTCTCAGCCAGCGCAAGGGCGAAATGCAGGATATGATCCATTCCGGCAATGGCCAGATGCGCTTGATTTTCTTGGCACCAGCCCGCGGTTTGATCGGCTATTCGACTGAATTCTTGTCGCTGACACACGGTTACGGGATCATGAACCATACGTTCGATTCCTACTTGCCGATGTTCAAAGGCAATATCGGCGGACGCCGCACCGGGGCACTGGTTTCGATCGATGCCGGCAAAGCGACTGCTTATTCGATCATGTCGGTCGAAGAACGCGGGACCGTGTTCGTTGACCCAGGGACCGAAGTCTATGAAGGAATGATCGTCGGCGAAAGCAGCCGCGACAAAGATATCACGGTCAATATCACGAAGGGCAAACAGATGACCAATGTCCGCTCAGCCAACAAAGACCAAACGTCTGTCATCAAAAAACCGCGCCATCTCACTTTAGAAGAATCTTTAGAATTCTTGAATGAAGATGAGTATTGTGAAGTCACGCCAGAATCGATCCGCTTGAGAAAGCAGATCCTCGACAAGAGCGAACGTGAAAGAGCTGCGAAAAAAATCAAAAAAGCAGAACAAAAATAAGAGAATATCAGGGCTTGGGGTGCAAATCGGCTCCAAGCCCTGTTTTTGAACAGAAACTCGCTCTTCATTTTTTTCGGATATGTTATAATTAGTCGCAAGGAAAAAAGGAGGTCTTTTTGATGGATACACAAGATCAAAAGCGCGCGGTTCTGCTGCTCGAAAAAGAGGCAGAGCGCATCAAACAATTGATCCAAAACCAAAACAACAGTTTATGCATTGCGCAATGCAAAGCATTTGAAGAAGTCGTCGATACGCAAATGTACGGGTTTTCCCGGCAAATTTCTTACGCGATCCAGCTCGGGGTCGTCGAGTCGTCCGCTGGGCATCAGATCCTCGCCGATTTGGAGCGCGAGCTGAATACGCTCTATTCCAAGATCTATCAAGGGCAGCGGGATCAAAAGGAGGTTTGACTCCTTGGCACAGAAAAAAGTTCCGCAGCCAAGCAAGTGGCACTATCTTGATTATTCGATCTTGATCCCGTATTTGATCCTTTGTGTGATCGGGATCATCATGGTCTACAGCTCGACCTCTTATTTGCAGTATCTGCCGGCGACTAAAGACATCACGCCTTTTTCGTATGCGCGGAATCAGATGTTCTTCTTTTTTTTGAGTCTGGTGGCGATCGCATTTATTTTTCGCATGAAAACCGCGATCTTGGAGCGGCAGCGCTTGATCAAGTGGGTACTCATCGTGATCTTCGGGCTGCTTTTATTGACCCGTTTTTCAAGCTTCGGCGTCGAAGTCAACGGTGCGCGCGGCTGGCTCCAGCTGCCGGGCGGTTTTCGCCTGCAGCCGGTCGAATTTCTTAAAATCGCGGTCGTTTGGTATTTGGCGGTCGAATTCTCCCGGCAGCAGAAGATGATCAAAACCGCTTTTTTCCGCACGACCAAAATCAAGCTTTTGATCTTGGCGGCTTTTATTGGGCTCGTCATGCTCCAGCCGGACCTTGGCGGCGCGATCATTTTGATTTTGCTGATCGGCGGGATGATGCTTGTCAGCGGTCAAAATTATATGTGGGCCTGGGCGGCGATGATCGGTACGCCGATTCTTTTGCGGTTAGGAACCTTTCTGAGTATTCATTTCGGCAAAAATATTCTTCCAGCCCATGCGTATCAGCGGCTGGTGAATTTCGCTGATCCGTTTGCAAACGCGAAAGATCAAGGAATGCAGATGGTCCAGTCCTACTATGCGATCAGCAATGGCGGGCTTTTCGGCCGCGGGCTGGGGAACAGCCTGCAAAAGCGCGGCTATCTGCCGGAAGCGCATACCGACTTTATTTTTTCGATCGTCGTTGAAGAGCTGGGCGCGTTGCGGGCGATTTTGATCTTGGCACTTCTATTCTTTTTGATCAGCCGGATCATGCTGGTCGGAATTCGGGCGAAAAATCCGTTTCATAGTCTTTTGTGTTTGGGGATCGGGATCTTGTTTATGACGCAAGTCTTCATTAATCTGGGCGGTGTCTTGGGATTGATCCCGCTGACCGGGGTGACTTTTCCATTTCTGTCGCAAGGCGGTTCTTCGCTCTTGGTGCTTTCGATCGCAGTCGGGATGGCGCTCAATATTTCCGCTGCGGAAAAGCGCGATTTGACGAGAATCGAACAAGATCGCAATTTTAAAGTTTTGACGATCAAATAAATGACGTTTATTAAAAAATATTATCGTTTTCTCACTAGTTTTTTTACAAATTTTAAGCTAAAATAGCTGTTAAATTAAGAAGAGGGGTGAAAGGCTTGAAAAAAGTACTAGTCGCCAACCGCGGCGAAATCGCAATCCGGGTTTTTCGGGCATGTACGGAACTGGGGATCGCGACCGTCGGGATCTATGCAGAAGAAGACAGCTATTCAGTACATCGTTTCAAAGCCGATGAAGCATATTTAGTAGGAAAGGGAAAGAAGCCGATCGAAGCGTATTTGGATATGGACGGCATCATCGCGATCGCGAAAAAAAGCGGTGCGGATGCGATTCACCCCGGGTACGGCTTTCTTTCTGAAAATTTGGAATTCGCCAAACGTTGCGAAGCCGCCGGTTTGATTTTTATCGGGCCGTCGCTTCATCATTTAGATATTTTCGGTGATAAGATCAAAGCCAAAGCTGCTGCTAAAGCAGCTGGCATCCAAGGGATCCCCGGAACAGACGGACCAGTTGAGTCGATCGAGGAAGTCTTGGCATTTGCAGATGAATTCGGGTATCCGATCATGATCAAGGCGGCTTTGGGCGGCGGCGGACGCGGAATGCGTTCGGCATTCACTGCAGAAGAAGCCCGCGAAGGCTATGAACGCGCTAAAAGCGAGGCACTTGCGTCGTTCGGCAGCGACGAAGTCTATGTCGAAAAATATGTACAAGATCCAAAACATATCGAAGTCCAGATCTTGGGGGATACCCACGGCAACGTCGTCAATCTGCATGAACGGGATTGTTCCGTGCAGCGGCGCAATCAAAAAGTAGTCGAAGTCGCCCCGTGTGTCTCGCTGACTCCGGAAAAACGCGATGAGATCTGTAGTGCAGCGGTCAAGCTGATGAAGCATGTCGGCTATATCAACGCCGGAACGGTCGAATTCTTGCTTGAAAAAGATCACTTCTATTTTATTGAAGTCAACCCGCGTGTCCAAGTGGAGCATACGATCACTGAAATGATCACCGATGTCGATATCGTCCAAGCACAGATCCTGATCGCAGATGGTCAAGATCTCCACCAAGATATCGGGATCCCGCAGCAGGAAGACATCCCGCTGATCGGTGCCGCGATCCAGTGCCGGATCACCACAGAAGATCCGCTCAACAACTTTTTGCCTGACACCGGCAAGATCGATACGTATCGTTCACCGGGCGGCTTTGGGATCCGTTTAGACGTCGGCAATGCTTATACGGGAGCGATCGTGACGCCGTATTTTGATTCGCTTTTAGTCAAAGTTTCCGTGCAAGCCGCTGATTTTGAACATACGATCCAAAAAATGCTGCGCGCGCTCAAAGAATTTCGGATCCGCGGCGTCAAAACGAATATTCCATTTTTGCAAAATGTCTTGAAGCACCCCTTGTTCGTTTCCGGCGAGGCAAAGACGACGTTCATCGACAACGAACCGAATCTCTTCAAATTCCCGAAACTGCGCGACCGCGGCAACAAAACGATGAAATATATCGGCGAGATCACACTCAACGGCTTCCCGGGGATCGAAAAAGAACGCAAACATTTCTTTGACGAACCGAGGATGCCACGCCATATCGATCGCGTTGAGATCGTGACTCCGAAAGACATTTTGGATGCTGAAGGACCCGAAGCAGTCAGTGATTGGGTCAAACAGCAGAACCATGTGCTCTTGACGGATACGACCTTCCGCGACGCACATCAAAGCCTGTTGGCAACTCGGATCCGGACGCGCGATTTTGTCAATATCGCCAAACAGACCGGGGAAGCAATGCCGCAGCTCTTCTCAAGCGAGATGTGGGGCGGGGCGACGTTCGATGTGGCTTTCCGTTTCTTAAAAGAAGATCCATGGGAACGTCTGCGTAAAATTCGCAAAGCGATGCCGCATACGCTTTTGCAAATGCTGTTCCGCGGATCAAACGCAGTCGGTTATCAAAACTATCCCGACAATGTCCTTGAAGCATTCATTCAAGAGGCTGCGGCGAGCGGGATCGATGTCTTTCGGATCTTCGACAGTCTGAACTGGATCCCGCAAATGGAAAAAAGCATCCAATATGTGCGCGATGCCGGCAAGATCGCCGAAGCAACGATGTGCTATACTGGGGACATCGATGACCCGAACCGCCAAAAATATTCTTTGGAATACTATAAAAATATGGCAAAAGAGCTCGAAAATCTCGGGGCACATACGATCGCGATCAAAGATATGGCAGGTGTTTTGAAGCCGCAAGCAGCCTATCGCCTAGTCAGTGAACTGAAAGCGACAGTTGACTTGCCGATCCATCTCCATACGCACGATACGAGCGGCAATGGCGTGATGATCTACTCTGAAGCGATCCGCGCCGGTGTCGATATCGTTGATGTCGCAGTTAGTGCGCTCTCCGGCGGGACCAGCCAGCCAAGTATGAGCAGTTTGTACTACGCGCTTGAAAACAGCGAATACGCACCGAATATCAATATCAAAAATGTCCAGCAGCTCAATCATTACTGGGAAGATGTACGTCCGTATTACTATGCATTTGAAAATGGCATGAATGCACCGCAGACTGAAGTTTATCAGCACGAGATGCCGGGCGGGCAGTATTCGAACTTGCAGCAGCAAGCGAAAGCAGTCGGCCTCGGCAAAGAATGGGACGACATCAAAGAAATGTATCAAAAAGTCAACATGATGTTCGGCGACATCGTCAAAGTAACGCCTTCTTCAAAAGTCGTTGGCGATATGGCGCTCTTCATGGTGCAAAATAAGTTGAGTGAAAAAGACGTGTATGACAAAGGTGAAACGCTGAATTTCCCTGAGTCGGTGATCAATTTCTTCGAAGGCAACCTTGGCCAGCCGGTCGGCGGCTTCCCGAAAAAATTGCAGCGGATCATCTTGCACGGCCGACCGGCCTTTACGGTGCGGCCCGGTGAATTAGCCGAACCGGTCGATTTCACGCAAGTCAAAGCTGAATTAGCGAAAAAAATGGGTGAAGAACCGACGAATCAGCAAGTGCTCAGCTACTTGATGTATCCGGAAGTCTTTATGGATTATTATAAGATGTGGGAAGAATACGGCGACGTCACGAAACTCGATACGCCGACCTTCTTTTACGGGATCCGCCAAGGCGAGTCCGTCGAAGTCCAGATCGAACGCGGAAAAACGCTTTTGATCCGCTTGGATGAAGTCGGCGAACCGGACGATGAAGGAAACCGCGTACTCTTCTTCAACTTGAACGGTCAACGCCGTGAAGTAGCGATCAAAGATCGTTCGATCATTTCGACAGTCAAGACACGCCGCAAGGCTGAGCCGACCGATCCGGATGAGATCGGCGCAACGATGAGCGGCTCGGTGCTGGAAGTCCTGGTCGAAAAAGGGCAAAAGGTCGAAAAAGGCGAACCGCTTTTGGTAACGGAAGCGATGAAGATGGAAACGACGGTCACAGCCCCTTTTGAAGCTGTCGTCAGAGCGCTTCATGTCAAAGATGGCGAGAGCATCTCTTCGGGAGATCTCTTGATCGAATTGTCAGAAGTTTAAGCAAGGAGGATTGCGGGTGAAACGGGCTGGAAGGTTCTTTGCGATCTTTGTGATCGTTTTGATTTTGTTTTATGCAAAACCGATTCTTTTTCCGGAAACCCCTGCCTCTCCTGACCGCGAAGCTGCAGAAGA
Organism: Enterococcaceae bacterium; assembly: GCA_022649665.1. GTDB lineage: Bacteria > Bacillota > Bacilli > Lactobacillales > Enterococcaceae > JALCOL01. The sequence goes on from JALCOL010000004.1 coordinate 38,088, forward strand.
AAAGACCCAAGAGTATCAAGCATTGCCTTACCAGACGATCTCGACCAATGCTTGGGGCGAGTGGATCGGTCAAAGCGCAGCGACCCTGACAGAAACGTTGGGCGAGCCGCTGCAGAAATTCAAAGACGGAAACGGACTGGAATGGTGGTCGTTTGGAACAACGGCGCAAGACCGTTTTGCGATCGAAGTCGCTGCTGGAAAAGTCCAGCAAGTCGTGATCGTCGGCCGCCAAATCGAAGAAGCGCCCTTTACGATCGGCAGCTCGATCGATTCATTGGTCGAGTCCTTTACAACGTATTCGAATTTTATCGTACAGCGCGACAATCACGAGTATTCTTTTGAGTTATCGGAAGGCGATCTTTCAGCGATCCCGCTCGTCGCTTTTGATAACGAGACTTTCCTGATGCTTTTTATCGACCAGACAGACAATCGCTTGGCGGCGACGCGTTATTTGAGTACGGAGCGCCTCTTGCAGCTGATGCCTTATCATTTGAAAAAAGGAGAAAAAGCGGACTTTCCGGCTAATAAACCGGGAAGTGCTGCACAGCGGCAAACACTGACGATCCAACTTTGGAATGATCTGCGTGAAAACAAGAGTCTCTCAAAGTTTGAAACAGAACAGTTCCAAGCAAGCAAACTCGAATTAGCGCTCGATGCCTTTTTGAAGACTCCCAAGAAGTTTTTAGAAGAGAAAGAAGCTGGTAAAGCCGCTGCGGCATTTAAAGCGCCGCAAAAGCATTACGCGTTGAAAGACAAGCAGCTGAAGCCGCTTTTAACCTCTGTCGCGCTGCCGCTCGGAAGTTCGGCTGAATTTGTGAAACCGGTCGCTGACGATCTCCAGCAGAGTCTTTTTGATTTTGCCGGCGGGTCGCTTGCGAGTGCGCTTCATGCAACAGAGCCGGCTGTGTTGAGTGTGGCTCTCAAAGCGGAGAATCGGCTGGTCTTGATCGATCCGGCGGAAGCAACGAAAGCGAGTGGAGATTCTTGATTTATGATGAAGCATATTTTGAACTGCTGGAGAAAAGCCGCGAAGTCGGGCAGCGTCTTCGGCGCCATCCTGCATACCTGAACTATCAAGCAGCCAAAAAAGCATTTGCGGCAGACGCTGCTGTGCAAGCGGAGATCGCAATGTTCGGCCGGGCAAAAGAAAAATGGGAAGAACAGCGCACTTTCGCGCGTTATCGCCCTGAGATCGCCAAACAGCAGCACACGCTCCAGTCGCAAAAAGCGCGTCTTGATCAATATCCAAGTGTTGCAGCACTCCATCAAGCAGAGTTTGCGCTGCAAAAAGTGTTGGATGAAGTCGCTGAACAGATCGCACAGACCGTTTCAGAAAAAGTGCGTGTCGATCACGGCAATCCGTTCAGCGCAGCAAAACATTCGTGTGGAGGGAATCATGGAAAAAGAAATTGTTGAAGCGAAAGCAAACGCCGCACCGTCATTTCAGATGACGGCGCGGCGCGCGCTGATCGTGTACGTCTATAATTTAAAGCATCTGCGCATCTTGAAGCGTTACGGCTTGATCCAATACGTTTCCCGCAGAATGAAATATGTAGTGCTGTACATGGATGCAGACAAAGAGAAGGAAACGCGGGGAAAAGTTGAAAAACTTCATTTTGTTCGTGAAGTGATCCCGTCTTATCGCGCGGAGATCGCGATGAATTTCGGCGAAAAGATCGGGAATACCAAAAAGATCCCGACCGGTCGGCCGATCAGCAGTCCGGATGAAGTTCCGGAGATCCGGCTGGCAGAAAACGCGCATATTTGAGCAACTGCACGAAAAGAGAGGTTGCGAGAAAAGTGTTCCGCTTCGAGAAAGAAGCTCATTTGAAACGCCGTTTATTCGGATATCGGGACCGTGGCAAGACTTATGTCACGGTCCCCTTTTTTTCGGGCAAAAAGTTCTTCCAGCGATATCTTTCATCCGAAAGAATCGGACAAGTATGTTATACTATATGAATTGAAAAAGACATGGAGGCATCTAATATGCGTGTAATTGCAGGAGAATATCGCGGTAGAAAATTAAGATCATTGGAAGGGGAGAATACACGGCCGACGACTGATAAAATCAAAGAAGCGATCTTCAATATGATCGGCCCGTATTTTCCGGGCGGGACAGTTTTGGATTTGTTCAGCGGCAGCGGTGCGCTCGCGATCGAAGCCGTTTCGCGCGGGATCGCAGAAGCTGTCTGTATCGACCGCAGTTATTTGGCGATCCAGATCATTGAACAAAATATCGCGCTCACAAAAGAAACCGAAAAATTTGCTGTTCGCAAGATGAGTGCGCAGCAAGCGATCCGCCAACTGGCAGCCGAAGGGCATGCACCGTTCGATTTGATTTTTTTAGATCCGCCTTACAAGCAGCAGCAGATCGTCAAGATCATCGGCGAGCTGCAGGAAGCCGGCTTGATCGCACCAAAAGGCAAAGTCGTTTGCGAAACGAATAAACAAACCGATTTTCCGGAAAACGTCAGCGGTTTGCAGCAAGTTAAAAATCAAACCTATGGAATCACGCGGATCACCGTTTTTCAAAAGGAGGCATAACGATGGCAAAAAAAGTCGCACTGTTTCCGGGAAGTTTTGATCCTTTGACCAATGGGCATATCGACCTTATCAAGCGCGGCAGCCGCTTGTTCGATCATTTGATCGTGGGGATCTTTCAAAATACCAGCAAAAAAAGTCTCTTCACGCTGCAGGAAAAAATCGCACTGGCAGAAGAAGCACTCGTGTCACTCGGCAATGTCGAAGTTGTCGGTCAAACGCAGGAATTGACAGTCGCCTCAGCGCGCCGGCTGCATGCGGATTATTTACTGCGCGGTCTGCGCAATGGCAAAGACTATGAATATGAGCGTGATATCGCTTTAATGAATGCTCATTTAGCACCGGAGATCGAAACTGTTTTCTTGTTGGCAGATGAAACGCACCAGTTCATCTCCAGTTCGCTTTTGAAGGAGATCCTGCATTTTCACGGTGATATTTCACCCTACGTACCGGCGAATGTCTTAGATGCGCTGGAAAAAAAGGGGTGGTAGCATGAAACAAGTCCCTGTTCAAAAAAAACATGCTTCAAAACGCAGTCTCTATCTTTTGATCGGGATCGTCGTGATCTTAGCGATTTTAGCGGCCACTTTTTTGCCGATTCCCTATTATTTGGAAGTCCCGGGAACGGCCGAAAAATTGAATGACATCGTGACGGTCGATTCCAAAAATGATACCGCCAAAGGCTCATTCATGCTGACGACGGTCGGTTTGCAGCAGGCCACTTTGACCAGCGCGATCGTGGGGCATTTTCAGCCGTTTGTCGATGTTGTACCGAAAGATGAATTGATGGGCGACACCAGCAGTGCAGAGTACGATCAGATCCAAAAATATTATATGACTTCCTCGCAAAATGCTGCGATCCAAGTCGCACTTGATCTGGCCGGAAAACCGTATACGATGGCGTTTAAAGGCATCTATGTGATGAGCATCCAGCCGAATTCGAAATTCAGCAAAGAGCTGGCAGTTGGCGATGTCGTCAATACTGTCGATGGCCGTGCGTTTCAAACGACTGAAGACTTTATGGAGTATGTTCAAAAGCACAAAGTCGGCGACAAATTAACGATCGGGTTTACGCATGACGGCAAGCAGAAAACGGCAACGGCACCTTTGATCCGGCTTTCAAACGGGAAAGTCGGGATCGGGATCACATTGACCGATTCGACGGAGATCGAAAGCGAAGTGCCGATCAAGATCAACGCTGGCGACATCGGCGGACCGTCCGCTGGGCTGATGTTCACGCTCGAAACTTATGAGCTCTTGAGCGGCAAAGACTTGCGCCAAGGACGCCAGATCGCCGGGACCGGCACGATCTCTTCTGATGGAAAAGTCGGTGATATCGGCGGAATCGATAAAAAAGTCGTGGCGGCCGACGCGGCTGGAGCAGTGATCTTTTTCGCGCCGAACAATCCGCTTTCCAAAGAAGAGAAAAAAGCGGATCCGACGGCGAAAACAAATTATGCGACCGCAAAAGCTGCGGCAGAAAAAATCGGTTCTAAGATGAAGATCGTCCCAGTGAAAAAAGTTCAGGACGCGCTCGACTACTTGGAAAAAACAGAATAAACAGAGCGGGGACTGCGGCAAGATCTTGTCGCAGTCCCCATTTTCGAATAAACGGTGTTTCAAAAGCAGCCTTTGCGTATTTATTAGTGAAGCGCAAGGAGGCGGAGAAATGAAGGAGAATTGGCAGGAATGGCTGATCGAAAGAAAGAAATTGCTGATCATTTGCGGAGTGGGGCTTGCAGCTCTGCTGACGACTTTTTACTTAAAAAGCGGGGCGGCAGCGCCGGAAACCCCGGCAGCACTTGAGACATCTTTAAGTACGCAGCGCGCTGGTACTGGGAAAGAAAGCAGCACGAGCACTTCTGAGAACAGCAATTGGTTCGCTGATGTCAAAGGTGCCGTGAAAAAGCCCGGGGTCTATCCGATCACTTCGCAAATGCGGGTGGAAAATTTGATCGCGCTGGCCGGCGGAGCGATGGAAGAAGCAGATTTGAAGCGTCTCAATCTGGCAGCACAGGTGGCCGATCAAATGGTCGTTTATGTTCCGAAAGTCGGCGAGGAAGTCGCTGAAGAGTGGACAGCTCCCGTTGACGCAGCCGGATCGGCCGGGAGCGCGGGCAGTTCGGAAAATTCGGATGGAAAAATCAATTTGAACACGGCGACCGCGGCTGAACTTCAAACGCTGAACGGGATCGGTGAGAAAAAAGCGGAAGCGATCATCGAATATCGCGAGAAAAACGGCAGCTTTCAAGATGTTGAAGATTTGAAAAAAGTCAGCGGGATCGGCGAGGCAACGTTTACAAAGCTGGAAGAGTTGATTACAATCAATTAGAAAAGTGCAAGAACAGCTATTTAAGGAGGGGTCAGCTATGGCCGAAAAAGATGAACTTCAACAGCCTATGAACCAAGAACATTCGGAACATATACATAAAGACAGCCGCATTCCGTGGAATCAATATTTCATGGTGCAGGCACTGCTTTTATCGCTTCGCAGCACATGCGAGCGGTTGTCGGTCGGGGCGACATTGGTCCGGAACAATCGAATCATCGCCGGCGGTTATAATGGGTCGGTTTCCGGCGATGTCCACTGTTTGGATGAAGGGTGCTATGTAGTTGATGACCACTGTGTTCGGACGATCCATGCCGAAATGAATGCGATCTTGCAATGTGCGAAACTTGGGATCCCCACTGATGGGTCGGTTATTTATGTGACACATTTCCCGTGTCTTTCCTGCACGAAAATGCTGCTTCAAGCGGGGGTAAAAAAAATTTATTATTATCAAGATTACCGCAATGATCCTTACGCAGAGCGTTTGTTCAAACAAGTGGGCGTGACGGTTGAACAAGTCACGCTTGATGAAAAATATTTTCAGGAGTTTTTTGCGAAGCTGTTCCATCCGGCTGATTAGATGTTTTCCCGGGCGGACGGCCGACCGGTTCAGGCTTTTTTGACAGCGCTCAGCGGCTGGTGGATCTTTCCGGTTCTGGCTTTTGCCGCCGGAACACTGCTTTTAGAACATCGCTATCTCCTTTATGGAGTATTGGCGGCGTATTTTCTTTTGAAAGGAAGATGTTCTTTTCCCAAAGAATTGCAGCACGCAGTTTGGCTGATGATGCTTTTGGGTGTGCTTTTTTTCGGATATGCCGGTTTTTCTCAGACGCAGACCAACCTCTCGGCAGCAGCACGGGGCAGTTTTCTTATTCAAGCTGATCCGACCCAGACGCTGATCGAAGAGGACTACTGGCAGGCGCGTGTCCAACTACAAACTGCTAAAGGCTCATGGGAAAAGGTTTTAGTGAAGGGCACGATCACCGATCCTATTCAACTGGAACAGTTGAGATACTCAGCGCAGCCGCTGCTGCTGCGGGTCGCCGGCGAGCTCGAAAAGCCGGCGCAGGCGCGAAATTTTTCTGGCTTTTCGCAAGCGGATTACTTGGCAGAAAAAGGCATTCAGCGTGTTCTGGTGATCGAGAAGATCGAAAGAAGCGCTGCGGCAAAAAAACCTTTTTTCAATTTTTGGGGATGGCGCAAACAATGGATCTTGAATATTTCAGCACATTTGCCCGAACATTGGAAAAATTTGATCCTCAGTTTATTCTTCAATGAACGCCTGAGCGGATTTCGCGACTGGCAGATCAGTTTGAAGCGCTGGGGGATCATGCACTTCTTTGCGCTTTCCGGGCTGCATCTGCAGTTTTTCTTGACGCGCTGCAGCTATTTATTTCGCCGGGGCGGGCTGCCGCTTCACTTAGTTCCGGTCGCTGAGGGAATCTCAGTACTGTTTTTAATGGGAGTCGCGGCTTTCTCGGTCAGTATACTGCGTGCCGGGATCCAGCACTTATTAGGCAAAGCCAATCAAGCGGGCGGCCGGCCGTTTTCAGCGATGGATATCTGGGCATTCACGCTGCTGATCATGCTCGTGATCTCGCCTGCGGTCCTCTTGACGGTCGGCGGGCAACTATCGCTTTTTCTGCCGTTCTTCTTGCGACTGATCGAACGCGGCGGCACACGCAAAATTTCGCATTGGCTGCGGGAGCAATTTTGGCTGGTCATGTTTTTATTGCCGCTTCAGCTGGCACACTTTTATCAGTACAGTCTGATCGGGATCTTTTTTGGGTTGCTTTTGACACCGCTATTGAGCAGTGTGATCTTTCCGCTGATCATTCTGGCCGCGATCATGATCGGGCTATTTCCAGCAGCCGGCGGAAGCATTTTTTTCGAGGGGACAGAAAATCTGGTGCGGCCGGTTTTAAGCGTTGTAGATGCGCTGCCGCTGCGGCCGCTGGTTTTCGGCAAGTTGCCGATAGTCATGCTGTTCATCGGTTTTTTGCTGATTTGGAATTGGCATGATACGCTGCCGTTTAAAAAAGCCGCGCCGCGCTGCACCGCATTGATCATGCTTTTGTATTGCGCCAGTTATTGCGATCCGCGCGGTGAAGTTACTTTTGTCGATGTTGGGCAAGGTGACAGTATTTACATCCAAATGCCATTTCAAAAAGAAAATCTATTGATCGATGTCGGCGGGCGCATGAATTTTTCCGGCAAACCAGAAGGACGGACGAACGCCGACGATACGCTGATCCCTTATTTGAAAGCGCGCGGTGTCAAACAGTTGAAGCATGTTGTTTTGACGCACGGCGATACGGATCATCTGGGAGATATCCTCGCGGTTGCAAAAGAGATCCCGATCGAGACGATCTATTATCCAGCGGGCTGCGAGAAGAATGCTCTGTTTCACGCGAAACAGCAAGCACTTCAAAAGCAGGTCCGCTTTGTCCCGCTGCGCACCGGGATGACCCTTCCGCTCCAACAGGCGGGCTTCCATGTTCTTCACCCGCTGCACACAGAAGACGGCGGCAATGATGATTCACTGGTTGTTTATGCAGCGATCCAAAAAACGCACTTCTTATTTACCGGCGACTTGGAGAAGTCTGGCGAACAGGCGCTTTTAAAGCGTTACCCGCACTTGACTGTTGATGTGCTGAAAGTCGGCCATCATGGTTCGCGCACTTCGACGGATCCAGAATTTTTGCGGCAGCTGGCACCGAAAATCGCTGTGATCAGCTGCGGAAAAGAGAACCGTTTCGGACACCCGCACCCAGAAGTTTTGGACAATCTGGCGGAGCGCGAAGTGAAGGTGCTGCGGACAGATCAAGCGGGGGCGATCCGCTATCAGTGGACGCCGCACGATTCGCCGCACTGGGCGAGCGTGAAAAACGGCGAATGAGCACGGGATTTGTGATATAGTTTGTAAAGAGGTGAGTGGAATGTTTCAAGAAGTGCTGCGGCAGATCGCACATAAGCAGTTTGCACCAGTTTATTTAGTGACCGGAACAGAACAGTATCTGATCGGGCAATTCATAAAACAGTTGCAGAAGTCATTGGCACAAGAATTCGGTGAGATCGATGAGATCTCTTTTGATATGAAAGAAGTTCCGCTGACTGAAGCACTTGCAGAAGCCAACAGTTTGCCGTTTTTAAGTGAACGGCGGCTGATCCTGCTGCGCAATCCGTATTTTTTGACAGGTGAGCGGCCGAACGGGGTGCCGGAACAGACACCGGCAAAATTACAGGAATATTTAGAAAACCCGAATCCGGCGACCATTTTGGTGGTGATCGCGGATTACAAAAAATTAGACCAACGCAAAAAAGTGACAAAGATGCTGCAAAAATCAGCGGTCGTTGTCGAAGCGGTCCCGCTTAAAGAACGTGCGATCCAAAATTATGTCTTAGATTATTTGAACAATGCCGGCTATGAGATCACAAAGGAAGCCTTTCAGCTGCTGCTCCAGCTGACGAATGAGCAGTTTTCTGCATTGATGAATGAATTAGATAAGCTGATGATCTATGCGGCAGCTTCCAGAAAAATCACGAAAGAAGCGGTCGCTTCGCTTGTCCCGCGTTCGCTTGAGCATAATATTTTTGCGCTGACCGAGCTGGTGCTGCAAGGCGAAAAAGCGCAGGCACTCCGGCTTTATGCGGATCTTCTGCATGAAGGCGAAGAGACGCTGAAAATTTTGGCGGTTTTTTTAAGCCAGATCCGCCTCTATATCCAAGTGAAGATCTTGCAGCAGTCGGGTCTCCAGCAAGGGCCGGCTGCGCAAATGCTGAAGACTCATCCATACCGCGTCAAATTGGCATGGCGCGAAGTCCGGCGCTATCCGCTTAATGAGCTTTTTACGATCTATGACCGCTTGGTGGAGCTGGAGTATCAGATCAAGACCGGCCGCGCTGAAAAAGAGTTGGCATTTCAGTTATTGATTTTAAAGATCAATACTGCATAAAAAAGCGGGAAGCTTCCGTAATGGAAAGCTTCCCGCTTTTTTATGATGGTCAAATTCAATTATTTTGCTAATAATCGAGACAAGCGCGCTTTGTCGCGGCTGGCTTTATTTTGATGGATAAGCCCTTTTGTTTCAGCCATATCGATAGCTTTGATCGCAGTTTTGAAAGCTGCTTCTTTATCGTCGGCACCCGTTTCAACTGCTTGTTCAAATTTTTTGACAGCTGTTCGCAATGCGCTCATTTGCGCTGCGTTATGCGCTTTTGCTTTTTCATTCGTTTTGACACGTTTGATTGCAGATTTGATCTGTGGCATTTCTTTCACCTCCACCTCTTCCAATTTACGCTGGAAAAGCGTAATTCAACATTTTTCATTATACCGAAATGATTTCGGGATTGCAATAAAGAACTCGCTGAAAATCCAAGATAACCCAAGGGAATCACCTTTATTTAGCGGAATTGTGAAAAACTTCTTTTTTATTGAATTGAAATAAGCTATGATGAATATGCTTGATTTTTTATTGCTATTCGACAGTTCAAAATAATCGCTTGGAGTGAAAAGTTTAATGAATATAGCTTTAGTCGTTTCAATAACCCTCGTCATGGGGGTCATTTTTGTGAACGGATGGACGGATGCGCCGAATGCGATCGCGACCGCAGTATCGACACGGGTGTTGAAGCCGAATACGGCGATCTTGATGGCAGTGATCATGAACTTTTTCGGCGCCTTGGTGATGACCTATTTCAATGCCCAAGTAGCCGAGACGATCAGCAACATCGTCTCGTTTGATTCAGGAAGCGGAAACGCTTCGCAGATCGCACTGGCCGCTTCGCTGTTTGCGATCGTGGTCTGGGCTGTCGTTGCCTGGTATTTTGGGATCCCGACCAGCGAGTCGCATGCGCTGATCGCGGGGCTTACCGGTTCAGCGATGGCGCTCGGCGGGATCGGGGCAGTCAACGGGGTGGAATGGCTGAAAGTCATTATCGGCTTAGTCGTGTCGACGATCATGGGGTTTGGCGGCGGCTTCATCGTGACCAAAGCAATGATCTTCTTTTTCAGAGGCGTTTCAAGACCCAAGGCGAACAAAGTCTTTACGATCGGTCAAGCCAGCGGTGCCGGTATCATGGCATTTCTTCACGGGGCACAGGACGGCCAGAAATTTATGGGGGTCTTCATGCTGGTCCTCTACTATAACAATTTAGCCGCCAAAACGGGCAGCGGCTTCGTGATCCCGCTGTGGGTGATCGTGCTGTGTTCGCTCACGATGGGATTAGGGACTTCGATCGGCGGCAGCCGGATCATCAAATCGGTCGGGATGGACATGGTCAAACTGGAAAAGTTCCAAGGTTTTTCGGCGGATGTTTCCGCCGCGATCTGTTTGTTCTTGGCTTCCGTTTTTGGGATCCCGGTTTCAACGACTCATACAAAAACAACTGCGATCATGGGAGTCGGCGCGGCCAAACGATTTTCAAGTGTCGATTGGAGCATTGTCAAAGATATGGTGCTGGCTTGGATATTGACCTTTCCAGGCTGCGGTTTGATAGCTTTTATTATGTCTGAATTGTTTATGGCGATTTTTTAAGGAGAGAATGGAATGGCACGGAAAAAAGCTTACAATTATTTTGAAGCAATGGCTCATTTAGCGGACAATGCACAGCAAGCTGGTAAAATTTTAGCAAAGATCTTATCAAGCGAAGATTACAGTCTGGAAACACTGCTTGCAAAGTCTGATCAGATCCATCAGCTGGAGCACGACGGTGACGATGTCGTCAAAGAAACGATGCGCGAGTTGTATGTATCTTTCATCACCCCGATCGATCGTGAAGATATCGTGCAGATCACGGATCGTTTGGATGACATTTTAGACGGGATCAATTCGGTGACTTATTTGTTCGAGCATTTGGTCGTGACAGAATTGCGGCCGGAGCTGGAAGGCTTTTTGGCGCTTGTCTTGGAAGCTTTGAACGGCGTTGATGCAGCAGTCAAAGAATTTGCGAAATTTAAAAACTCAAAACAGCTGATCAAATATATCGAACAAGTCAATCTCGTCGAGTCTGAAGGCGACCGCTATTACAGCAATTCGTTGAAAAACCTTTTCACTAATGAAAAAGATCCGATCGAGATCATCAAATGGAAAGATATCTTTGATAAATTGGAAAGCGTTCTTGACGACTGCGAATCCTCAGTCGATATCATTGAAGGGCTCGTTATCAAAAATTCATAAAATTGTAAGAAGAAAATCCAAAAAGCTGGACCGTGACAAGATGTTTTGTCACGGTCCTTTATGCTGACAGCTCTTCTTCACGAGTTTTCTTGGATTCAGGAGCGGCGGCAGAAGAGGCGGCTGGCAAAAGTTTCGGCGGGCGCAAAAGCCGCAGACCATTCAAGATCACGAGCAGTGTGCTGCCTTCGTGGCCGATCACGCCGAGCGGCAAACTGAGCCATTGGGTAAAATTTGCAATGACCAAAAGCAAGATCACCGCCAGTGAAAAAATGATGTTTTGCATAATGATCCGCCGCAAACGTTGGGAGAGCTGATGGGCGGTGATGAGTTTTCGCAGATCATTTTTCATCAGCACGACATCTGCCACATCGATCGCGATATCGGTTCCTTCTCCCATTGCGATCCCGATCGCAGCATTCGCGAGTGCCGGAGCATCATTGATCCCGTCGCCGATCATCGCATTGGTGCCGTACTGCTCTTTTTGAGCCAAGATCAGCTCTGCTTTTGTTTGCGGCGTTGCACTGGCTTTGATTTCATCAATGGCAAGCGCACGGCCGATCGTTTCGGCAGTCAGCGGATTGTCGCCGGTCAAAAGCATCGTATGGATCTTTTGTTTTTGAAAATAGCGGATCGTTTGAGCTGCTTCGGGTTTTTCAGTGTCCAAAAGAGCGATCATCCCAACGACGGTTTCGTCCTTCATTAAATAAGCCACTGTTTTCCCGGCACGCTGCCATACTTTAGTCAAACGTGTTTGTTCAGGATCCAAATAGCGGAAATCAGATTTTCCGATATGCCAATGCGCGTTCTGATAATCTAGATCCAGCCCGCGGCCAGCGACTTCTTTGACCGCCAGCTGCTGGATCTCTTCTGGGACTTCGACTTCGGGAAAAGCATTGAGGATCGCAAGCGCGAGCGGATGCGCAGAGTGCTGTTCCAAATGGATCAAAATCGCGGCAGCTTCCGGTTCAGCTGTGGAAAACTCATGATCGGTCACGCGCGGCTTGCCATGGGTCAGCGTGCCGGTCTTATCAAATGTGATGGCTTGAAGCGCCGAAAAGTTATCCAGATAACGACCGCCTTTAAAGAGAACACCGCTTTTAGCACCGCTTGAAAGGGCGGCAAGCGTTGCAGGAGTCGCTGCTGCGACAAGTGCGCAAGGCGAAGCGACGACCAAAAGGACCATTCCGCGGTAAAAAGATTCTTCAAATGTCCAGCCGGCTCCCTGCCAAAGTCCCAGAATGATGAGCGGCGTCAAAAGAAGCACTGCTTTTACATAAATATTCTCGATTTTTTCGATCATCGTCGCAGTTTGTGAAGGTTCAGACTGGGCTTGTTCGACAAGCGTCAAGATCTTGGCGAAACGCGTTTCTTTGCTGGTCCGTTCCACGCGAAAAAGCAGATTCTCCCCAAGATTCAGTGAACCGGCCAAGATCTCATCATCCACGCTTTTTTCCACCGGCAGCGGCTCACCCGTCAGTGCGGCTTCATCCAGCAAGCTGCTTCCGCGTAAAATAAAGCCGTCGAGCGGAACTTGCTGCCCTTTTGCGACCAGTACTTGATCGCCGACTTTCAGCAACTCGACTGGGACTTCGCTGGTTTCGCCGGTCGCCGCCACTTTGACGGCGCTTTGCGGCTGGAGCTTGAGCAGTTTTTGGATCTCGTTGCGGCTTTTGCCAAGAGTATAGGCTTCAAGTGCGCCGCTTAGACAAAAAATAAACGTCAAAACAGCTCCCTCGCGCCAGTGACCGATGATACCTGCGCCGATCGCAGCGAGTGCCATCAAGAGATCAACGTTGAGCTTGCGATCTTGAAGCAGCTCTTCTAATCCGGCCAGCGTGCGTTTCGTTCCGCCGACGAGCATCGCCGCAATGAACAAAAACGGGGCCGCAGCTGATGACCAGCTTTCTGCGAGAACACCGATAAGCAGCAATAGGAAGCACAGCAGCGGGGCGGAAAAAAATTTCTTTGCTTGCATTTGTGTCATGGTCCGCTCCTCCCTTCTAATAATATGATAACATAAGTATAAAAAGAGAAGCGAGCAAGAGGCTTTTGCGTTGCAATAATATCCACAATAAAAAACACCTAAAAAGCAGGAATGCTCTTTGGGTGTTTTTATAAAGATCATTTTCGATTTTAAAAGAACCAGTAGCCCAGCAAGATGATCCCCAAGACGATCCGGTACCAGCCGAATGCTTTGAAGTCGTTGCGTTTCAAATAATTCAGCAAGAACTTGATCGCCAAAATCGAAACTAGAAAAGCCACCACGCAGCCGGTCAATAGGATCACCGTTTGATCGAAAGTGAAGTGATTGCCTTTCAATAAGAATTTGAAGATCTTGAGCCCGCTTGCGCCAAACATCACCGGGATCCCTAAGAAGAAAGAAAATTCGGTCGCGACATAGCGGGAAGCCCCGATCATGATCGCCCCTAAGATCGTTGCGCCGCTGCGCGATGTCCCGGGGATCAGCGCCAAAACTTGGAAGATCCCGATGAAAAGAGCGATCTGGTACGGAAGATTGTTCAAATCGGTAAACTTCGCTGTTTTGCCTTTGTTGTGGTTTTCCACGACGATAAAAAGCACCCCGTAAAGGATCAGCATCGCAGCCACAGTAATGAAGTTATAAAAGTGCGCGTCCAAATAATCGTCAAATGGAAGACCAATAATGATTGCTGGCAGACACGCGATGATCACCTTGAGCCAGAGGACCCAAGTATTGTGTTTTTCCGCCGAATCTTTCGATGGCGAAAAAGGATTGAGCTTGTAGAAATATAAGACGACGACGGCGAGGATCGCGCCGAGTTGGATCACGACGTTGAACATTTCCATAAAATCGGCGGAAAGATCAAGTTTGATGAATTGGTTCGCCAAGATCAAGTGGCCGGTACTGCTGATCGGCAGCCATTCGGTGATCCCTTCGATGATCCCGAGAATGACGGCTTTCAAAAGTTCTATCAGGTTCACTGCATTCCATCCTTTCTGAATAAAGCATTCTTTTTTAGTATACTGGTTTTTCCCGGAGCTGTCCTTTAAACTTTTCAAAAGACAAAAAAAGAGCCCCACGACATGCGTTTGTCAGGGCCCTTTTTCAGGATTTTTTTGATGTTCAAAGCTGGACACTTTTGTCTCAGCTCGCGCGAGTGCGCCGAATCAGTCGCCGTTTAAAAATTGCTGCGAGATCGTTTGGCCATTTTTCAAGTAGCTCATGTCATTGATCGCTTCGATCTCGTATTTTCCTTTTGAATAAGTGAGACGAGTCACTGAAGCATTCTCCAAATTTTGCTGCAGCGGCTGCTTGGGATCGATCAAATAAAGAAGATGCGAGATCGTCATCCCGTGCGAGACGATGAGCGCATTGCCGCCGCCGCGGTTTTCAACGCGCTGGGCGATGTCTTCAAAGCCGTTCCAGATCCGCGTCTTGATCGTTTCATACGGTTCCGACCAATCAGTTGTATCAGCTTCTTGGATCGCACCGGCCAGCTTTTCATACGTCAGATCAGCCCACATCTCCTGGTCGTTTTGATAGGCAAGCACGCGCGGAACGACGCCCCAAAGTTCGCCGTCGTAGCCGCCGTCTAAGCTGCCGAAGCACCATTCGCGGATCCGCTGATCGATAAAATACGGGATCTTCGCATCATTGTGTTCGCCAAGGACCAAGCGCGACGTCTGGATCGCGCGGCCGCTGTCGCTTGAGTAGGCGATCGCAAACGGCGTATCTTTCAAGCCCAAACCAAGGTAGTGGATGCTTTCAACTCCTTCACGCGTGAGCGGCGTATCCGACCAGCCCTGCGTGCGGCCGATCGCGTTGAACATCGTTTTTCCGTGGCGGACGATATAAAGCGTTGTTGGATTAGACACAAAAAAACCTCCTAGAATAAATTGATCATTTTTGATTATTGAAAGAAAGGATTTGTCTGCTTTTCATGACCGATCGATGTTTGGGGACCATGACCTGGCAAGGCCAAGTAATCATCCCGCAAAGTGAAAAGCTCTGACGTGATGCTTTCTTTCAGCTGTTCCATGCTGCCGCTGAAAAGATCCGTGCGGCCGATGCTGCCACTGAAAAGTGCGTCTCCGGTAAAAACGACTTGATCCTCGGGAAAAACAAAACTGACGCTCCCCATCGAGTGTCCCGGCGTCTCGCGAACTTCAAAGCGAAAGTCGCCGATCGAATACGGGGCCGCTTTCAAAAGTTCGTCAGCCGGCCGGATGATCACGTCGGCGATATCATTATGACGCCACAAGCCTGAGAGATTTTTGATCGGGTCGCCCAGCCAGTCATTTTCTGCCGGATGGACATAGAGCGGGATATGGTACTTGTCGCGCAAGAGGTCGCTGGCGCCGATATGATCATAGTGCGTGTGGGTCAAGAGGATCGCACGCGGCTTCAAACCGGAAGCCGCGATGTGCTTAGCGAGCACGTCGCCGTCAGCTCCCGGATCGATCACGAGAAGTTCTTTGCCGCTGGTCAGCAAATAGCAATTTTCCTCGATTTCACCAGTCAAGATACGTTGTACATTCAATAGAAAAACTCCTTTATGAAGTGATTAACAAGATTTTTTGCGGCTCTTCGGCAGAAGCTTGAAAGAGATCCGCGAAAAAGAATAAATGAAAGAACATAGAATCATTTGAAAAACGGCATAGACCAGGCTCCATGAAAAGATCAGCTGTTTAGAGAACAATCCCGGCATCACAAGACTATAGGATTGGTGAAACGAACCGAACAACTTCACGGAAAGCAGCAGACTGAGGAGATTGCCGAAAACACCGATGAGCAATGAATTACGATACCAAACGATGCAAGTCAGGATCGTTAAATACAAAAAGGCAAGCGGGATAAACAAAGAGGTCTGCAGGACGTAATTGCCGAAAAGCGAGAGAAAGCAGAACGGCACAGCATATAAAAGTAAAATCAAGATATTTTTGATTAGATTTTTCATAGGAACTGCCTCCTTTATTACATTATAACCGTTTTTAAGTACGACTTCCAAAAAAAGAAATTTTCGCTAAAAAACGAGGAGATTTCGAATATTATGAGAAAACATTCATTTTGTTTTCATCTGTTTCTGCAGATTATGGTAAGATGGAGGAGAAAAGGGAGGATGAGTCATGGATCTAAGTAAAAAATTCAATCCGCAAGTCTATAAAATCGCCGTTTCGCTGATTCGGCAATTCGATGAAAAGGTCTCCGATATCCCGGACATCCTGCGTCTGACGCTGGGAGAGCCGGATTTTAATACGCCGGAACATGTCAAACAAGCCGGGATCGATGCGATCACGGGAAATGCGTCCCACTATACCGGGATGCGCGGCCTGCCCGAACTGCGTGAAGCCGCTGCTGATTTTATGGCGAAAAAGTATCATGTCGCTTTCGCTGCAGATCATGAAATTCTGGTTTCTGTCGGCGTCACGGAAGCGATCGCGGCCTCGCTCCTTTCGATCCTTGAAGCAGGCGACGTCGTTTTGCTGCCGTCACCGATCTATCCGGGATATGAACCGGTCATTACTTTGGCGGGTGCTGAGGCGGTCTATATGGACACGAGTGCCGATGCGTTCGTTTTGACACCGGAGAATCTGAACAAGCATTTAGAAAAATATGAGGGGCGCGTCAAAGCGGTCATTTTGAATTATCCAAGCAACCCGACTGGCGTGACGTATACGCGCGCAGAAGTTGCTGCGCTTGCCGGAGTGCTCAAAGAGCATGAAGTGTTCGTCGTGAGCGATGAAGTATACAGCGAGCTCGCCTATGACCATCCGCATGTTTCGATCGCGGAGTTTTTGCCGGAGCAGACGATCTTGCTGAACGGCCTTTCCAAGTCGCACGCGATGACCGGCTGGCGCTTAGGATTCATTTACGCGCCGAAGATCTTTATCGACGAGATCATCAAAGTCCATCAATATTTGGTGACGGCTGCCGCGACAGTTTCGCAAAAAGCGGCGGTCGAAGCGTTGACTGCTGGAGCAGACGACGGACTGCAGATGCGCAAAGCTTATTTGAAACGGCGCGACTATTTATGCGAAGCTTTGAAGCAGTTGGGCTTTGAAGTAGCGCGTCCCAACGGGGCTTTTTATTTGTTTGCCAAGATCCCCGCCGGACAGATCCAAGATTCGATGGCTTTTTGTGTTGATCTGGCGGAAAAAGCCGCACTTGCCGTGATCCCCGGGATCGCGTTCGGCCAAGCCGGTGAAGGCTATATCCGGATCAGCTACGCTTCAGATTTGCCGAAGCTTGAAGAAGCGGTGCGCCGGCTCGAAAAGTATCTGGCACTGGCAAAAGTCTAAAGCGAACCGCTCGATTTTTTATTCGGAAGGTCGTGGCAAAGGTTTTCAGCTTTTCAACATCGGAAGCTGGGGGCTTTTGTCATGATTTTTTTTACACTAATAAACTTCTCGATTTTTTGCTATAATAGCACAGTATGGAAGGAAGTGCCGCGATGATCGGAATGTCTGCCTGTTTGTTCGGCGAAAAATGCCGCTATGACGGAAAAAGCCAAGCGGAAAAATTGAAAACTGCGATCCCGCGGGGAGCCGCGATCGTACCATTTTGTTCTGAAGTTGCCGGCGGGCTCGGGATCCCGCGGACCCCAGCTGAGATCCAAGGCGGCAGTGCCGAAGCGGTGCTCGCCGGAACAGCGCAAGTCGTCGATCAAACAGGCCGCGACGTCACGCACGAATTTCTAACAGGCGCCCGGGCGTGTCTCCGCGAGTTCAAGGCGCGCGGCATTACCGAAGCGATTTTTAAAGACGGCTCGCCCAGCTGCGGAACGCATCGGGTCTACGACGGCTCGTTTTCCGGCAAACAGCAGCCCGGCCGCGGAGTGACCTGCGCACTTTTAGAAGCGAACGGGATCCGCTGCATCAATGAAAACGGTGAATAAAGGAGCGTAAGCAATGGAACTTGAAAAAACGAACCGGATGAATGCGCTCTTCAGCTTTTATGCGAATCTGTTGACGGAAAAGCAAATGAACTATTTGGAGCTTTATTATGCTGACGATTATTCGCTGGGAGAGATCGCCGAAGAGTATCAAGTCAGCCGCCAAGCGGTCTATGATAATTTGAAACGCTCCAGCAAGCTGCTCGAGAATTATGAGCGCCGCCTCCATTTGTATTCTGATTATGTTGTAAAAAGCGAAGTCTACGATGAAATGGAAAAATATTTTAAAAATCAGTATCCGGAAGACGAGATGCTGCCGCTCTACATAGATCGCTTGCGCGAAATCGAAGAAGAATAGGATGAAGAAATTATGGCTTTTGAAAGTTTAAGCGACCGCCTGAAAAAGGCAATGTCCAAATTAGGCCGCAAAGGAAAAGTATCGAAAAGCGACGTCAATGAAATGATGCGCGAGATCCGTCTGGCGCTCCTCGAAGCCGATGTCAACTACAAAGTCGTCAAAGACTTTACGAAACGTGTCGGCGAACGGGCAGTCGGCGCTGAAGTACTTGACAGTCTGACGCCGGCCCAGCAAGTCGTCAAGATCGTCGACCAAGAATTGACGCAAACGCTCGGCGGCGAAACCGTACCGCTCGCAAAAAGCCCGAAGATCCCGACCGTGATCATGATGGTCGGACTGCAAGGGGCCGGGAAAACGACTTTTGCGGCAAAACTTGCCAATCTGCTGAAGAAAAATGAAAAAGCCCGGCCTTTACTGATCGCCGGCGACGTGTATCGTCCGGCAGCGATCGACCAGTTGAAAGTCTTGGGCCGCGATCTGGATGTACCGGTTTTTGAGCTGGGAACTGACGCATCGCCCGTCGAGATCGTCCGCCAAGGGCTGCAAGAGGCGGCAGCCCACAATAATGATTATGTGCTGATCGATACTGCGGGGCGTCTGCATGTCGATGAAAAACTGATGAACGAGCTGAAAGACATCAAAGAGCTCGCCCATCCGGATGAGATCTTGCTGGTCGTTGATGCGATGACCGGGCAAGATGCAGTCAATGTGGCGGAAAGCTTCAACAAGCAGCTCGGGATCACCGGCGTCGTCGTTACGAAGCTCGATGGCGATACCCGCGGCGGGGCAGCCCTTTCGATCCGTGCCGTCACCGGCAAACCGATCAAATTCGTCGGGACCGGTGAGAAGATCAGCGACTTGGAAGTATTCCATCCGGACCGGATGAGTTCACGGATCCTCGGAATGGGCGATATGCTGACGCTGATCGAAAAAGCGCAGCAGGATTATGATGAAGAAAAAGCGCAGGAAATGACGCGCAAGATGAAAGAAAACACATTCGACTTCAATGATTTCATCGATCAGCTCGAACAAGTCGAAGGAATGGGGCCGCTTGAAGATCTGGTCAAAATGATCCCCGGGATGGGGGACCTGCCAGGGATCGATCAAGTCAAAGTCGATCCGAAAGAAATGGCGCGCAAAAAGGCTGTCGTTTATTCGATGACGCCGGAAGAACGTGAAAATCCCGATCTTTTGAATCCCTCGCGCCGCCGCCGGATCGCCGCCGGCAGTGGAAACTCGGTGATCGAAGTCAACCGGATGATCAAGCAGTTCAACGAAGCGAAAAAGATGATGCGCCAAATGACGAAAGGCAATATGCAGGGAATGGATCAGCTTTTTGGCGGCGGGATCAAAGGCAAAATGAGCAAAATGGCGATGAAATCGGTCATGAAGAAAACCCAGAAAAAGAAGAAGCGCCGCAAAAAACGGTAAAAACTTTCCCGCTGTCAAGAAAAAAAGCTTTACAGCGATTTGAAAAACTGGTAGACTACCTTTTGTGATCAATTGAAAATTATTTGGAGGGAAACTAACTAATGGCAGTAAAAATTCGTTTGAAACGCATGGGATCAAAAAAGACTCCTTTTTATCGTATCGTAGTTGCTGATTCACGTTCACCGCGTGACGGCCGCTTTATCGAAGAAATCGGCACGTACAATCCTTTGAAAGATCCAGCAGTCGTTGAATTGAAAGAAGAAGTTGTGATGGACTGGCTTGGCAAAGGCGCACAGCCTTCTGATACCGTCCGCAATATTTTGTCCCGCGAAGGAATCATGAAAAAATTCCACGAAGCAAAATATACCAAGAAATAGGTGATGTCGATGACTGAAGTGAAAGAATTGATTTTAACGATCGTTCGTCCACTTGTAGTGCATCCCGACAAGATCAAATTGAATGTCAAAGAATCGGATGATTTTTACGAGTACGATTTGATCGTCCAGCCGGATGATATCGGCCGCATTATCGGTAAACAAGGGCGTGTCGCTAAAGCGATCCGCACGATCGTTTACAGCGTCCGCATCAAAGGCGGCAAAAGAGTGCGTTTGAATATTTTAGACGCAAAATAGTTCGCGGAGGGGGAGATCAGCACACGCTGGCCCTCTCTTTTTTGTTGGAGGGAAGATTTTGAACGGATTAGTCAATGGAAAAATGAAAACCGCAGCAGCTTTTGTGATCGGCTCGTTTCTGACAGCCTTTTCGGTCAACTGCATGGCGGTCCCGAATCGTTTGGGGGAAGGCGGGATCGTCGGGCTGACGATGATCTTCTACTATGTCTTCCACATCCCCACCTTCCTTTCGACGGCAGTGATGAATGCGATCCTGCTGGTGATCGGCTGGAAGCTTTTGGACCGGAAAGTGATCATTCGCACGATCGGCAGTGTCGCTTTGACGACGATCTTTTTGAAGCTTTTGACGAATGTCCAGTTTCCGATGCAAAACAGTCTGCTGGGCGCGATGGGCGCGGGGCTCACGATGGGGACTGGGATCGGTCTTGTCTATTCCGCCGGCGGAACGACCGCCGGCAGCACGATCATCGCTAAAATGCTGCAAAAGTATTTCGGGATCCCGCAAAGCAAAGGGGTTCTTTTTATGGATCTGGCAGTTGTGATTCCGTCCGGCTTGATCATCGGGATGGAGCGGATGCTTCTGACGATGATCTCTGTCTTTTTAGGGTCGCGAGCGATTGCTTACGTGGTCGAAGGCGCCAAACCGCGCAAAGCGCTGACTTTGATCTCGCCCAAACGGGCAATGATCCAAGAAGAGCTGCGCGATCAGCTGAATGTCGGCAGCACGCTCTTGGAGGCGCACGGCGGCTACCGCGGCGAAGCGCAGCAAGTGCTTTATACCGTGGTTGAAAATGATCAGGTCCAGCCGATCATCGAATTGGTCCAAGCCGCGGATCCGCAAGCATTTCTTGTGATCCATGAAGTCCAAAATGTCTTTGGACAAGCGTTTGATTCATTAGTACCGGAAACGAAACGAATAAGGAAGGAATGAGCGGATTTGGATTATTTGACCGTTGGCGAAATCGTCAATACGCAAGGCATCAAAGGCGAGGTACGGGTTGCTTCGCGCACGGATTTTCCCGAGGAACGCTTTCAGGCCGGCAGCCGCCTTTTGATTTTTCAAGACGGCAAATTTTTGCAAGAAGTCACAGTCGCCGCCGCCCGCAAAAAGAAAAATCTGATGATCGTCAAATTCAAAGAGTTCTCTTCGATTAATGAAGTCGAACAGCTGAAGGGAAGCGAGCTCAAGATCGCAAAAGACGCTTTGCAAGAGCTTGCTGCCGATGAATACTATTATCACGAGATCATCGGCCTGACCGTTGAAACGCTCGCAGGCGAAGTGCTCGGTACGATCAAAGAGATCTTATCACCCGGCGCCAATGATGTCTGGGTCGTCGAACGGCCCGGAAAAAGCGATCTTTTGATTCCCTACATCAAAGAGGTGGTGCGCGCGGTCGATCTGGAGAACGGGCGCGTCAAAGTCGAATTGTTGGAAGGGCTGGATCCGGATGAAGATTGACGTATTGAGCCTTTTTCCTAACATGTTCGCGGGTCCCTTGGGCGAGTCGATGATCGGCAAAGCGGTCGAAAAGGGCTTCCTTGAGATTGATGTGACGGATTTTCGCGCGTATTCTGACGACAAGCATCATTCTGTCGATGATTATCCGTATGGCGGCGGGGCCGGGATGCTCCTTAAAGTGCAGCCGATCGATGCGGCGCTCGAGGCGATCCGTGAAAAGTCGCCGGCAACCAAAAAAAGGATCATTTTGATGGATCCGGCGGGCGTCCCGTTCACGCAAAAACTGGCAGAAGAATTCGCGCACGAAGAACATCTCGTTTTTGTTTGCGGCCATTATGAAGGCTACGACGAACGGATCCGTTCGCTTGTGACCGATGAAGTGTCGATCGGCGACTTTGTCTTGACCGGCGGCGAACTTGGCGCGATGGCGATGATCGATGCGACCGCGCGTCTCTTGCCGAATGTGCTGGGCAATGAAACATCAGCCGCGACCGACTCGTTTTCGACCGGTCTTTTGGAATACCCGCAGTACACCCGCCCGGCGGAATACAAGGGAATGGAAGTGCCGGAAGTTTTGCGCAACGGCAATCATAAACTGATCCTGGAGTGGCAGGAAAAAGAATCGCTGCGCCGAACCCTTCTGCGCCGCCCGGAACTCTTATGCGCGACCACACTTTCAAGCACGCAGGAAAAAATGCTGGCGGAGCTCAAGGAAGAAAAAGCGGAAGATCTGCGCGAAAAGAATTGAAACTTGGCTTTACAGCGCTAAGCATTTATGATAGTCTTTTTAAGTGAGCGTTTTGCGCCACCATTACGATATTCCGCTGGAAGTAAGACTTTGTATGAATATCTGAAATAAGGAGAAATAATAATGAATCCATTGATCGAAGAATTGACCAAAGCACAATTGCGTGACGACATCCCTGCTTTTCGTGCCGGCGACACTTTGCGCGTGCATGCAAAAGTAGTCGAAGGAACACGTGAACGTATCCAGCTTTTTGAAGGTGTTGTCATCAAACGCCGCGGAGCAGGAATCAGCGAAACGTATACTGTTCGTAAAATCTCAAACGGCGTTGGCGTGGAAAGAACTTTCCCGATTCACACACCGCGTGTTGCAAAAATCGAAGTGATCCGTCATGGTAAAGTACGTCGTGCGAAATTGTACTACCTGCGTGCACTTCACGGAAAAGCAGCCCGGATCAAAGAAGTCCGTCGCTAAAAAATGTTTTTTGCGCTTGCGCATGAGGACCCTTGGCTATCAAGGGTCCTTTTTTTGTCTGATGATCGATTAAGGATTCTGAGGAACACTGTCAATCCCCCAACAAAAGAAGGTTTCAAGTTCGGTGCGAATGATTGCAGTCCGCTGTATTGCCATCAGTTCCAAAGGTCCACTGCTGCAGGGGCTTTTTTCTTTTTATGCAAAAGTTTGGAAATACAAATCTATTTTGTAAATCATTCAATCGTTTTACACTATTAAAAATTCATTGACGACCATATTCGCCTGAAAATGAAGATGTTTTTTTCAAGAGATGTTTTTATTCGATAATTGTTTTTTTATGCAGAGTATAATCAGTTGATAAACTTTTCCAAAGGATTATTTTTATCGATGATTAAATAAATTTTTTAATTTTTTCTAACTGAATCAATGATTTTGTGCTACACTATGGGCAAAAGATACAGTAATCAAAAATGTATTGACGATTTAATCATTTGTCTTCGATGTATTAGCAGTTAGATCGTATGACTGAAATGAATGAATACTTATACAATACATGATTCATCAAAGAAGTCTTTTCAGGTTTGTGTAAATCATCAGTATTTTGATCGGAAATAGAAATTAATTGTCTAATATGTATCGTCACTGTTGGAAGTACTTTTTGTAGTTCATGTTTATTTCGTTGAATGAACATAACGCGCTGAGTGCTTTTTTTGTGCATCCGGACGAAAGATTTTTTACATGATCGCTGCGCAGTGAACTCAAATTTCTCAAAGAGGGAGGGAGTGCTGCAGATGAAAAGGAGAAAGATCTTTTTAGCTATGCTGCTGCTGACGATCGCGGTTGTCAGTCTGCCGGCAGCAGTATTTGCCTCAGATGCGGCCTCGTTGCCGACAAGTACTTTTAAGATCACTATTTTAAAAGGCGACGATCCTCCGCGGCCGCCAGAACCGACACCGCCGAAGCCCTTCATCAATGAAAAAAAAGTTTTGACATCCAGTAATCTGCCTGCCACAGGAGAAACTGCCACACCGTCAGCAGCAATGACCGGCTGGCTATGTATCTTGTTCTCAGCCAGCGGCTATGTTTTTCAACGGTGCCATAAAAAACGGGAGAGAAGATGAGCTTTTATGTCAAAAAAACAAAAAATCTTCGGCATTTTTACGCTATTTCTTGTGATTTTCTTCACTTGTTTAAGCGGCAAAGCAGCTTCTGCAGCTGATAACAGTACGGTCGGCTTTCTAGTGACCCCAAAATACAGCGATACGCAGAAAAAAGAGAGCAGCTTCTTTGATTTGCTGGTTGCTCCCGGAAGCCAGCAGACGATCGGGGTCACCGTAACCAATACGAGTCAAGAGGCAGCTGCTTACCATCTGCAAGTCATTCAGGCGAGTACCAATAAAAACGGGATCATCGATTATTCTGATCCAAAGGGACAATTTTCGGCATCGCGGCCGCTGGATTTAACGAAACAAGCTTCGTATGAAAAAGAGATCCAGCTGTCTCCTAATGAATCTAAATTAGTACCGATCCAGCTGGAGATCCCGGCAACGCCTTTCAAAGGCGAGGTGCTTGGCGGAGTGAATGTCACCAAAGAAATCCCAAAAAATAAAAAACAGCCGCAATTGGTCAATCAATACAGCTACGTGCTCGGACTTCGGTTGCGGGAAGGAGAAGAGAATGCTGAGCGTGCACTTTCAGCGGGCAAAGCAAAACCAGAAGTCAGTTTCGGGAAAACAGGGGTCTCGGTTGCGATCAGCAACGACCGCGCCAATGCGATGGGGCATTTGCAAGTCGACTCTACCCTAAAAAAAGATGGGCAAAAAATCACACAAGCGACATATAAGGAGCGCGAGATCGCGCCGAATTCCATTTATCCATATACGCTCAGCTGGGATAAAAAAGATTATCAGCCGGGAAAGTATCAGCTGAACATCACGATCAAAGATGCGCAGGCTCATACGTGGACGTTCCAAAAAGCTTTTGTATTGTCAGCAGAAGAAGTGAAGAAGGTAAAAGAGCAAGCGATCCAGCCCCAGCCGCAAGCAGCACAAAACAATTGGATTTGGCTGATCATCGCGATCAGCGTGCTCATCATTTTGGGGTTGATTTTGTATATTATCAAAATGAAAAGAGACAGCAGCGCGGGGAGAGAGTCCAAATGAAAACATATTTTGGCTACCTTGGATTGGGCCTGCTTTTCTTAGCGGGTCTGCTCTTTTCAACCACGCGTGCCTTGGCGGAAGTGCCGTCAAGTGCGGAGAGTACCAGCTCTTTACCCGCCACAACCGAGTCGAGCGCTGCCGTTCAGCCGGCCGGTGCGCAGACGAACGCGGTCGAAGTGTCTAGTTGGCAAGAATTTGTAAGCGCTTATAATGATAAAAATGTAACGAACATTAAAGTGACGAATGATATCAGAAATGATAATCGAGCGTTCATTCAGGCGCGTGCGAATTCGATCGATATCGATGGCGGAAACCATGTCTTCGATATGCAATACGCATCTCTCGGGATCGTGCCGTTTAATACTGGTCCCCAGACGTTTTCGGTGCATGACGTCAGCAAAGTCATTTCGAAACAAGCAACCGTTCAAGGGTTCATTAGTAACGGTCTCGACTGGGCGATGGGAAATTCCGGCTGGACGATCAATGTCGCGAACGTCTCAAGCGATCCGGGGATGCGTACGCGGCTGGTTACTTCACTCGGATCACAATTGAATTTATCGGGGAATATTACTTGGTATACGGCGAGTGAAATGGCGCAAGTCAGCGGCGTCAAGATCACTGACAACGCAAACGTCACTAGCTTTAAAGCGAATTCTCCTGAAGATCGGTCCTTTTTCTGGTTTGCGGATACGACCGGACTGGGAGTGGGTTCCAGAGAGTTTGTTGTTAGCAAAAATGCCAAAGCGAATTTTCGAATGACCGGCAGCGGCATCACTTATCCTGTGGTCTTTGCTTATTATGACCGGATCCATTTGGAAAAAGGAGCTGCCTACAATGCAACGATGCCGGGAAATGCCTTTCGCGCAGATTATGGAAAGGGGAGTGATTTTATTGCGGATGGTGATAATAAAATCAACCTCACTTCTTTGTCTCAAGGGAAGGCGCCGGTTTATTTCAACGGGATCGATCCGCAAAAACAAAATGTATTCAGTGTGGGCCCCAATAGTGAATTGTATATTATCGCTGCAACAAATACTTCGCTGTTTCAAACGGGGATCGCTGATAATAAAAATCGCCAGGTCACGATCGATTCTCCTAAAATTCTCGATCTGAAAAATTACAGCGCTGGACAATCGAGTTTGATCGCCGGGATCGCACCGGATAATTTAGGCTTATTCAAGATCACGAATGCGGAGATCAGTTTATGGAATCTTTCATCGAACGTGGATCAAGGACCAGACTATACGAGTCCGAAACTTTCGTACGTTGAACAAAACAGAGGAGTCGTAAGTTCCGATGATCAGATATTAGAAGGAATGTTTAAAACGACGCAGCAGCGCCGGATCTCCAGTCTGAGCCAAAAGCCGACGACCGAGTGGAACAGTATCACGGATGCCGATAAAAAAATCACCACCCGTGTAAAAATCGGCGAAGTGCCTGATGATAACGGAATGGATGAAAGCGGCAACATCCACTACATCCCGGTCTATGCTGCAAAAGGAGAGGCAATGGTCGATATCACCGATACACGCGGTAATCAGCATCGGACGATCCCGACTGATGAGAACGGATATGCTTCTTATGAGGCGGATGATTTTCAGCAAGCCGGGAAGATACTCTCTTCTTCTGCAACGCGCGGATCTTGGGCACAAGACGCGCCGGTGGAGACGACAGTGATCGACATCACTCCGCCTGATCCTGCGCGAATCATCGGCAGCTTGAATCCCGGCAGCAGCACACTGTCAGGGACAGGGGAAGCTGGCAGCGATGTCACATTAACAGTAAATGATCAACTCACGGGCGTGAAAGGCCGCGTGGATGCGCAAGGGAATTTTACGATCGATATTTCTCAGCTTTCTTTAAAAGAAAATGATATCGTTCAGATCTTTTTACAGGATCACAGCGGCAAGGCATCGATTGCCGACAGGCCTGCGACCAACAATGATGTCGGCAATATCGAGCCGAAAGACGAGCTGACTTTTCGCGACCGGATGTTTAAAGCGGCCACCCAAGTCAAAGTGCAAGGCGGAACACTGGCTTTTGAAGTGCCGACAGCTTTAAATTTCGGCCAAAACATCAAATTATCTCCTGATTTGCTGAATCTAAAGGGAAGCCCGACCGGCACATTGACAGTTTCAGATACGCGTGCCGCCAGCCAAAAAAGCGATTGGCAGCTGTCGCTAAGAGAAACGCAGCCATTGCTCGGAAACGGCGCGACGCTGGAATATACCAACCGTGCCGGTCAAGTGATCGTGATCAATGACCAAGACCAGCAAATCGAGCGTCACCAAACAGGGGATCCTGAAGAGGAGACGCTGTCAGCGGACTGGCAAACGGCGGACCATGGATTATTTTTAAAAATACCGCCAGAAGCGCAAAAAGTCGGCGACTATTCGGGCACGCTGATGTGGACTTTGTCGGATAAGCCAGCCGCAAATTAATACTTTTTTAGGGAGTAATGCTCGTTAGGAGCATAGCCAAATAATCGAGGAGGAATCAATCATGAAACGATCGATAGTAATCACCGCAACAACAGCACTTGGCTTATTAGGAGTTTTGGCGCTTGGCACAACGGTCCATGCTACAGAAGTTCCAAGTGAATCAAAAGATACCAACACGCAGGTAAAAATCATTGATAGTCCGGACCCGGATCCCGCTGTTTTAAAACTGGTCCATGTTCCGGAGGAGTATAATTTTGAAACGAAATTGAATGCGGACGGCAATTATCAGATCGATGGCGGCGTTGCTAAGGACGACCGGAATATCACCGTATTTAATGATAAAGCGGCGCAAGATTGGTCTGTGAAAGCTTCGCTCGCGAGTGACCTTCTGCTTACCGACAGCGGTAAAAAAGCGACGGTGACCGAATTCAAAATCAATGGCCAATCACTGATGGGGCAAAGTGCGAATCAAATCGTGCATAAAGCGGAAGCAACGAAAACGATTGCCAACAACACCGGGAACATTTCAAAAGCAATCACGGATGAAGGACTGAGTGTTACTTTCAATAATGAAAAACACGACTTAAAAGCCGGCGATATCTTGACCGGGACGATCCATTACCAACTTTACAACACGCCTGACGCAAAATAATGAGCGGATCCAGATCTGAAGAAGCTGCTTTTGACACATGGTTTCATTCGGATATCTGAGCTGTGACAAAACTTATGTCACAGCTCTTTTTTGTTGGGATCGTTATTCTCTAACAACTTTCAGCATGATTCCGCGAACTTGCGCGCGATGATCGCGTCATAGGTGGAAATGATCTTGTCAAAGTCTTCGATCGTCGGATGGGAGTGAACCGAAACGATTGGGCGGTTCGGCAGCTCGACTGCTGATAAATTCGTGATCAACAAATCAAAGTGAGTACAGACATCAGCGAGTTCTGCAATCGTGTTTGCGGAAACCAGCTGCAGATCCAAACGAGATTTCAAGTGATAAGAAAGCTCATTCAGTACGAAATGATTGTGGTCCAAACTGGTATTGAAAAATATCCCGGTGCTGATTTTCGGAATTTTTTTCTCCAGTTGGGCAGCTAACCCCTCCCAGGAGGTGATCAGCAGAAAGAGCAAGGATTCGATCACCGAATCATCCAGATAAATATCGAGCGGCTGTTTTGTTAAAAAGAGCGTCAGCTGTTGCTTCGTCCGCAGAATGAATGGGGCACAATATGTATTTAGATTCGCTAAAAACTCTTGATCAGGGTTATAGAGGATTTTGGTAGATCCCGCGATATAACTTGTTGAATTATAAAGGGTCAGCAAGAGCTGCTCTTCATTTGGGAGAAACAGTCCCTCATTACGCTTGATCGCTGAAACACAGGCAAGAAGCGCCGTTCGTATTTTCGCAGTTTCCGGATCTTGTAAAGCTTTTTCAGCTAAGTCGGCAGCGGACCAAGCGTAGCGCTGGTTGAAGAAACAGTAAAATAGATGATAAAGGCTCTTTTTTGAGCAGTCTATTTCGTAGTAGGCGGTGATTTTTTTTCGGATCATTTGGCTGGGGATAAAGGAGACATGGGCAAGTGAAGAGGCGTCTGCATCCAAAAGATGCCCTTTTTTTATGCGGTGCAAACTGATAAACAGCATTGTGCGGACTTTATTAAAATAGGCATAAACTTCACGTTTTGGCGTTTTCAGCTGCGGAAATGCCGCAAAAAATTCGGCAAGCAGGGCATCGATCAGCTGCAGCTCTTGTTTCGAGATCAAGCCGTCAAGAATGCTGTATTTTTCGATCAAATAACTGTAATAAAAGAAGTAGATTCTTTTTTCATCGCCGACAAGGTCCAGTTTGCGCGGATCGATTTCAAAATGATGTGCGCGCAAGATCCGATTGATCGCTTTGATCTTTCTTTTCAGAGTCGACGGACTGAGGAAGATCTTTTCAGCCAGTGAGGCAATGCTCCTGTATTCATGAAGAAAAATTTCTTCCAAGATCGTAAACTGTACGGATTGTTTGTAAACTGCCGAATAGATCGCCAGTGCACTATGAGCCGGGCCGCAAGTCAGATGGATGCCTTGCTGACGGCTGCGCTCGATTTTGGCAGGCGCGATATATTCATTGATTTCTCCGAGCTGTTGGCGAATCGTCCTGGGTGGAATATTCAATTCATTTGATAATTCGCCGATCGTTATCCACTGATGATGAAGCAAAAAATCGATGATCCGAAAGTGGCGCAGCAGATTTTTCTCTAACAGTCTTTCCATATTTTTTCCTCCTTTTTTGCCTAACGTTAGGCAAAAAGTGAACAGCTGCTTAATAAAAAGGGGACTATAATAATTATCAGAGGTCAATGATAATGGCTGTTAGATAAGTATTGATATCAGCGGCTGAAAGAAAAAAACATTTTGACCAAGCGTGAGGGTAGATGTTCAGAAAGATCGGAGGGGGGAGCTGATGGGACAAAAAACAAAACCGTATTTGTTTATTATAGTGGCAATCTTGGGGATTATCGCGACCGGATTATGGGCACCGGTTACGGTAAAAGCGTCGAATAATGTCGAAGAGGCGGCTAAGCTGGCTTATGACCAGACGCGCGAAGGATGGGGGAAATTTACGGCGCAGCTTACTGGCAAAGAGCTGGGCGGACAAGTCGGTGATCAAATGGTCGCGACACTCGATGCGCGCGGCTCAGTCAATTATTGGCAAAGGGATATTTACCGGTTTTCTGGAATGCATGATCTAGTATTGACAAGCGCTGAATCAGCAGATCCGGCGATCGTCCAGGCAGAAGTGAGCAGCGAACAGAAACAGCTCTTATTGACTAGGGGAGCGAGCAAAAAGGCTGACGACACGGTCGATATCAAGGTCACTTATTACGTAGACTGCCAGTACACTTATCAAATGGAAGTCAACCATTATTGGATCGACTCGAACAATTCTGCGGGCAGCACGAAGTCTTATACCGAAACGATCTCAGTGAAACTTTCGAAACTGCTAGATCCCGGAGTCATCACTACGCAAGACGCTGCGTACACATTAGGGGAACGATGGGACAGTGCAGCACAGCAAAGATCATTCAAATCGGCGGCGGAGGCGGATGGACGTGGAATACCTTTTGATGACAAAAGAATGGTTCCTGTGATCCCCAAATCGATCAATGACGCGATCCATAATGAGCGGATCGATACGATCTTCGCGGATAAAGTCACGTGGACATTTCATTCGGAAACGGGGATCGTGCAATCGACCAGCAATGCAACTGCGAATTTTGGGAATACGATTATTTTGCATGGTTTGGATATGGGATCCACTTATGATGCTGCGGGGGCATTTGCATTGATCAATGAAAACAATCAGCTGAAGATCATCGCGACGTCAGGGGAAAGAAACGTGGATCTTCCGCTTCATATCGGTTTTATGGGGGTGTTTTATACAGGGATCGCACATCTTGATATGTCCAACGATGTTGCGAAAGATCTGACCAATATTTCTGTCAAAAATTATCAGTGGGCGAGCGGCGATATACTCAAACAGCATTTTCTGGATCTTTGGGGAAATCAGCGTGTCGAAGCCGTGCAAGCCGGCGACATCATCAAAGCCGAAAATGTTGATGGAAATATCGGCTATACTCAAGACTCGATTTATCATGGGATCGATCAGCTAAAGAATAATAAGGAGCTCTTTTTTGAAATAACTCATCAAGGTTACGAGCCGCTGGCGATCAACCAGCTAACGCCTAAAGCACTGAGCGTTGGTTACGGTGCGACACATGCAGCGATCGACCGTCTCTTGGCAAACGCGATCGATACTGCCGGCAATCAGAAGATCACCGTCGAAAAATTTACCGAGTATCCAGATACAACGGCTGCGGGGCAAACGACTGCCAAAGTATTGGTTTCTGAGAAATTGCAATCAGGGAAAAAGGCAATGTATATCTATGAAGTGCCGGTGACTGTCGAACAAGGCAGTTTGCAATTTGATACGATTCCCGCGCGAGTCGACTTTGGACAAGTGCCGCTGGGAAGCCGCCAAAAATTATTTTGGCCAAAAGATCAAGCGGTCGTTGTCGCAAACGATCGTGATTCAGCAGATGGCTGGGCAGTCGAAACAGCACTGAAAGACAGTAAAAACAGTGATTTTCCAAACTATGTCAAATGGATCGATCAGAAAGATCATTCGGAAAAAAATTTAAACGAAGTCAGTGAAATTTATCAGAGCACTAACAAAGGAAAAACAGCGATCACTGCTTCATGGGGTGCGGAGCACGCGGGAATCGTCATCGACTATTCGACCGTTGAAGCTCTCCGCAGCGATGAAGCAACGATCGAATGGAAGCTTGTTTCAACCAGTAAGGGGGTGACGCCTTGATGAGGAAAGAGATCCGAATTTTCCTCTGTGTGCTCAGTATTCTTTTTATCATCAACAAGATGCAAATGGTTGCACTGGCAGCTGAATCAGAAGTGCACGGAGAATTGATCCAACAATCAACGGAAAAGGAAAAAAACGCGAACGCGGTCAAAAAAAATCCGGCAGATGCAAAGCCTTCAACCGGTCACTTGATGCAAACCGGTGAAGAACTTTTCAGCAGCAGGATCCTCAGTTTTGCAGGTTTTTCGCTTCTGATCCTAGTGATTCTGCTCGTCAGCAAACGGCGGAAAGGAGCGAATGATGGGTGAAAAAATAATCAGGGCAGGAGTGCTTTTCGCAAGTTTATTTTTCTTATTGCTCCCGGAAGCGGCGGCAAGTAGTGCGGGACAAACGACACAAGTGCGGGGCGAAATCATTTCCGGCGACTTTTCACTGTCACCGCCGAATGATCTGGGATTCAAAGTCCAATTGGCGGGGAAAACGATCACGAAAGACATCGGCACGATCCAAACGATCGTGACTGATTTCCGCGGCATCGCAGAAGGCTGGAAACTCACTGTCGCCTCACCGAATTATGCACAGTATAAAGATCAGTTTGCTTTAGTCTTGAACGGTGATGAAGTAACCGCAGCAAGCCGGCCGGTCATCGTTCAAAAAGATCAGAGTCAAAGAAAAGAATGCAAGGTCCAGGCGGCAGTGATCGTGTCTTCGCAGGCTCAAGCGGGAAAATATACGGCACAGCTGGAGTGGAATTTGCAGCCGGAAAATGCAATTCAAAATTAAAAGGAGAATTCATGATGAAAAAACAAACAGCAACGATACTATTTATTGGCGGAATCATGTTGGGAACAGCTTTTGCATGCGGAAGACCAGCACAAGCTGCTGACACGTTGAATGGGCAAACGACGGTTTCGGCGGGAACGACTGCAGGCGACGTGACGCTTGCGATCGGTTCTACCTTGGATTTCGGAAGTCAGCCGCTGTCGCCGACGATCGATTTCGGCGCAAAAGAACTCACTTACAAAGTGACTGATTATTCTGGCGATACGAAAGGATATACGCTGCAAGCCAAAGTAGAGACCGAAGATCAGAACCGGACCCTCGAAATCAATGGAAAAGTCGTCGATGCTGCCTCAGCAGCGACGGTTCATGATAAAAAGACGAATATCTTCGGTGAAAATGCTGCGGAAACACTGCCGGTCACCTTAAAGTATACGCACATTACTGAAAAGAAAACGCTGAGTTTTGTAGTTGATTGGACGCTGGTCAAAGGAAAAGTTCAGGCGTGAACTTCCGCAGGAGCCGTTTATGAAAAAATTTATCAAGCTGCTGCTCGTACTCCTCAGCGGATGTGCATTTTGGTGGAACCGGCCTTCTCAAATTTTTGCTGCAGAGACGTCGGATTCGTTCAGTGTCGGGACAGTTTTTTCAGAACATCAAACGGATAAATCGGATTCGTTTTACGATATTCGCTGGACACCGGGCGCAACGGATACTTTCGGACTGCGGATCACGAACTCAGCTGATCATGAAAAAACATTTACGATCAAAATGGGCAAAGCCCGGACGAATGCAGCTGGCAGCATCAACTACACGGACAGTCTGCCCGAGACGGAGGCGCAAAAATACAAATTGGCGGATCTGGTGACGATCGCGCATGAAGTCGTCGTTCCCGCCGGCAGCAGTCAAACCGTGAACGGAACGGTCGCATTTCCCAATGAAAACTATCACGGGATTCTGATCGGCGGTTTGAATGTCGCTGAAGAAAAAGCACCGGAGAAGAAAAGCAGTACAGTAATCCGCAATGTCATTTCGTACACGATCCCGCTGGTTTTAAGAGGAGACAGCGACACCCGACCGGCGGCAGAAATCCGCTTTGACGGTCTTGAAGTAAAGCAGCTCGCGGCAGAAAGCTATTCCGTCAATACAAAAGTGTATAGTGTTCAGCCGACGCTCCTCACAGGTGCCAAATTCAAGGCGACGATCGTAAACGCTGACGGGAAAACGATTGATAGCCAAGAAAGCCAAATCGATATCACGCCGGAAACGAAATTTGATTATCCAGTTGAACTCAAAGGAAACTATCCAGCCGGTGAATACAAAGCAATCGTTGAAGTCACTCATGACACCCGGCATTGGAATTATCAGAAAAAATTTATGATCGATGCGGTGCAGGCGAAAAAAATCGATGCCCTCAAGCCGCAAGAAAACTTTTTCCAAAAATACCTGGTTGTTCTGCTTTGGGCAGGGATTTTGATGATTGTTTTGATCGTAAGCTGGCTTTTCAGAAGAAAACGGAAAAAAATGGAATAGCTACCGACCGCAAAGGGGCCCTGACAATTTATTGTCAAGGCCCCTATTTCTGGAGAAGCATCGCTTCCGATGCTGCTTTTCAGTTGTAATTGCGATAGATATAATAACTCTCAATATCTTTTTGGGGCGGGACTTTTTCGGCGACTTTGCGGTCAACGATCATATCATAAACTGAGATGATCTTATCGAAGTCTTCGATCGTTGGATTCGAATGGATCGAGACGATCGGACAATTCGGAAGTTCAAATGCTGATAAATTCGTGATCAGCAGATCGAATTCTGTACAAACATTGCTGAGTTCGTTGATCGTTCCTGCCGAGACCAAGTGCAAATCCAAGCGAGACCGCAAGTGATAGGCGAGATCATCCAGCACAAAGCGGTTATGCTCTAAGCTGCTGTTCAAGAAGATCGCCGCTTTGACGCGCGGGGCTTTTTTTTCGAGCTGCTTTTGCAAATGGTCCCACGAAGTGATCAGCATGAACAAAAACGAATCGATCACTGAGTCGTCGAGATAGATCTCGAGCGGGCTGCGGGTCAGATAATAGACTAGCTTTTGTTTCGTCCGCAGCATAAATTTTTGATAATATTGATTTAAATTCACGAGGAATTCTTCTTCAGGGTCGTATAAAATTTTTGTGGGACCGCTGACATAGCTGGTGGCATTATAAAGGTCCAGCAAAACACGTTCTTTGTGCGGGATGAATAAGCCTTCCGCTTGCTCGATCGCGGACAGACACTCAAATAGTGCCGAACGGATTTTATCGATCGCGGGATCTTTCCGTGACTTTTCAGCAAGCTCCGCCGCCGACCACGCATAACGCGGATTGAAGAAGCAGTAAAACAAATGATACAAAACACTTTTGCTGCAGTCGATTTTATAATGTGCGGCTATTTTTTCGCGCACAGCCAAAGAAGGGCTGAAAGGAATTGGATCCATTGACTGATCATGTGGTTTTAAAAGATGCCCTCTTTGGATCCGGTGCAAACTAATAAAAAGCATTGCTCGGATCTTATTGAAATAGGCGTAGACTTCGCGCTTGGCATCTTTCAATTGCCGAAAAGCACCAAAAAATTCCGTGATCAGTTCATTGATGATCGACAATTCAGTTTTCGACAGCAAACTTTCGAGCACTCCGTATTTTTCGATCAGATAGCTGTAATAAAAAAAATAGATTTTTTTCTCGTTGCCGATGATATCCATTTTTCGCGGATCGATCTCAAAACCATAAGGCAACGTGATCTGATTGATGATCGCGATTTTCCGTTTCAACGTCGATTCGCTGATAAACAACTTATCAGCGAGCGCAGAAAGACAGGGGTAATCATGTAAAAAGACCTCTTCCAGAATCAAAAAGTTTTCGGACTGTTTATAGATCGCTGAATAAATATATAGCGGATTGAGCTCGACACCGTAAGCCAGATGGATACCGCGCTGATAGCTGCTTTCGATTTTTGCGGGTTGGATATATTCATTGATCTCGCCGATACTTTGGCGGACAGTGCGAGCGGGGATCGCGAGTTCATTCGACAATTCGCCGATCGTGATCCAGTGATGATGGAGCAAAAAATAAATAATGCGAAAGTGGCGGTACAAGTTTCTTTCCAGCAATCGTTCCATGATGTTCCTCCTTCTTATTTTTGCCTAGGGGTAGGCAAAAACTGAGCTGACAACGGATGAGAAGGATCCTACTCTGAATATGAGGAATGATAGATAACAATTGTCTAAATTTGATAGAAAGCGTTTTCTTTCCATTAAATAAATTATAGCGGTATCGAGCGGGAATTCAAGAGGAATAAAATCTTATTATTCATCGATCACATCGGGGTTTTCAGTTATCGTACCCAAATGAAATGTTGTGTGTGAAAAAATCATATTTTTTTGAGAATTGCGGATTTAAGAAATAGAGCGAATCGATAGGGGGTGGATCCGATGAGCCGTATCAAAAAATGGATGCCGTTCGTGTCGATTTTATTGCTGTCTCTCACTGCTGCTGTTTTTGAAGATTTTCATGCGCATGCTTCGAGCGATCAGGAAGAGATAGTAAAGCCATCCCCTGCTCTGATCAATGCACAGCTGCCGACTGCAGCCCCAGGGACGATTATCGCTCAGAATACGGAGTATGTTTTGGGTGAAATGTGGGACGGTCCAGCGCGCGCACGACTGGTCAAGTCAGCGACTGAAGCGGATGGAACCGATGTGCCGTATAGTTCGGGGAGGATTGCTTCCCTTGTTCCTTACTCGATCTCAAAGTCGATCAGAGGCAATCGAATCAATGCCTTGTTTGCAGATGATATCAAGCTGACATTCAACTCAAAGACTGGGGCCGCAAAGGCGACTGCCCGTGCAACTGCCAATTATGGCAACGCGATCGTTCTACGGGGATTTGAAAGAACGACCGGTTATGATGCTGCTGGGGCATTTGCTTTACTTAATGAACAGGGGCAGCTCAAAATCATCGCAACTTCGGGCGGGACGAATGAAAATCTGCCGATCCACACTGGTTTTTCGAGCAAATATTATCTAGGCCTCGCTTATTTGGATATGTCAGATGCGGCAAGCAAGGATTTGACGAATGTTTCTGTCAAAGATCATCAGTGGGCAAATGGTGATATGAGGAAACAAGACTATTTAAATATTTGGGGAAACAATCGGATCCAAACGGCGAATCCCGGTGATATTCTCAAAGCCGAGAATGTTGAAGGGAAGATCGGCTATACGATAAATTCGGCCTATCACCGGATCGATGAATTAAATGATAAACTGAATGTTTTTTTTGAGATCACGAATTCGGGCTATCGTTTGATGCATATCAATCAACTGACACCCAAAAAAATCGAAGTGGGCTGGAAAGCCGATCATGCAAAACTGGGCAGCCTATTGACTGATACGGTCGATACTGGCGGAAATACCGGGATCACCGTCGAACGCTTCGCACAATACCCTGATACTTCAAAAGTGGGAGAGACGACCGCCAAAGTGGTGGTTTCAGAAGCGCTGGTGACCGGGCACAAGGCAGAGTTCACTTACACAGTCCCGGTGAATGTCATTGAGACACCAGGCATGATCCAATCGAAAGATGCAGATTATGTGTTGGGAGAGAAGTGGGATGCGAATGCTTTGGTGCGCCTTTTCGACCATGCAACGGAGTTGGACGGGACTTCTGTACCATTCATCAGTCCAAAGATTTTTCCGCTGGTCCCGAGCTCGATCACCAATAAAATCAAAAATGACCGGATCGATGCGAAATTTGCTGACAATGTGACACTGATATTCAACTCAAAGACCGGTGATTCACAGTCCATGAGCAAGGCACGGGTAAATTATGGGAATGCGATCGTTCTTCGGGGATATGAAAGAACGACCGGTTATGATGCCGCTGGGGCATTTGCTTTACTCAATGAACAGGGGCAGCTCAAAATCATCGCAACTTCGGGCGGGACGAATGAAAATCTGCCGATCCACACTGGTTTTTCGAGCAAATATTATCTAGGCCTCGCTTATTTGGATATGTCAGATGCGGCAAGCAAGGATTTGACGAATGTTTCTGTCAAAGATCATCAGTGGGCAAATGGTGATATGAGGAAACAAGACTATTTAAATATTTGGGGAAACAATCGGATCCAAACGGCGAATCCCGGTGATATTCTCAAAGCCGAGAATGTTGAAGGGAAGATCGGCTATACGATAAATTCGGCCTATCACCGGATCGATGAATTAAATGATAAACTGAATGTTTTTTTTGAGATCACAAATTCGGGCTATCGTTTGATGCATATCAATCAACTGACACCCAAAAAAATCGAAGTGGACTGGAATGATGACCATGCAAAACTGGACAGCCTATTGACTGATACGGTCGATACTGGCGGAAATACCGGGATCACTGTCGAACGCTTCGCACAATATCCTGATACTTCAAAAGTGGGGGATACGACCGCAAAAGTAGTGGTTTCAGAAGTGCTGGTGACCGGGCACAAAGCGGAGTTTACTTACACAGTCCCGGTGACTGTTCAAGAAGGCGAACTTGGATTTATCAAGCTTCCAACCTCGATCGATTTCGGCAGGATCCGGCTAGGTGGCAGTGATGCAAAACTTTTCTGGCAAAAGGATCATGATGTCGTTGTTTCAAATGAACGCGGAACTAGTGACGGCTGGGCAGTCGAGGTCAAATTGTCCAGCAGTAAAAACAGTGATTTCAAGAATTTGATCAAGTGGATAAATCCCGCAGATCATACGCAAAATGATCTGGTAACTGCGGAAAGAATATATACCAGCAGCAATTCTGGGCAAACAAACATTACAGAATCGTGGAATTCTCAGCATGTCGGGCTCATGGTCGATTACTCAACAGTCAAAAGTGTCAGAAATGATGAAGCAGTGCTTGAATGGAATCTTGTCGCGACCACCAAAGGGGTGATGCCCTGATGAAAAAGATACTTCAAATACTGCTTTGCTGTTTCAGTATTTTGCTGCTCAGTGCTGGTCTGCAAATGCCCGGATATGCGGAAGAGTCGGAAATTCATGGTGAACTGATCGAGCAGCCTGCACCAACTCCCAAAAAGAAAGAGACCAACCATAAAAAGACGACCCGTCATTTGATGCAAACGGGTGAAAAAACTGGCAGCAGCATAATATTCAGTTTCATCGGGATCATCTTAGCAGGGACAGCGATCTTCCTGTTCTTCAAGCGGCGGGGAGGCGAAAACGGTGGATAAAAAAGTCATCAAGACAGCATTGCTTCTGCTTTTTTCACTTCTTTTATTTACTATTCGAGCAGAAGCAGAGACAAACGGGAACGATCAAAACACCGAAATCCAGGGCAAAATCATCTCCGGCGATCTTTCGATGACACCGCCGAATGATTTAAGTTTCAAAGTTCAATTGTCGGGCCAGATGATCATAAAAGAGATCGGGCAAATCGAAACGACCGTTACTGATTTTCGCGGGATCGCGCAAGGCTGGGAAATCGACGTGTCTTCCCCGAATTATCGTGATTATCATGAAAACTTTAGTTTATTATTAAACGGCAGTACGATCACTGATAAAAATCAAAAGATCGTCGTGCAGCCAAAACGCATGCAAGTTCAGAGAGAAACGATTCAAGCGACGGTGATCGTTTCTTCAAGAGCTGCTGCCGGAAAGTATCGCACAAAGCTGGAATGGAACTTGCAACCTGGAACCACGATCAAAGAATAAGGAGGAAAAAAATCATGAAAACAAGAGTGGCAATTTTATTTATTGGGGGACTCACCTTGGGAGCCGTCTTCGCGTGTGGCAACACAGCTTCAGCAGCACCCGCCTCAGGACAAACGACGATCACCGCGGCGACTGAAGCCGGCGAAATTTCGATGACGATCGATCCGACGATCGATTTTGGAACGAAACCTTTGGCGGCAACAATTGACTTTGGATCAAAAGATGCAACGCTGGTAGTATCTGACTATACAGGCAGCGCCAACGGTTATACATTGCAGGCCAAAACGGAAGCAGCCGACGTGAATCGAACACTGCAAGTTAAGGATATAACTGTCAGCGACACGGCACCGATCGAAGTTTTAAAGAAGGAAACGGACACATTTGGGATAAATGCAGCTGAGAATTTGCCAGTCGCGTTGAAATATACAAATGTCACTGAAGTAAAAACGTTTAGTTTCATTGTCGATTGGACATTGACCAAAGGATGGCTTCAGCCGTAATCGTGATTTTTCAGCGAATGATTTCGTCAGAGGAGGGATAAGTAATGAAAAAGATCATGATGCTATGTGTGGCCTTAATAGGCGTTTTTACTCTTTATCAGCTCGGGTCCCCGCGTGTTTCCGCTGACGAAGTCAAAGATTCATTCAGCGTAGGGACGGTCTTTTCGGAACATCAAACGGACAAAGCGGATTC
The DNA here is from genome assembly GCA_022649665.1 of Enterococcaceae bacterium. Taxonomy (GTDB): domain Bacteria; phylum Bacillota; class Bacilli; order Lactobacillales; family Enterococcaceae; genus JALCOL01. The sequence continues at coordinate 78,280 of JALCOL010000004.1, forward strand.
ATTTTACGATATCCGCTGGACATCGGGCGCTAGCGATACTTTTGGCTTGCGCATCACGAACCACGCTGACCATGAGAAAACCTTTCTCATTCAATTAGGCAAGGCCCGGACCAATTCGACCGGCAGCATCAATTATACGGACAGCTTGCCGGAGACGGAGGCACTGAAATATAAGCTTGTCGATCTGGTCACGATCGCGCGCGAAGTGACAGTGCCGGCCGAAAGCAGCCAGGTAGTGAATGGAACGGTTCACTTCCCAAATGAAGATTATAATGGTATTTTGATCGGCGGACTGAATATTTCCGAGAAGCGCGACACCGCGGAAAAAAGCAAAGCAGCGATCCAAAATGTGATCAGCTATACGATCCCGCTCGTCCTTCGCGGCAATATCGATTCGCGGCCGGATCCGGAAGTCAAATTTGACGGACTCGATGTGAAACAACTCACAGCAGAAAGCTATTCGGTGAATACCAAGGTCGATAATGTTCAGCCGACTTTGCTTAAGGGAGCAAAATTCAAAGCAGCGATCGAAAACGCCGCGGGAAAAGTGATCGACACGCAGGATAGTCAGATCGATATCACACCAGAAACCAAATTTGATTATCCGGTCGAGCTCAAAGGGAACTATCCAGCAGGCGAATACAAAGCGCTGGTAGAGATCACGCAAGATACACACCACTGGAATTATGAGAAGAAGTTTACGATCGATGCGGCACAGGCGAAAAAGCTCGCGGCTATCCAGCCGAAAGAAAATTTCTTAAAAAAGTATCAGCTTGAACTGATCGCGGCAGCGATCTTGCTCGTGATCCTCATCGTGATCCTGCTGTTCAGATGGAAAAGAAGTCAAAATTAAAAGCAGACAGCAGTCCAGCAAGAGCCTGGGATCAGACAAAAACCCTCGTTTTCTTTATACTTGAAGAAAACAAGGGTTTCTTTTGGCTGGATGAATATCGGGAAACAACCATAGAAAGCAGGCAGAAATTTGAAAGCATTGTATTTCAATAAATTCGGAACGAGCGATGTTTTGAAGTTCGGCGAAGTTCCTACACCATCGTTGAAACGAAACGAAGTGCTGGTCCGAACAGATTATATCGGACTGAATTTTGCTGACATTTACCGGCGGCGCGGTACGTATCATATCGAAAAAAACAACCCGTATATCGATGGTTATGAAGCGGCCGGAACGATCGCCGCTGTTGGCGCGGATGTTTCGAATAAGAATATCGGAAAAAAAGTTCTTTTCGTCGATGGTCCATTGGCGAATGCCGAATTTGTCGCGCTCCCACGCGAAAAGCAGATCGATCTGCCGGTTGATGTCAGCACGAAAACGGCGGCAACGATCGGTCTGCAAGGATTGACAGCCGATTTTCTGGCACACGATCTCGCGCAAAATTCTCCCGGGGATCAAGTATTTATTACTGGCGTAAGCGGCGGAGTCGGCCGGCTGCTTGCCCAGATCTTGATTGCAGACGGTGTACGGGTCTTCGGGTCGGCTTCAAGCATTCCTAAGCAGCAGGCAGCTTTGGCTCTCGGCGTGGAAGGCGTGGTATCGATGAGGGATCCTGACTGGAAACAAGGATTCACCGGGCGGTTCGATACGGTGTTCGATGGGGTCGGGAAAACGCTGAATGACAGTATCGAACTGCTGCACCCTCGTGGGAAAGTCGTATTTTTTGGAATGGCCGGCGGGAACCCGCCGACCGTTGATCTGGCCGATCTCTTGGCACACTCGAAAAGTATTTTGACGGGCGACCTGTGGGATTATTTAACTTCTTTTAGTGAACGGAAAAAGCGCAGTGCACGCCTTTTTTCCTATCTCGCTAAAGGAACGATCAAGGTCCGTGAGCCAACTGTTTTTCCGTTAGCGGAGGGAAAAGCCGCTCACGATTATTTAGAATCCGGCAAGAATATCGGCAAGGTATTGCTGAAAAGTTAAATCAATTGAAGGAGGAATTTCAAATGGTCAAAAAACAAACAGCAGGACGCGAACAACTGGGGGATTTTGCCCCCAAATTTGCAGAATTGAATGATGATGTATTGTTCGGGGAAGTCTGGTCGCGTGAAAAAGAATTGGCACCGCATCAGCGAAGTCTGATCACGATCGCCGCACTGATCTCCGGCGGTAATTTCGAGCAGCTCGGTGCGCATCTGAAAATCGGCAAAGAGAACGGCATCACCCAAAAAGAAATCGCTGAAGTGATCACCCATTTAGCTTTTTACGTCGGGTGGCCGAAAGCATGGTCGGCATTTGCGATCGCGAAAGAAGTTTTTAAAGAGTAAATTGAATAGCAGAAAGAGTAAAAAAAGCGCTGATGAAAATTTCATCAACGCTTTTTTTCTCTGCTCAAAGGGAAGTGTTTTTCAAAAGATACATCAAATACTGATGTGCCTCTTTTTTGTCGATTTGATTTTGTTTGAAAAAGACCCACTCTAAGATGAGGATCAACGTATTGCTGTAGTGATCGGACAATAATTCGATCGGAACGTGGTCTTGGAGCGGATGGGGATGCGTTTCAATACAAATGTAAAAAATCTCCCGCATTTGTTTTTGCAGATAGGATTTTAAACTATTAACCACTTGACCGTTGATCCCGTTGTTGCGAAGAGTCTTATCCAACCGGCCCTTTTCATCTGATAATAAACTGTAGATGCGGTCAAAGTAGATCGTCAGCAGCTGCTCGGTCGGCAGATTTTGAAATTCTTCCAACTTGATCTCGCTGCTTAATACATACCAGCAGTAATTGAGCAGATCGAATTTGTCGTCAAAGTAATTATAGAAAGTAGCCCGCGGATAATTGCTGATTTTGCAGATTTCGTTGACATTGATCTCATCGAATGACTTTTCAGCGATCAAATCGAACATCGTCCGCGAGAAATCATCGAGTGTCCTTTGTGCACCGCGCGTAGGTTTTTTTGAAAGATCATATTTCATAAAAAAAGACCCCTTTTTCGCAAATATTTTTGCAATTTTGGAAATGTGTCTAAAGATAGTCATTACAAAGATAATGTGGCTTGCAAGATTTATAAGATAAATTTATCATGATGACTGTAAGTTTGCAAGTGTCTAAATATATACCAAAGAAAAAGAGGAGATCTAAATGGATTATCCAAAATTATTTTCTCCCAAAAAAATCGGCAATATTGAGATCAAAAATCGCGGGGTGATGACAGCGATGGGAATGGGGCTCGCGAAAGAAGATGGTACCGCGACCCAAAAAACAATCGATTATTTTACTGATCGCGCCAAGGGCGGGATCGGCTTGATCATCACCGAATATACGCGGATCAATGATAAGGATGCGATCGTCAGCGGCAAGCAGCTCTCGATGGCAGCCGAAAAACATGTGGAAGCTTTTAAAAAAGTCAGCGAAGCGGTCCACCGAGAAGGCGCGAAGATCTTTGTTCAGCTGAATCATCCAGGACGGCAGAATATCGCGATCTTTCCGGGAGTCTGGCCGCTCGGCAATCGGGCAGCCAAAGTATTCCCGGGATTTTGGAAGCTTTTTTATAAAAGATTATCTGGGCAAAGCCGCGAAACTGTCAATGATCCGAAAATGATCAAAATGATGCACCGCTACATGCCTAAATTAAAAGCTCCGAGCAATGTGCCAGCCGGTCTCGGCTTTTCACCTTTCGGCAATCAGCTGATCGCTCCGCTCACGATCTCGGAGATCAAAACATTGATCCGGCAATTTGCCGAAGCAGCAGAACGTGCCAAACGCGCCGGGGCAGATGGGATCGAATTGCATGCTGGGCACGGATATCTGCTGAATCAATTTTTAAGTCCCTATACGAATATCCGCACCGATGAATATGGTGGCTCGCTTGAAAACCGCACGCGGATCGTGCAAGAAATCATCAGTGCGGTCAAAGAAAAATGCGGCCATGATTTTCCACTCTCCGTTCGGCTGACAGTCGATGAATTTTATGAAAAAATCGGTTATCCCAAAATCGGGATCCATTTGGATGAAGGGGTGGACTTGGCCAAACGGATCGAAACGTTCGGTGCTGACGCGCTCAACGTCACGATCGCCAATTCCGATACACAAGTACTGATCAGCGAACCGGCCAGTTTTCCGCTCGGCTGGCGCCGATCCTTAGTAGAGGCAGTTAAAAAGGTCGTCGCGATCCCTGTGATCGCTGTCGGTGTGATCCGGACACCCGAACAAGCGGAAAAGATCCTTAAAAAGGGGACGCAAGACTTTATCGGTTTGGCGCGCCCGCTCTTAGCCGATCCGGAGTGGATGAAAAAAGCGCAAACCGGCCAAGGAGAGCAGATTTCGCGCTGCATCTCATGCCTCGTTTGCCAAGAATCCTATGAAAGTGGAATGAGCCAAGGCAAGCACACGATCTGTGCCGTCAATCCGAGAAGCGGTTTTGAAGGAGAATTTTCGTTGCGGGCGAAAAAAGATGGCACCCAGCGCCTTGTTGTGATCATTGGTGCGGGACCAGCCGGTTTGACGGCCGCTAGAGAATTGGCCCGGCGCGATTTTGCAGTAACAGTATTTGAAAAAGCGCAGCAAGCCGGCGGACAAGTCAATTTAGCGATCGAACCGCCACTGAAAGAAAAAATCGGCTGGTCTGTGATCGATTTGGAAAAACAAGCACTGGCAGCCGGCGCAAAAATCATTTATGAGAAAGAAGCGACGCTTGCGGAGCTTTCTGCACTGGAGCCTTATGCGATCTTCGCTGCGACCGGCGGCTTTGCAGCGAAACCGGAGATCCCGGGCGCTGATCAGAAGTTTGTTTATACGACGACACCGATCTTGGAGCGCAAAGTCGTGCTTCGTGATCAAGAGGTCGTGGTCGTCGGCTCTGGAATGACTGGGCTGGAAACGTCTGAGATCTTGGTGGAACAAGGAAACCGCGTGACGATCATCGAAATGCTGGATGAGATCGCGCCTGGGGCATTCGCGCCAAATGTCTGGGACGTTACCCAGCGGCTGGATCAGGGACAAGTTTCTTATCGCCCGGGTCGTCGGCTTCTTTCGATCGGAAAGGAAAGTGTCACGACCGTTCAAAAAAATAATGTCCGCGAAATTTTTGCTGCGGATGCTGTGGTCTTATCGATGGGGGTCAAAAGTGAAAATACACTCGCCAAACAATTAAAAGAAAAGTTTGCCAATGTTTCGCTGATCGGGGATGCAGAGAAATCCGGCCGGATCGTCGATGCGATCCATGCCGGCTTCCGTGCCGCGCGAGCACTCGAATAACGAAACGAAAGCCACGCAGGACCGCGCGATCAGCATCGTCGAAGCGGTGAAACGACCTGCGAAACTCCAGACGGAAGCGGCTGAAGTTTTCGGGTTGGTTTTTCCGGTGTTTGCTTGGCGGCTGCCGCTGCCGGTCCGCAACTTTTTGAAAAACAGAAAAAAGGCTGCAGGGTATTCATTTGCTGTGGCGACGTGTGAAGGCGAGTATGGTGATGTTTTTAAAGAAGCGGCAGCGCTCTATTCGTTCGACAGCTGCTATGCGCTGGCAATGGCAAACAATTACTTTCTTTATCCGTGGGAAGACACCAGCGACGTGCATCGCCGCCAGCTCATTACAGCGGCACAGGCGGAAATTAAGACGATCGCCCAGCGGATCCGTATGCGTGCGTCAGATCCGCCGCCTGAACGGCTGCGCGGGCCAGGAGCCGCGCTCAAAACAAATTTGATCGGACCGGTCTTTATGGCAACGCGCAGTGACCGGAAATTTTTCGTTGAGAAGGCAAAGTGTATCAGCTGCGGCTTGTGCGCAGAAAACTGTCCGCTGCACGATATCCGGTTGACAGACGGCAAGCCGGTTTGGCAGCACCGGAAATGTGTTCACTGCTGCGCCTGCATCGCTAATTGTCCAGTTCAGGCCATCGAATACGGCCGGCAAACTGCTGGCAAACCGCGTTACATACTTGAAAAAGACCTAAAGAGATTATTCTAAGGAGGAGTATTTGTGGCATATATCGAAATGATCGACAGCTACAAACGATACAAAACAGGCGATACGGTGATCAATGCCAATGACGGGATCACTTTTGAGATCGGCAAAGGCGAACTGGTCATCATTTTAGGAGCTTCAGGGGCCGGCAAATCGACGGTTTTAAATATTTTAGGCGGAATGGATACAAATGATGAGGGGCAAGTCGTGATCGATGGCAAAGATATTGCCAATTACAATGCGAAACAATTGACGCAATATCGCAGAACCGATATCGGTTTTGTTTTTCAATTTTACAATCTGGTCTCCAATTTGACGGCGAAGGAAAATGTGGAACTAGCGTCTGAGATCGTTGAACAGGCGATGGACGCGTCCGAAGTATTAAAAAGCGTCGGCTTAGGGGGACGCCTCAACAACTTTCCGGCACAGCTTTCAGGCGGCGAGCAACAGCGGGTCGCGATCGCACGTGCTGTTGCGAAAAATCCGAAGTTGTTGCTGTGTGATGAACCGACCGGTGCGCTCGATTACAATACGGGAAAACAAGTCTTGAAGATTTTGCAGGACAAGAGCCGGATCGAAGGCGCGACAGTGATCATCGTCACACATAATGCGGCGATCGCGCCGATCGCTGACCGTTTGATCGAGATCCACGATGGCAAAGTGAAAAACATCAAGGTCAATGAGAAGCCAATGAATATCGAAGACTTGGAATGGTAGGTGAAACGTGTGAGTAGGCGGATCTTATGGAAAGAAATATTCAAATCGATCGTGCAATCGAAAGGACGCTTTTTGTCGATCATGGCCCTCTTGGCGCTCGGCAGCTTTGCCTTAGTCGGGCTGATGGTCACCGGACCCGATATGCAGAAGACCGGCGCAGATTATTTTGAAAAGCAAAATACGATGGATTTAGGCGTCATTTCTGACTTGGGGCTGGATAAAAGCGACCAGGCACAGATCAAAAAGGAAAAAGGGCTTCGCAATTTGGAATTCGGCTATTTAAAGGATGTGACGATCCGTAAAACGAATACCAGTGTCCGGATTTTTTCCAAACCAGATCAAATCTCAAAATACAAAATCACTAAAGGGCGCTTGCCGAAGAATAATAATGAGATCACGCTGGACGACAATCTCAAGAAGAAATATAAAATCGGCGATACGATCAAATTTACCGAAACGGCGGACGTCACCGGCACAAAAACACTGAAGAAGCAAGAGTTTAAAATTGTCGGGTTTGCCGATACCAGCGAAATTCTGGCAGATATCAATATGGGACCATCGACCGCCGGCACCGGCGAGCTGAATAGTTTTGGGGTCGTGATGCCGGGAGTTTTTGATTCCGAAGTCTATACGATCGCGCGGATGACTTTCAAAGATACAAAAGGAGTCGATCCTTATTCGAAAGAATATACGGATCTGATCCAAGCACATAAGACAGCACTGCAAAAATTACTTAAAAAACAACCGGAAAAAAGGCTGGCGGCGATCCGCAAAGAATATCAAACACAGATCGACCAAGGTGCCAGTGAACTTGCGAATGCCAAACAAAAATTAAGCGACGCGAAAACACAACTCGATAGTGCAAAGCAGCAGCTGAGCGATGGCGCTAACGAGATCAATGAAAATGAACAAAAATTAAATGACGGCGTCACAAGTGCAGAGCAGCAGATCAATGACGGATCCTCACAGATCGCGACGGCTCAAACGGCACTGGCGACAGCCGAAAAACAGTTGGCGGCTGCCAAGTCGCAGCTTGACAGCGGCAGCGCGACCTTGAGCGCTACTTGGAAAGAGCTGCAGAGCGCGCAAAGCCAATTGAGCAGTGCGAAAACCCAGCTCGACCAAGCCGATCAAACATTGACAAGCGGTGCGGCCGCGATCGATCAAGGACAACAGCAGATCGCGAGCGGCTATCAAGAACTCGTCGAAAATCAACAAACCATCATTCAAGGACTTGCCCAACTCCCTGCCGCACAAGCGCAGATCACCCAAAAAGAACAAGAATTAGCACAAGGGCAGACAAATTATGAGCAAAGCAGTGCCACCTTAACACAGGCAAAACAGGACTACGCGGCAAATAAGGAAAAATTTGATAGTGCACAGAATGAATTGACAACGAATAAAGCTGCGCTGGAAAAGGGAAAAGCAAACTACGAAAACAGTTTGGCACAATTAAATGATGGAATCAGACAAGTTAAAGAGGAGTTGAATAATCCAAATCTGACGGATGAGGAAAAGGCGCAGCTAAACCAAAAACTGTCGGCTCTGAGTACGCAATTAGCAGACGTTCAAACAAAGTACAATGCTTTTTTGCCGGAATATAATAGCGGCATCGCACAAATTACAGAGAAACAAAAGGAGTTGGATCGCCAAAAAGCTGCTTTAGCTCAAGCTGCTGCAGAAATCGCGGCGAACGGACAAAAGCTTGCGGCAGCGAAACAAACGCTTGACGACGGCAATGCTCAGCTGACGGCTGCGAAACAAGAACTCGCAGCAAAACAGCAAGAGCTGACTGCCGGGCAGCAGCAGCTGGAAACGGCAAAAGCGCAACTGGCTCAAGCTGAAAGTACGTTGCAGCAGAAAATCAGCGAATATGAAGCGGGCTTGCAGCAGTATAACACGGGTGTCGCAGCCTTCAATAAAAACCAAACAGCATACTACAGCGGACGATCGCAGTGGCAGGCTGGGGTAGCAAAGCTGGACAGCAGCTCGGCGGAATACCAAACGAATGCGGCGAAATTGTCTCAATCAAAAACAGAATTGGCGTCAAAAAAGGTTGAACTTGCTGCTGCTAAAAATGAATTAGCCACCGAAAAAATGACAGGCGCACAGCAATTGGCCGCAGCCAAGCAGACCTTGGCTGAAAAACAAAAAGAGTATGATGAAAAAAATCAAGAATACCAAATGCAATTGCCGGACGCTCAAAAGAAGATCAAGGCCAACGAGAAAAAATTAAAAGACGCACAAAAACTTTTGAATGATCTCAGTTTGCCAGTCTACTCGGTCAATTCGCGGCGCGAAATGCCGGGAGCGGATGGATATAAAGTCTATGACAGCATCGCGAAGATCGTGAATTCACTGGCAACGATTTTCCCGATCTTCTTATACTTTGTGGCTGCATTAGTTACTTTGACGACGATGACGCGTTTCGTCGATGAGGAGCGGATCAATGCCGGGACGTTGAAAGCTCTCGGATATACCGACCGTGACGTTTTGAAGAAATTTACGGTCTATGGCCTGACAGCCGGGATCAGCGGAGCCGCGATCGGGATCATTGCAGGACATCTCTTGATGCCGTTTATCGTCTATGACGCGTATAAGAGCGGCTTTGCCTTGCCGCCGATCGAGTACAAATTTTATCCGCTGATCATGCTGATCGCACTGGCACTGGCGATCGTGGTCGCCGTCGTTCCGGCCGCGATCGTTGCCAAACGCGAACTGACGGAGCGCCCCGCACGGCTTCTTTTGCCGAAGCCGCCCGTTTCCGGTTCGAAAATTTTTCTGGAACGCATCAAACCGCTTTGGAATCGGATGAGCTTCACGCAAAAGGTGACGGCCCGCAATATTTTCCGCTACAAACGAAGGATGCTGATGACGATCTTCGGGGTTGCCGGTTCAGTGGCGCTCCTGTTCACTGGCTTAGCTGTCCAAAATTCGATTTCAGGCATCAGCCAGCGGCAATTTGGAACGCTGATCAATTATGATTTGATCGCTTCCAAAGCAGATTATCTGCCTGACGGGGCGCAAACTAAAATCGATAAGCTGTTGAAATCAGCTGCAGTGAAAGAGGAAAGTTCGATCCATTATGAAACAGTGACGAAAGTTGCCGGAGCCAACAAAGATGCCCAGGATATTTCGCTGATCGTTCCGGAAAAAACCGCTGATCTGAGCGATTATATCAAATTGGTCAACCGAAAAACACAGAATAAATTGACCATTGCCGGCAACGGCGCGGTGATCTCTGAACGATTGGCAAAATTGCTGAAAGTCGGTGTCGGCGACAGCATCACAGTGAAAGATGCCAACAAGAAGCAGCATCGCATCAAAGTAGCTGGGATCACCGAAATGTATATCGGTCACTTTATCTTTATGAGCAAGCAAACTTATGAAAAAGACTTCAGTCAAAATTATGAAACAAATGCTTATATGTTGACGTTGAAAGATCGCAGCCGTACGAATTCGAAAAAAGAAGCGACCAAATTTATGAAAATCAATGGGATCCAAGGAGTCGTTCAAAATACGACGCAGATGAGCCAGATCGATACGATCGTTGATTCTTTGAATCAAATCATGCTGGTTTTGATTATTGTCGCTGCTGTGTTGGCGCTAGTCATTTTGTACAATTTGACGAACATCAACGTTTCTGAACGGATCCGTGAATTATCAACAATCAAAGTCTTAGGTTTTTATGACAATGAAGTCACGATGTATATTTACCGTGAGACGATCATTCTGTCGATTTTGGGAATCTTCGTTGGCTACGGCCTGGGGGCATTTCTGCATTCTTACATTTTGACGGCAGTGCCGCCGGACAATACGATGTTCAATCCGGGGATGTGGCCCTCCAACTTTACGATCCCGGCGTTGATCACCGTCGTGATTACCGCGCTCTTAGGGTTTGTCGTTTATCGCCGCTTGAAAAATGTTGATATGCTGGAAGCTTTGAAATCAGTAGAGTGATCAATTGACAGGGCTTTGCAGATTATTCTCAAAGCCCGTTGTTGTTTAAGGAGACTTTTATATGAAAGAAATCGCGATCATTACTGGTGCTTCCTCCGGCTTAGGCCGGGTATTCGTTGAAGCAGTCATAGAAAAATATCCGCAGCTGGATGAGATTTGGCTGATTGCGCGCCACAAAGAGCTGCTTAAAAAATTTGCAGGAAAATACCCCACGCAAACTTTCAAAATTTTGCCGCTTGATCTGACCGTTGAAAAAAGTTTTGCAGTCTTCCGCGAAACATTGAAACAAGAGCAGCCGCTTATCAAGCTTTTGATCAATGATGCGGGTATCGTCAGCAGCAAGCCATTTCAAAAGATTTCGCGGCAGCGTCAAGAAATGATGATCAAACTAAATGCCGAAGCGCCAATGATCTTGTGCTACGATGCGCTGCCATATATGCAAGCAAGCAGCGGGATCCTGAACGTCTGCTCAGTTGCCGGTTTTGCCCCCACTCCAAATATGACGACTTATAGCGCGACGAAAGCTTTTTTATTTGACTTCAGCAAAGGGCTATATGCGGAGTTAAAAGAGCGCGGGATCCATGTTTTGGCGCTTTGTCCGGGCAATATGAAAACCGGGATGTTTCAAACAAATGGCGATCTGCCGAAAGAGCATAGTGTCGTTGATATCCTGCCGTTTCTCGATTTAAGGAAAATCACGCATGATTCACTGGAAAAGCTCGAAGCCGGACAAATGGTCTTTACGCCTGGAGTGATCTACAAACTGTATCGCGTAATTGCTAAATTGATCCCGCATAAGTTTCTGATGCATTTTTCAAAAGTATAAAACCGGATTAGAAAGCTTGACTTTTTAAATGAATTTGATTATCATTATCAGTGTCAAGGAAATCAAAAAATCCAATCTCTGTTTTACTACCCAAAGATCCCTCGCTCAGCTGAGCGGGGGTTTTTTGGTGGATTGAAAAACTACCGGAAAATGAGTAGAATGAAAAAATACATCGAATACCATAGAAAAGAGGTTTTGCGGAAGATGGAGAAAAAAGCGGAAAAATATGAACTGATGCTTCAGCAGGCAGCTGGACTTTTGGAAATGGAAAAAGACTGGATCGCGACACTGGCCAATTTATCAGCATTGATCAAAACGAGCGAACCTGCGACACTTTTCGCGGGATTTTATCTATATAATGGGCATGATCTGACGCTTGGTCCGTTTCAAGGCGGCGTTTCCTGCACCCGGATCACACTTGGTAAGGGCGTTTGCGGCGAAGTTGCGGAAACCGGTCGGACGATGATCGTTTCCGATGTGACCAAGCACCGAAACTACATCGCCTGCGATTCACGCGCCCGTTCAGAGATCGTGCTCCCAATGATCAAAGACGGGGAGCTTTTCGGCGTATTGGATCTGGACGCTGCTCAAACAGGTGTTTACGACGAAACGGATCAGCAGTATTTAGAAAAACTTGTGCAGATGCTGCTGGCAGACCATTCGCCGCAAGTACTATAAAAAAAGCAGCTGGCGACGTCGCCAGCTGCTTTTGCTATGTATCGTATTATAAAAGATGGAGCAGAAATTGACCGCCATAAACCATTCCTAAACTGTAAACGAGGATCGAGAGCGGCTTTGCCAGTAAAATGATCATCGTAAATTTTCGCAAACTCATTTTTGAAAGGCCGGCCAGCATACAAAGGGCATCGTCGGGAGCAACTGGCAGAAAGATCGCCAGCGTGAATAAACGATCGAAACGGTTTTGGTTATCCAGCCAAGCGGTATATTTCTTATAGATCTTCTCGCTCAGCATCCCTTTGATCAGCGGCTGGCCAAAATTTTTCGCTAGCAGAAAATTGGCGATCGAACCGATGCAGATCCCGATATAGTTGTAAAGAAAGCCGTAAAGTGGACCGAAGATCAAGACACCGGCGCCTAAGCTGACTCCGCCGGGAATGATCGGTACGATGACTTGCACGATCTGGATCAGGATAAAAATAAGCGGTCCCCACAAATGGGTCTGACCGATCAGATTCTGCATATGATTCAAATCATTGAAGATCCCGAGCTGATACCAGTAAATTGCTAACGATATTGTAGCGGCTAAGCCGACCAGCGATAAAATATTGATCAGTTTGCGCGATTTAATTGCGGTCATCGAATCACCATCCCTCTCCTGCTTGGATTTACTTTATCATGGATCAAGCAAGAATGCATCCAACTTGAGACGGAGATGTCAAGACTTAAAAAAATTTGAATTTTTTCCCATGCTGAAAATAGATCACGAGACGTTCGATCATCGAAGAAAAAACGAATCCACCAGCGATCGCACCGGCAATCACGATTACTTGGAGGACATTATTCAAGCCCTTTTCGGGGTAGCCGAGCACGAAATTGCGGACTGCTTGGTAGGCAGGACCACCCGGCACGAGCGGGACCAAGGAAGGGATATTAAAAACGATCATCGGCATTTTGCGAATGCGCGAGAATAAAATACTGAATAATCCGATCATCAGCGCGGCAAAAAAATTGGAGAATCCCAATCCAAAGTGAAAATGGAGGAAATAATAAGTCATCCAGCCGAATGCTCCCGCTATCCCGCCATCGATCAAAGCATTTCTCGGCACCTCGATCAAGATCGCAAAGGCGACCGTACTTAAAAAACTGAATAAAAAATGAATCGGCCACTCCATTGTAAGGTCTCCTTTCCTTAATAAAAGAATTTGATCGCGACTGCGATACCGATGCCGATCGATGCCGCGATCAAAATCGCTTCCATTCCGCGGGCCATCCCGCCGATAAGATGCCCTGCAAGGACATCTCGAAACGCATTAGTGATCGGGACGCCCGGGACAAGCGGCATGACAGCGCCGATGATGATCGTATCCGCTTGAAAGCCAAGGTGATAGTGAACGGCACAATAGGCCAGCCAGCCGATTGCAAGGGCTGCAAAGAAGTTATTCAAATAATGGACATGCAAGGTGCGCGTTGTAAAAGTAGAGATCGCATAGCCCGCTGCACCGATCAAGAATGTGATCAAAAAGTCAGCGCCTGTCCCGCCAAAAATATACATCAATGTCGCACTTACGATGCCGGCCGAAAATAGTTGGAGGGAGTAAGGGAAGCTGAAAACCGCCTGATCAACCTTTTCAAGAGCTGCATACAGCTCGTCCAACCGAAGTTTGCCCTGGGCATATTCGCGCGAGAGCGAATTGACACGCTCCACTTTTGCTAAATGGATCTCGCGGATCCGTACGTTTTCCAACTGCGTGAACGTTTCAATGTTGATGAACAGCCCGGTCAAAGTCACATAACTTTCAGGCTTTTCAATGCCGCTGTTTTTTGCGATTCGGGTCATCGTGTCTTCCACACGGTAAATCTCTGAGCCGCTTTCCGTCATGATCTTGCCAGCCAGCAGGCAAGTTCGCAATATGTTTTGATAATCATCGTTTTTCAAAAGGTAAACACCGTTCTTTCTTTGCCGAATACGTATCAAATAAAGTTTATCATGGAAATGCTTTTTCCGGTCAAATGTTTGCTGCTGAAAAATTAAAAAAACTATCATAAAACCAAAATGGTTATTTAAGAATGATGAGAGCGCTTAACATAAGGGATGGAAATATATTGATAGTTATATATATAATAAAATCGATTAAAAAAACGCCAAATTAAATAATAAAGCGTTTTAAAATTTGAAGGAAAAGCTGTCTTGTCATCATTGACATTATGTTAAGTTATCTAAAAAATTAAGTTTGTTCGTTTTGACGGTTATTTATTAATTCATAAAATTTAAATAAAGAAATAAGGATATCTACTTGATTAGGAAGTTCTAAGCGGCTACAATAGGAATTGTTAAAAGAGAAAAAATACAATATATTAATATAAAACAACTGTTTCTTAAAAAAATGTTTCATTATGACACGATAATATAGTTTTATGTAAAAAATTAAACAACGATTTTGCTCTTGTTAAAAAAACGTGGTACAATAAATTGAATAATCGAACATGAAATTAAGAGAGGGATTAAAATGGCAAGAAAAAAAACAATCACTAGAGATGATATATTAAATGCTGCATTTAAAGTTGTTGCAAATGAAGGGTTCGCACATTTTACTGCACGTAATGTAGCAAGCAAGGTCGGATCATCCACTCAGCCAATTTATCTTGAATTCAAAAACATGCAGGACTTAAGAGAAGCCGTCTTCAACAAAATCTACTATTATTTAGAAGATGAAGTATTTTCGGTTTCCCATACAGGGGACGCAATCGTCGATTTGGGACTGAATTATATCCACTTCGCCCAAAACGAAAAGAAATTGTACTACGCCCTCTACTTAGATGATGCAACTGATGGTGAGCGGATGTTGAAATTCAGCTGGCGGTATTTCGTCAAATTTGCGATGCACGATGAAAAATATGCTTCATTGCCGAAAGAAGAATTGAGTCGTCTGCATATCGGCACGTGGACGGTGGCAACCGGGATCGCTTCTTTAATGTCTTCGGGGATCATCAGTCCGACAGATGACGAGATCATTAAGATGATCGAAGCCGGCATTTCAAGTATTGAAGCAATCAAAACGCCGATCATTTTGAAAGATGCTTCTTTGCTGGCTGAGGCAGAAGACCACGTTTCAGCCGACTGAAACAAATGAATACTAAAAGAAGGCCGTCAGGGCAGTGAGCTGACGGCCTTCTTTTTTTGCGCAAAAAAAAGCCGCCAAATCAAAGATTTGACGACTGTTTAATGTTAATAGTTCATTGCACGAACTTCGAAGAAACTTTGCGGATGTCCGCAGACAGGGCAGACTTCCGGAGCTTTGTTTCCAACGCAGATATGTCCGCAAACGCGGCATTCCCACATCGTTTGGCCGCTCTTTTCGAAAACTTTCTTCATTTCAACGTTATCGAGCAATTTGCGATAGCGTTCTTCGTGATGTTTTTCAACATCGGCAACGAGACGGAAGCGGGCAGCTAATTCATGGAAGCCTTCTTCTTCAGCATCTTTTGCCATCCGAACGTACATGTCGGTCCATTCGTAATTTTCGCCTTCGGCAGCAGCGAGCAAATCTTCTGCAGTATTGCCAAGATCGCCAAGTTCTTTGAACCATAATTTTGCATGGGCTTTTTCATTATTTGCCGTTACTCTGAAAAGGGCAGCGATTTGTTCGTAGCCTTCTTTAGCAGCAACATTCGCAAACAAGTCGTAGCGAGTACGCGCTTGGCTTTCACCAGCAAACGCTTCTAAAAGATTTTTTTCGGTTTTGGTTCCAGCGTAAGGGTTTGATTTTTGATCTTTTTCAGTTTTTTTTTGCGCGTCACCTTCGTCTTCCTCTACTTTAACAAAAGCAGATGCAGGAGCTCCGCAAATCGGACAAACATAATCTTCTGGTAGAGGACCTTCATGAATGTAACCGCAAACAGTGCAACGCCATTTTTCCATAATATATAACCTCCAATTTCTTTTTTACTACAATTCCAATATTAAACTGTAATCGTTATAAGTCAAGTCTTGAAAAAGAAAAAATTCAATGTTATAATACTTTTCATTTAACAAATAATATTAAATGAGAATCATTCCAGAATGTTGCCGATCTCTCCGCCGACAAAATCGATCAACTGCTGGGCATCGATCTTGACAGAATGACCGACTTTCCCTGAGGAAACAACGATCGAACCAAGGGCGAGTGCCGTGGGATCAAAATAAATCGGGTAATCATGCTTTTCGTGGATCCCGATCGGCGTATTGGCGCCGTGCTCATAGCCGGTCGTCTTCATCAGATCTTTTAACGGGAGCATTTCGACCCGCTTGTTGCCGGAGAGCTTTGCTAATTTCTTCATATCCAAATGGGACTCGATCGGGATGACCGCGACGAGCGGGCCGGACGGGCTCGTCAATACTAATGTTTTGAAGACGAAGTGCGGATCGATACCTGACTCATCGATTTGGATCTGAGCGATATGGTGCTCTTCTTTCCAGGGGAGACGTACAGGCTCATAAGAGATTTGATGTTTCTCTAAAATCTTTTCAACAAGTGTTTTGTCGTTTTTCTTCTTTTTGCTCATTCTTCAGCTTCCTTTAAAAACAAACTCTTCTTATCTACTATACGTTAGCAGCGATCAGAAAATCAAATGATAAGGTAGTTTGTACGAAATGTTTGTCTACAATGGAAAAAATACTCAAATTATGCTATATTAGTAGGTAGCAGTTTTGGGGGACGTTAAGGATTCGACAGGTCCAGTTCGAGCTTGAATTGCGCTTCGTAGGTTACGTCTACGTAAAAACGTTACAGTTAAATATAACTGCTAAAAACGAAAACAACACTTACGCTTTAGCTGCTTAAAAACAGTTAGCGTAGATCCGCTTGGCATCGCCCATGTGCTCAAGGCCGGGTCTTACTCTTAGTGGGATACATTGGATTTTGCCGTCTGAAAAATCCAAGAGAGATCATCAGACTAGCAACAGTTTGAGCCAGTCATTCGGCGGGAACTTGCGCGAAATCGAAATAGAATGACTATGAGCGTAGAAATTGAAGTGGCGATGGGTTTGGACGCGGGTTCGACTCCCGCCGTCTCCATAGCACGTTGCAGCGAGTGGCAACAAACAGAAGAAAAGCCGTCAAATCACTGATTTGGCGGCTTTTCTTTTTTTATGTTTGCATTGGGTTGCAAAACTTTGAACGTAAAAGGAAGTCAAGGAGGCGGCTCATCCGCAAGACATTATGCGGTGAGGATTTTTAGCTAATGCAGCGTCAATTTTTAGTTTTTCATAACCATTCGAGAATGATAATAAACTCATGGAGCGCTCAGCGCAAGTTTGCGACCTGTTTGGCATCGATTTGTTTGATCAATTGACTTGCTAACTTTTTTCAGAGAATAGGGCGCTTACTAATGTTTGAAAAGCAAGGAATATTTTTAATCGACAATAATAATTATTATGTTATTTAGATTGTTGAGTAAATAAGTGCAAAGAAAATTATGGATTTCGAAAAATTTATTCAGATAGTTTATGTAAAAACTGGAATACTGGACCGGAGAAGCGTCATTTTCATCTAATGAAAAATAGAAAATGTCGGGATTATTTAATGAATCCAGAGGGATAAAAATGAGCAAGATGCTGAGATCATCATTTTTTCGACATCTTTTCTTTTTCAGGGAAATATTTTTAATTGAACCATTCATCATAAAAAAATCCAAAGAATAATCATTATTTAATTTATTCAAAAAGCGATTTGCACAAATGATTTTTACTTGTTCTATATTTTAGGAACAAGCACTCAAATAGCTTCAATAATATAACGATGAGATGATAAGGAAGTGAATGTTGAACAGGTTATGTAAAATCGCTGTCATAAAGCTAATGTTATAATAAGTATTGATATGTAAATGGAATTATTGTATACGTATATTATGTATGTTTCTTATATGCAAAAACTTAAAAGAGTCACTATGCTGATTTTAGCAAAAAAAGTAGTGGGAAATGTGTTCATTTTAATATCGTTCATTATGATTGAACGATATTATTTAATGGTTTGTTGATTTGGGGGAGTTACTTGGATAATATGTTGTTTAAATTTTTAAGGAGGAAATTTGATGCGCAAAATTATTGGGAAACGAAACAAAGTACACTATGTAGAGGAAAAGAAGAAGTTCTTGTTGCGGAAATCGTCCACCCGCGGCTGGTTCGTTGTTGGGATCTCGATGTTCGGGATGTTTCTATTCAATGCGGGCGCTCCGCAAGCGTCTGCCGCTGAATGGGTAGCCAACTCGCCAGAACAAATCTCCAGCCGGATCACAGAGGGTCAGAAGTCGCTGACGATGGTCGAAGGCGATACTGTCTGGAATATCGGGGTCGCACTCAATATCAAAGATCCGATGCAGTTATTGTTCGACAATGGTTTTAAAGACGGCGAACAATTTACGATCCCTGTCGGGACCGTCATTTCGTGGGATGGGAATCATATTACCGTTACGGATCCCGCCGGAAACGTGGTCAAAGAAACGACTGTTCAAGATTCTGACAAGATGGACGCCTCGAAAACCGTGGCGGGCCAAGCAAGCGATACGCCGTCGAAAGATTACTCGACAACGACGAATGGCAATGCCGTCACAACTGGAAATACAGGCGGCACAACCGTAAATACCGGTACGAATACGGGAACGAACGGCGGCTCGACCGTTGTTGTACCTGATAAAGGTTCTTCAAATAATGGCGGTTCTAATGTGACACCTGACAAAGGCGGGAACAATAACGGCGGTGGCGATAAGCCCATTGATCCAGTGGATCCAGTCACCCCTGAAAAAACAGAATTGCAAAAACTGGAAGCCCTTTTAGCTGAACAAAAAGCCAAACTGGCGGAACTCAATGCAAAATTGCCGGTGGCTGAAAAAGCCCTCGCTGATGCGAAACAAAAACTAGCTGACGCGGAAAACGGCGAAAATTCGGTCGCTGCGTTGACTGAAAAAGTAAATGCCCAACAAGCCGTCGTCACCGACTTGCAAGCGAAGATCGACGCTAGTGCCGCCGATATCCAAACCAAAGAAGCGGCAATGAATACGGCAAAACAAGAATTGGATGCGGCGAAGAATATGGTCAATCTAGATCTTGAAGCACAGATCAAAGCGGCAGAAGCAAAAGTCGCGGAAACAAAAGCCGCAACGGCTCCGGCCTCTCAAACGTTCCAAGATCTCGCTGCAAGTGCCGCGGCCAAATATCCAGACCTTGCCAACCAGATTTACAATGGCAATTTCATCGGAATTGATGACGCTGCATTAGCTGCAAGTCTGAGGAATGCGAAAACAGCAGTAGACCAAGCCTTTGCCGCCTATGCACAGGCAAGTGACGCATTAGCAGCGCTAAAAGCTTCTGGAAACGGCAATGAAGCCTTGATCGCTCAAAAACAAGCGGCCTATGAGTCCACAAAAGGCGCTTATGACACCGCGGTCGCAAATGCTGCGGCGGATAAAGCGAAGCTTCCTGAAGCAACGCAGCTGTTGAATGATTTGAAAGCAAAACTCGACGCAGCACAAACGACAGATATCGCAACGCTCAAAAAAGATGTTGAACTCAAACAGGCCGAAGTCGATCAAATCAAAGCGGATATTGAAAAGGTAACGGCGGAGATCAAAGAGACCGAAAAGAAGATCGCCGATATCAAACTCAAAGTAGAACGGCAAGACGCGATCACGGCGATCAAAAACATGAAATATTTGTCTGACGACGCACGAAACGGCTATATCGGACGCGTGAACGGCACATTAACGACCGATGAGATCAATGGGATCGTTACCGAAGCGAAAGCTGCCGACGATGCAGCCAAAGCAGCGTATGACCTTGATCAAGCCAAAAAAGAAGCTGAAACGGCGATCAATGGTTTAAGTGCTTTATCTACAGAAGAAAAAGTAGACTTTATCAGCCAAGCAAAATCGGCAGCTACGATCGATGCGGCGAATACGGTCGTTACCAAAGCAACTGAAGTCAATACGTTCAATCAGGCGAAAAAAGACGGAGTCGCAAAAATCAACGGTCTGTCTTCTCTTTCTGACCAAGAAAAAGCAAAATTCATCGAACAGATCAATGCGGCTGTAAATGCAAGTGCGGTAACGGCGATCGTCAATGAAGCTTCCGCGTTGAATACGCTGAATGAAACCAAAGTGTCTGCTGAAAAGACGATCAATGCGCTGAACTACTTGACGAAGACAGAAAAAGCGGATTTCATCGAACAAGTAAAAGCAGCGAAAGATTCCGGTGCAATCCAAGGGATCCTAGATCAGGCAACAAAAATCAATCAAGAAGCGAAGTTAAAGGAGTTGCGTACTCAAGCGGAAAAATCGATCAACGATTTGTCAGATCTCTCTGACAAAGAAAAAGCCGATTTTGCCGCACAACTACCTGGTGCCGCAACAGAAGATGCGATCGCACAAATCCTGACGAACGCCAAAGCATTGAGCGCCGCTAACAAGATCAAAGCCGATGCAGTGAAGACTGTTAACGCTTTAACAGACCTTTCTGATCAAGAGAAGGCTGATTTTGCCGCACAAATCAAAACTGCTACAACGACCGATGCAGTAAACTCGATTGTTAAGGCTGCACAGGATAAGGCAGTGGCAAATAAGGCAAAAGCCGAGGCAGAGAAAACGATCAATGCTCTTGCTGATCTTTCAGAAACTGAAAAAGCCGATTTTATTGGACAAGTGAAAAATGCCGGAACAGTCGCTGAGGTGAACAACATCGTCAAAGCGGCACAAGAAAAAGCAAAAACCAACAAAATCAAAGCGGACGCCATTCAAACGGTAAATGCTTTGCCAAATCTTTCTAACGAAGTAAAAGCGCAGATCGTCGATCAATTAACGGCAGCGCAAACGACGAAAGAAGTCGAACAAATTTTGAAAGACGCGAAAGCGAAAGACGCGCTCGTTCAAGAAACAAAAGAAGCGAAAGCAGCAATTGCTAAATTAACGGATCTTTCGGAAGCGGATCGTGCCGGATATGTTGGGCAAATCGATGCCGCGACCACGAGTGAAACGATCCAAGCGATCGTGAAAACGGCTACGGCACAAAACGCAGTCGCTAAAGAACAAAACGCCGCGATCGCCAAAATCGAAGCCATGAAATTCTTGACAGCGGATCAAAAAGCGGACTTCATCAAACAAATCAAAGCCGCAACGACAAGTGACGCGATCCAAGCGGTGCTTGCCAAAGCGACCCAGACCAATGAAGACGCGAAAGCCTTGGAAGACGTAAAAGCCGACGCAATCGAAGCCACGAAGCAATATACACACGTGACCGACGCAGTTCGTAGTCAAGCGATCAGCGACATCAAAGCCGCAACCAGTAAAGATGCCGTGAAAAAAGTTCTTGCGGACTTGGCAGAAGCGGAAAAAGCCGCGATCGCAAAAGAATTAGCGGACGCGAAAACGGCCGGAATCGAAAAGATCAACGCTTTGAAATTCCTAACAACCGATCAAAAAACGGACTTTACCAGCAAGATCAATGCTGTAACCAGTAAAGACGCAGTTGCTCCGATCGTTACTGAAGCGGAGAAACAAAATGAGATCGAAAGCAAAAAAGGCACGATCACGTTCACGGTCAAAGATTTTGATGGCAATGTCATCAAGACTGTTGAAAAACGCATGACGGAAGGAAATTACAGCGTGACGCTTGCTGATCTTGGCATTTCCGGTGCAAATATCAAATACATTTCTGGTGATCTGACAGGAACGGTCGTCAAACAAACGAACAAAGATGTCACGATCAACGTGGTAGACACTAAACAAGTCCAGACGCTGATTATTCACGCAAAAGACCTTGACACTGGTAAGATTGTTGAAACGAAAACATTCTACTATAAACCTGGAGAAACAATTAATGTTGATTCATTTGAATTTTTGAATCTTGATCCAAAGGAATGGAGAAAGGCCGGAAACTATAAATTCACTTTGAATGCAAGAGCAGGAAAAGTAGAAGAAGTAAGTACAGATGTGCGCCAAGCAATCGCGTTGAACGAGACGGAATGCAAAGAAGCACAAGCCGAACTAGTAAAATTGATTAATGAATATCGATTGTCTAACGGAGTAGCTGCAATGGCAACAGATAGCAGGGTACAGAACGCAGCCAATATTCGTGCCAAAGAAATTAAAGAATCGTTTAGTCATGTTCGGCCGGACGGAAAAGATTTTCGATCGATTTTAGAGGAAGTAGGAATCGTACATTACGTTACGGGCGGTGAAAACATCGCTAAGTCATATGGAGCAGTAAATGATCCGGTAAAATCGGCACAAATGCTTTTTGACAGCTGGAAACAGTCATCAGGTCATAACGCAAGTATGTTGAATGACAAATTTACCACTGTTGCATTTGGTGTATATGCTGACGAAACAGGGATTTACAGTTCTACAGTATTTGTAACTTTAGCAGAATAAGCATTTTAAAAAAGGTTCCGCTTTTGCGCGGAGCCTTTTTTGTTGTTTTGATAAACGGAAAATGTTTTCGCGTCAATATACGCATAGGAAGATTTAACAATAATTTAGGGTAGTCAAAGGATCGTTTTCATCGGAAGAATGCGAATGATTCATGAAAATCATTCAGTTAGTATGATTTACTGGTATAGTAGATGATTATAAAAATTAGAGTTTTCAGAAACTTTAATTGGCAAAAGTATAGAATGAATTGAATTTTACACAGATTCAGCAAACACATGAATTGTTATTATTATCACTGTAAAACGACTAAATAAACGATAGGAAATGTTTATATACACAAACTTGGGCCGCCTTGTGCGGTTTTTTTTACTTTAGTCCATTTCTGATCGATTCATTACCGATTCTTAGCGTGCGTGAAAAGCGTCGAAAAGCGGCGATAATGCTATAATGACTGGTAGATAATAATTGGTATTTAATATTTTATAAAGCAGGTGAAGATATTGGCATTTTTAGAAGTAAAGGATGTTTCATTTAAGCCCGATGATTTGGAGATTTTGCATGATATCAATTTAATGGTCGCCGAGCACGATTTTTTGACGATCACCGGGCCTTCTGGTTCGGGGAAAAGCACGCTTTTAAAAATGGTCGCATCACTTTTGACGCCGACGAAAGGCGAGATCATTTTCCAAGGGAAGACGCTTGAAAGTTATCCGATCACTGAATATCGCAAGCTCGTTTCTTATTGTTTCCAGCAGCCGGTCTTGTTCGGCAAAACGGTCGAAGATAATTTGGCTTTTCCGTACCTTGTCCGCAACGTGGAGCCGGATCTTGCACAAATGCAGGCGGTGCTGCCGATGGTCAATCTGCCGGAAAGCTATTTGAAAAAAAAGATCATCGAGCTTTCAGGCGGAGAAAAACAAAGGGTCGCGATGCTGCGCAATACGATGTTCCCGCCGAAAGTGCTGCTTTTGGATGAAGTGATGGTCGGACTTGATGAAGACAGCAAAGTGATCGTCCAGCACTTTATCGAAAAGATGTATGAAAAAGGGATGACTGTTTTGCAAGTCACCCATGATTCTGAAGAGATCCGCGCGGCGAAAAAAATCGTCGTGATCGTACAGGGGAGGGTCAAAAATGGCTAGTGTATCGGTTTCAAATCTATCATTGGTGTTCGCGTTCAGTTTAGTATTGGTCGCGGTCTTGATCAGTTATCAGCAAAAACTGCATTTGGAAAAGGATATTTTTTACAGCATTGCGCGCGCGATCATTCAATTAGCGGTCGTCGGCTATCTTTTGAAATATTTATTCAAAGTCAACAGTTTCACTTTGACGACGCTGATGACTTTCTTTATCGTCGTGAATGCTGCTTGGAACGCAAATAAACGAAATCCGAATCACGAGAAGCACTTTCTCGACTCGCTGATCGCCCTTTTCGTCAGCACATATTTGACGCTCGGCGTTTTATTAGTCGTTGGTGGCCTCAAAATGACGCCTTCACAGATCATCCCGATCACCGGGATGATCGCATCGAACTCAATGGTCGCGATCGGGCTTTGCTACCGGACGATGTCGCAGCTTTTTCGCGATCAGCGCCAGCAGGTTTTGGAGAAGCTGGCACTTGGAGCGCCGATGAAGCTCGCTTCGATGCCGATCTTGCGGGAGAGCATCAAGACCGCGATGCAGCCGACGATCGATTCGGCTAAAACAGTCGGACTCGTCAGCCTGCCAGGAATGATGTCAGGCTTGATCTTCGCGGGTGTTGATCCGGTCCATGCGATCAAGTACCAGATTTTGGTGACCTTCATGCTGCTGTCAACGACCAGTATCGGCTCGATCATTGCCGGCTACCGCAGCTATAAAGATTATTTCAATAAGGAACTGCAGCTGCGCGATTAAACGCCAAATAGAAACACCCGCCGTTTGGGGTCGGCGGGTGTTTCAGGAGGAGTAATGAAAAAGTTTATTGATTGGGGTAGCTTTAATATAAAGCGGGCAGCTTAACTGCGCCTTAAGCGGCAGAAAAATGCAAATGGCGTTTCAGTGGGCCATTTCTTCTTTCTATTGTATAATAAATGAAACGCATTCAAACGATATCGCAGGGGGGATCCTATGAACTTTGAAAAAAACTTTCGGGTGGATGGCAAAGAAAAAATCAAGCTGCGTAATCTGCGAACCGCACCCGATGAAGCAGTCGATAAAGATAAAATCAAAGAAGAGATCGAAAAAGATGTCGAAAAACTGAAAGAAAATCAAGAGATGCTCTACGCACAAGATAAACGCGGGGTTTTGATCCTTTTTCAAGCAATGGACGCTGCCGGAAAAGACTCGATGATCGAACACATCATGAGCGGGGTCAATCCGCAAGGGGTCAGTGTTGCCAGTTTCAAAACACCGACCAGCCTTGAGCTTGACCACGATTATTTGTGGCGGATCCACGCTTTGGCGCCGCGGCGGGGCGATATCAAGATCTTTAATCGTTCGCATTATGAAGATGTGCTGATCACTTATGTTCATCCGGAGATTCTGGCAAATGAACATCTGCCGGGGATCGATTCCGTTGAGGATATCAAAAAAAGTCTCTACACTCGGCGCTACAAGCATATCCGCAATTTTGAAGAATATTTGGCAGATGAAGGCATCGTGATTTTGAAATTCTTCCTTCATTTATCAAAAGACGAGCAGCGCAACCGTTTTATCCGCAGAATCGAGATCCCCGAGAAAAACTGGAAGTTTTCGGAAGCGGACGTCAAGGAGCGGGCGTATTGGGACAAATATCAGGAAGCGTACGAGCGTGCGATCAATGCGACCGCGACCAAAACGAATCCCTGGTACGTTATTCCGGCTGATGACAAGTGGTATTCACGGCTGATCGTCTCAGAGATCATCAATAAACGAATCGATAAAATGAAATTATCTTATCCGAAAGTCGATGAAAGCCGGCGCCAGGAGCTGCAGAATATTTTAAAAAGATTGGAAGACGAAGAGTAGTGTCCGCGAGGAGATGTGCAATGATTGGCATCTCCTTTTCTTGAGGAGCGAATTTCCTTTCTATAAATAGATAACGTATAATAGGAAATGAATAGTTTATTGGAGGGAAGCAGATGAGCAAGTTGCAGCAAGTGGCAGTGATCGATATCGGCTCCAACACCGTGAGGCTCGTGATCTACCGCATCAATCAAGTATATGATTTTCACGAATTGCAAAACGTCAAGCTGCCGATCCGGTTGTATCAATATTTAGACAAGAAAAATCAGCTGCAAAAAAAAGGGATCGATTCGCTGATAGAAGTGATCCGCCTTTTTCAAACGATCATGAAGCACTACCAGCTGGACGACGTCATTCCGGTAGCGACGGCGGTGATCCGCCAAGCTGAAAATCAAGAAGATATTTTAAAAACGGTCAAAGAAAAGACCGGGATGGCGCTGCGGCTTTTGAGCGACGAAGAGGAGGCGCGTTACGGCCAATATGCGATCGCACGCTCGACCCAGTTCAATGAAGGCTATACGATCGATATGGGCGGCGGCAGTACAGAAGTGACGTATTTTAAAAATGGCGTTATCCAGCAGTATCACAGCTTTCATTTTGGGGTCGTAACGCTGAAAAGTTTGTTTTACGATGCGGAGTCTGATAATCAAAAAGCAAATGAAAAGGCCCGCAGCTATATCCAAAAACAATTTGATACGCAAGACTGGTTGAAGAAACGAAATTTGCCGGTGATCTCGATCGGCGGCAGTTCGCGGAATATCGCAAGTGTCCATCAGCGGCTGCACGATTATCCGATGGCCGGCAGCCATGAGTACAAAATGCATCTGGATGATTTGAAGGAAACCGCTTCGCTGTTCACGCGGCTGACGTTTTCTGAGATGCAGGATCTGGATGGTTTGAGTCGTGACCGGGCGGATATTATTTTACCGGCGAATGTCAACTATATCGCGCTTTACGAGGCAATGGGCGCCAGCGAACTGATCTTTTGCCATTTGGGCTTGCGCGAGGGGCTCTTGATGGAACGGATCAATCGCGAGCAAAACGGGACCTATACGCCCAACAATGTTCGGCAAGGAACACTCGACCGCTTGGCAGCGCTTTATTTAGTTGATACAAAAGCCGTTGAACAGCGGCAAAAGATCGCCAATCAACTGCTCGCGCAATTGGCGAAGGGGAATTTATTCTTCCCGAATCGCACGACAAATAATTATTTGAAGTACGGAACTTCTTTATATCATATCGGCGCTTATGTCGATGAAGATGACAGCTCGATGCATTCATTTTATTTATTGACCAATTCGAATTTGAACGGCTTTTCGCATAAAGAGCGGCTGGCACTGGCGCTGATCGCCAGCTACAAAAATAAATCGCTGTTTAATCAGTTTTTATCGCAGTATTTGGGCTGGCTGAGCGACGAAGAGCTGCAAAGTGTCCGCGAGATCGGCAGTTTATTGAAGTTTTGCGACTCGCTGGCGATCACGAAAGTCAATGAGATCATTGAAATCGATTTGAAAAAAGCCAAAAAAAATCTGCTGGAACTGAAGATCGTTTGGAAATATCCGCCGCTTGCCGAGTACTACCGGGCGATGCGGCAAAAAAAGAATTTGGAATATGTTCTCGGGACCAATCTGACGATCGATTTTCAACAAGAAACCAAGAGGTGAGTTAAATGAAAGCGTCCCAGCCAAAATATTTTCACCGCGACCTCAGCTGGCTTCTTTTCAATCGACGAGTGATCATGGAAAGCTATGCTCCGGATAATCCGGTCTTGGAACAGCTGCGTTTTTTAGCGATCGCCAGCAATAATCTGGATGAATTTTTCATGGTGCGGATCCCGCAGATCCAAACCCTGGCCAGAATGCCGGAACAGTCCGTCGATCGCAAAACGCATTTGCCGCAGCAGGAGATCCTGCACCAAGCGTCCACGCTCAATCGCAAGAATATCGAATTGCAATATGCGCGATTTGAAGGACTGCGTAAAAAGCTCCATAAAAAAGAACTCTTTTTGAAATCATTCGATGAGCTGAGTGTGCGGGAAAAGAATCAAACCAAACGCTATTTTAAAGAAGTGATCTTTCCGACACTGGCACCGATCGGTCTCGATGCTTATCATGCTTTTCCGCGGCTGCAGGAAAAAGCACTTCATATTTGGTGCCGGATCCGCGATGATGAACGCGGTGAATCATATCAGGCGATCGTTCCGATCTCCAAGCGTTTATCGCGTTTGTATCGCTTGAGTGCCCGCCGCTTTATTCTGCTCGAAGAGATCGTGGAGCACTTTTTAGATTATTTGTTTGAGGGACTTGCGATCGAGGAGCGCTTCGTTTTCCGTGTGACTTATGATCATGATTTGGAGTTTCGCGAAGACAATGAAGAAGATCTGTACAATCAAATGGCTGAATATTTGGCAGAACGCGCCAAAGGGCTGCCGAGCCGCCTTGAGATCCAAGCAGATTCGCCGCTCTCGGCTTCCGGGCTGGGCTTTTTGCGGCAGCATCTCGAACTGCAAAAAGATGATATTTATACATTCAAAGAACCGCTCGATCTGACGTTTCTTTTTGAGTTCGTCGATTTGATCAAAGATAAATTGCCGAAAGCCGCGCTATACCCGCCGCTCAAAGCAAAATTCGAGAAGAAGTGGCATAAAAAACGGATCCTGCAGACGATGGAGCAAGAAGATCTGCTGCTCCAGCATCCGTATGATTCGTTCAAGGGAGTTTTAGCTTTTTTGGAAGCCGCGGTCGATGATCCAAATACGATCGCGATCAAGCAGACGCTCTACCGCTTGGCAGAACACTCCAAAGTGATCGCGTTATTGAAGCGTGCGGCGCAAAAAGGGATCCAAGTAACGGTCTTAGTTGAGATCAAGGCGCGTTTTGATGAAGAACAGAACCTCCACTGGGTAAATGAATTAGAAGATGCCGGCTGCTTTGTCAGCTACGGTTTTCCGAATCTGAAGGCGCATAGCAAAGCACTGCTCGTCATCCAAAAGTCCGGAGAGAAGATCAAGCGCTTTGCGCAGATCGGCACCGGCAATTACAACGAAAAAAACAGCCGGATCTATACGGACTTGAGCTTTTTTACTACAAAAGCGGCATACGTGGATGATCTGACCGACTTTTTCAATTATGTCTGCGGCTATCGCAACCGCCCAAGTTATCAAAAAATCGCGACCTCGCCGAACGGGATCCAGCAGATGATCATCGAAAAGACGCGCCGCTTGATCGCGTTGCAGAAGAAAAACGGCAACGGCCGGATCTTTGCCAAGATGAATGGGTTGACAGATACGCGCTTGATCGACCAGATGTACGAAGCGTCGCAAGCGGGGATCAAAATCTTTCTGCAAGTCCGCGGCTCGTGCTGCTTGGTCCCCGGGGTCGAAGGCCTCAGCGAAAACATCACTGTTTCAAGCATCGTCGGGCGCTTTCTTGAGCACAGCCGGATCTATCTGTTTGAGACCGGCGGCACGAAAGAATGGTGGATCTCATCTGCTGATTGGATGACGCGCAATATGCGCTACCGCGTCGAGTTGGCGGCGCCGCTTGCGGGAACGACCGTGGAGAGAAAGATCGACCGGATCGCTGAAATTTTTCAAGCAGATGACGCGAAAGCTTATTTTTTGGCACCGGACGGCAGCTACCAGCGCAAAACCGCGATCAACCATATCTCTGCGCAGCGTGTTTTTGCCGGGATGCAGCCTTACCGCGCGCAAAAGACGGATTGATTGCATTCGGCAGGCAAACATTTTACACTAGTTGATATAAGAAGTGATTTTTTCTATAGGAGGATGTTTGAGATGGAAGTTTATACAGGTGGCGCAAAAACCGGTAATTTATTTCAAAAAGAGAATCAAATAGTGACAGATCTGGTATTGCCGAAAGGAGAAGCCACACCTGAGCACGCTGTTCCATATACGGTGGTCGTTGTTCCGGTCAAAGGACGCTTGATTTTTACGGCCGGCGATCAAGAAGAAGAAATCTATCCGGGACGCATCATCCGCATGGAACCCGAAGAGCATCATGCGCTCTTAGCGCTGGAAGATAGTGAAGTAATCGTCGTGAAGTCTCTCTTGTACGCTTAACCAAACGATCCGCTGCTAAACGCGCGAGAGGAGTGGGATGAATGCATTTGATATGGACTTTGATCGTCGGGGCGCTGATCGGTGCGGTTGCCGGTGCGATCACCAGCACGAAAGAATCGATGAATTGGCTGGCAAACATTGTCGCTGGTCTGGTGGGCGCTTGGCTGGGCCAATCGCTTTTCGGGAGCTGGGGACCGCATTTAGCCGGGATGGCCTTGATCCCGTCGATCATCGGCGCGGTGATCGTCGTGGCCGCCGTTTTGTTCTTCCTTACCAGGAAAAATTGAATATCGCGAAAAAACGAAACTGTTTTTGGCATACCGTTTATTCCGAAACAAGACCCGCGACATCACTGATGTCGCGGGTCTTGTTTGCTTTTATAATGGGTGGGGATTAAGCTCAAAGCAGATCGTAATGTTTCAGTGCTTGGAGGATTCCGCCGGCGGTATTGTCAGCGGTGATATAGCTCGCGCGTTCTTTGACTGCCGGAAGGGCGTTGCCCATCGCTACCGCATGATCACACGCATCAAGCAGTGCCAGGTCGTTCGGACCGTCGCCGAAAGCATAGGTTTCAAGGGTCGGATCGTTCAGTGCTTTCACGATCTGCTTGACCGCCGTTCCTTTGTCCACCCCGTGATTGACGACATCAAGTGCGAACGGCCCGTTGCGGTAAAAAGTCAGCTCTGGAAAATGCGCACGGAAATACTCATCGTCCGTTTCGGTCAACAGCAGCATCATATTCGGTTCGCGTTTCAAATAAGCGTCAGGTTCAAGCGGCGGCAGCGGTTCATGGATATGACCGTAACAGCGTTTGGCAAGTTCATTATGACGCGTGAGGGTCATTTTATGCGGAGTATAAAACGCAAGCGCTTTGTTTTTTTTTGCCGCTGCATCATGGAGTTTTTCGCAGAGGGAACGCTTGATCGTTTCTTCGAAGACCGGATCGCCGCCGATTTGAGCATATTGGCCGTTCATCGTGATGCTTGCATGCAAATTGCCTTCTTTCAGCCACTTCTGAATCTCAACGTCGCAGCGCCCGGTCGCTAAAAAGGGCAGCGTACCGCGTCTCGGTAATTCTTGGAGAGCGTGCTTGACTTCAGGAGTGATTTTGGAATGTGCATCTAAGAGGGTGCCGTCCAGATCAAAAAACGCCAGGCGGTGAAAAGTTTTCATAAAATCCCTGCTTTTCTTTTGTTTTTATTTTATGATACCATAGATTTACAATTGAACGCGAGAAGGGCGGAAAGAGAGCAAATGGTTTATTTGACGATTGGCGCGATCATGTTTGTTTTGTGCGGACTGCTTCTGCTTTTGCCGCGCCGTTTTCGGAAAAAGTATTACAGCTACCGCTCGCTGCGGGCGACCCGCACGCCGGCCCATTGGGAGCTTGCCCAGAAAACACTTGGGAAATGGGGGCTTCTGATCGGCGGGGCGATGATGGTGATCGGCGGCGTGCTGCGTTATTTTCAGTGGACGAATTTCTTCTTGATCGAGATCTTTTTATTAGTTTTACCGATTGCACTGCTCTTTTATGAAACAGAGCGGACACTTGCGAATTTTGATCAGCAAATGGAAGAAAAAGAAGCCCGTGATTTTTCTGCGAAATTTGGCGACCCTGTACATAAGCACAAAAACAGCAGCATGGAGGAGAAAAAATGAATATTTTAATGATTGAAGACAATGAGTCTGTCAGTGAAATGATGCAGATGTTTTTTTTGAACGAAGGCTGGGAAGCAACCTTTAAATACGATGGCAAGGCCGGTCTGGAAGCTTTTTTGGAAGACCCGGGCCATTGGGACATGATCACACTTGACTTGAATTTGCCGGAAATGGACGGAATGGCGGTCGCCCGCGAAGTCCGCAAAGTTTCCAAAACAGTGCCGATTATTATGCTGACGGCGCGCGATTCCGAGTCGGATCAAGTGATCGGGTTGGAGATGGGGGCAGATGACTATGTGACGAAGCCGTTCTCGCCGCTGACGCTGATCGCACGCATGAAAGCCCTCCACCGCCGCAGCGAACTGACGGAAAAAGAGATCCAGCCGCAATCGCACGGTGAAAATGATGAAGTCAAGACGGAACATTTGCGGATCAATACGAAAACGCGCGAAGCGTATCTTGACGGGGCGCAAATCCCGGACTTGACGCCGAAAGAATTCGATCTTTTATATACGATGGCGAAAAAACCGCGGCAAGTGTTCACGCGCGAGCAGCTGCTGGAGCTGGTCTGGGATTATCAATATTTTGGTGATGAACGCACGATCGACGCACATATCAAAAAGCTGCGTCAAAAAATCGAAAAAGCCGGTCCGCAAGTGATCCAGACCGTTTGGGGTGTCGGCTATAAATTCGATGATGCGGCTGACAAAAAATGAAATACTTCTATTAGCAGATGCTGGCATTTCTGGCGATCATCACGCTGATCGTCGTAGTCGTCGGGCTTTCATTTACGCGTCTGACGCAGACAGCACTGGAAGACAGCAACTATGAACAGCTGTACGGCTATGCGAAAGGGATCTCGCAAAACACGCAGGAATTCGCCAAAAAATTTCCAACGATGTCCGCAGGCGAGATCTTTTCCTTTTATTTGGGGCAAACCGAGCAGCTTTTGGAAAACCAGCATGTCGAATTCCACTTTGTCGATGACAAGCAAAAAGTGATCTATCCTTCTGACGTCAAAGAAACGATCAATGTCGATAAAGAAGAATGGAAAAAATTGAAAGATCCGAAAAATACTGACCGGATCCGCAAGACGACGAATCACGATTTTACCGGCAAAAAAATCGCGACGTCTTATATTTATGTGCCGAGCTTTTCATATTCGGAAACGACTAAGAGCTATTCACAGTTCAACGGTGTTCTGGTCGCGAGTCAGCCGGCGAGCAATATCGAAAAGAGCATGCGCCCGATGCTCAACAATCTGATTTTGAGTTTTTTCGTTTCGATCATCATCGCACTGATCTTCAGCTACGTTTTCGCGCAGCTTTCCGGCAAAAAGATCCAGCGGCTTCGGCGGGCGACGCGCGAGATCTCCGAAGGAAATTTCAACCTCCATATCACCAGCCGCCACAAAGATGAGTTTGACGAGCTGGCAGAAGATTTTAACCGAATGGCGTCTTCGCTCAAGCAATACCAAGCGGAAGTCGACCGCCAGGAAGACCTCAGGCGCCGCTTCATGTCCGACGTGGCGCACGAGATGCGCACGCCGCTCACAACGATCAACGGGTTGTTGGAAGGGCTCGCTTATCACGCGATCTCGGCCGACCAGCAGGAGCATGCGATCCAATTGATGCAAAATGAAACAAAGCGCCTGATCCGCCTTGTCAATGAGAATCTGGATTATGAAAAGATCCTCAGCAATCAGATCACGATGCTGATCCGCACGCTGGACGCAACGGAGATCTTGGAAAACATCGTTCTCCAAATGGATCAGCGGGCGAAAGCCGCCGGGGACACTTTGACACTTGCCCCGCATACGCCGGTCAAGATCGATGTCGATTATGATCGTTTTGTGCAGATCATGGTCAATGTCATCCAAAACGCGATCCAATTCACGCAAAACGGTGCGATCGCGATCACGATCAATCGCGGGGAGCATGAAACAAGTGTCACTGTCAAAGATAGCGGGATCGGGATGAGTGAAACGCAGCTGAACAATATTTGGGACCGCTACTATAAAGCAGATCCTTCCCGAAAAAATACGAAATACGGTGAATCCGGCTTGGGACTGCCGATCGTCAAGCAGCTGGTGCGTCTCCACGGCGGAACGATCAAGGTGAAAAGCCGCGAGGGCGCCGGGACTTCCTTTACCGTCACTTTTCCCGATCATCCCGAAAAGACTAGCCATCCTGAGAAGGATTGACACATGCTGAAAAACTGATATCATAATAGAAAGCAACGATGAGACCGCAGTAATTTTTTGACCGCTTTTTTAGAGAGCTGATGGGGCTGCAAATCAGCAAATGTCAAAGAATGAAGTACAGTTTCTGAGCAGAGGCTTACGCCCGCAGGCATGCGTTAACGGCAAAAGCGGCAGGGACAGTTGTCCTTGCAATGTGGGTGGTACCGCGTAAATTATACGTCCCTGAGGAATTTTCCTCAGGGCGTTTTTTGATTTTTAAGGAGGAATTGGATGAATATTATTGATGAATTAACTTGGCGAGGCGCGATCAATCAAGAGACCGATGCTGAAGGATTGAAGAAATTAACAGAAGAAAAATCGATCTCGCTTTATTGCGGCGTCGATCCGACCGGCGACAGCATGCATATCGGCCACTTGATCCCGTTTATGATGATGAAGCGTTTCCAATTGGCGGGACATCATCCGTACATCTTGATCGGCGGCGGGACCGGGACGATCGGGGACCCGAGCGGCCGAAAGAGCGAACGGACGCTTCAAACGATGCAGCAAGTCCAAAAGAACGTCGACGCACTTTCCGCCCAAATGAAAAAGCTGTTCGGGAAAGACGCGAACGTCACGATGGTCAACAATTATGACTGGCTTTCGAAGATCTCGCTTTTGGACTTTTTACGCGATTACGGGAAAAATTTCAATGTCAATACGATGCTCGCCAAAGATATCGTGGCCTCGCGCTTGGATGTCGGGATCTCTTTCACGGAATTTACTTACCAGATCTTGCAATCGGTCGACTTTTTGACACTTTACCGCAATTACGACGTGCAGCTCCAGATCGGCGGTGCGGATCAGTGGGGGAATATCACCTCGGGGATCGATCTGATCCATAAGCTGGAAGGCGCGGATGCACAAGCTTACGGCTTGACAATCCCGCTGATGCTGAAAGCAGACGGCACGAAATTCGGCAAGACGGCCGGCGGAGCAGTTTGGCTTGATCCGGAAAAAACGTCGCCTTATGAATTTTATCAATTTTGGCTCAATCAAGATGACCGCGATGTCGTGAAATATTTGAAATACTTCACTTTCTTATCGCAAGCCGAGATCGCAGAATTGGAAGAAAAAGTGGAGAAAGACCCCGGCAAACGCGAAGCACAACGGCGTTTGGCAGAAGAAGTCACACGTTTTGTCCACGGTCAAGCGGCCCTCGACACAGCTGAACGCATTTCGCAAGTGTTGTTTTCGGGCGATGTGAGCAAGTTGTCAGTCTCCGATATCCATCAATTGGCCGGCAATATGAAGACGGTCGAAATTCCAGCCGCAGCGCAAAACATCGTTGAAATGCTCGTTTCCGCAAAGATCGAGCCTTCCAAACGACAAGCGCGTGAAGATGTGACGAACGGGGCGATCACGATCAACGGCACCCGGATGACAGACACGGCAGAAGAGATCGATCCAGCGGCGCATTTCGAAGGGAAATATGTGATCGTCCGCAAAGGGAAGAAAAAATACTTTTTAGCAGAAGTCAAATAAGAGTGAGTTTTTGAACGGACAGGCATGTAAAAAGGAGAGGGCCTTTATGAAAATCGTGATCGCGATCGATTCATTTAAGGGAAGCCTGACGTCGCTTGAAGCCGGTGCAGCTGCTGAAAAAGGCGTTCGGCGAGTATTCCCGGAAGCGGAAACTGTCGTCAAGCCTTTGGCAGATGGCGGCGAAGGAACGATGAAGGCCTTGACTTGCGGCTTGGGCGGCGCGGAGCAGACGGTCGCGGTGACGGGACCTTTCGGGGAGCCGGTCAAAGCTGTCTATGGCGTGATCGCGCGCAGCCGCACCGCGGTGATCGATATCGCCCAAGCCGCTGGATTGACGCTGATCCCAGAAGCCGCGCGCGATCCGCTTACCGCTACGACGTTCGGGGTCGGCGAATTGCTGGCCGCCGCGATCAAAAAAGGTGCCCGGCGTTTGATCGTCGGTCTCGGCGGGAGCGGAACGAATGACGGCGGCGCGGGGATGCTTCAGGCATTAGGATTCGAACTTTTGGATGCCGCTGGAAAACCGATCATGCGCGGTGCAAGAGGGCTTGCTGATTTGGCGCAGATCAAAACCGATCATGCTTTGCCGGAACTTGCGGAATGTACGTTTGAAATTGCCTGCGATGTCGAAAATCCGCTGTACGGACCACACGGCAGCAGTGTCGTGTTTGCCCCGCAAAAAGGCGCGGCTGCCGAAATGATCCCGAAGATGGACCGCTGGCTGAAGCACTATGCAGCACTCGCTTCCAAAATTTTTCCGCAGGCGGATCCGACGCTGCCCGGAAGCGGGGCGGCGGGCGGTCTTGGATTTGCTTTTGCGGTCTTTTTGGGTGCCCGGCTGCTGCCGGGCGTCGAGCTCGTCGCCAAAGAAGTCAAACTCGCTGAAGCACTTTCCGGGGCCGATCTTTTGATCACCGGCGAAGGACGGATCGATGCGCAGACCGCGATGGGCAAAGCACCAGCGGGGGCAGCGAAAATCGCAAAACGTGCGGCACTGCCGGTCGTGGCTTTCAGCGGCAGTTTGGGCAGCGGGGCCAATGCAGTCAATGAAGCCGGGATCGATGCATTTTTTGCAATCTTGCCGGCAGTGATCCCGCTTGCCGAAGCGATGGAAAAGACTCACGCCGCTGCGAATTTATGCGCGACAGTCGAACAAGCGCTGCGCCTTTGGCAGATCGCGCAAAAATCGGCCGGTACGGCAAAATAATCCTTTGAAATTTGAATTTTTCGTAGTATACTATTAAATGTTTGAGGGCGTTAGTCAAATGGTTAAGACGCATGATTCTCAGTCATGAGGTGCGGGTTCGATTCCCGTACGCCCCATTCATTTTGAAAAAGGCAGTAGCCGCAAGGACTTTGATGAAAAAAGTTCAAGCGACTATTTTTTTATTTTTTCAGGATATTTGGTAAGCTGTAGGGAAGGGGGCATCTGCATGGAAGATCGCTATAAAGAGTTGAAAAGAGCCGAGCGCGGGGCGATCGTTTCGATCTGCGCATACATTTTTGTATCCGGATTGAAGCTGGCTGTCGGCTATCTGGCCAAGTCCGAAGCGCTGCAGGCGGATGGTCTCAACAACTTGACAGACATTATTGGCTCGGTCACCCTGTTGATCGGTCTTAAGATCTCGCAAGTGCCGGCGGACAAAGAGCACCGCTATGGTCACTGGAAAGCTGAAAATATCGCGAGCATGATCACTTCATTCATCATGCTGCTCGTTGGGCTCCAAGTGTTGACAAGCGCCGTCAAACACATTTTGAGTCGGCAGATGGAGTCGCCGGATATTTCAGCAGCTTTGGTCGGACTGGTATCGGCTGTCATAATGTATGCTGTTTATTTTTATAATTTAAAACTCAGCAAATCCGTTAAAAGCCCCGCCCTTTTGGCAGCTGCCAAAGACAACCGCAGCGATGCTTGGACCAGTATCGGGACCGCCATTGCTGTCTTTGCCGCTTCCTTCAACTTGCCGTGGCTCGATACCGCAGCGGCGATCGTGATCGGCGGCTTGATCATCAAGACTGGGATCGATGTTTTCAGGGAAAATGCGTTTTCGCTCTCAGACGGTTTCGATGACGAAACGCTGGATGAATTCAAAGTGTATGTCAAGTCGATCCCGGGCGTCGTCGATGTTCCGTTTATCCGCGGCCGCAGCTACGGGGCGAATGTGTTTTTGGATATCGTCTTAACGATGGATCCGAACATGACCGTGCGCGACAGCCATCACGTCACTGAAACGGTCGAACATGATCTGAAAAATAAATTCAGCGTCTACGACATCGATATCCATGTCGAGCCTGCTGAAAAATGATAGAATAAGAGCAAGTCTGTTGCAAGCGTCCGCGCTGAGACAAGACTTGCTTTTTGATAGAAAGAAGTGAAGATTTTGCAAACATACGCTGTGGTCGATTTGGAAACGACCGGAACGAATCCGAAAAAAGACCGGATCATTCAGTTCGGCTGTGCCTTTGTCCAAGATGGCGAGATCATTTCCACTTTGGCAATGGATATCAATCCGGGGTGCAAAATCCCCAAAAATATCCAGGCTTTGACAGGAATCAGCCAGAAACAAGTCCAAAAAGCCCCCTTTTTCGAGGATGTGGCGCCGACGATCCGGCAATATTTAGAAAATACGATTTTTGTCGCTCATAATATCCAGTTCGACTATTCTTTTTTGAAACATGAATTTGTCCGCTGCGGGATCAAAGATTTCAATGTGCCGGGGATCGATACGGTCGAGCTCGCACAGATCTTTTTGCCGACCGCGCCGAGCTTTCGGTTGAAAGATTTGACAAAAAGCTTCGCCTTGTCGCATGAGCATCCGCATCAGGCAGACAGCGATGCCTTCGCGACGGCTGAGCTTCTGTTGAAGATCATGGAGCGGATCAAGAGTTTGCCGCTGCCGACGCTTGAGATGATCGTTTCACTTTCGCAAAAGTGCGCGATGGACACCCATCACTTTTTATATGAGTGCCTCCAGCACTTGAAAAAAGCCCATCCGCCGCTGGCAGGTGAGCTGATCGACGTCGAAGGGATCGTACTCCGCCGCAAACAGCTGCCGGTGATGGGCGAGCGTGCTTACGAGTTGACCGGCTATCCGCGCGGCAAACGTGCCAAAGAAAAGCGCTATCCGCCTTCTTTGACCTATCGCGCTTCGCAGGGGCGCATGATGGACGTCGTTTATGACTTCTTCACGAAGACGGACGAAGTGCCGAATTTGTTTTTGGAAGCTGCCACCGGGATCGGCAAGACCTATGCGTATCTTTTGCCGCTCAGCTACTTGGCGACACGGGAAAATCCGGCGATCATTGCGACGCCCTCGATCATTTTGGAAAATCAGCTGATGAACGACATCGGCCAGCTGAACCAGTGGAGCGATCCGCAGATCCAAGCGACCCTCGTGAAAAGCAATCGCCATTATTTGAATCTCGCACGTTTCAAAGCTTCGCTCGCTGAAAAAGGGCTGCCGCGGCAAGTCCGGCTGTGGCAGATGATGATTTTGGTCTGGCTGACAAAAACGACGACCGGCGACTTGGATGAGCTGCGGCTCAATCAGCGCAAGCAGCCGTTTTGGCAAGAAGTCTCCCACCGCGGCGAATCGTCGCTTGATCCGCACAATGCATTTTATCCGCACGACTTTTTGCGCCACTTGCATAGCCGCATCAAAAGCAGCAACTTCTTGATCGTCAACCACG
The DNA here is from genome assembly GCA_022649665.1 of Enterococcaceae bacterium. Taxonomy (GTDB): domain Bacteria; phylum Bacillota; class Bacilli; order Lactobacillales; family Enterococcaceae; genus JALCOL01. The sequence goes on from JALCOL010000004.1 coordinate 116,923, forward strand.
CCTTTTTAGTGGAAGAAGATCACCGCAGCGAGTTTGCTTTGCCGCCGTCTGACCATTTAGTGATCGATGAAGCCCACCGCTTTCCTGATATCGCCAGCAAGGCTGGCACTGCCCGTTTCCGCTTTTCCGAATGGGAGCATCTTGCTTCGCAGCTGCGCGAACGTTTTGAGATCGAAGAGGGGCTTTCACTTGAAGGCACTCCGGAATTGCTCTTATTCGAACGGATCTTTTTTTCGATCGAAGAAGAAGTCGAAGCACTCCAAGAATGGTTGGCATCTTTTGTGCCGCGCGACCGGCAGACTTTTTTGCTGGAACAAGGCAAGCTGCCGGCGGATTTCGCAAAATTGCTGTTGAAACTTAAAGCTCACCTGGCAGACTTTTTGACGATGGATGCTGAATTTTTCCAAGAAGAACAAACCTTGGAGCATGAGCGGCTCCTGCAATTGATCGATCTTTTGCAGATTTTAGCGAACTTGGAAACCGGCTGGATCTTTTGGGCTGCCCGCCAAAATGACGAGATCGCTTTTGTCGCGAACGAGGCTGATCAGGCAGATTTGCCGCAAGCCAAATGGTTCGAACGATATCCGCGGGTCTTGTTCACTGGCGGAACGCTCAAAGCGAGCCGCAAAGACTTTTTGCCTGAGGAATTAGGATTGACAGATTACCGCTTTAAAGTGTTCAAATCCCCTTTTGATTACAGCAAGCAGAGTGTTTTGGTCGTGCCGGAAACAGATCTCGATTTTTCGGCTGACAGCGGGGCGCTCGCTTATCAGCTGAGCGGGATCCTTTTGAAATTTTTGCTGAAGACTGACCAGCCGACGCTGATCTTATTTACGTCGCACGAGCTTTTGCAGAAAGTATTCCATCATTTGAATCTGAAATTGATGGAAGCCGGGCGTGAAAGTTTTGCTCAAGGACTTTCGGGCAATCAGGAAAAGATCTTGAAGCGTTTTGCCAACAGCGGAAACGGTGTGCTCTTCGGCGCGGATGTTTTCTGGGAAGGGATCGACTTGCCGGAAGAGCTCCTCAGCTTTTTAATCGTAACGCGCCTGCCATTTGAAAATCCGCAGCGGCCGCTCGTCAAAGCGCGCTACCAAAGAATCCAGGCGCGCGGCAAAAATCCGTTTTACTATGACTCGCTCCCGCGGGCAGCATTCCGGCTGCGTCAAGGATTAGGACGCTTGATCCGTTCAGAGGACGATTACGGTGCGATGCTCGTTTTGGACCCGCGGCTCATTACTGCAAGTTATGCCGGCCAGCTTGCGAAAGCTTTTCCGAAAGAATTGCCGATCTATCATGAAAGTCTTTCGGCGAGTATCGAAACAGTGGCGACTTTTTTTCAAGAAAAAGCCGCAAGTCCGTCTCCAAATGAAGACCTTTCTGCTATAATAAAAAACGGTGAGAATATGGGGGGTGTCCAGTGAGAAAAAGAAATCGGCTTGAAAAAGTGCTGATCGCGGTCTTGATCATTCTTGTGCTGGTATTGATCTTTGCTTTCGGGACATTCAATCGTTCGCTGGCGCCTTTCCATCAGAAAGAGGCACGCTTCGAACAGTTGGCGCGCAAACAGAAATATGTAAAGAAGACGGACCGCTTTTATTGGTTTACCCGCAAGAAAACGTACTATACAGTGAGCGGCGAAACAAAAGACGGCCAAGCGAAATTGATCGTTTTCGATGCTAAGAAAAAAGTTGTTGCCGACTTAAATGTCAAAGACGGCCTTGATCGCAACCAGATCTTGAAAAAGTTCAATGAAGAACATCCGAAAATCGTCATTGACCGCTTGAATTTCGGGATGTACGATGAGACACCAGTCTGGGAGATCACCAGCAAAAATACCCAGGGAACATTTGATTATTATTTATTCAGTTTTAAAGATGGACAAGAGCTGAAAGTCGTCAAAGACATTTAGCCGAGGAGGAGACACACATGGAATTATCAGAACGAGCACGACGCTTGCAGCCTTCAGCAACACTCGCTGCTGCCGCACAAGCGAAAAAATTGAAAGCAAGCGGATTGGATGTGATCTCGCTGACGGTCGGCGAGCCGGACTTTATTACGCCGGCCCACATCGAGGATGCGGCGATCCGGGCGATCAAATCCGGCAAAACCAGTTTTTATACCCCAACTGCCGGACTGCTGGAATTGCGGGAGGCGATTTGCGCAGATCTTAAGCGGCGGTACGGACTGGAGTATTCTCCTGAAGAAATTTTGGCGACAGACGGCGCGAAATTTGCCCTGTATACATTGTTTCAAGCGATTTTGGATGAAGAAGACGAAGTGCTCCTGCCGATCCCGAGCTGGGTCAGCTATGCGGAACAAGTCCGCTTGGCAGCCGGCGTGCCGATCTTTGTCCCAACGAATGAAGCCAAAGAATTCAAAGTAACTGTCGCAGACTTGGAAAACCATCGCAGCGACAAGACCAAGGCGCTGATCTTGAACTCGCCTTCCAATCCGACCGGGATGATCTACAGCGCAGACGAGCTGCGGGCGATCGGCGAGTGGGCCGTTGAACATGATATTTTGATCGTCGCCGATGATATTTACAATCAGCTCGTCTATAACGGCAGCGAAGCGGTTTCGATCATTACGACCTCAGAAGCGATCCGCCAGCAGACGATCGTGATCGACGGCGTTTCAAAAACGTATTCGATGACCGGCTGGCGCTTAGGCTATGCAGCCGGCCGAAAAGACATTATCCAAGCCATGGTCCGGATTGCTTCGCAGTCGACCAGCAACCCGGCTGCGGCCAGCCAGTATGCCGCGATCGAAGCATATAACGGCACGCAGGAAAATGTCGAAAAAATGCGTCAAGCATTCGAAGACCGTCTGAACCATGCTTACGAACTTTTGGAAGAAGTGCCAGGATTCCACACAGTCAAACCGCGCGGGGCTTTCTATCTTTTCCCGAATGTGCGCGAAGCGATGGAGAAGACCGGATTTTCTGATATCAACGATTTTGTTGCCGCGCTTTTGCGCGAAGCACTAGTTGCAACAGTCAGCGGCGAATCTTTCGGTTCGAAAGATCATTTGCGGATCAGCTATGCTACGGACCTTACGCTGGTCGAAGAAGCGATCCGCCGCATCAAACATTTCGTGGAAACGCATCAGAAATAAAAAATCGAACAGAGGAGCGAATATGGTGAAACGCATCAGTATTATCGATTCAAAAGACAATGTCGGCCAAACCGTCACGATCGGCGCTTGGGTCGCCAATAAACGTTCCAGCGGCAAGATCGCCTTTTTGGAGCTGCGCGACGGGACCGCTTATTTTCAAGGAGTCGTCGTCAAAAATGAAGTCGGCGAAGAATTTTTCGATGTGGCGAAAAATCTTTCACAGGAAACGTCGGTTTTGGTGACCGGCGAGATCCGCGAAGACAAGCGCTCGCATTTCGGCTATGAGATCGGGGTCACTTCTTTGGAAGTCGTTGGGGAAAGCCAAGACTATCCGATCACCCCGAAAGAACACGGGACCGACTTTTTGATGGACCACCGTCATTTGTGGCTGCGCAGCTCGAAGCAGCACGCGATCATGCTGATCAGAAATGAACTGATCCAAGCGATCTACCGCTTTTATGATGAAAACGGCTTCGTCAAGATCGACCCGCCGATTTTGACCGGTTCGGCGCCGGAAGGGACGACCGATCTTTTCGAAACGAATTATTTTGATCAAAAAGCATATCTTTCGCAAAGCGGCCAGCTGTATATGGAAGCCGCAGCGATGGCATTCGGCAAAGTCTTCTCTTTTGGCCCGACATTCCGCGCTGAAAAATCAAAAACGCGCCGCCATTTGATCGAGTTTTGGATGATCGAGCCCGAAATGGCTTTCTGTCATCAGGAAGAGTCGCTGGAGATCCAAGAGAAATTTATCGCGTACCTCGTCCAGAGTGTTTTGGATAATTGTGCGTATGCGCTGAAAGTTTTGGATCGCGATCCGGAAATCTTGAAGAAATATACGAAGCTGCCTTATCCGCGGATCACGTATGATGATGCGATCGCACTTTTGAAGGAAAACAATTTCACCGATATCGAATGGGGCGAAGACTTCGGGTCGCCGCATGAAACATTTATCGCGAACTCCTTCGATCAACCGGTCTTTATTTTGAATTATCCGAAAGCGGTCAAACCATTTTACATGAAGCTGCATCCGACACGCAAAGATGTCGCGATTTGTGCGGATTTGATCGCACCGGAAGGGTATGGCGAGATCATCGGCGGCAGTGAACGCGAAACAGATTACGACCGGCTGCTCGGCGAGATCCGCAATGCCGGTCTGAGCGAAGAAGAATATTCTTGGTATCTTGATCTGCGCAAATACGGCACTGTGCCGCATTCAGGCTTCGGCTTGGGGCTGGAACGCGCGATCACGTGGATCTGCGGAATCGAACATATTCGCGAAGCGATCCCGTTCCCGCGTCTTTTGCACCGTATTTATCCATAAAAATCAATAGCGGGACCGCGACGAGATTGATGTCACGGTCCCGCTATCCTTTTAGATTAGAGAGAGTGGTACGTAAGAAATTTTATCAACTCGCGCAAAAACAGTAGAAAACCGCCGTTTTTCTGGTATGATAGGGCTATCATGAATTAAAGGCGTGAAAAAAAGATGTTAATCAGGAAATTTCAAAATAAAGATGCGGAAGTTTCTGCTAAGATCATTCAAAGAACTTTTTTGAAATTGAAGCAGGATGCCGAAGCGATCCATCAGCCCCTCAAAACGAATGTCCGTTTGATGGATTTGGCCCATCTTTTAGTATTAGCCAGTTCTGCACATATTTATGTGGTGGAACTCGGCGCGAAGGTGATCGGCTTGGGTGCGATCTCCTCTTACTATGGTCGTCAACATGAAAGTTTGATCCAGTCGGTCTATATCGATCCGGATCATCAAAATAAAGGATTCGGCGAAGCACTGATCCGCGCGCTTGAAAAGGATTCGTTTTATTTGCGGGCGGTATCGGTCAAAGTGCTGGCCACGAACAATATGATTCCTTTTTTTGCGCGTTTCGGTTATCAGCCGAGCGAGCAATACAGCCAAAATGAATTTGAAGTATGGCTGGAGAAAAAGACCGGCAACGATATTCCAGATGAATGGATCTGAAAAAAGCTTTTGAAACACCGTTTATTCGGAAAAGAGGCTGGGACATGACTTTTGTCCCAGCCTCTTTTGCTATATTACAAATGAATATGTTGACATATGAACGCCTGAACATATATAATGAACTTGAGGATAAATAAAGAGAGGAGCATGGTGATGAAAAAAGCATATCGTTTAGAAGGACTGGGATGCGCCAGTTGTGCAGCAAAAATCGAAAAAGAGGTCGGCGAGCTTCCGCAAGTCATTTCTGCCAAAGTCAATTTTGCTGCCGCAAAGCTCAGAGTTGAAGCGGATAAAGCGGTATTTGCTGAGTTGAAACCAACGATCCAAGCGATCGTGAAACGACACGAAGCAAAAACAAAAGTTTGTGATCTATAAAAGGAGTGAGCATGATGAGTAAAGAGATGCGCCATGATCTGATAAAGATCCTGATCAGTTTGAGTTTGTTCCTTTTATTGTTTTTGCTGCGAGATCAATTACCGCAGCCCGTGCTGGTCGGCGGCTATTTGGCAGTGTATCTGCTGAGCGGTTATGAAGTCGTCAAACGCGCAGTCGTCAATATTTTTCACGGCCAAGTATTCGATGAGAATTTCTTGATGTCGCTGGCAACGATCGGCGCTTTTGCTCTTCAGCAGTATTCCGAAGCGGTCGCCGTGATGGTCTTTTATCAGATCGGTGAATGGTTCCAAAGTCTCGCGGTGAATAAATCGCGCCGTTCGATCGAAGAAATGATGGCGATCCAGCCGAAGATCGTGCACTTAAAAACAGCTGAAGGAGAAAAAGAAGTCGATCCGGCCGAAGTCGAAGTCGGCGAAAGTTTTATCGTCTATCCGGGGGAACGAATCCCGCTTGACGGGGTCGTCACGGCCGGTTCCAGCTATTTGGACACTTCTGCGCTGACCGGCGAGTCGGTTCCGCGAAAAGTTTCGCTGCACGAAGATGTGCTCAGCGGCTGCATCAATACTTCCGGCGCTCTGACCGTTCGAGCAGCGAAAGAATACAGCGATTCGGCGATCAGCAAGATCTTAGAGCTGGTCGAAGACGCGACGGAACAAAAAGCACCGACGGAAAACTTTATTACGAAATTCGCGCGCTACTATACGCCGTTTGTCGTTTTCGCTGCGCTTTTGGTCGCAATCGTCCCGCCGCTTTTCTTTCACGGTGAATTTTCTGATTGGCTCTTGCGGGCGCTGACGTTTCTAGTGATTTCTTGTCCGTGTGCGCTGGTCATTTCTGTACCGCTCAGTTTCTTCGGCGGGATCGGCGGCGCCTCCAAAGAAGGGATCTTGGTCAAAGGCAGCAATTATTTAGAAGCACTCGATAAAATGAAAACGATGGTTTTTGACAAGACCGGCACGCTGACCCAAGGAAAATTCGAAGTCCAGACGATCCAAGCGACCGACCTTTCAAAAGCGGAGCTGCTCAATCTGGCCGCCTCGCTGGAAGCATCTTCTACGCACCCGATCGCGCAGTCGATCGTTCGTGCAAATGGCGAAGAAACATTGCAAAAAGTCGCGGCGATCCAAGAAATCTCCGGGAAAGGGATCACTGGCAAGATCAACGGGAAAGTGTTTGCGATCGGCAATCAAAAATTGATGAACACAATGAAAGTTACGCTCCCAGCGGAAGGGACTTTGCCGGGAACCGTCGTCTATTTGGCGGAGGGCCGCCGCTTCCTCGGCAGTATCGCGATCCAAGACGCACTGAAAGCGGAAACGCGCTTTGCACTGAATGAACTGAAAAATGAAGGTGTGGGCCGAATGATCCTGCTCTCCGGCGATAATCGAACAAGCGTTGAACAAACAGTAGGCCGTTTGCCGTTAGATGAAGTCTATACAGATCTTTTGCCGCAAGACAAAGTGGCACATTTTCAAAAGATTATCGCAGCCCAAAAAGATGGAACCGTTGCGTATGTCGGCGATGGCTTGAATGATGCGCCGGTCCTGGCCCGTGCGGACGTCGGGATCGCGATGGGCGGCCTCGGCAGCGATGCGGCGATCGAAGCAGCAGATGTCGTGATCATGACAGACGATCTCGAAAAGATCCCGCTTGCCAAACGGATCGCCCAAAAAACCTTGCGGATCGTTCATGAAAATATTATTTTCTCGCTGGGGGTCAAAGCGGTCGTGCTCGTCTTGGGCGTGCTCGGCCTTGCTACGATGACGGCGGCGGTATTTGCGGATGTCGGGGTGACGGTTTTGGCCGTCTTCAATGCGATGCGCTGCCTCAACACTGCACCGCTTCTTTCGAAAAAAGACCAGACAAAAGCACAAAAGACGACCGTCGCCGAAGACATATTCGGCTAAAGAAGTTCACGTGGAATACTTTTTACGGGAATCGGGATCATGACCTTGTCATGGTCCCGTTCGTCTTGTGCCGCGGAATGCTTCAGGACGGCGTGTATTGACAGATATGATAGAATATAATGGGTAAAGTTGGGTAAAGTATCGAAAGAAAGAGGGTCCAGTTGTGAATATTCTGGCCATAGATACATCGAACCGGACACTGGCTGTCGGCATTCAAGCGGACGGACGGGCACTCGGATCAGTGATGATCAATATCAAAAAAAATCACAGCGTTACGCTGATGCCGGCGATCGAACGTTTATTTGAAGCTGTTCGATTTTCACCGGAACAAATCGACCGCATCGCGGTTTCCGCCGGTCCAGGTTCTTATACGGGACTGCGGATCGCGGTCACGACCGCGAAAACATTGACATGGACGCTTGGAGCAGAGCTCGTCGGCGTATCTTCGTTAGAAACGCTCGCTGCGAATGCCAAAGGGACGCAGCAGCTGATCGTGCCGCTTTTCAATGCGCGCCGAAACAGCGTCTATACAGCGGCTTACCGCTGGGAAAAAGGTCAACTCAAAGTTGTCCTTGCAGAGCGTTACAGCGGTCTTGCTGAATGGCTGAAAACGTTGAAAGAACAAAAGGAACCGGTGCTTTTTATCGGGGAAACAGCCGATTTTCGTGAACAGCTGGAAGCTGCATTCCCGCAAAGCATCAATGATTTTCCGGAATGGGATCTTCCCAATGCCCAAGTTCTTGCCGCGCTCGGCGCGAAGCGTGCGCCCCTGTCAGATGCGGAAGTCCATCGTTTTCTGCCGCACTATTTGAAGCGTGTCGAAGCCGAACAAAAATGGCTGGAAACTCATCCAAACCAAGGTAATGATGACTATGTGGAAAAAGTTTGATTTCTTTTCAAAATTGACCGAATTGTTTTTCGGCAAAGATAAATACCCGCAAGCTTATAAAAAACGGACACTGGCGCGCGCCGGCGCGCAGTTCGTCGTTGAAACGATGGACACCCGCCACTTGGATGATGTGATGGAGCTGCAGCGCCGCGTCTATCAAGGCGAGACGCCTTGGCAGCCAGCGGCTTTTCTAGTCGAGATGCACAATCCGCTGCCGCATTTGTATTTAGTCGTGACGCATCACGGAAAAGTCGTCGCGTTTATCGGCTGCCGCGTCACGAATCAAGATGGCCATATCACGAATTTGGCAGTGGATCCTGCTTATCAGCATCGGGGGCTTGCGCTTTTTCTCTTGCAGGAGATCGCTGCCTTTGCCAAAAGTTTGCGCTGTTCGTCGCTCTCGCTGGAAGTGCGCCTCGGTAATTTAGCGGCCCAGCGTCTTTACCGCAAGTTCGGCTTCATTACGAAAGCGGTCAAAGTCGAGTACTATACTGAAACGCAAGAAGATGCATTAGATATGATTTATTTATTTGAAGAATAAGGAGTTATTGAATTTGTTTTTTGGCACGGCATCACAATTGGATATGAAAGAAGAACGTCTCACCCGCCGGCTGCATCAGATCAGCGGAAAATGTTTTCCGCAGGACACGCCGCGAGAAGCAGATGAATTTGCCGGACTGCTGGCAGAAGATCGGCTTTTCGCCGCGGCTGCGGCGGAGAAAGTCACTGGTTTTTTGCTGTTTCAAGAAGTATTGGATGAAAGCGAGATCCACACAGTCGCGGTCCATCCGGATTTTCAGCAGCGCGGTCAGGGCAGCCAGCTGCTCGAAGCGTATTTGAAGCATGCTGAAAAAAACGGAATCGCAAAAGTTTTTTTAGAAGTGCGCTGCAGCAATCAAGCAGCGATCGCGCTTTATAAAAAGAAGGGATTTCGGCAATTATCCAAACGAAAAAATTATTATCAAAATCCAGTTGAAGACGCCTTAGTCATGTATTGGGGAGAAGAATAACGGAATGGAAATATTTACGAAACCACGCAAGCTGCTGCTGGCGATCGAAAGCAGCTGCGATGAAACAAGTGCGGCAGTCGTTGAAGACGAAACGGATGTGCTGAGCAATGTGATCGCCACGCAGATCAAAAGCCACAAACGCTTTGGCGGCGTCGTGCCGGAAGTTGCCAGCCGCCATCATGTCGAGCAGATCACGATCTGCATCGATGAGGCGCTGAAAGAAGCTGAAGTGTCGCCGCAAGATTTAAGCGGCGTCGCGGTTACATACGGTCCAGGGCTTGTCGGTTCGCTCTTGATCGGGATCACTGCGGCAAAATCATTTGCTTGGGCAAATCATCTGCCGCTGATCCCAGTCAACCATATGATCGGACACTTGTATGCGGCAAAAGTGCTGCAGCCGCTTCGATATCCGCTGTTAGCGCTGCTGGTCAGCGGCGGGCACACTGAACTGGTCTTGATGACCGGCGACACAACGTTTCAAATGCTCGGGGAAACGCGTGATGATGCGGCCGGTGAAGCGTATGACAAAGTCGGGCGTGTCCTAGGACTCAGCTATCCGTCGGGCAAACCGCTTGATGAATTGGCGCATCAAGGAAAAGATACCTTTCATTTTCCGCGGGCGATGATCCATGAAGATAATTATGATTTCAGCTTCAGCGGCTTGAAATCAGCGTTCATCAATACCGTCCATAATGCCGAACAGCGCGGTGAAACGCTGTCAAAACCGGACTTGGCTGCAAGTTTTCAAGCAGCTGTCGTCGAAGTCCTGGTGGAGAAAACGCTCCGTGCGGCCGAGGCATTCCATGCCAAACAAGTTTTGATCGCCGGCGGAGTTGCAGCCAACCAAGGCTTGCGCGCACAATTAACACACGCAATGAAAGAAAAACTGCCGGCGGTTGAGCTGATCATCCCGCCGCTGCGCCTTTGCGGTGATAACGCCGCGATGATCGGCGCCGCGGGATTTGCACTGGCGAAAAGCGGAGTACTTGCTGATGGAACGCTGAACGCCGACCCAAGCTTGGAGTTCCCGGCAATGCCGTGATAAGAGGTTCCTTCAAGCGTATTTTGTAACTAAACAGAAACAGGGAGCACCGCCGATCGGCGGTGCTCCCTGTTTCTGTTTGGCTTTTAAACGGTACGCCGGCGAAAGGCCGCGAAGATGAAAAGGATCCCGAAGCTGAAGCAAAAGACACTGATAAAGAAAGTCAAAGTGACGAGCGAGAGATTTGGATTGAACAAAAGATAGATCCCCAAAATGATCGCCAAAATGCTGATGATGACGTTTAGCCAGTAGTGTGCTTTGCTGAACTGTTTAACGACATCCATCGAGATCAAACCGCCGATCCCGTCGAACAAGAACCAGAATGCAAACATATACGCTAAGAACAAAAGCCCGGCGACCGGCCGAATAAAGATCATCAGCCCGATGAAAATATCCAAAATGCACGTGAAAATCAGCAAGCCGCTTCTGAAACCGGTCAGCTCTTTCATTTTATAGTGGAGATATAAACCATAACACCCGCGAATAATAGCAAGACAGGCGAAGAGCACCATAAAACCGAAAAGACTAGCTCCGGGGTTTGCCACTGCAAGGATCCCGAGGATCACGAAAAAAGCGCCGAGCAAGAGAGCTGCCCAATCAATAGTTCTTTCTGTCATATCAATTCCTCCTTTTTTTGTATTACATATTTATTGTGAGTAATTTTTTAAGATCCGTCAAAGAATAAGACTTTTAATGATCTTTTTCCGAAAGAAACGCAATTTTGGGCGGAACGCGGGCAATAGTATATAATAGATGAGACGAAGCGGTTTCTGCTGATCATAAAAGGAGTGGGAGTTATGGAGAATTTGTTGAGCGAAAAACTTCACAATGTGAAAGAAAAAAGAAATCACGGCGACATTACGGAAAGTATGTTTGCGGAATATGTCCAAGGAGTCAATCTGGCCTTGAAATTTATCGGAGCGGCATATGATCCGGTAGCTGGGGAGATCATTGAGACAAAAGCCGATGAGCGGGTGATCGTCAGCGACTTCGGGCTTGAAAACCAGATCGCGATCGATTGCTTCAAATCAGGATTTTATATGGTGATCTCAACGGTCTTCGAAGAAAAAGAATTGACGGAAGCGATCAAGCGCCAAGAGGCGATCGTCAAAGATATCGACGAAAAGCTCTAGCCGGCGGGAAGTTTTTGCGACTTGCAAAGTGAGTGAAAATCAGATACAATTTGAATGTTGGTCTGGACTTTTTTTAGTTGCATCTGTACCGGTTTTTTTGTATACTGACAGAGGTCGCTAGAAGAAGAGACCAAAAAATCCACATCAAAAGATGATTTGTGTGCGGGGTGCTTTGCTTGCCAAAGTCCGCGGCAGAGTTCGCAGTCTTTTGAGAGGGAAATCAAAAACCAAAACGGAGGAAACAAACATGGCAGTCATTTCTATGAAACAATTGCTTGAAGCGGGTGTGCATTTCGGACACCAAACACGTCGCTGGAACCCGAAAATGAAGAAATACATCTTTACTGAAAGAAACGGGATCTACATCATCGACTTGCAAAAAACAGTTAAATTGATCGACAAGGCATACGACTATATGCGCAAAGTCGCTGAAGACGGCGGAGTTGCATTGTTCGTCGGCACCAAAAAACAAGCACAAGAATCGATCAAAGATGAAGCGATTCGTGCGGGTCAATACTACGTCAACCATCGCTGGTTGGGCGGAACATTGACAAACTGGGATACGATCCAAAAACGGATCGCCCAATTGAAACATATCAACAAAATGGAAGAAGACGGCACTTTCGAAGTCCTTCCGAAAAAAGAAGTTTCCGGTTTGAAAAAAGAACGCGAACGCCTTGAAAAATTCTTGGGCGGAATTGCGGATATGCCGCATATTCCAGATGTGATCTACATCGTTGACCCGCGCAAAGAACGTATCGCTGTTCAAGAAGCACATAAATTGAATATCCCGATCGTTGCAATGGTCGATACCAACTGCGATCCGGACGAAATCGACGTAGTGATCCCGTCAAATGATGACGCGATCCGCGCGGTCAAACTCATCACCAGCAAAATGGCGGATGCTTTCATCGAAGGCCGTCAAGGGGAAGATGAAGTTGCAGAAGAAACATTTACAAAACCAGGCGAAGAAAAAGTAGTTGGGACCCCATCGCTTGAAGAAATCGTTGATGTTGTCGAAGGAGACAACCAAACAGAAGCTTAATGAATGAGGCTGTCTCAAAGGCGCTATTGGCTGTATTTTAGCCGGACCCTCCTTTGAGGCAGTTTTTTTCAGAAAATTTGAGGAGGAAACATCAATGGCAAAAGTTACTGCAAAAATGGTTAAAGAATTACGCGACTCGACAGGCGTCGGCATGATGGACGCAAAACGCGCTTTGGTCGAAGTAGACGGCGATATGGATCAAGCAGTCGATCTATTGCGTGAAAAAGGAATGGCGAAAGCCGCGAAGAAGAGCGACCGCATCGCAGCGGAAGGTTTGGCTGCTGTGCATATCGAAGGCAATACCGCTTCTCTTGTCGAAGTCAATTCAGAAACCGACTTTGTAGCGAAAAATGAACTTTTCCAAAATCTTGTCAAAGAAATCGCCAAAGAAGTAGCCATCAATAAGCCAGCTGATGTAGAGGCTGCCAAAGAATTGAAAACCGCTGACGGCAAAACGATCAGCGAAGCTTTGATCGAAGCGACCCAAGTTATCGGCGAAAAGATCAGCTTCCGCCGTTTTGAAATCGTGGAAAAAAATGATTCGCAGGCATTTGGCGCCTACTTGCATATGGGCGGGAAAATCGCAGTCGTTGTCGTTCTTGACGGCACGACGGATCAAGAATTGGCCAAAGACATCGCGATGCACGTGGCTGCGATCAATCCGCGCTATGTGAACGAAAGCCAAATCCCGGCCAGCGAATTGGAACATGAAAAAACCGTTTTGACGGAACAAGCATTGAACGAAGGCAAGCCTGAAAAGATCGTTGAAAAAATGGTTATCGGCCGTTTGAAGAAATTCAAGGCGGAAATCTGCTTGGTCGATCAACCGTTCGTCAAAGATCCTGACTTGACGGTTGAAAAATATTTGGCACAAAAAGGTGCAAAAGTCGAAGGTTTCGTACGTTACGAAGTCGGCGAAGGCATCGAAAAACGCGAAGACAATTTTGTCGATGAAGTCATGAACCAAATGAAAAAATAAGCGATCGAGGGAGGCGGCTGAAGAGTGTCTCCCTTTTTTGAAGAGACTAGCAGCTTTTGGACCTTTGATGGAGGAGAAAAACAAGTGGCAAAGCCGAAATATAAACGAATCGTATTGAAACTCAGCGGAGAAGCATTAGCAGGGAAAGCCGGATTCGGAATCGAACCTCCGATGATCAAAGATATCGTTCAAGAAATCAAAGAAGTGCATGACGAGTTGGGCGTCGAGATCGCGATCGTGGTCGGCGGCGGCAATATTTGGCGCGGAACGATCGGCGAACAAATGGGCATGGAACGCGCGCAAGCCGATTACATGGGAATGCTCGCAACGATCATGAATGCGCTCGCTCTCCAAGATGCGCTTGAAAATGCTGAAGTACCAACGCGGGTGCAGACCGCGATCGAAATGCGGCAGATCGCCGAGCCTTACATCCGCCGCAAAGCAGTCCGCCATTTGGAAAAAGGGCGCGTCGTGATCTTTGCCGGCGGGACGGGCAATCCGTATTTCTCGACGGATACGACAGCGGCACTGCGAGCGGCTGAGATCGGGGCTGATGTGATCTTGATGGCGAAAAACAATGTCGACGGCGTCTATTCGGCGGATCCGCAAAAAGATGCGAATGCAGTGAAGTTCGATGAGTTGACTCATTTAGATGTGATCGCCAAGGGCTTGCAAGTGATGGATTCAACTGCCAGCTCGCTCAGCATGGACAACGATATCCCGCTGGTCGTCTTCAACTTGAACAAACCCGGCAATATCCGCCGCGCAGTGATCGGCGAACATATCGGGACGACAGTCAAATAAAGCAAACTATCTCAATATCCGAGGAGGAATGAAAAGAATGGCTGATGTGATCAGTATCGCAAAAGAAAAAATGAAGAAGGCTGAAGAAAGCCTGCAAAGAGATCTGGGGCATATCCGCGCCGGACGCGCCAATGCGTCGCTTTTGGACCGGATCCAAGTCGAATATTACGGAGCGCCGACACCGCTCAATCAGTTGGCTTCGATCACGATCCCCGAAGCACGCGTTCTCATGGTAACGCCGTTTGACAAGAGCATTTTGAAAGATATCGAAAAAGCGCTTTTGGCAAGCGATATCGGGATCTCACCGGCAAATGACGGCAATGTGATCCGGCTCGTGATTCCGCAATTGACCGAAGAACGCCGCAAAGAACTTTCAAAAGAAGTCGGCAAAGAAGCTGAAAATGCCAAGATCTCGATCCGCAACATCCGCCGCGAAGCGATGGATGATCTGCGCAAACAAGAAAAAAACGGCGACATTACCGAAGACGAGTTGCGCGGTCTTGAAAAAGATGTGCAGAACGTTACCGACAAGAGCGTCAAAAATATCGACAAACTCGCTGACGACAAGTCGGAAGAATTGTTAGAAGTATAGATTCTCAGAGCACCGTTGATTCGAAATAGAGGGCCGTGGCAATTCGTCACCGGTCCTTTTTGATTTTCAGCAGCGCAGAAAGCCTAATTTTTTTTGAAATCTCCGGGGAAAATAGGAATTTGCGGGAAAAATTGCTATAATAACCAAAGACTTAGCTCGATGAAGGAGAGAATCAATCGTGAAATTGTTTTCGAAAAATGCTTCGGAGGAACCTGCGGCGTTTGACGCTGCCGGCCAGATCCCGGCGCACGTCGCGATTATTATGGACGGCAACGGCCGCTGGGCGAAAAAACGGTTGATGCCGCGGATCGCTGGGCATCGCCAAGGGATGGAAACGCTGAAAAAGATCACACTCCATGCCGCGAAGCTCGGTGTGAAAGTATTGACGGTCTATGCGTTTTCGACCGAAAATTGGAAGCGGCCGCAAAAAGAAGTCGATTTTTTGATGCAGATGCCGGTCGACTTATTTGGGACATTCGTTCCCGACTTGATCAAAAATAACGTTAAAGTCCGCATCATGGGTTTTACGGACCAATTGCCTGCCCATACCCAGAAAGCCTGCGAAGAAGCGATCAAAGATACCGCACATTGTACGGGGATGACGCTGAATTTTGCGATGAACTATGGTTCGCGCGCTGAAATCGCACGCGCTGTCAAAGAAATCGCCCAAGATGCCGCAGATGGCAAATTAGCGCCGGAAGAGATCAGTGAAGAAACGATCCAAACACATTTGATGACGGCGGACCTCGGCAAACTCGCTGATCCGGAATTTTTGATCCGGACCTCCGGCGAAGAGCGCCTCAGTAATTTTCTGCTTTGGCAGCTTGCCTATAGCGAGATGTATTTTACCGATACGTATTGGCCGGATTTCGGTGAAAAAGAACTTGAGAAAGCGCTCGGCATCTTCCAGCACCGCAACCGCCGCTTTGGCGGGATCGAAAAGGAGGATGCCTAATGAAACAGCGTGTGATCACAGCGGTTGTTGCGCTGCTGCTGTTCATTCCGATCCTCTGGCTCGGCGGGCTGCCGCTGCAATTGACTGCGGCGGCTCTTGGGATCATCGGGCTCTATGAACTGTTCCATATGAAAGGGCTGGAGATCTTCAGCTTTGAAGGAGTCGTCGCGGTCCTCGCGATGTGCGCTCTGGTGCTGCCGGTCGAAGATTGGCTGCCGTTTATCAAGGGAGACGACTTGGATCTGTTTTATTTCTTCGTGATGATCCTGCTGGCCGCGCAAGTGATCTCGAAAAACGCTTATACGATCGACGAAGCCGCTTTCCCAGTGATCGCGACGCTTTACGTCGGGATGGGTTTTAAATATTTGATCGCCGCGCGCCATGCAGGGTTTATCATTCTTTTATATGCACTCCTTGTAGTTTGGGCGACCGACATCGGGGCCTATTTGATCGGCCGCAAATTTGGCAAACACAAATTAGCACCAGACATTTCGCCAAATAAAACGATCGAAGGCTTCCTCGGCGGGATCATTTCGGCGATCATTGTCAGCGCCGCTTACGTATTTGCTTTCGGCGGCGGAGATGATTTTGTCTTCAGTCTGCCGCTGATGCTCTTTTTGACCGCGATCTTCTCGGTGTTTGGACAATTCGGCGACTTGGTCGAATCAGCGATCAAACGCCACTACGGCGTAAAAGATTCCGGCAAGATCTTGCCGGGTCACGGCGGGATCTTGGATCGCTTCGATAGTCTCTTGTTTGTCTTTCCGCTGATGCATTTGATCGGCTTATTTTAGCCGACCCATTTAGAAAGAAGGAAAAGCATGGACGGATTAAGGACCATTATTACATTTATCATCGTTTTCGGGCTGATCGTGATCGTCCATGAGTTTGGACATTACTTTATGGCAAAGCGCTCCGGGATCTTGGTGCGCGAGTTTTCGATCGGGATGGGGCCGAAACTCTTCCAGCACCAAAGTAAAGACGGCACGACCTATACGATCCGCTGGCTGCCTTTGGGCGGTTACGTGCGGATGGCGGGCGAAGGCGAAGATGAAAGCGAGCTGCGCCCGGGAACCCCGGTCGCGATCGAAGTCGATCCGGCTGGTGTCGTCCAAACGATCAACCTCAGCAAAAAAGTGCAGCTGGCAAATGCTTTGCCGCTCGAAGTGACGGAAACGGATTTGGAAGACAAGCTGTTTATTGCCGGCTATATCATCGGCAATGAAGATGAAGTCAAACAGTTCCCGGTCGATCATGACGCGGAGCTGATCGAAGAAGACGGTACGAAGATCCGGATCGCACCGCGAGATGTTCAGTTTCAAAGCGCGCGCCTTTCCCGCCGGATCTTGACGAATTTTGCCGGACCCTTCAACAACTTTCTCTTAGGAACGGTTCTTTTTATCATCGTGATCTTTATGCAGGGCGGCGTGCCTGATTATCAAACGAATCAGCTGGGTTCAGTCGTGAAAGACTCGCCAGCGGCGGCTGCCGGACTGAAAGCGGGCGACCGCGTCACCGCGATCGACGGGAAAAAGACTTCGTCGTGGCAGGATATCACAAGTTCGATCACGGCTGGCGGCGGCAAGGCGCTCACACTAACGGTCAAGCGCGGCACAAAAACGCAGCAAGCGACCGTGACGCCGAAGATCACTGAACAAAACGGTCAAAAAGTCGCGCAAGTCGGGATCGGCGTACAAATGAAGACCGGCTTCGGCGAGAAGCTCATCGGCGGGTTCACGACTGCTTGGCAGAATTCGCTGCAGATCTTTAAAGCACTCGGCAATTTGATCACCGGCTTCAGTTTGAACAAGCTGGGCGGACCGGTGATGATCTTCAAACTATCTTCTGAAGCCGCGAAAAGCGGGCTTTTGACCGTGATCACCTTTACCGCGATGCTCAGCATGAACCTTGGGATCATGAATCTTCTGCCGATCCCGGCCCTTGATGGCGGCAAGCTCGTCTTGAACGCGATCGAAGGAGTACGCGGCAAACCGCTCAGTCCGGAAAAAGAAGGGATCTTGACCATGATCAGCTTTGTCTTGCTTTTGATCTTGATGATCGCGGTCACGTGGAACGATTTCCAGCGTTTTTTCATTAAATAAATAGCAGTCTCAGCCAATGAACTGTTGAAGAATAGAAGGGGTTTATCGTCATGAAACAATCGAAAATGTTAATACCAACGTTGCGCGAAGTACCTAGCGAAGCAGAAGCTTTGAGCCACCGCTTGCTGCTTCGAGCCGGCTACGTCCGCCAGCTCGCTGCCGGAATTTATACATATCTGCCGCTCGCCTTTCGCGTCCTGCAAAAAATCGAAGGGATCGTCCGCGAAGAGATCAATGCGATCGACGGCGTGGAGATGCTGATGCCGGCACTGTTGCCAGCTGAACTGTGGAAAAAATCCGGCCGCTACGAAACGTACGGCCCGGACTTGATGAAACTGAAAGACCGCAACGACCGCGATTTTATTTTAGGACCAACGCATGAAGAATCATTTACTGAACTGATCAAAGATACGGTCAACTCTTACAAAAAGCTGCCGCTCAATTTGTATCAGATCCAGTCGAAGTACCGCGATGAAAAGCGTCCGCGTTATGGTCTTTTGCGCTGCCGCGAATTTATCATGAAAGACGCGTACTCGTTCCATCTCGATCATGACAGCTTGGATGAAGTCTATCTGGATTATAAAGCAGCCTACGAAAAGATCTTCAGCCGCTGCGGGCTGGAATTCCGCGGGATCATCGGCGACGGCGGTGCGATGGGCGGCTCAGATTCGATGGAATTCATGGCGATCGCTCCGATCGGCGAAGACACGATCGCCTATTCGAACGAATCAGATTATGCTGCCAACTTGGAAATGGCGCAAAGTTTGTTCACTGGTGAAAAATCGCATGAGACCGAACATCCTCTGGAAAAAATCGCGACCCCGAACGTCAAATCGATCGAT
Organism: Enterococcaceae bacterium; assembly: GCA_022649665.1. Lineage (GTDB taxonomy): Bacteria > Bacillota > Bacilli > Lactobacillales > Enterococcaceae > JALCOL01. The sequence goes on from JALCOL010000004.1 coordinate 135,717, forward strand.
GAAGTTTCGGTCTTTTTGCAAGTCAAGCCGGAAAAGATCATCAAGTCGCTTTTGTATCTTGCGGATGAAAAGCCAGTCCTTGTATTGGTGCGCGGCGATCATGAAGTCAATGAAGTCAAGTTGAAAAACTTTTTGGATGTTGATTTTCTGGAAGAAGCGGCACCGGAAGATGCAGAAAAGTATCTGGGGGCAGAATTTGGCTCGATCGGACCGGTCAATGTTCCGGAAGAGGTCAAGATCTATGCCGATCAGTATATCGAAGTGCTGAAAAATGCGGTCGCCGGCGCCAACGAGACCGGCTTCCACTTTAAAAACGTCAATCCGGGACGCGATTTTGAACCGGCTGCTTATCACGACTTGCGGCTCGTTGAAGAAGGCGAACCGTCACCAGACGGCGAAGGAACACTGGCGTTCACGCGCGGGATCGAAATCGGCCATATTTTCAAACTCGGGACACGCTATTCGGAATCGCTGGGGGCAACCGTCTTAGATGAACACGGCAAAGCGCAAGACGTGATCATGGGCTGCTACGGGATCGGGATCAGCCGGCTTTTGTCAGCGATCGTCGAACAGCACGGAGACGATAAAGGAATCAATTGGCCGAAGAGCATCGCGCCTTTCGATGTCCATTTGGTGCCGATGAATATGAAAAAAGAAGAACAAGCCGCCCTTTCTGAGGAACTGGAAGGGATCTTGACGGATGCAGGTTATGAAGTCTTAGTCGATGACCGCAAAGAGCGCGCCGGCGTGAAATTTGCCGATGCTGATCTGATCGGCTGTCCGGTCCGGATCACGATCGGGAAAAAAGCGGCCGAAGGGATCGTTGAATTGAAGCTCAAAGAAAGCGGCGAAGAGCTTGAAGTCATGAAAGAAGAAGTACTCAATACATTGATGATCCTGCTCCAACAGGCATAAATCAGCGATGTACAGGAGAAAAGACGGAAGGGCGTGATAATATTTTTGTCACTGCCCTTTTTGTCTGATACCCTTTGTCTGAAAAGAAAGGAATCTCAATGATGGACGAAAAAGAAATGTATCAGCGCCTCTTGGCCCAGATCGATCTGCAAGTCAAACCGGAAGATCTTCCGAAGATCCAAACGGGTCTTTTGGAAAAAGTGATCGTCCACAAAGAGAGCCGGCGCTATGAATTTCGGCTGCGTTTTCCGCAGATCTTGCCGGCCGAGCTCTATCAGCAGTTTTCCACGCAGCTTTATTTAGCGTTCCAAGAGATCGCGGCGGTCGAGATCAAGATCGCCGCCGATTCGCCCGCCTATGACCAAGCGCTGATCCAAGAGTACTGGACGATCATTTTGCAGCAGCCGAGCTGCAAAACGCCGATCCTTAAAGAGGCGATGCAGCAAGTAACGCCGGTGATCGATGAACACGGTCAGATCATTTTAAAGGTGGCTCACGAGGGGATCCTGCCGTATTTGAAAGAGCACTATTTGGCGATCATGCAAGATGCTTACAGTACATTCGGCTTTCCGCCGCTGCGCTTTGAAGTACGGCTCGATCAGGAGCAAGCGAAAGAGACAAGAGAGAACTTTGCGCAGCAAAAAGCTGAACGCGATGCCAAAATGCAGGAAGTTTCCCAGCAGGCGATCGCGCTCAATCAGGAAAAGCAAAAAAAGCGTGCGGACAAAAAAGCCCAGCAAAAAGTCAAACATGTCCAGATCGGCCGCGTGATCGCTGATAAAGAGATCCCGACGCCGATGGAAGAGATCACTGAAGAAGAGCGGCGTGTCTTGATCGAAGGCGTGATCTTCAACAAAGAAGTTCGCGACCTCAGAAGCGGGCGCAAGATCCTGATCCTAAAAATGACGGATTACACGTCGTCGTTTTCGGTCAAAAAGTTTTCGAATAACGAAGACGATGAAGCACAATTTGCGGCACTTGAAGTCAATCAGTGGATCCGCGTGCGCGGCAGCGTCCAAGAAGATACGTTTATGCGCGACTTGGTCGTAAACGCCCAGGATATCGGGGCGATCCAGCATCCCGAGCGGATGGATCATGCGGAAGAAAAACGTTCTGAGCTGCATCTTCATACGAATATGTCGCAGATGGACGCGACGAACACGATCACCGATTACGTCAAAACGGCTTCCTGCTGGGGATTTCCAGCGGTCGCCGTCACGGATCACGCAGCGGCACAGTCGTTTCCGGAAGCGTATCAAGCGGGGGAAAAATACGGTGTCAAAATTTTGTACGGCGTCGAAGCGAACGTAGTCGATGACCATGTACCGATCGCTTATAACGAGCAGCATCTCTCGCTTTCTGACGCGACATATGTCGTGTTCGATGTCGAGACGACCGGACTTTCGGCTGTTTATGACGTGATCATCGAGCTGGCGGCGGTCAAAATGCATAAAGGGAACGTGATCGACAGTTTTGAAGAATTCATCGATCCCGGCCGTCCGCTTTCACCCAAAATCACCGAGTTGACCAGCATCACTGATGAAATGCTGCGCGGGCAGAAAAAAGAAGACGAGGTCTTGAAGCGCTTTGCCGAATGGAGCAAAGATACGATCCTCGTGGCCCACAATGCCACTTTTGATATCGGCTTCTTGAACATGGGCTACAAACGGATCGGTTTGCCGGAAACGGATAATCCAGTCATCGATACGCTCGAATTCTCGCGTTTTTTGAATCCGCAATACAAGACGCACACACTGAACGTTTTGGCAAAAAAATTCAAAGTTGTGCTCGAACAGCATCACCGGGCGGTTTATGATTCGGAGACGACCGGCCGCTTGGCGTGGATCTTTATCGAAGACGCTGCTAAGCGCTACGATATCCACTATCATAACGAATTGAATGAACACGTCGGCGAAGGGGATGCCTATAAGCGCGCGCGGCCGTTTCACGCGATCCTGATGGCGCAGACCCAAGCTGGACTTAAAAATCTGTTCAAGCTGATCTCAGCCAGCAATATCGATTATTTTTACCGCGTGCCGCGCATTCCGCGGGCGCTTTTGAGCAAATACCGCGAGGGGATCCTTGTCGGCAGTGCTTGTGCAGAAGGCGAAGTCTTCACCGCGATGCTCGAGCGCGGGATCGTGCGCGCTAAGCAGCTTGCGAAATTTTACGATTATTTGGAAGTCCAGCCGAAAGCGATGTACCAGCCGCTCTTGAACAATGAACGCGTCAAAAGTGAAAAAGATCTGGAAGAGATCGTTGAAAACTTTATCAAGATCGGGCGTGAACTCGATAAACCGGTCGTCGTGACCGGCGACGCGCATTATTTGAATCCGGAAGATCATATCTACCGCGAAGTCCTGATCAATTCGATGCCGAACAATCCGCTGAACCGCACTGGCTTTCCGGAAGCGCACTTCCGGACGACGGAAGAAATGCTTGCTGACTTTTCTTATTTGCCGGAAGACGTCGCCAAAGAGATCGTGATCGACAATCCCAACAAGATCGCGGCGATGTGCGAAAAGATCGTGCCGGTCAAAGACAAATTGTATACGCCGAAGATCCCGGGCTCTGATGACGAGATCACGAAGCTGAGTTATGATAAAGCGCATGAACTTTACGGCGATCCTCTGCCGGAGATCGTTGAAAAACGCTTGGCAAAAGAGCTGCATTCGATCATTGAGAACGGCTTTTCAGTCATTTATCTGATCGCTCAAAAACTGGTGCACAAATCACTCAGCGACGGCTATCTAGTCGGCTCCCGCGGCTCGGTCGGTTCAAGTTTTGTCGCGACGATGAGCGGGATCACTGAAGTCAATCCTTTGCCGCCGCATTACCGCTGTCCAAAATGCCACTATTCGAAATTTTATGAAGACGGCAGTTTCGGCTCGGGCTTTGATATGCCGGAAAAAGACTGCCCGGAATGCGGAACGTCGATGGTCAAAGACGGCCACGATATCCCGTTTGAAACGTTTCTCGGCTTCCACGGCGACAAAGTTCCCGATATCGATCTGAACTTTTCGGGTGCCTATCAGCCGCAAGCGCACAACTATACGAAAGTGCTGTTCGGTGAAGATTATGTCTACCGCGCCGGAACGATCGGGACAGTCGCCGATAAGACGGCGTTCGGGTTTGTCAAAGCATATGAGCGCGATCACGATCTTCATTACCGCGGCGCGGAGATCGACCGCTTAGCGAAAGGCGCGACCGGCGTCAAGCGGACGACCGGCCAGCACCCGGGCGGGATCATCGTCATCCCTGACTACATGGATGTCTATGATTTTACGCCGATCCAATTTCCGGCCGATGACCGGAATGCCGAATGGCGCACGACCCACTTCGATTTCCATTCGATCCATGACAATATTTTAAAACTCGATATCCTCGGGCATGATGATCCGACGGTGATCCGGATGCTCCAAGACCTTTCGGGGATAGATCCGAAAACGATCCGCGCTGATGATCCGGAGATCATGAAGATTTTTGAAGGCACTGAAGTTTTAGGTGTCACGCCTGAACAGATCTACTCCAATACCGGCACGCTCGGGATCCCGGAATTCGGGACGCGCTTCGTGCGCGGGATGCTTGAAGAAACCCACCCCTCGACATTTGCCGAACTGCTGCAGATCTCGGGGCTTTCCCACGGGACCGATGTTTGGCTTGGAAATGCTGAAGAACTGATCCGTGCCGGCAAAACGACGCTGGCCGAAGTGATCGGCTGCCGGGATGACATCATGGTCTACTTGCTGCATGCCGGTTTGGAAGACTCGCTGGCGTTCCAGATCATGGAACATGTCCGCAAAGGCAAAGGGATCCCAGATGAGTGGCAAGCGGAGATGCGCAAGAAAAATGTGCCGGAGTGGTATATCGCGTCGTGTTTGAAGATCAAATACATGTTCCCGAAAGCCCATGCGGCGGCATATGTCTTGATGGCGCTTCGAGTAGCGTATTTCAAAGTCTACTTCCCGATCCTTTACTACTGCGCATATTTGTCGGTGCGCGGCCATGATTTTGAACCGGAAGTCATGAGCCAAGGCAATGCCGCGGTCAAGCGCCGGATGAAAGAGATCAAAGACAAAGGACTTGACGCTTCTAAAAAAGAAAAAGACTTGATGACGGTCCTTGAGATCGTGAATGAAATGCAGGAGCGCGGGATCGAATTCAAGATGATCGACATTTACCGCTCTGATGCGGCGAATTTTGTGATCGACGGCGATTCTTTGATCGCACCGTTTCGGGCGATCCCGGGACTCGGGGCCAACGTCGCTCAGCAGATCGTTCAAGCACGTCAAGATTCAAAATTCTTGTCCAAAGAAGATTTGATGAACCGCGGCAAAGTTTCTAAGACCCTGATCGAATACATGACGGAAAATCATGTATTGGACGGGCTGCCGGACGAAAATCAGCTCTCGCTCTTTTGAGCGCTGGTTTGCGTTTCCCCGCAGAGCGTGTTATAATTGAAAACGATGATGATAGTTGCAAAAAAGTGAGCGATTTTCGCTCACTTTTTTAATGGTCCGATGAAGGAGGGAAAAACATGAGTGTGGTCGATACGGTCACCACGATCGTGACGCCGATCCTTGAAGAAAAGGATTTTGATTTAGTTGATGTAGAATTTGTTAAAGAAGGTAAAAATTGGTTTTTGCGCGTGTTTATCGATAAAGACGGCGGGATCGATCTTGACGACTGTGTAGCTGTCAGCGAGATCTTGAGCGAACGGCTGGACACAATGGATCCCGATCCGATCCCACAAGCATATTTTCTTGAAGTTTCTTCGCCGGGCGCCGAGCGTCCTTTAAAAAAAGATAAAGATTTTGAACAGGCGCTGAATGAATATATCCACGTTTCGCTTTATCAAAGTTTAGACGGCGAGAAGCAGTTCGACGGTTTTCTGACAGCGATCGATAAAGAGACGCTGACGCTTAAAGTCCGCATCAAAACGCGAGAGAAAGAAATCATGATCCCGCGCAAGGAGATCGCCAAAGCGCGGCTTGCGATCCAATTTTGAGCGAACAGTTTAATTAAAAATGGAGGAAACAGAATTGAGTAAAGAAATGTTGAACGCTTTAGATGCTTTGGAAGCTGAAAAAGGCGTTTCGAAAGAAATCGTGATCGAGGCTTTGGAAGCTGCCTTGGTTTCTGCATATAAACGTCATTACGGTCAAGCGCAAAACGTGAAAGTCGTTTTTGATGAGAAAAAAGGAAACGTGCATGTCTATGCAGTCAAAGAAGTAACTGAAGAAGTGATGGATTCGCAACTTGAAGTCAGCTTGAAAGACGCCCAAGAGATCAACAAGCATTATGAGATCGGCGACCATATCCAATTTGAAGTAACGCCGAAAAACTTTGGCCGGATCGCGGCGCAGACTGCCAAACAAGTGATCTTCCAGCGTGTCCGCGAAGCTGAACGGGAAAACATCTACAATGAATTTTCACAATATGAAAATGATATATTGACGGGTGTCGTTGAACGGCAAGACCGCCGCTATATTTATGTCAATCTCGGCAAGATCGAAGCAGTCCTTTCCAAAAAAGATCAAATGCCCAATGAACACTACCAGCCGCATGACCGCATCAAAGTCTACGTGTCGGAAGTGCAAAATACTTCAAAAGGCCCGCAAGTTTTCGTGAGCCGCTCGCATCCTGATCTTTTGCGCCGCCTTTTCGAGCAGGAAGTTCCCGAGATTTATGACGGGATCGTCGAGATCGTGAGTATCGCGCGCGAAGCCGGCGACCGTTCGAAGATCGCTGTCAGAAGCTTGGATCCAAATGTCGATCCAGTCGGCACTTGTGTCGGGCCAAAGGGCAGTCGTGTCCAAGCCGTCGTCAATGAATTGAAAGGCGAAAACATGGACATCGTCGAGTGGGACAGCGATCCGGCACAATTCATCGCCAACGCGCTGAATCCAGCACAAGTTTCTGACGTCATTTTCAATGAAGAAAATCCGAAAGCCTGCATCGTCGTCGTTCCAGACGCACAATTGTCGCTCGCGATCGGCAAACGCGGTCAAAATGCCCGTTTGGCGGCAAAACTGACGAACCATAAGATCGATATCAAATCGGAATCCGATATGCAGGAATATTATGAAAAGCTCGCTGAAGAAACGAATCAGCCGGAAGAAGCAGTTTCAGAAGAGACGGAAGCGGCAGATCCGGATCCAGCAAATGTTGAAGAAACACCGGCAGAAGCAGCAAACGAAGCTGCCGAAGACGAATCCACAAACGCAGAATAAGGGGGCAGCAGCATGAAACCACGAAAGATCCCAATGCGCAAAGATGTGGTCAGCGGCGAAATGAAACCGAAAAAAGAATTAGTGCGGATCGTCCGCAATAAAGAAGGCGCTGTTGCGATCGACCCGACCGGCAAGATGAACGGGCGCGGCGCTTATGTTTCATTAGAACCGGCGGATGTGAAAAAAGCTTGGAAAGGACATCTTTTGGACCGTGTCTTAGCAGTCAAGGTCACCGAAGAGTTTTACCAGGAACTATATGATTATGTCGAACATCAAAAAGCACGCAAGGAGCTCTTCGCCGATGGACAGCCGTAAAGCACTTCAGCTTTTGGGGCTGGCACAGCGGGCCGGCGAGATCGTGAGCGGCGAAGAGCTGACGATCAAAGCAGTCCAAAAAAGACAAGTGTCACTCGTCTTGATCGCCAAAGAGACCGGACGCGCTACGCGTAAAAAATGTATCGATAAATGCCAGTATTACAAAATACCGTTTTACGAGGAGCTGACAGAAGCAGAGCTCGCTCAAGCAATCGGCAAACCGCGCAAGCTGATCGGCGTGAAAAGTACTGGATTTGCAAATAATATTTATAAAAATCTGCTTGAATAAAATCGTTAGGAAGGTGATTGCATGGGAAAAAAACGGGTATATGAATTAGCGAAAGAAATCAATCAATCAAGCAAAGCGGTGGTCGAAAAGGCCAATACGCTGGGAATCGATGTCAAAAACCACATGGGATCGTTATCGGAAGGCGACGAAAAAAAACTTCGTCAAGCGTTCCAAGGAAAAAAGGCCGTGAACGGCGCGAAAAAGCCGGCACCGGCACAAAATGCGCGTCCGCAGAATACGCAGCATAAAGCTGCTTCGCAAGGCGTAAAACGCCCAGCTGCTGAAGCCGGGAAAGCGGCGCAAAAACCTGCGCACAAACCCGCTCAATCGTCAAATCGTCCGCAGCAAGCACAAAATAACCGCCCGCAAAATGCCCGCGGCAATGCGAACAAAAATCAAAATGCGAATCGTCCGCAAAACAACGGCAATCGCACGCAAAACAGCAGCAACCGCCCGCAGAATAATAACCGCCCGCAAAATAACCGTTCCCAATCCCAAAACAATCGGCCGCAAACAAACAAACCGGCTGCGCAGCCAAAACAAACTGCACAAAAATCGAACAATCAAACGCAAAAACAAGCAACTACCGCAGGAAATCGTTCCAACAACAGCGGCAGCAACAATCAGCGCGGCCGCAACAATAATTTTAAAAACCGCAACAATAATTATCAGCGCAACCGCATGAATAAACGCGGGAAAAAGGGCAGACGCCAAGAAAGCAATAAGCCGGCGGTACCACCGCGCAAATTCAGAGAGCTGCCGAAAGTATTGGAATATACGGAGGGCATGAATGTCGCTGAGATCGCTAAAAAGATCCACCGCGAACCAGCAGAGATCATCAAGAAGCTCTTTATGATGGGGACGATGGTCAACCAAAACCAAGCGCTCGACAATGAAACGATCGAACTGCTGGCGGATGACTACGGGATCCAGGCCCAAGAAAAAATCCAAGAAGATATCGCTGATATCGATAAATATTTTGAAGACGATCAAGTGGATCCTGACAAATTAGTCAACCGTCCGCCAGTCGTAACGATCATGGGGCACGTCGATCACGGAAAAACGACCTTGCTCGATAATCTGCGTCATACGCACGTGACCCAAGGGGAAGCCGGCGGGATCACGCAGCATATCGGTGCTTATCAGATCAAGATCGACGGCAAGCCGATCACGTTCCTCGATACTCCGGGACACGCGGCCTTCACTGAAATGCGGGCTCGCGGAGCATCGATCACCGACATCACTGTCTTGGTCGTTGCTGCCGATGACGGCGTTATGCCGCAGACCGTCGAAGCGATCAACCACGCCAAAGCAGCCCATGTACCGATCATCGTTGCCGTCAACAAAATCGATAAACCCGGGGCGAATCCGGAACACGTGATGCAGGAACTTTCTGAATATGAACTGATCCCTGAAGCATGGGGCGGCGATACGATCTTTGTCAATATCTCGGCAAAATTCGGTCAAAATATCGACGAACTGCTTGAAATGATCCTCCTCGTGGCGGAAGTCGAAGATTTGAAAGCCGACCCGACCGCGCGCCCGATTGGGACTGTGATCGAAGCTCGGTTGGACAAAGGAAAAGGACCTGTTGCGACGCTTCTTGTACAAGAAGGAACTCTGAAAGTCGGCGACCCGATCGTCGTCGGCGATACGTTCGGGCGTGTCCGCGTGATGACGAATGCCAGCGGCCGTCGCGAGAAAAAAGCCGGTCCGACAACACCCGTTGAGATCACCGGCTTAAACGATGTGCCGCAAGCCGGGGACCATTTCGCAGTCTTCGATGACGAAAAAACCGCGCGCGCTGCCGGTGAAGAACGGGCGAAACGGGCGTTGATGGAACACCGGGCAACGACGAACCGCGTGACACTCGATAACTTGTTCGAATCGCTCAAAGAGGGCGAACTGAAAGAAGTCGATGTGATCATCAAAGCCGATGTTCAAGGTTCTGCTGAAGCTCTGTCGGCTTCGCTGCAAAAAATCGATGTGGAAGGCGTTCGAGTTCAGATCGTCCATTCCGCAGTGGGGGCGATCAACGAATCAGACGTGACGCTCGCTGCTGCCAGCAATGCGATCATTATCGGGTTCAACGTACGACCAACACCGCAGGCGAAAGTCCAAGCGGCGGCTGAACATGTCGATATTCGTTTGCATCGCATCATCTACAAGGTGATCGAAGAGATCGAAACGGCAATGAAGGGTATGCTCGATCCGGAATACCAAGAAAAGATCACCGGTCAAATGGTGATCCGCGAATTATACAAAGTGTCGAAAGTCGGCACGATCGCGGGCTGTTATGTGACGGACGGTGTGATCCACCGCGACAGCGGGGTGCGCGTGATCCGTGACGGGATCGTCATTTATGAAGGCAAGCTTGCCAGCTTGAAACGCTTCAAAGATGATGTCAAAGAAGTCCGGCAAGGATTCGAATGCGGGGCAATGATCGAAAACTTCAACGATTTGAAAGATGAAGACGTGATCGAAGCCTTTGTAATGGAAGAAGTCAAGCCAGCATAATTTCTTGCTGATTTTGAAAATAGAAAGGGGAGTTTCGGATGGCACAATATCGTGATCGCCGACTCGCTCAAGAAATATTGCGGGAGATCAATGATATTCTCCGCAAGACAGTGAAAGATCCGCGTGTTGAAGGGGTCAATATCACCGATGTCCGGGTGACCGGCGACCTTCAGCAAGCGACGATCTATTACAGCACTTTGACCGACAAGCCGGAAGATATCGAGCGGGTCGCCAAAGGGTTGGAAAAAGCCAAGGGGATCATGCGGAAAGAATTAGGCCGGCGTTTGCGGATCTATAAAACGCCCGAGATCTTTTTTGAACGCGATGAATCTTTGGAATACGGCAGTCATATCGATGAACTGCTGCGGAATTTGCACAAAGACTAGCAAGATCTTTGGCAAAGCTTGCCGTGTATGCTAGAATCGAACCAGCTGAATCGGCGATGGTGTTCGCCATAAATGAAGCCGCACCAAAGATTTGCCGCGGATTCTGATGACGCCTGCTCAGATGCATTGCAAGATGCGTCTAAGCAGGCGTTTTTTGATTTTTTTGAGGAGGAAAGATGGTTTGAAAAAGAAAGCTGTACAAGATCGGTTACCCCGATATTTATTCAAATGGTTTGGCTTTGCTCTTTTATTGGGGATCACAGTGGGGACGCTTTCCGCTTGGTTTTTGATCGCACTGGAGCAGGTCACGCGTTTTCGTTTAGCACACGGCTGGCTGCTTTTATGCCTGCCGCTGGTCGGATTGGTATTCGGATATTTATATAGTCATTTCGGCAAAAACAGCGCACGCGGCAATAATTTGGTGATCGACCGCAGCAACGGCGGCAAAGAAAGTGTGCCGCTGCGGCTGATCCCGCTGACATTTTTCGGGACAGTGTTCACCCATTTGACCGGCGGCTCGGTCGGTCGCGAAGGAACGGCAGTTCAGATGGGCGGGGCGTGTGCGGATAATCTAGGAAAGCTTTTCCGAGTCAGCAGCAGCGACCGCGAAGTCTTGGTGATCTGCGGGATCGCGGCCGGTTTCGGTTCGATATTCGGAACACCGATCGCCGGAACGATTTTTGCTTTAGAAGTCCTTTCGATCGGTGTTTTGCGGACAGATGCGCTTTTCCCGGCCTTTTTTGCCAGCTTTTTCGCGAATACGGTCACACTGTTGTGGGGCGTTCACCATACGCATTATGCAATGGAGAATATCCCGGCTTTTTCCGTGCCGCTCTTTTTCAAATTGATCGCGCTGGGGGCCGCTTTTGGATTGATCGGCCGGTTGTTCAGCCGGGCGATCTACTGGATCAAGCGTTTTTATGCCGGACGTATTTTTCAGGCGGCTTGGCGCAATGCGATCGGCGGATTAGTCGTCGTGCTGCTCGTGCTCTTATTCAGCGGTCAGCGCTATTTGGGACTCAGTTTGCCGCTTTTAGACGATGCATTTGCCGGGCGTGCGGAAATATTTGATTTTTTGAAGAAATTATTTTATACCGTGATCACTTTGGGAGCAGGCTTTCAAGGCGGCGAAGTGACGCCGCTGTTTGAGATCGGAGCGACCCTCGGCAGTACGCTGGCGCCGCTGCTTCATCTGGCAATTCCATTTGCGGCAGCACTGGGTTTTGTCGGCGTATTCAGCGGCGCGACCAATACGCCGATCGCCTGCTTTGTGATGGGTCTTGAGCTTTTCGACGGCCAAGCGATGCCGTATTTCTTTTTGATATGCGTCGTCAGCTTTCTCTTGTCCGGCAATAGCGGGATCTACGGGGCGCAGCAAGTCCGCGTTGCCAAACCGAGATTTTTCTAAAAAAAGGCCGTTCCGAAAGCTGCTTCTCTTCGAAGCGCTTTTGGAACGACCTCTTGCAGTTAACGATAATTGACGAATTGCAGATCGACAGGGAAATCTTGTTCTTTTAATTTTTGGATCACTTTTTGCAGATCATCGCGGTTTTTGCCGCTGACGCGGACGCGATCATCTTGGATCTGTGTTTTGACTTTCAGCCCCAGATCTTTGATCGATGCGGTGATTTTTTTGGCAGTTTCTTTATCAAGACCGTTGACCAAGTCGCCGTTTTGCCGCGCATTGCCGCCTAATGCATGTTCGCTGGCGCTCCAGTGGATATTTTTGATCGGTACTTGCCGTTTGATCAGCCGGCTGAGGAGCACATCTTTGATTTGTTCGATCTTGTAATCGTCGTCAGAAACGATCACGATCCGAGTATCTTCCAACTTGATCTCAACAATGGAATCTTTGAAATCAAAGCGATTTTTCAGCTCTTTCAATGCGATCTGGATACCGTTTTTGACTTCTTCCAGATTTACATCAGATGCGATATCAAAACTTGATTCTTTAGCCGCCATTCCTGTCACTCCTTTTCTAATTACTTCGATTGTATCATGAATCCATGCTTTAGCAAAAACTTAACTGAATATAAAAAAACTCTACTTTAAAAAGCGGGGGGAAACTGGTAGACTAAAAAAGGTATTGCCGAGAGGAAGTGTCAGTATGAATACAACAAGCGATCTGAGAATCGCTTTGATGAAAAAAATAGGGATCGTTCTCTTGACTGGAGCAACAGCTGCTGTCGCGCTGAATTGTTTCCTGCAGCCGGCGCATACGCTGGCGGCTGGCGTGAATGGGCTGGCCCAGCTGGTGTCTGATCTATTAGTGCACGGTTCGCTTCATTTGTCGCTGGGTGTCGGTGCGTGGATCTTTCTTTTGAACATCCCGATCGCTTTTCTGGGATTTTTCAAATTGGGCTTCCGCCTGATGTTATGGACATTTCTCAATATTTTATCCGTTTCGATTTTTACGATGTTTGTGCCGCTTACCCAAGTGACGGACAATGCTTTGATGGGAGCGATCATCGGCGGCGTGCTTTTGGGCGTCGGCGCCGGTTTTTCACTTAAATACGGCTTTACGACCGGCGGCTTGGATGTCGTATCACTGGTCCTCTCGCAAACGACGGGACGCACGGTCGGCAACTTTATGATGCTGACTAACGGCGTCATCGCGCTGTTAGCCGGCTTCGTTTACAGTTGGGAATCTGCGCTCTATACGATCATCTCGATCTACTGCATGTCGTATGTTGTCGATATCATCCACACGAATCAGCAGAAAGTCACCGCCTTTATTGTAACTTCAAAAGCGGATGAAGTCGCTCATGCGATCACTGAACGGGTAACGCGCGGGATGACGATCCTGCCTTCTTACGGCGGTTTCACGAAAAAAGAGAGCCAGACGATCATGATGGTGATCACCCGCTACGAGCTGTATGATTTGGATCAGGCCGTCATGCAGGCAGATCCCGATGCTTTCTTGAATATCGTCCCGACCCAGTCGATCATGGGAAACTTTGCTGATGAAAAAGAGCAGCGCAAGCTGAAAGTCGCTGCGACCTTCCCAAATTTCCACGGGGAAAACCATGATGACACTGGGACCCCTCTTCCGAAAGGAGACTTGAAATGAAATACTTGAAAACTTTTCTTTATCTTCTGAGCATCGTGATCATCGTCCTTTTGCTCAGAAAATTTGTCGTCGCGCCCGTGATCGTCAGCGGACATTCGATGGATCCGACGCTTTCTGACGGCGAGAAGATCATTACTTTGAAATATACAAAAAATGCGAAGCGCCAGCAGATCGTGATCTTGGACGCACCGGATGTGCCGGAAAAAGATTATATCAAACGAGTGATCGGCATGCCTGGCGAAACAGTCGAAATGAAGAACGATCAGCTCTATATCGATGGCAAAAAAGTCAGTGAACCGTATTTGGACAAGTATAAAAAGCAGTTTCACGAAGCCCATCCGAACGATCCGTTTACCGAGGACTTTACAGCGGAAGTGCCGGACGGCTGCTACTTCGTGATGGGCGACAATCGCCGCAATTCGCACGACAGCCGCTATATCGGCGCGATCGCCAAAAGCAGTCTGGAAGGAATCGCTAAAGTGATCTTCTGGCCGCTCGATAAAGTCAAAGTGCTGCCATAAGGGAAAAAGCAGGGAGGAGCAGATCCGCCTTGCTTTTTTGCTGGAAACAAGCGAAAATGGAACAGAAACAAAACAGAAAAAATAAATGGGGTGGCGCTATGCCGTTATTATTCGGAACGTCAAAAATCGATTCGGCGGGCATCTTGGAGATCGGCGGGATCAAAGCGACTGAACTGGTCGAGGAATTCCAAACACCGCTCATCGTGTATGATGTGCAGTATATTCGCGAGCAGACTCAAAGATTCAAACAAGTCTTCGAACAAGAAGATTTCAAATATCGCATCAATTATGCTTCGAAAGCTTTCAGCGCGATCGGGATCTATCAGCTTTTGAGTGAACTTGAGATCAGCTGTGATGTCGTGTCCGGCGGGGAGCTTTACACTGCGCTCCAAGCAGGGTTCCCAGCCGAACGCATCGAGTTCCACGGCAATAATAAAACAGCGCAGGAGTTGCGCGAAGCTGTCGCAGCCAAAGTCGATACGATCGTGTTGGATAACTTCGATGAGATCACGCTGCTCAGCAACTTGCTGAAAAAACGAAAGGTGCGGCAAAAGGTTCAGCTGCGTTTGGCACCAGGGATCGAAGCCCATACACATGAAGCGATCATGACCGGTCAAATCGATTCCAAATTCGGTTTTGATATCGCGAGCGGTCAAGCTGAGGCTGCGCTGCGGCAAGTCTTGACAGACGAATCATTCGAACTCGCCGGTGTCCATTGCCATATCGGTTCGCAGATCTTTGAAACGGCTTCGTTCGGCAAAGCAGTCTGGAAGATGATGGAGATCCTGCACGATTGGCAGGAGAAATATCAGTTTGCAGCTGCGATCTTGAACATCGGCGGCGGCTTTGGAGTGCGGTATACCGGCGCCGATAATCCGCCGGCGCCTGAAAGTTTTGTCAAAGAAATTTTGCTGGAAGTCAAAGCAGCTTGTCAAAAATATGCGTATCCCGTACCGGAAGTCTGGATCGAACCGGGTCGTTCGCTGGTCGCCGAGGCGGGCACAACGCTTTATACAGTTGGTGCGCAAAAAGAACTCCCGGGGATCCGCCGCTATGTTTCAGTGGACGGCGGGATGGGCGACAATATTCGGCCGGCGCTTTACCAAGCGGAATATTTAGGTTTTCTCGCCAACCGCGACAGCGGCGGGGATACGCTGGCGGAAAAAGTCCGTTTGACCGGCAAATATTGCGAATCGGGCGATATTTTGATCGATGAGCTCTTTTTGCCGAAAGTCGCCGCGGGGGACGTGATCGCGATCACCTCGACCGGGGCATATACGTACTCGATGGCAATGAACTATAACCGCAATCCCAAACCGGCCGTCGTTTTCGTCGAAAACGGCGCAGCGCAGATCGTCTGCCGACGCGAAACGTATGCGGACATGATGCGGCTCGATATCCCGTTGATGAGAAAATAATTATCGTAGGTTAAAAAATCAATAAAACGCTTATTTTGAGAAACATTATCATTTACAAGACACCGGATAAGGTATATGATGATTGTAGAATTAGAAAAGAAGAGGTGTTCACCTATGGCTGAAAAGGCTGAAAATGTTGAAAAGACAGAAAAAAAACAGTGGACAGAAGAAGAGATCGGGCGCATCAAAGATCATATCATGACTGCCCTGGAAACTGTGATCGACCCGGAATTGGGTTTGGATATCGTTAATTTGGGATTGATCTACGGGATCGATCTGGACCAAGAAGGAAACTGCGAGATCAAAATGACTTTGACGACGATGGGCTGCCCATTGGCCGATGCATTGACTGAACAGATCCACTCCGCGCTGGCGGAAGTTGCGGAAGTCAAAACAGTTGAAGTGAAGCTCGTTTGGTACCCGCAATGGACGACGGATAAAATGAGCCGCTATGCCCGGATCGCTTTGGGGATCCGTTAAACTACAAAAATTTGCTAAAACTCCTTTCATCGCTGATGAAAAGGAGTTTTTTTGTTTTCGCGAATAGTGAAAGTCGGAATATTTGCCCGAAAAATCAGCGAAACGTATACTTTGAGGTAGGAACGTTTAAAGGGGGAAATGGAATGTTCACCGAACAAATGAACGCAACGGATTATCTGCACTATTTAAAAAATAAAATGCACTCGACCGTGTTTGCAACGATCGACGAAGAGGGCCGGCCGGCGACCCGCGTGGTAGATATCATGCTGCTGAAAAATGATAAGCTGTATTTCTTGACTGCTGACAACAAGCAGATGTATCGCCAGATGCTGCGGACACCGTTTATTGCCTTGACTGGTTTAGAAGGAAGCGACACGATGTCTTCGCGGGCGATCTCGCTCCAAGGCGCGGTGCGCGAGATCGGCCAGAAGTATTTGCCGGAGATTCTCGAACAGAATCCTTACATGAATCAAATCTATGAAACCCCGGCGCGACAGCAGCTTTTGCGCGTTTTTGAGATCTATGAAGGCAAGCTCTCCGCATATGATCTGAGTCAAAAACCGATCTTTCAAAAAGAATTATTTTTTGGCGGAGAGTAAACCGCTAGTTTAGAATAGTTCTTATTATTTGTTCTTTCTGGAATTGCGCCTTACAATAAAGGTGCTTAAGAAAGAAGGTCATTTTTATGAGTGAAAATAATTCGCATGAACAGCATTCGAATCCCAATGATGACGGGAATCCGCTGTGGGGCGTGTTAGGCCTGTTTTTCCCACTTGTCGGGTTGATCATTTATCTTGTTTGGATGAAAGAACGGCCTAAATCCGCTCGTTCAGCGCTGATCGGAACGATCATCGGTTTTGTCTTGCATATCGGGATCATCGCCTGCTTTGGATTTTTCGGCTCGCGCGGGATGTTTTTCCCTGGCGGAATGATGCGGCATATGATGTATTGGTAATTCGGAAAGGATGGTCAATGTGGTAAAGATCGATCAGACATGGGTCCTTGACAAAGTCAATGGTCCTGAAGATGTGAAAAAATTAACAGTGCCCGAGATGAAAAAAATGGCTGGCGAAATGCGCAAATTGATCTTGAACCGCGACAGCAAAGTCGGCGGACATGTCGGCCCCAATTTGGGAGTCGTCGAGTTGACGATCGCTTTCCATTATGTTTTTGATTCGCCGAAAGACAAGATCATCTGGGATGTTTCCCATCAGTCCTATGGCCATAAAATTTTGACCGGCCGCAAACAAGGGTTTGAAGATGGGCACTTTTCAGAGATCTCCGGGTTTACCAGCCCGGCGGAAAGTCCGCACGATTTCTTTACGATCGGCCATACATCGACTTCGATCGGCTTAGCGACCGGTCTGGCGACGGCTCGCGATCTGCAAGGAGAAAAAGGGAACGTCGTTGCTTTGATCGGCGACGGCTCACTCAGCGGCGGCTTGGCGTTTGAAGGCTTGAATAATGCGGGCTTATTAAAGTCGAATCTGATCATTATCGTCAATGATAATCAGATGTCGATCGATGAAGATCACGGCAGCCTTTACCCGCATCTGGCAGAACTGCGCCGGACCAATGGGAAATCGGCAAATAATATTTTTAAAGCGTTGGGATTCGATTACCGCTATCTTGGCGAAGGCAATGAGCTGGAAAAGGTCATCGCTTTATTCCAAGATATCAAAGATATCGATCATCCGATCGTTTTGCATATTTGCACAGAAAAAGGGCTTGGCTATCCGCTGGCGATGGAGCATAAAATGGAGTTTCACTGGAAGCCGCCTTTTGATTTGAAGACCGGGAAGAACCTTCGAAAGCTCCCGGCCGAAACGTATAACAAGATCATGATGGATTATCTGGAAAAGCGGATCCGTGAAGATGATCCAAAAGTCGTCGCGATCGATGCCGCTATTCCGGGGACTTTCGGCTTGACGCGCATTAAAGAAGATTATCCGGAACGCTATTTCGATGCGGGGATCGCTGAGCAATTCACGATCACTTTTGCAACGGCACTCGCGTCTGCCGGCGTGCGGCCGGTCGTCTTTCATGCCAGTACTTTCCTGCAGCGGGCTTATGATCAGCTGGTCCATGACCTGGCGATCAATAAAAGCCCAGCAGTTTTGATCGTGGGAAGCGGGGACATTTCAGACAGTGACGAGACCCATCAGGGCACATTTGATATTCCGATGATCACGAGTATTCCGAATATCAAATATTTAGCGCCGACGACCAAAGAAGAACTGCTGTCGATGCTTGATTGGGCACTCGCGCAAAAAGAGATGCCGGTGGCGATCCGTTTGCCGGAACACCGCGTGCAGCATGGGGAAGTTTTGACGAACGATTACTCCCAGCCGCTTTATCAATTTTTGCAACGCGGCACAAAAGTCGCGGTTTTAGGGCTTGGCGGATTCTTGCCGCTAGCTGAAGAAGTGATCAGCGATCTGAAAGAAAAGGGGATCCAAGGCACGTTGATCAATCCGGGAACGATCTCAGAGTTGGATGAGGGAGCGCTTGAAGAGCTCAAAAAAGACCATCAAGTCGTCATCACGCTGGAAGACGGTTCGCTGGACGGCGGTTTCGGTGAACAGGTCGACCATTTTTACAGCGATGCGCAAATGAACGTACTGAACTACGGCGCGCTGAAAGAATTTAATGAAGATGTTACGCGCGAAATTTTGTATGACCGCTATCATTTGAAAGCTGCTGAGATCGCAGACGAGGCTATGCAAAGATTATAAAGTCAGATTACTTCGGGAGATTGTGACAAAAGGGCGCAACTTCTTTAGATATCGGGATCATGACGAGCTTTAGGTCATGATCCCATTTTTGTGTGCGGGAAAAGCGAAAGCTGTGCCGCTTCATCATAAAAAGACTGATAATACTCGTTTTTGACAATCTGAATCGCGGGAACTTCTTCCGGCCGCAAAGCAAGCGGTGCGAGCGGCGCCGGCTCGAGCACAAACCATTTTTGTTCGGCTTTGCAGGCAATATGGCGGACTTCCTCCCAAAAAAACTGCCGGTCATCGATGACAAAATAATCTTCATACGCTTCGCCGGTGAAAAATCCGGTGAAACTGTCCAGCAGCCGGCCATAGCGGTCTTTCAAATTCAGCTGGATCACGACTTCGCGATGATACAAAAAAGATTCTGCCAAAACTCGATCGACTGCCGAACGGCTCATTTGCGGCAAAGGCGGATTGTCTTTCAGCGCTTCTTGTTCATTAGCACGGATCCCCTTGACGAGCTCATCCATTGCATACGCTGTGCCCCATTTCAGACCGAACGGCCGGTCGTGGTAGAGATTATAGTCTTTGAATTCCTTTCGGCTTCTTTTTTTGCTCATCTTCACCGACTCCTTCCAAACCGGCCATTCCGCCCGCGTGCCCGCCGATCAGCGAGGAACGTGCGATCGCGCGCCCGCCTTTTAAGAGCGAATTCGCGTGGACGATCGAACGGAAGCCGAATTTTTTGCGGATCGCATCGATCACGAAATCGACTTTGGCAGCTTTGATCTGTTCTTCTGGATCATCAAAAAGATTCAGCTGCAAAGCACTCGTAAAAATCAATTTGGCACAGTTGACGCCGATGTGGCGTACGACTTGGCGGGTATAATGCTGCTGGAAAATATAAAGGAGGTGGCGCGCCAGGTCTTTTGTCGCGTTGGTCGGCGGGATGCGCAGCTGCTGATGGAAGCCGCCTTGCCCGAATTCATCGACATAGCTCAGCGAATAGCCGACCCACAAACTGACGACTTGCGCTTTGGCGCCCATCCGCCGCAAGCGGGTCGCGACTTGATCGGCCATTTCTTTGATCACGACTTCGATCTCGGCTTTTTGGGTATAATCGCGGTTCAAAACTTGCGAATTGCCGACGCTTTTGCTCTTTGGCTGGTACGTTTGTCCGAGAAACGAGCGGTCGATCCCCCAAGCGTGTGCATAAAGCTGTGTGCCGATGACCCCTAAACTGTCCTTTAAAACAAAATAGTTGGCATGTGCCAAGTCATCCACCGAATGGATCCCAAGACGGCGGAGTCTTTTGGCGGTCCGGCGCCCGATCCCCCACATATTTTCCAAAGGCATGATTTTTTTCCAGACTGTTTCAGGGACATCTTGGTAGCGCCATTCTGCTTTCATCGTCGGGGTGTGTTTGCTTTCATTGTCCAAAGCTAATTTTGCAAGCAGCGGGTTGTCGCCGATCCCGCAAGTCGTATAGATCCCTGTTTGCCGGTAGACATCGCGCTGGATCATTTGCGCCATTTTCCAAGCGGAATCGAGGCCGAACATTTGCATGCCGTCGGTCACATCGATAAAGGATTCGTCGACACTATAGACGTGGTGATTTTTTTCGTCAGCATATTTTTTGTAGATCGCGTTGATCTCCATATTTTTTTGCATATAAAGCGCCATCCGCGGCGGAACGATCGCGAGACTCTTCGGATAAGGAAAGGGCAGGTCGCGTGCGCGTGAGATATTATTGATGCCGTACACTTTTTTTGCCATCGGACTGGAAGCCAAGATCAAGCCGCTGCCGCGTTCACGCGGATCCAGACTGGGATAGCTCATGACGACCAGTTCTTTTGTGAGCGGATTCCAGTTCCGCTCGACACACTCGACGCTGGCATAAAAGGATTTGCAGTCGATGCAGAGAATATCGCGCGAAGGCTCTTTGTCATAGTCGAAGACAGGATTTTGATTGAATTCCACAACAGTCCACCTCGATATACAAACGTATGTTCGCATAAATTGTAAGCGGCAGAATGGAAATTTGTCAAGCAGAAGATCGTTGGAGAGCTCACAATGGTCGAAAATATGATTGACTGCTATGATAAAAGAAAGCAGCGGACACGATGGCGGCAAAAGGGAGGGACCACGGTGAAAAAAACTTTATTGATCGGTCTGGGTTTTTTGATGTTCGGTTTAGGGACACTCGGGATTTTTCTGCCCTTTCTGCCGACGACGATTTTTTATTTATTGACCGCTTTTTTCTGGCTGCGCAGCTCAGCCAAACTGCATCAGCGCTTTATATCTTCAGAAAAATATCAGCAATTCGTCGCGGAGCCGCTGCTCCAAAAGAAAATCACGAATAAAGGAATGGTCAAAATGTTCGTGATGATGGGGATCATTTTCTTGATCCCGGGACTGTTGATCAATAATTTTCTGATGCGATTTGCCTTAGCACTGATTTATTTCGCACATGTCGGCGGATTGACTTTCTATTTGCGCGGGAAAAAGGTCAAAAGAAAAGAAATGGGTGAAATCGAATCATGATCGATAAACGACTGTTTAAATTAGTGGATTTCAAGCCGATCACACTGATCGTGTTCTTCCGGCTGCTGCAGCTTGCCTGTTCGATCGGGATCTGGCTGATCGTAAGCACAGCGCTTGCTCAGCTGATCCAGCACCGAACACTGCTTCATCCGTGGCTGGATCTGGTTGGGATCGGGCTGTTTTATTTGGCGAAAAGTCTGCTGAATCGTTTGACTGAGGTGCAGACCTATGATGCTTCGGCTGTTTTGCGGCTCGATTTGCGCGAGCAGGTACTGCAAAAGGCGATTCGGCTGGGGCGCAACAAAGAACAACTGCCGGCAACGACGCTGACACAGTTATCGGTCGACGGGATCGATCAGCTGGAGATCTATTACGGCCGCTTTCTGCCGCAACTATTCTACTGCATTTTTGCATCGCTGCTGCTCTTTTTTGTCCTGCTCTTTTTTGCTTGGCAGCCGGCACTGATCTTGTTTCTCGGGATCCCGCTGATCCCGCTGACGATCATGATGGTCATGAAGATCGCCAAAAAAGTATTGGCCCGTTATTGGGGTCGTTATACGAATCTCGGACAGAAATTTTATGAAAATTTAGAAGGATTCAGTGTGATCGCAGCCTTCGATTTGGAAGATGAAAAAGAAAAGGAAATGGTCGACGCAGCTGAAAAATTTCGCGAGATCACGATGAAGCTTTTGTCGATGCAGCTGAACTCGATCACGATCATGGATCTGATCTCTTACGGCGGGGCAGGGCTCGGGATCGGAGTTGCCTTGAAAACATATGCAGGCGGGAATTTGAGTTTGGCCGGGATGATCGTTTTCATCTTGCTGAGCGCTGAAGTCTTTATTCCGATGCGCCAGCTGGGTTCATTGTTTCATGTCGCGATGAACGGGATCAGCGCGACCGGCCGTTTGCTGGATTATTTAGCGCAGCCGGAAGCGCTCCACGGAAAAGAAACATTGACCGCACCGCTTGCGGAAGTTGCCTGTCGTGCGCTTTCTTTCGGCTATGAGAAAGACCGCGTATTGGAAGATATTTCATTGACGCTTGTAAAAGGAAAATTCCAAGCGTTCGTCGGCGAGTCCGGCAGCGGGAAAAGTACATTAGCGCAAGTCCTTTTGGGAAACTTGCACGGTTATGAGGGAACATTGACATGGAATGAAAAAAAGATCGATACGCTCACCGATGAAGCGATCCGCCAGAAAGCGATCCTAGTCGATGAACAGGCTTACCTTTATGCGACGACGATCAAAGATAATCTCCTTTTAGCCAAACCGAATGCGACAACGGAAGAACTTTGGGAAGTGTTGGAGAAGACGGGCCTTAAAGCCGAGGTTTTGCAGATGCCGGGACAGCTGGAGATGAAGCTGCAGGAAAACGGCACAAATCTTTCCGGCGGTCAGCGCCAGCGGGTATTGATCGCTCAAGCGCTGCTGCGCGATGCCGATTTTTATGTATTTGATGAAGTCACTTCAGGAGTCGATCTTACAAGTGAAAAGCTGATTTTGCAGACGATCCAGTGTTTGGCAAAAGAAAAATTAGTCTTGTTCGTTTCCCACCGTTTATACAATGTTGAAAATGCAGATCAGATCTATGTGATTGCAGCCGGCAAGATCGTACAAGCCGGCAACGCTGAAAAGCTGCGGCAGGAAAAAGGTTTTTATCAGCAATACTTCATGATGGAAGAAAAAGTGCTGGGAGGCGGTGCACATGTATAAAAAAGGATTGATCCCTTGGCTTTTGAAAATGGCCGAGCCGCTGCGGGGCACGATGGCGCTGGCAGTCCTTTTAGGAACGATCAGCAATCTGGCAATCGTTGCGATCCCGGTCGTAGGGATCGACGCGGCACTCGCGCTTTTTGCCGGTCGGGAGGTGCCGACCACTAAGATCCTGCTGCTGCTTTTAGGGCTTGGAATCTTGCGCAGCGTCGCGCGCTACGCAGAACAGTACTGCAATCATGATATTGCGTTTCGTCTTTTGGCACTGATTCGCCAAAAAATGTTTGAACAGCTGCGCAAATTAGGACCAGCGCGCTTGACAGGTGTCAAAAGCGGCGAATTTATCACTGGGATCACAACAGACGTTGAGGCGCTTGAAGTTTTCTTTGCACATACGATCTCGCCGGTTTTGATCTACAGTTTGACGACGGTGATTTTCACGATCTTTCTAGGGATCCATTCATGGCTTTACGCAGTGATCCTCCTCGCGGCACTTTTGCTTGTCGGGGTATGGATCCCGCTTTCCAGCTACCGCCGCTATGAAACGGTCGCCGCTTCGCAGCATCAAGCAGTCGTCGGGTTGAGCCAAAGCGTGATGGAAGACATCCAAAGTTTGACGACGATCCGCCAGTTCGGAATGGAAAAGGAGCGGATCCAGCAGCTGCGGAAAGAAGGCGAAGCGAATAATCATTACATGCGCGAGAAGCTCCACCAAGAAACGCAGCTGCGCAATCTTGGCGAAGCAGTGATGCTCCTGGCGGTACTTTTGATGACAGCTTGCGGGATCCTCTTTCATTTCACAGGAACGTTGATCGCTTTCGGCGTGATCCTAACGCTCAGTGCGTTCGGGCCGGCCTTTGCGCTTGCCAATTTGGCGAATGCACTGCTTACGACGTTCTCAAGCGGCGGCCGTTTATATCAAATTTTTCAAGAAGCTCCGCCGCTGACTTTTCCGCCTGCTGATGCTGATCAGGAAACCGCGGCAACTGTTGAGGACGTGACGCTCCAGCATGCAGCTTTCAGTTATCCGCAGCAGCCGCTCGTTTTCGCGAATATCGATCTGGAGATCAAGCAGGGCGAAACGGTCGGGATCGGCGGCCCGTCCGGTTCGGGAAAGAGTACCCTGATCAAGCTGCTGATGCGCTATTGGGATCCAACATCCGGCGTGATCAAGCTGAACGGGACGCCGCTCGATGAGTTCAGCAAACATGGTTTGCGCCATTTGGAAGGCTTCTTCCAGCAGCGGACTTTCTTGTTTGATGATACGATCGAAAACAATATCAAGATCGGCAAGCGCACCGCAACACATGAAGAAGTGGAAGCAGCTGCTAAAAAAGCGGCCCTTCATGAGTGGATCATGACGCTGCCGGCTGGCTATCAGACAAAAATGAGCCCGATCACCCGCCAAGTGTCTGATGGACAGAAGCAGCGGATCGGTTTGGCGCGTTTATTTCTGAAAGATGCTTCGCTGCTGCTTTTGGACGAGCCGACGAGCAGTTTGGATTATTTGAATGAAATGGCGATCTTGAAAAATATCCAAGAACTGCAAAAAGAAAAGACGGTCGTGATCGTTTCGCATCGGCCGACGACGCTCAGCATCGCCAAGCGAAGATATGTTTTAAAAGATCAGCGATTGCTTAAAGAATAGACTGCAGAGCTGCCCGATTTAAATGAAGGCGGCTCTTTTTAGATATAGAAAAATGGTATCGCCGGCTGCTTGCATTTTAACGAGCGGCTTTATATTATGTAGAGAAACAGCTTTGGAGGCACGCTTATGACGAAAGAAAACCTTTCTGTTCCCACATTGATCATTATTATCGCGACGACGGTCTACTCTTTTTCCAGCATGTCGACCGCGTTTTATATGATGGGGATCAAATCACTGCTTTGGTTCGTGATCAGCTGTCTTTTTTATTTTGTTCCTTATACGTTGATCGTTGCGCAATATACCCGCAAATACGGTGACCGCTACGGCACGATCTATGACTGGCTGCGCGAGTCGCTCTCGCCCAAAGCGGCATTTGTGACGATCTGTCTATGGTATTGCGGGTATTTTACTTGGATCATCAGCTTGTTCATGAAGCTTGCGATCCCGCTGTCGATCCTGCTTTTCGGGGAAGACATCACGACGCATGCGACGCTTTTCGGCTTGCCGACACAATATTCGATGGCGCTTTTTGCGATCATGGCACTTTTTTTGATCACTTGGCTGACGAGTCGCGGCTTTCAGCACATCATTTCGTTTCTCAAAGTCAGCAGTTTTGCGATGATCTTCCTGCTGTTTCTTTCGATCGCGAGCAATGGCCTTTTGATCAGCCGCCATCCACATGAGTTTCTGCCAAATCTCGTGCAGAGCTTCCAGATGCCGAGCTTTTTCAAAGGAACCAATAATCATCTTTTGTCTCAACTGCCCTTTTTTATTTTTTCGATCACGGCATTTGGCGGTGTGGATACTGTTGCATCGCTTGCAGACCGGACAACCGGGAGCCGCAGCAGATTTCCGAAAGCGCTGCTTTACAGCTTAGGGATCGTGATCGCGCTTTATCTCGGCGGGATCGTTCTCTGGAGCGGCGCACATGATCTAAGTGTTTTGCGGGCGCAAAATCACGTACATCTCGGCAATTTGATGTATACCCTGATGGGCGAGCTGGCGCAGCGTTTGACCGAAACATTCAGCTTGTCTGCGCCGCACGCGGCGCTTTTATTCCAGCTGTTCATCCGCTATACCGCGTTCACGCTTTTCACCAGCTATCTCGGGCTGCTCTCCTCGATCACATATGGACCGCTGAAAAGCTTGGTCACTGGTACGCCGAAAGCGCTCTGGCCGGGGAGGACAGCTGAATTGAATGCACATAAAATGCCGGCAAGGGCGCTGTGGTGTCAAGCCGCTGTCGTGGCGTTTTGCATTTTGCTCTTGTCGTTCAACAGCCGTTTGCTCGGCAACTTGTTCAACCAGCTGACATATATGACGGATGTCGCGCGCGCCTTGCCTTATTTTGTCGTAGCAATGAGCTATCCGTTTTTCTTGAAAAAAGCGATCATTCCGCTGGAAAAGATGATCATCCCGAATCAAAAAGCCAATGTTTTTTTGGCGCACAGTGTTTGTCTATGCATTTTGATCGCGGTTGCGTTTCAAATCTGGCAGCCGCTGATGACGAAAAGCTACCAAGACGCTTTTTCCTTGATTTTAGGACCGGCAGCATTTATATTTTTGGCGGAACGGCTTTTCCAAAAGTTTGAAAAACGCGCTGCACTTCGGTTGGAAAAGATGTGAGCAAATGAAGACAATGATCGTTTATGTGATCCACGGCAGAAAAAGCGGAAGC
The DNA here is from genome assembly GCA_022649665.1 of Enterococcaceae bacterium. Taxonomy (GTDB): domain Bacteria; phylum Bacillota; class Bacilli; order Lactobacillales; family Enterococcaceae; genus JALCOL01. The sequence continues at coordinate 162,166 of JALCOL010000004.1, forward strand.
ACGCTGGAACTTGTGAGCGCGATCCGCAAAGCCGGCGCCTGCGTGGATTTCCCGCAGTGCATCGTTTATTTGAAAGGAACCGAAGATCCGCTTGAAACAGCGCTCCAGAGGGCTGGCGCGCGCCATTTGGTGATCGTGCCGCTCCTGCTTTATCCGGCGGGGCACTTTTGCGCGGAACTGCCGCGGCGGATCAAAGCCGCTTTGCCGCAAGGGGCCACGTTCGAGATCTTGCCGCCGCTTGGAAAAAGCCGCGCCCTCGCCAACTATCTGCAGCAAAAGTTTGCGGCTGCGCAGCGGAAATTTCCCAGTCGGACCTTTTTATTGGTCAATCATGGTTCGTCGCAATTTGCAGGACCGCAAAATGAACTGCAGCAGCTGGCAGACCAGCTTTCTGGTGCCCTTGCTGTTCCAGTCGCAGCAGTCGGCCTTCATCCGGCGCCGCTTTTGCCGCAATGCTTGGCGGGACACACAGCACCGCTGCTGATCCAGCCGATTTTTTTGACGAATGGCCGCTTAGTACAGACACTCAGCCAAACCGTCAAAGCGATCCGGCCGAATGATCGCCTCTTATCGCCGCTTGCGGACTCCGGAGTACTTGCGGCAATGATTTCAGAACGTTTGGAGGGATGCGCATGTATCCGGTAATGCTCGATATCCGCCGTTTCAAAGTTTTGATCATCGGCGGCGGGAAAATCGGCACGCGAAAAACAAACGGGATCTTGGAAGCCGGCGGAAGCGCGACCGTGATCGCGCCGCATGTTTCTGATACGATCCAGCAGCTGGCGGCGGATGACAAGATCATCCTTAAAAGGCGGGCATTTGCCGCCGGCGACACGCGGGGTTTCGATTTGATTTTTCTGTGCACGGATGATCCGCTGGTGCACCGCGCAGCTGAAAAAGAAGTCGGCCCGCATCAATTGATCAATGATACAATGAAGAAGGCAAGCAGCAACTTTTATAATATGGGTGTCCTCACGGAAAATGAAGTTGTGCTGGCCGTGTCGACATTAGGAAAATCGCCGGCACATACGAAGAAAGTGCTCGAGAAACTGAAAAAATCTGCAGCAGATCTGCTGCAGTGAGGAGGAATCGCGGTGAAAACGCTCAAATTGGGGACCCGGACAAGTCCGCTCGCATTGAAACAAGCGCAGATCGCGATCGATGCGCTCCAAGCGATCGCTCCGGCTGTCAAGATCGAGATCGTCGGGGTTTCGACGAAAGGGGATCGGCTGAAGTCCGCTTCACTGACGAAAATCGGCGGAAAAGGCGTATTCGTCAAAGAAATCGAACACCAGCTGTTAGCAGGAACGATCGATTTTGCAGTACACAGTTTGAAAGATGTGCCAGCCAAGATCCCGGCGGAACTGACGATCGCTGCGATGCCGCCGCGCGCCGATCCGTTCGATTGCCTGGTATTGGCACCGGGAGCGGACTTGCGAGCGCCGCTTGTGATCGGAACGAGCAGCATTCGCCGCCAGAAGCAATTAGCGGCAGCTTATCCAAAATTTTCATTTGTGCCGATCCGCGGGAATATCGAAACGCGTCTCCGAAAAATCAGCAGTGAGAATCTAGGCGGAACGATCCTCGCCGCTGCGGGGATCGAGCGGATGGGGTATCTCGCAAATCTCGAAAATGCACATCTTTTGCCGCCGGAGATCTGCGTGCCGGCAGTCGGCCAAGGCATCTTGGCGGTCGAATGCCGCAATGAGGACGCGGCACTGTGCCGATTGCTTGCCCAGATCAACGATCCGCTGACCGCTGAAGCCGGAAGAGCAGAACGCTTCTTTTTAGCGGCGATGAATGGAAATTGCGAATTGCCGATCGGTGCGTTTGCGCGCAAAGAGCGCGCAGACCAGTGGGCATTTTCAGCCTTTTTGGCAAAAGATCGCGTAAGCCGCGGGAAAACGCTGCATCTATGCGGAGCTGATCCGCTGAAACTGGCAGAAGAAGCAAAGGAGCAGCTGTTATGAAAAAAAGAATACTGCTGACCCGAACAGAACAAAAAAATCAAGCAGATTCCCGACGCTTTGCAGCATTGGGATATAAAAGCTGCATGGTATCGCTGAGTGAATTCGTGTTCGCTCCGGCGACGCCGCGGCTCAAACAAACAATCAATCGCGCCGATTGGTTGTTTTTTACTAGCCAAACACCAGTCCGTTACGTCTTAGCGCTCACCGAGACGGCGAAAAAGATCGCAGTCATCGGGGAGCAAACCGCTGAAGCAGTTAAAAAAGCCGGGGCGGCGGTCGATTTTATCAGTCCTGAAGCAACGAAAGCCGCTTTGATCCGTACGTGGCAAACCCGCTTTTCAGCCGGACAGCATATTTTTTATCCGAAAAGCCAGCTGGCTGATGATTTTTTAGAACAAGAACTAGGCAGGCGGCACGCGGTCGCCAGTGCCGTCGTGTATCAAAACCGTTTCCCCGCGTCAAGCCGCAAGAAACTGCGCGCCCTTTTGGCGGCACGAAGGATCGATGCCGTGTATTTGGCAAGCCCTTCAGCTTGGCGGCGCTTTTTCAGCGTATACCAGCCGTTTTCTCAAACCGTTCCGCTGGAGATCTTTGTGATCGGAACAGCGACACAAGCGGCTGTTCACAAAGCTGGTTTTACTGCCAAGATTCTTTGAACATGAAAAAATTTCAGCAAATTTCCAACTGTGTGATAGGTTATTCTTATCGCATTTTAATGCACGCAGATCAGCGGGAAAACAAGGAGTGGACAGTTAGTATAAATAACGTTTTTTTTATATAAAAACGTTTATATACTGGATGATATCAATATATGATAACGAGCGTTTCCGCGCTCGTTTTTTTTGTATCCGCACGGAGCTGCAGTCGGATTTTCGTATAAAAAGCGAGAAAAATACAAAAATCGCAGAAATGCGATAGAAGAATCCTATCTGTATTATCATTGACTTCACATCAAAATCACGTTATTCTTTCGAAAATAAAACAATCCAATACATTGACGAGAAGAGTAGCTGAGGACATAAATCCAGAGACCCCGGATGGTGAAAAAGGGGAAGAGTGAAATCAGCGAAGATGAGCTCCGAGTAATCAAACGGTTTCCGCTGTTTGAACGGTTCGCGACCGATACCAGCGGCAAAGATATTAATGGCTGCAAATTAATATGAATTTGGGTGGTACCGCGCGAAGTCGTCCCTTTATCTGACTATTACAGATAAAGGGACTTTTTTTATTTTGGAGGTGGATCAAGATGAACATCAAGCAAATCAAATATGTTTTAGCGGTCGCCGACTGCGGCAGCTTCCGTGAAGCTGCGAAACAAATGAAAGTGACCCAGCCTTCGCTTTCGCACGGCATCAAAGAGCTGGAAAAAGAATTGGAACTGCCGCTCTTGATCCGAACGAATCGCGGTGCTTTTTTAACGAAAAGCGGCCAAGAATTTTATCGCGATGCTGAAAGGATCGTTTATCAGCTGGAACGGCTGCAAGGAAACTTCAGCGAGGTGCCGCAAACCGCTGGACTGCGGATCGCTCATCAGCATTTTTATTTCGTTGCGCAAGCGGTCGACCGGCTTCTTAAAGGCGATTCGCACTGCCGACAGATCGAACTCGCAGAATATCAGCGCGCCGCGGTCATCAAAGATGTCGCAGATTCCCGCAGCGAAATTGGGATCATCCGTTATTCGGCAGCTGAAAAAAATGAAGTAGCGCAGCAGTTGGAACGTCGCGGACTGACTTGCCGACTTTTGGAAAAGCAGCCGACAGTGGTTTATGTCAGCGAAGATCATCCGCTGGTGCAGCAAAAAAATCTCGCGCCGCAAGCATTGGCAGCTTATCCGGAGGCCCAGCTGGTCGAGCCTAATGGTCCAACAAGAAACAGCCACTTGCATAAACAGGTGATTGAAGCGACTGACCGCGGCACGCTTTTCGGGATCTTGCAGCACACAAATGCCTACACGATCGGCTGCCGCCTTTTCGCTGAACGACCGCTTCGCTCGCTGGTCTGCGAACCGGAAAAAAACGAGATTGGGCTGCTTACTAGAAAAAATCTGCCGCTTTCACTCAGCGGGGCACAATTTATCCGCGAATTGTATGAAATGTTGAAGGCATGAAGCAGCACCAAAAACTTTGGGAGGGATGAAAATGAAAAAAGAATTGATTCCCGGCCGCGGGATAAGCACGGTGATCACCTTGATCAGTTTGACGATCGTCATTTTGATCCCTTTTACGTCGCTGATCATCGACGGTGCCGCGATCGGCTGGCATGAGTTTTGGCAAGTCACGCTTGATGCACGCGTTTTAGCCAGCTACTGGGTCAGTTTGCGCGGGGCATTTTTGGCCGCTTTGATCAATACGATCGTCGGCACGGTCATTGCTTGGGTATTGACCTTTTACCAGTTCCCGGGCCGCAAGTTGATCGATAACCTGCTGGAGCTGCCATTTGTTCTGCCGACAGCGGTCGCCGGGATCGCGCTGGCATATTTGTTTTCGGACAAGGGCTGGTTCGGGCAGCTGCTGGCACCGCTGAACATCAAAGTTTCTTATACTTTTGCGGGAATCGTGATCGCAATGATCTTTGTCACGATCCCTTTCGTCGTCCGCGAGCTGCAGCCGATCATGGAGCAGCTCGATCCCGCTGATCAGGAAGCCGCACTTCTTTTGGGCGCAGGGACGTTCACGATCCTCAGAAAACTGATCTTTCCGGAGATCTTTCCGGCGATGCTCGCAGGCTTCGGTTTGGCGTTTGCCAGAAGTCTCGGAGAGTACGGCAGCATCGTCTTTATCGCCGGCAATCAGCCGTACAAAACGGAGATCACGCCGCTTTTGATCATGTTCAAATTGCAGGAGCACGCTTACGCGAGTGCGACTTGCATCGCGATCGTGATGCTGCTGTTTTCTTTTTTTATTACGTACTTGATCCATCATATCCAGCAGAAAATCAAACGAGAGGCGTGAGAGGATGCTCATTTTGCAATCGAAAAAAGTCAAAAGGATCTTGATCGGCTTTGTCTGGCTCTTCGTGCTGCTTTTGATGCTTACGCCGCTGCTCTTTATTTTTATCAGCGCATTCAAAAGCGGCCCCAGCCATTATCTGCACGTGCTGCGCGATACGTTTACACTGGCCGCGGTGAAACTGACTCTTGCCGCAACGATTCTTTCCGTCGTGTTCAATACGATTTTTGGGTTGAGCGCAGCTTGGCTGGTCACTTTTTATGATTTTAAAGGGAAAGTGCTGCTGAATACGTTGATCGATCTGCCGTTTTCGGTGTCACCGGTGATCGCCGGTTTGATCTTTGTATTGACGTTCGGCCGCACCGGCTGGGCGTACCCGCTGTTAGCACATTTCGATATCCAGATCATTTTTGCCAAACCAGCGATTTTTCTGGCAACGATCTTCGTGACTTTTCCTTTCGTCGCCCGCGAGCTGATCCCGTTTTTAGCGGTCCGCGGCCGCGAAGAAGAACAGACGGCGGCATTTTTAGGCGGGAATTTAGTGACGATCTTCCGCGAGATCACTTATCCGGCGATCAAGCGTCCGCTCATGTACGGCGTCGTGCTGGCCACGGCGCGCGCAATGGGCGAATTCGGGGCGGTCGCAGTTGTTTCCGGGAATATCCGCGGCGAAACGCAGACGCTGCCGCTTTTAGTCGAAGCACTTTATAACGAGTTCAAGATCAGCGATGCGTTTGCTGTGGCAACGATCCTCGTATTTTTCTCTTGCGTCATCATGATCTTAAAGGGCCGGATCGATCAGAAAAAAAGAAAGGCGGACGAGCAATGTATATCGAATTAGAAAAGATCTCGAAAAAATATCAAAACAATCAAATTTTGACGGATGTCGACTTAGGGATCGAAGAAGGAAGCTTGACCGCTCTGCTTGGTCCAAGCGGCAGCGGGAAAACGACGATCTTGCGGATCATCGCCGGCCTGGAAGCGGTCGAAGCCGGAAATATTTATATCGACGGGCAGCGCGTCAATGCGGTCGCACCCAACAAGCGCGGGATCGGCTTCGTTTTTCAAAACTATGCGCTCTTCAAACATGTCGACATCTACGACAATATCGCGTTCGGGCTGCGTACCCAAAAAATCGATGAAGAGGTGATCGAAGCGCGCGTCAATGAACTGTTAGAGCTGACCGGACTTGCCGGTCTGGGCGATCGTTTTCCCGATCAGCTTTCCGGCGGCCAAAAGCAGCGTGTCGCCTTTGCCCGCGCTTTAGCGCCGAACCCGAAAGTCCTGCTTTTGGATGAACCGTTTGCAGCCGTCGACTCGAAGATCCGCAAAGAATTGCGGACGTGGCTCAAAAATCTGATCCATCAAGTGGCGATCACGAGTGTCTTTGTGACACACGACCATGAGGAAGCGATCGAAGTGGCTGATCAGATCATCGTGACGAACAACGGTCAGATCGAACAGCGCGGCACACCGTTTGAAATCTACAGTTCGCCGCAAAGTTTGTTCGTGGCGCAATTTATCGGCAATGGTTCGACGCTTCAAAATGTACCGGTAAACGGCTTTGATGCCCCGGATAAAAAATTTGCCTACACGATCCGCCCGGAAAACATCGCGATCTATAAAAAAGAAGAGAAGCCGTTAGGGATCGTTGAAGAAGCGATCGTCAAAGAAATTACTTTTTCAGGGGCGCGGATCAATGTGCTGCTTGAATATAAAGGGCATCTGCTCCGCGGCGAACGCTCGATCCAGCAATCGCAGCTGGCAGTCGGCGAAACGGTCGGGATCTTGATCCACCAGCTCAATATTTTTTCCGAAAAGGCCAGTCAGCCATGCGGGGCGACCAAAAACAAAAACATCTATACGGAGATCCCGTATACCATCTAGCGCAGGAAATGGAGGGACAGCAGATGCAAAAAAAACTTATCAAAAGCGATCTCTTAGTGATCGGCGGCGGCACGGCCGGCTGCTTTGCGGCGCTGCGTGCAGCAAAGCTTGATCCGGCGCTTAAGATCGTGATCGCCGAAAAAGCAAATATCACGCGCAGCGGCTGTTTGGCAGCAGGAGTCAATGCCTTGAATGCCTATATCACCAAAGGCAAAACGCCGGATTTTTATGTCGATTACGCAAAAAAAGATGCCGCTGGGATCGTACGCGAAGACTTGCTTTTGACACTCAGTCAGCGGCTGAACCGCGTGACGGCTGAGATGGAAGCGCTCGGACTGGTCATTTTGAAAGATCAAAACGGCGAATACGCGGTGCGCGGGGACCGCAATATCAAGATCAATGGCGAAAATTTCAAACCGCTGCTCGCTAAAGCGGTCCGCAAGACGCCGCAGATCGAAGTCGTCAATCATGTCAATATCGTCGAATATCTTGTTGCCGGCCGCCAGATCTACGGCGCAGTCGGCTTCAGCGTCAATGAAGAAATCAGCTATATTTTTCAAGCGGACGCAGTGATCTGCACGACTGGCGGCGCAGCTGGACTGTACCGCCCGAACAATCCAGGATTTTCCCGCCACAAAATGTGGTATCCGCCCTTCAATACCGGTGCTGGATATGCGATGGGGATCCAAGCAGGTGCGGAAATGACGACATTTGAAATGCGCTTTATCGCCCTTCGCTGCAAAGACACGATCGCCCCGACCGGCACGATCGCACAAGGCGTCGGTGCCCGCCAAGTCAATGCGCGCGGGGAAGATTATGAGCAAAAATACGGCACTACGACGTCTGAACGGGTATATGGAACCGTGAAAGAAAATCAAGAAGGCCGCGGTCCCTGCTATTTGGACACAACAAAGATCACGGAAGAACAGGAACAAGATCTTTACCGGGCATATTTGAATATGGCGCCGAGCCAAACATTGAAATGGATCGAAAAAAACAGCGGACCGCGAAACCATCCGGTCGAGATCGAAGGAACTGAGCCGTATATCGTCGGCGGCCATACGGCGAGCGGGTATTGGGTCGCGACTGACCGCGAAACGACGATCAAAAATTTGTACGCAGCGGGCGATGTCGCGGGCGGCGCGCCGCAGAAATATGTGACCGGTGCGCTGGCAGAAGGCGAGATCGCCGCCGAAGCCGCGGTCCAAAAAATCAGCCGCCAAAAGACGGACCGTCAAAAAGAGAGGCAGGCGCTCCGGAGAGCCGACCAAGTGATCCGGGAAGCCGAACAGGATCTGGCGCGCCAAGAGGCACTGTTTTCTATCGAAGCGATCGAAGAAGCGATGCAAAAAATCATGGATACTTACGCTGGCGGGATCTCGGCGAGTTACGCCTATAACGAGCAGCAGCTCGCGATCGCCGCGGAGCGCATCCAGCAGCTGTCCGCTTTGGCGCAAACCGCCAAAGCAGCCGATATGCATGAGCTGAAAAATCTCTATGAACTCAAAGAACGTCTCATCGTCTGTCAAAGTGTGATCGCACATTTGCATGCGCGGAAAGAAACGCGCTGGCACAGTTTTGCCGAAAATCTGGACCATCCGGCAAAAGACGACCGCTATTTAAAATATGTCAATTCAGTTCTGGAAGACGGCAAGATCAAGATCCGCTTCCGCGAACTGGTGAAAAGAGGCGAAGTATATGAGCATCCGAATCAATGAGGCGCGCTGCACCGGCTGCCGGCGCTGCATCGAAGCTTGCCCGGGCAACTTGATCAAACAGGAGCACGCAGGAAAGCGCAAAGCGGTGATGGCTTATCCGAAAGACTGCTGGGGCTGTACTTCGTGCGTCAAAGCTTGTCCGGAAGAGGCGATCTGTTTTTATCTGGGAGCGGACATCGGCGGGCTGGGCAGCACGGTCACTGCCAGCGAAAATCGGGAAAAGATCCGCTGGAAGATAAAGATGCGCGGCGGGCAGGAAGAAGAGATCGTGATCGAGCGCAACAATGCAAACAAATACTAAAAGAAAGAAGCGGATCAAATGGATCATTTGGATGAACTTGAAGCAGAAAGTATTTATATTTTACGAGAAGCGTATAAGAATTTAGGAAAACTCGGGATGCTGTGGTCGATCGGCAAAGATTCGACGGTCCTTTTGTGGCTGGCGAAAAAAGCCTTCTTCGGCTATACACCATTTCCCTTTATCCACGTCGATACGACGTACAAGATCCCCGCAATGATCCAATACCGCGACAAAGTGGCAAAAGACTTGGATCTGGATCTGATCGTCTACACCAATGAAGAGGCCGTGAAAGACGGCATGGGTCCAGAACGCGGGCGGCTAGTCTGCTGCGGGGCGCTCAAAACAGCGGCGCTCAATCAAATGACGAAGAAATACAAATTTGACGGCCTGATCGTCGGCGTGCGGCGCGACGAAGAAGGTTCACGCTCAAAAGAACGCGTCTTTTCTGAACGGGACTCCAAAGATCAATGGGATTATACGAACCAGCCGCCTGAATTATGGGATGCTTTCAAAACTGATTTTCCAAAGGGCAACCATATCCGTGTCCATCCGCTCCTTCACTGGACTGAGATCGATGTCTGGGAATATATCCAAAGAGAAAACATTCCGGTGATCGACCTGTACTTTTCTAAAAACGGCCGCCGCTACCGCAGTCTTGGGTGCGCGCCTTGTACCGGAACGATCGAATCCGACGCCAAAAATGTCGCTGAGATCGTTGAAGAGCTGAAACATACGAGCGTCAGCGAGCGTGCCGGCCGTGCGCAGGATAAAGCCGACGCCTACGCGATGCAAAAACTGCGCAAAGACGGATATATGTAAGCTGCTGCAGCAAAAGAGAAATCAGAAAGAGGGAATCGCGATGTCTTCAGAATCATTACGAATCGTTGTTGTTGGACACGTCGACCACGGGAAATCGACCGTGATCGGGCGTTTATTATATGATACACATGCTTTGCCGGAAGGAACGGTCGACAAAGTCAAACGGATCGCCAAAGAAACCGGCAAGCCGTTTGAATATGCCTATTTGCTGGATGCTTTTGAAGAAGAGCAGAAGCAGGGGATCACGATCGATACGACGCAGCTCCAATTCCAAAGCGGCAAACGCGAATATGTGATCATCGATGCTCCTGGACACAAAGAATTTTTGAAAAATATGATCTCGGGCGCGTCAAATGCCGAAGCAGCTTTTTTGATCGTGGACGCGAAACGCGGCGTCGAAGAACAGACGAAGCGTCATGCGTATATTTTAAAATTGCTGGGGATCGAACAGATCTATGTGCTCGTAAACAAAATGGATCTGGTCGACTATCAAGAAGCGCGCTTCAACGAAGTCCGGCAGGAACTGGATACTTTCCTAGCTTCGCTCGGACTTCAAGCAGCGGGATATTTGCCGATCTCGGCGTATTACGGCGAGAATCTGCTGGGCAAGTCCGCGAAACTGGCGTGGTACAAAGGAAAGAGCTTTATCGATACACTCGATCACATCGAAGCGAAAGAAGGCATGGAAAAACGCGGATTGCGATTTGCGATCCAAGACGTTTTCAAATTTGATCAGCGGCGGATCATTGCCGGGCGGATCGAATCCGGCACGTTGAAAGCGGGCGATGAAGTCGTCATTTACCCTAGCGGCCGCAAGACGGTCGTCGAAAACTTCGCTTATTGGGCAGATCGCGACCAGACCGCAAGTGCCCAAGCCGGGCAGTCTGTCGGCGTGACGTTTCAAGATGAATTCTTCAATCACCGCGGCGACGTGATCACCCTTGCCAAAGATACGCAGCAGCCGTTCGTCAAAAATATCGTCCAAACCAATTTATTTTGGATGGGCAAGACACCCTTAGAAAAAGGGAAATCATACAAACTCAAGATCGCGACGCAAGAAGTGATCGCAAAAGTGGCTGAGATCGTGAAAGTGATCGACTCCAGCACATTGTCCGAAGTGACGGATGCGGAACGGGTCCATTTGAATGATGTGGCCGAAGTCGTCTTTCAAACGGAACAGCCGGTCGTTTTTGATTTTTTCGGCGAACACCATGAAACAGGAAGATTTGTACTCATCGACGGCTATGACGTGGCCGGCGGCGGGACGATCACGGAAAATTATCAGGGCGATGCGGAGCTTTCCGGTACGATCTTTTCGGCTGGCGAAGAAAACTATCAGTTGAATCTTTTCGACCGCTACGCCTTTACTGGCGGCGGAAAAATCGAAGCCGCGGAGCATGATGGAAATTATCAGTTGGGCAGCGCGCTGCCGTTGACAGGTGCCGGCTACCATTATCCGACCGATTTTGCGGTCCTTTTGGAAGGACAGAACACGCTTTTGAAAGTGGCTGACGGGAGGTTTTCCGAAGTTGCCAACTTGAGCGAAGACCTCACCGCAAAAACACTGGTCAATACGCGCGGCTTCAAGCTGAATATCACCAGTCCAACAGAGCTTGCGGATTATTTGAACGAACAAGAAGTGATCAACGATAAAAACAAAGCAGCCTTTTATCAAAAATGGCTCGATTTCTCCGCGTTCCACCAAATCGCGATCGATGATCTGTAAAAACAGCAGAAAGGCAGGCGGAACGAATGTACGAAGCAACGTGGAAAGAACAGAAGCTCAACAAAAATGAACTCAGCAAATTAAAAGAAGACGGACTGGATGTGTTCAAAGACCTGCCGGAACTAGTCAAAAAACCTTTTTCGGCAATCGATCCTGCATATTATATGTATTTTAAATATGCGGGATTGACCGTCCAAAAGCCGAAAAAAGACGGTAATTTCATGATGCGGGTCAAAATTCCCGGCGGGATCTTGACGACGAAGCAGGGACAGCATTTGGCCGATATCGCGGAAATATACGGTAAAGGATTGCTCGACATCACGACGCGGCAATCAGTCCAATATCACTGGATCCCTTTCCGCAAACTGCCTGAGATCTTTGAAGGCCTAAAAACATACGGACTAACGACTACCGGCGCAGAAGGCGACATTACCCGCAACGTGATCGACAATCCCTTGGCGGGAATCGACCCGTTCGAATTGTTCGACACCCGGCCAGCGGTGCGCCGCGTTCATCAGCGTTTCCAAAACAACCGCGACTATTCCAATCTGCCGCGCAAAATGAAGATCTCGATCAGCAGCAACGTCTATAATGCGGGCAATGCCGAGATCAATGATCTGGCGTTTGTCCCAGCGTCCAAACGCATCAACGGCCGCAAGATACTCGGCTTCAACGTGAAAGTCGGCGGCGGACTGGGAGCCTTGCCGCAACTCGGCAAACCGCTTGATGTTTTCGTCACCCGCTCACAAGTCGCCGAGCTGGCAGAAGCAGTCGTCACGCTTTACCGCGATCATGGACCGCGGCGCAACCGCGCACATGCCCGGCTGAAATTTTTGATCCAAGACTGGGGGCTCGAAAAATTTGAAGCAGAGCTGCGCCAAAAGCTGCCCAAACTGCCAACCGCCGGTAAAGACGAACTCTTGGGCTGGAACGGCGGAACGGTTTTAGGACTCCACGAACAAAAGCAGGCAGGTTTTTATTATTTGGGAATCGGCGTGGCCGCGGGACGCCTGCCAGCCGCTGATTTCCGCCGATTTCTGCAGATCGCAGACAATTACGGGGCTGGTGAGGTCCGTTTCGATCATTCGCAAAATCTGATCATTCCGGGGATCCCCAAGCAAAAACTTGCTGCTTTGAAAAATGAAACGATTTTGCTGCAATATTCCGATCAAGAAGAGTACATGGCGAACTACGGTTTGGCTTGCACCGGCAGCCAATATTGCAATCTGGCGCATACCCGCTCAAAAGAGATCTTGAACGAACTTTTGCCGAAGCTCGATCAGCGCTTTACTTTCAAACGTCCGCCGCGGATCGTTGTGACGGGCTGTGCGAATGGCTGTGCACACCGCAGTATCGCAGACATCGGGATCGAAGGGGTCGCTGCCCGAAACAAGAACAAAGAAGTGATCGAAGCGTTCAAGATCTCGCTCGGCGGCACGCTGAAGACCGGCGGGCATTTCGCTCAAACGCTTCGCGGCGTTGTGCCTGTCGGACAGCTAGAAGCAGTCGTCACGGCGCTTTTGACACTTTATCAAACCCATCATCAAGGGGAAACATTTGCGGAATATGTCGAGCGCAGCGGGCTGGCAGTATTTCAAAAAGTATTGGACACAATTATCGAATAACAAATCAGAAAGAGGGGGAAGCGATGATTTCTTTTGTTGGAGCAGGACCGGGAGATTTTGAACTGATCACCGCCAAGGGGATCCGCCGTCTGCAGAATGCCGATGTCGTGATCTATGACCGGCTCGCGAGCCCCTTGCTGCTGTTTTACTGCAAGCCGAGCTGCCGCTTCGTTTATGTCGGGAAAACACCATATCAAAAAACGATCACGCAGCAAAAAATCAATCAATTGCTTCTCCATGCGCAAGCGGCCAGTACAAACGTCGTTCGCCTGAAAGGCGGTGATCCGGTGATTTTCGGCCGGCTGTCTGAAGAGCTCAAAGCCGTTCAGCGGGCAGGGCTTCAGTTCGAGGTCGTCCCAGGAGTCACGGCCGCGAGCGGGATCGCCGCCTACGCTGGTGTTTCGCTTACCGAACGCATGATTTCTTCCGAAGTCCTATTCGCCAGCGGAAAAAAGAAAAACAACAAGACTGCTGATTATTCGAACTTCAGACCGGAACAGATGATCTGTTTGTACATGGGGATCGATGCGCTGCCGGAACTCGTGGAAGCGCTGAAAAAGCAGGGTTTTCTGCCGAACACCCCGGTCAGGATCACGAGCTGGGGTACGACTGGTTTTCAAGAGAGCGTTACCGGCAGTCTCGCTTCGATCTTGCCGCTGGTTCGCGTGCAGGAGATCAAAAATCCGGCGATGATCATGGTCGGCTGGGCGGTCGCAGAAGAAAAGGGGCGCGACTGGTTCAGCACCCAGCCTGATTTTGGCGAGCGCCTGCTGATCGTTGCCTGCCGGCGGCCGACGATCGCGGAGCTGATCGAATACACTGAGAATGGCGCGGCTGTTTGGTGGCGGCAAGTCGGGCCTATGCGCGATCAGCGTTTTGATGAAGTCGGCACGATCTATGAAGCGGAACATCACTTTTCAAATGTACTTTTTGCCGATGAAGCGGCGCAACGCTACTATGCGGAACAGGGGGTCAGCTGATGAATATCCAGCAATTGCAATTTGTGATCGCTGTTGCCGAAAGCGGCAGTTTTCGCGCAGCTGCCAAGCGCCTTTATATCGCTCAGCCGAGTTTGTCGCGCGGGATCAAAGAACTGGAAAAAGAGCTGGCAACAGAATTATTCCAACGGACCGCCAAAGGGGCGAAGTTGACGAATTCCGGTTATTTATTTTATGAAGAAGCGCGCAAGATCACCAAGCAGTTCAGTGCACTGAATGAGCGTTTCGCTCCAAAAAATGCAGCGGCACATTTGGTTATTTCGGGCCAGCATTATGACTTTTTAGCGGTGATCGTCAGCCGGATACTGGCACTTGACGCAGCGCAGACGATCCGCATCGCCGAAGGGACGACCCTTGAAGTGATCGAAGACGTTGAAACATACAAAAGCGAGCTGGGTGTCATTTGTCTGGATCCGCAAAACCAAAGCGGACTGCTGCAGATTTTAGCGCATCAAGGTTTGGAGTATCAAACGGTCACAAGTTTTCGGCCGCACATTTATTTGAGCCGCAACCATCCGCTCGCCGCTCGCCAAGAGATTCGCCAAAGTGATTTAGCGCCATATCCGCAAGTTCGTTTTTTGCAGGAATCTTCCTATCGCCAGCTGGCAGAAGATCCGCTCGCTCAGCCGAAAAAAGGGGTGACGATCCTGGCAAGCGACCGCGGGACCCTTAACGAAGTCTTGCAGGCAGGAAATGCTTATGCATCCGGCTCGGGACTTGTTTCTGATCCGGAAGAACAAGAGCTGGTACTTGTTCTGCTCGCGGACGGGGCGGAAAGCGAGATCGGGATCGTTACCCGCAAGAATCAAAAATTGTCTGAACACGCCGCACTTTTTACAAAAGAACTGCAAAACTACTTGCAGACTAGTTGATTTTTTACATAAATGGGGGGACTTTGATGGGAAAACGCGTCAAGAAAGATCGAACGAAAGAGAATATTTTGCGTGCGGCAACAGCAATCTTGGTGGTTGTGAGCCTTGGGGCGTTTAAATGGCTGCTTTCTCCCGAAACAGATCACTCAGCGGAAAAAGACAAGACCGTCACGATCACGAATGTCTCCTATGATCCGACCCGTGAGTTGTATCAAAGCTATAACCAGCTTTTTCAAAAATATTGGAAAGCGAAGACTGGCGAATCAGTCAAAATCAATCAATCGCACGGCGGCAGCGGTTCACAAGCCAATTCGGTCATTTCCGGCAATAAAGCTGATGTCGTCACGCTGGCATTGAGTCCGGACATTACCAGTATCGAAGAAGCCGGCTTGATCGACAAAGGATGGGAAAAGAAACTTCCTGATGACGCGGCACCATACGCTTCGACGATCGTCTTTTTGGTGCGCAAGGGAAACCCAAAAAACATCACCGACTGGTCTGATTTGATCAAAAAAGAGGTCGCCGTGATCACACCAAACCCGAAAACGTCCGGCGGGGCTCGCTGGAATTATTTGGCCGCTTGGGCATATGCGGACCAAACGAATGGACACCAAACCGAACAAACTGAACAATTTGTCAAAAAGCTCTATCAAAATGTCAAAGTGCTGGATGCGAGTGCGCGTGCGGCAACGACGACCTTTACCGAAAACGGCCAAGGAGATGTTTTAGTCGCTTGGGAGAATGAAGCGTATCTCGCGCTGAAAGATCATCCGGACAAATATGAAATCATCACGCCGAGCATCAGTATCAAAGCGGAGCCGACAGTTGCAGTCGTCGATAGCGTGGCCGAAGAAAGACATACGACAAAAATTGCCCAAGCCTATTTGAAATATCTGTACTCGGAAAAAGCCCAAAAAATCGCCGCAGAAAATTATTATCGGCCTTCCAGCGAAAAAGTCGCCGCAGAATATGCTGACCGCTTTGCCAAAGTGAAAATGATCTCGATCAATGATCAAGAGTTCGGCGGCTGGGCAAAAGTCCAGAAGAAGCATTTTGCGGAAAACGGGATCTTTGATCAGATATATAAAAAGTAATAAAAATGATCGTGAGCAGCCGATGTTTTCACTCGGCTTTTTTTGTGTGAAAAAAGCAAATAAAAAATAAGCGCTTCCACAAAAAGACAACGCGTGTTACAATAATAAAAGTAACAGGTAATACATTTAAAATCCAAAAAGGAAAAGGAGTTTTTTTATGAAAGGGTACGGAGCAATCAAAATCAATCAACCAGGTTGGATCGAGAAGGAACGGCCGACAGCCGGTCCGTTGGATGCGATCATTCGCCCGACGGCACTTGCACCATGCAGTTCGGATATCCATGTGATCCATGGAGGCTTTGGCGAAATCACTGACCGCATCGTTGGGCACGAAGCAGTCGGCGAAGTTGTCGAAGTGGGGAACCTTGTCAAAAATTTCCAACCGGGAGACAAAGTAGTCATTCCGTGTACTACACCGGATTGGGAAGCTGTTTCGCTTCAAGACCGCAATATCAATAATGCGCACGACTTTGGGTTGATGAAAAGTTTTAAATTTCTCTCGCAAAAAGACGGCGTGTTTGCCGAATTTTTCCATGTGAATAATGCCGACGCAAACTTGGTCCATATGCCGGAAAATGTCAGCGTGGAAGATGCTTTGATGACTGTGGACATGATGTCGACTGGTTTTTACGGCGTTGAAAATGCTGAAGTAAGCTTTGGCGATACAGTCGTGATCTTCGGGATCGGGCCAGTCGGGTTGATGGCTGTTGCCGGAACCGCGCTGCGCGGCGCAGGCAAAATCATTGCGATCGGCACGCGGCCGAATTGTGTCGAACTTGCTAAAGAATTCGGCGCAACGGATATCGTCAGCTATAAAGACGGCGACGTGGTCGAACAGATCTTGGCCATGGGCGGCAAAGTCGATAAAGTTATTTTAGCGGGCGGAAATTGCTCAACGATGAATCAAGCGCTCGCACTCGTTAAACCAAACGGCATTATTTCCAATATGAACTTTTTGGATGTCAAAGATAAATTCGATATTCCTGCTGCGCTTTGGGCACTCGGGATGGGCGACATCACGATCCGCTCGGGATTCTGTCCAGGCGGAGCACGCCGGATCGAACGGCTGCTTGAAATCATTAAAGCCGGCCGCTGCCATCCCGGCAAACTTTTGAATAAAAAATATACCGGCTTTAGCGAAATCGAAAATGCGTACAAGATCATGGAAGAAAAACCGCGCGATTTGATCAAACCATATGTCGTGATCGACTGGGATAAAGAGTAACGATCCGCGGCGGTTATTTTTAGAACACTATTTATCCAGAATTAGGAGCTATGACAAGTTTTTTGGTCATAGCTCCTTTTTTGTGCAGTGATGCAAGATAAAAGAAAGCAATCATGCAAAATACATAAGTAATTTCAAATAATAAAAAGTGGAATATGTCAGGATAGAACAGTAATAAATCATGACATACGTGTTATATTTATCAAATTTTCAAATGCGCGGTCAAAAACGTGATGATTTTCATGCTGGAATCCACCTTATAGTATGAGTGTAGCAAGGGGCATGAGAAACTGCGAACTTGAAAAAGAGTCAGTAAACAAGAAATGAAACATCTGCAGTACGTTTCAATGAAAGGAAGTGAGAATGAATGAAGAAAACGATCGTGGGTTTGACGGTTGGCTGTTTATTGATCCCGGGAATGCTGAATTCGGGGATCGCCTTTGCGGAAGCAAATGAAAATCAAAATTCTACAGAAGAATCTGCCGCCGCAAAAATCTTGACGTCTCAAACAGCGGCATCAGCTGCACAAGAAACAGCGAGCTCTTCAGCCAAGGAGCCGGCTGCATCTTCTTCTGAAAATAAGGAAGCGAGCGCGCCAGCTGAAGCGTCAGCTGTACCAGAAACACCGGCTTTTACGGAAGAACAAGCAAAACAATTGCAAGAAAAGCTTCCAGCAGATACAACGATCCAATTCACTGAGGGGAAGCTGATCATTGAACTTCCAGCTGACATTGATCCGAGCATCGCCCAAAAAGCTTATGACGATCTGAAACTTAATGTGCCAGTTGAAATTCGCGTGAAAGCAGCGAATCTTGATCAAAAAAGTGATTCGTATAAGCTGGGCATTCAAGTATTTCAAGAAGCCATGATTGCAAATGCAGATAACTTAGGGGCTGCTGCAGAAATATTAAATGGGACGATTCCATCCGCAATAAAAAATAGTAAGGATTATCAAAAAGCAATGATGGGTAACAGATTTTATTGGGGTGGAATATTTGGAAATTCAAATAGGTATGAAGAATATGGAACAGATTCATTTAAGGTGGATGCTAACCAGTTTCAGGCTGGGATTGAGGCGGCTCGTCAGGCATATGCTCTAGAGTTAGAGGGTTATTTAGAGAAAATCAATTCTCAAGCAATGATTTATCGTGACAAATTAGCAGACTCGACTGCGTATGTTCCAAATGCTGAATCAAGCATGGGAGGATTTTGGGGATTTATCAGTGGTGCTGGGACAGCTGTAGGAGAATTAATCAAGAGATTTTTTGGTGGTGGATTAGATAAGAAAATTCCAGAAGTATGGACATATGACAGTAATTCACCATTAACCAGTGCTGGATCTTTTCAAGGAAGAAAAACAAAGAAAACTTCTGAAGTAGTGAAAGAAACACAAAAAAACTTGATTAATTATATTGGGATTGTTTTACCGACAGTTCAAAATATTTTGGTCAAAAGAACGCTCAAAGATCCGCGGGCGATCGGTGGTCCAGAAGGTGTGTTTTTACCTGAAACACTAAATGAAGCACTGACATTGAACAAAGGCCTGAATACGGTCACAAAAACTTTTGGCTTTGGTGATGCAATTAAATCAAACATCGCTGATCAGATTTATATCAGTATGCGGAACGCAGTGAAAACCGCGTTAGTTGAATCAGGGCAAAAAGGATTGAATAAACAAATCGCAGTCCAATTGGCTGATGAAGCACCACTCGCTAGCTTCAAAACGATTAACGATTATTATACTGAAGGCGAAAGCTTGTCACTCGCTTATGATGCCACGTACACTTTGTCGCAAAGCTATATCACTCCGCTGAAGGCGATCGCAATGTCGAATGCTTTCATCAATGAAAAAGACAAGAGTCAAGGAGATTTAACGGAAGGGCAGCTGTTCGAGCTGCTGGCACGTGATCATGCCGATATCTTTACCGCGGAAACGATGCAGAAATTCAATTCAGACGGCGGGAAAGCCGCACGGGAGATGCTGTACAAGATTTACCGTGCTGAATTTGACGGGGTACAAAAAGCGATCAATGATTTCCAAGCGAATCCGTTTGAAATCGGGACGACCGCTACATTCACCAATCCAAACAACAATGAACAAGTCAATGTGCAGGATTACATCGTGATCTGGAATTGGCTCAACCTTGCTTCGCAAACTTTGATGAAAAACGGGATGCATGATGCGGATTTGAAGTCGCATGAACAAAAAGATGGGAAAGTCGCTGAAATCAGTGAAACACCAACTGAGCAAATGACACTTGCGTCAAATGAAATCGCAGCGGCAAACCAAGCGTATCCGAATGATACGGACATCATTACTGAACATCACGATGAAATGATGGCGATCGCAAAAGACAGCTACCGATACTCTTACAATGCCGAAGCGAAACGAGCGAACACTGCTTTTGAAAAAGGCGGCGAAGAGTTCATCAATCAGGCGACCGTCAAGAACAAAGAGCCATACTCGTTATATGGTTTGAAAGGAATCAAAGATACGCCAGATGAACCGCTCGATGCAAACTATACCGGCACGAATGACCAGACCTCTTCCTTATTCAAAGCAGGGGATCCGAATTATCTAGCCGGACTTGCTTTTAAAGACGGCTTCGCGAAAAAATTCGAAACGGACGGTTTGCAAATCGTCCTCGAAGTCCAAAAAGACAAAGACAGTCTTGGCGAAGTGTCCGAGCTGAAAGAATTATTTAAAGCTGACTCCTTGATGCGTTACGGTGTCATCAGTCAAAAGAAAACAACGATCAATATCCCGAATGCAGCTGGGTGGGAACTGGAAGACCCGCAGCAGAAGGGACATTCGCTCAGCGGCAATACGATCGAACTTGAAAATCAGCCGTTTGAAACAGGCAACTATCCATATGAAAACGGACAGAAGCTCACCCATCAAAAGAAAATCGTTTTGAACTATAACAAGTTGCTGACGCCGAGTATTGAGAGCTTTACTGCAAACGGCTTTTCAGTTGAAGGAACGCTCAAAAGATATGAAGGCAAAAAGCAAACTGTTCAAATCAAAGATCAAAGCGGCACAGTGATCGTGACCGCGAAAGTCGATCAAAAGGGCCGATTCGAAGCGGATCTTCCGCAAGACAAAGTCAAAGTCGGCGATACGCTTAGTGCAACCGCTGTTCTCGTCAATACTTTCGGAACGGAAACAACGAGCGCGGCACGGCAAACAAAAATCACTGAAGGAACACTTGTCTTTAACGTAACGACCGCGAGCGGCAAAGACAATAACGAGCTGCTTTGGACCAAACGCTTGCTGCAATTGGGCAGCATCACATTAGACCGTGACGCAGGCAATGAGATCGAGATCGCTGTAAAAGACCATCGTCTCGTACCAAAAGACTGGTCATTGACCGTTGGAGCTGCTGGTACGCAAAATTCGCATTTTGAACTGATGTGGAATGATCAGCTGCTGATTCCGGGAACATCGATCCACGTCTTAGAAGGATCCGGAACGAAAGAACAAGACTTTTCTGAAAAAGAAGGTCTCAAGCTTCACAGTGATAAAACGATCCCAATCGGCAAATATACCAGTGAAAAAGGAACAGCACCTACTGTCGAATGGACACTTAACAATGTCGAAACTGCCGATTGATCGATAGATGAGGACCACAAAGGAGGGAGAAAATGAAACGAAGGATTTCGATTTTAGTCGGGCTCGGGCTTTTCCTGATGTTGGGACTGACCAGTCTGGCTCATCCCGCCAGAGCCAGCGGAGAAAATGATTTTTCCGCACACGGAACGGCCACTTTCGAAGTCGTCGAATCGACGGCAAACAGCGGGCAACAAGACAAAAAAACAGATTCGGCCGCAACGCCGAGTGAAAAGAATCCTACGAACCAAGGCAAGAATGTTCAAACCGGCCGTCGCAACAATTCTCCAGCGACTGCTGCAAAGGACACGGATGATCAAAAATCACTGAATACTGCTTCACACAAAATGCTTCCGCAAACCAATATGCTGACAAGTTTTGGTTTATCATTTCTCGGCGGACTCTTGCTGATGTTCGGCTGGATCCTCCTTTGGTTAAGGAGGCGCAAAAATGAAGAGAACTAAATTTGTTTTCGCGGCGCTTTTGACCATACTGGCAAGCGGCGTCATCACAACAACCGTTGATGCAGAAGAAGCATCTCATAATAGCGGAGAGGCGGAGACGGCCGTCGGGATCAAAATCACTGAGCCAAGCTTTTGGCTGACGGATGTCTGCGACCTTGCTTTCGGAAAAGTGGAAACTTCCGGAAAAGTCCGCCAGATTTCCGCCAAAAATGATCTGCGGGTCAAAATCAAAGAGCGGCGAGCGGCAGGAAGCCCGTGGAAATTACTGCTTACTTTTGAAACTTTTGAAAATGAAAGCCGCACACCGGTATCAGATGTAAAAATCACTTTGGGAGAAGGTGAAGCAAAAAGTACCGCGAGCGGAAGTATCGATGGAAATAAGGCAACACTTACTTGCGAACAGCAAACAAAACTTGGAGCACAAATCGGCAAGATCGAACCCGCTGAAGTGACCTATACGATTCCGAAAGAAAAAGTGGTCATGACTTTGCCGGCGGATACGCCGCCAGGAAAATATCAAACAACTCTCGTATATGTACTGAGCGACGCTCCTTAAAAATGGGAATTATGGATCCAAAAAATAAAAAGCATACAAAAAATGGAGGAAATTATAATGAATACAACGATCAAAGGATTAGGCGCACTACTTGCAACAGTTACGATGCTGACGGCAGCCAGCCCCGCATTTGCGGCAGAAGTCGGGACAAAACAAGACACAAATACGCAGGTGGAAGTCACGGACAATATAGATGATAAAGACAAAGACAAACCTGGAACAAACACTGATCTGCAATTAGTCCAAGTGCCATCGCAATTTAATTTCAAAACGAAATTGCAATCGAGCAATGAGTATTCGATCGATGGTAAAAATGAAGGGACAAATAAAGATTATGTTGTATTCACGAACTCTACGAAACAAAAATGGTCGGTCAAATCAGTCGTGAATCCAGAAATGACAGATCCTACTAAAAACAAAAAAGTTGATGTTACTGGACTGAGTTTCAAAGTTGGCGCGAAAGCAATCGATGCGAAAACTGGTGCGATCGTGATGGACAGTTTGACAAATCCGATTGGACAGGACGGAAAAGCAACAGCAAGTCTGGATTCGTTGCAGATCAAAGTGACACCGAAAGCTGGCAGCAAGATCGAGCTCGGTGATAAATATACCGGCACGATGAGCAGCACCCTTTATGATACGGAAGACGCACAATAAAAAAACTTATAAAAAATATTGGAGGAAGAAAAAATGAAATCAACAAAAATCTTAAGTTTCGTACTGATGGCCACTTCTTTACTCGC
Source organism: Enterococcaceae bacterium (assembly GCA_022649665.1). Lineage (GTDB taxonomy): Bacteria > Bacillota > Bacilli > Lactobacillales > Enterococcaceae > JALCOL01. Next base: position 184,722 of record JALCOL010000004.1, read on the forward strand.
GACTGCTACCCCAGCATTTGCCGCTGAAACGGAACATGAAGTAGGCAGTAAAGACACGGATGCGACCGTCAAGATCATCCAAAAAGAGGTCGATCCAGTGAATCCAGTTGATCCGGATGACAAAGATAAAAATAAGCCAAATCCTGACCAAATCGCGAATTTGAAATTTATGGAAGCACCAAAGACGTTCTATTTTGAAACGAAAATGACTGGCGATACTTATTCGTTGAAAGCTGACAAAACCACGACTTTTGACGGTAAAAAAGCCATTGAAGATGGGGCAAAATACCAAGTCTTCTCCGATGCAAAAGGCGCCCATTACAATGTCAAATCAGTAATCGATAAACAACTAGTAGAAAAGACAAAACCAGAGAAAAAAGTCGATGTCTCCAGCTTCAAGATCAATGATAAAGAAATCATTAATGACGGTATCGTGATGAGCCATACTATGACTGATGGAAATGGCGCCAACTATAATTTTGATACCACTGGGTTTGCAACGATGCCAGTTGAAAATATCTCCATTGATTTTACCAAAGCAGCTGCTTCAGAGCAGATCGCCTCTGGAGACGAATACACCGGGACGATCCACAACACTTTGTACAATGTTTACAACGAAACGATAAAAACACCTACAACACCTGTAAAATAAGCTCCGGCACTAAAGACTAAAAAGAATTGGGGAATGCAAGATGTTAAAGAAACTGACCATATTGGTGTTTGGATTATTGCTCACGATCGGCATACTGCCACTGAATGTTTTGGCCGCAGATGATGGAAGCGAAGTTGGGTTTACGATCACGCCGCATTTACAAGCAAATCAGCGGAACACCGGCAACAGTTTCTTTGACCTTGCTGTCAAACCCGATGAAGAATTGGACCTTTCCTTTGACATCATCAACTCTTCTGGAAAGGAACAAACTTTCGATATCGCTGTCAACCCGGCTTATACGAATGATGCCGGGCAAATCGATTATGTCGATTCTGACCACAAACGCGACGCAACACTAAAAGTAGATCTGGCAAAGATCGCGGACTATGAAAAAGCCGCAACGGTCGCTGCCGGTGAAACGAAGACGGTCCCGCTCAAAATCAAAGTTCCGGCAGAAGCCTTTCAAGGTGAAGTCTTAGGCGGGATCCATGTGACCCGCCGGACAGCAGAAGGTGAGCAGGAAGGCGCACAATTAGTCAACAAGTTCGCTTATGTAATCGGTTTGAAAATGACTGAAAACGAAACAGCGATCAAGCGCGACTTGAAGCTGCTGGATGTCAATGCCGGCTTGTCATACCACCATACGAGTGTCAAAGCACAGATGCAAAATCCTGAACCAACAGCGATGGGGCATCTCGAATTTGATGCAAAAGTCACCAAAAAAGGTTCTGACAAAGTCATCAAAGAACAAAAAAGCAAAGATCTATCGATGGCGCCAAACTCAAGCTTCGATTATGTGATCGATTGGAAAAATCAGGAACTGGAAGCGGGCGACTATCACCTGGCACTAGTCGTGAAAGATGCGCAGGATAACGAATGGAAGTTCGATAAAGACTTTACGATCACTGCTAAAGAAGCGAAGAAATACAATGCTTCAGCAGTCGAATTAGTCAAGAAAGATCATACACCGTGGATCTACGCTCTCGTTGGGCTCCTTCTAGCGATCATCGTTGGTTTCATTATCTTCCTCATCATCAAACGCCGAAAGAATGAAGAGACTGAAGCGGAAGCCAAATAAGGGCTCTCCGCAAAAAATAAAACGCGATGGAATGGTATCAACAACCTCCCAGCGCGTCTTTTTTTCGATATTTGTAAGATCTTCTTAATATGTAAGCGGAACCTCGCAAAATAAATCATGATAAAATTAAAGAAAGGAGAAAATTCGGGAGGAGGGGTATTTTTGGAACTTTTCGAACTGCTGGACCCAACCGAGCAGCGAGGCGTCCGCATTCTTCAATCGGTCTTGCGAGAGGGCGGGAAAAGAAAAGTCAGTCAGCTGGCAGAGGAGCTGGAAGTCAACCGGGCAACGATCAAAGAAGATATTGAACTATTAAAAACGATGGTGGGTCAATTCGATAAAAAGATTTTATTTGTTTACGACGGCGAATCGCTGCAAATCGAGACGAACGGAAAACTAACCAGCTTGGAACTCTATTACGCTTATCTGCAGCAGTCGATCAATTACCAAATCCTGCTCGCGATTTATGAACACGGCCGCTTTTCCCTGAAATCGCTGGCATATCAATTGATGATCAGTACGGCGACTTTATCCCGCCGAATCAAGACGGTCAATCTTTTACTCGAAGAATTCACACTCGTGATCAAAAATGGCCAGCTGCAAGGAACGGAACTGCAGATCCGCTACTTTTATTTTATGCTGTTTTGGTTTGGGCGGCCGTATCATATCAACCAAAAAAAGTTTAAAGACCCGGCGACTAGTGAATTCGTCAGGCTTATGGCGCGGCGCTTGCAGATCTCTTTGTCGTATGATGCTGAAATGAAACTTTTGATCTGGCTGAGCATCTCCAAACGGCGGATGTCGCAGTTTGACAGCGCAGAAATGCAGTATTTTGACTTGCTTGATGCAGGTGGTTTCCGCGATGATTTGTTTGTTGAGGTGCACCGGCTGCTTGCGCATTTTTATAGCCGCTATGCGTTTGAATGGAATACTGCTGAAGCTCAGCTGCTGTTTGTTTTCCTGTTGGCTCATATCGATTTGTCTGCCGAGAGTCCATACGTGCAGCAGTTGCTGGCGGCAGGGCTCGCGCATGACTATCCGGCGGCCAAACTCAACCGATATGTGCGGGAGAAGATCCTTGCGAATTTTATTACGGATCGTTTAAGTGAAGGATATCTCAAGCAATTCACGCTTGAACTCTATCAAGCGCATTGCCTTTTCTACTATTTTAATGGTGCGATCTACTTTTTGGAGCACACGGGTCTGATCCACGTCTTGGATAAACTGCCAATCACGATCGTCGAAGAGTATTGCCGTCAGCTGGTCGATGAGGTGGAAGAATACATCCAGATTCCCAGAATTAAAAAAGATATTTCCTACTGGCTCCTTTTTCAGCAGTATATCAATCTGCTCTATGTCGGCTATATCGATCTGCAGTTTTATTTGAAGATCGGCTGTGATTTTCCCTTTTCAAAAAGTTTAGCAGGGACGTTTCGCGACCATATTTTTTATAATCTCGACCCTCGGATCAAAGTCAAACTCGAGAAATATATCGACGGCGAAAAATATGATCTGATCATCAGCAATATTCAAAGAGAATATCGCGGACATGGAGAAGAACAAGTGTACATCATCTTCAGTATCGAATATGAGGCGGATTTCAACCACTTAGAAACATTTCTCCGTGAATATTATCAAAAAAAATTAGTCGAGGAGGTGGTCAAAAAATGAGAGTTGTGATTATCGGCGCTTCGCACAGCGGTTTGAGCGCGGCGATCGATCTGAAACGTTTGGATCCGGAAATCGAGGTTCTGTTGATCGATCAGCAGAAAAAAGAAGATCTAGGCTATATTTCGAATGGCATCAATCTTTTTTACCAAGGCTATATCAAAAAGCTGGAGCAGGCAGTGACCCGTTTCAATGAACTGGTCAAGCGCGGGATCATTTTTTACACTGAAACGCGCGTGCTGAAAATCGAACCGCAGCAAAAGATAGTGGAATACCAGCAGCTTGGAGCGGCAGAAAGGAAGACTTTGCGTTATGATCGGCTCGTTCTGGCAACCGGTTCATCGCCCCAGCAACAAAGAACAGGTACCCAGCCCATGGCAAACGTGATCAACTATAAAAGCCGCACGGAGTCGCAAAAAACATTGGAGTTATTGCAAAAGGCCCAAAAGGTCGCGATCGTCGGCGGGGGATATATCGGTGTCGAATTGGCCGATGTTTTGATCAAAAATGACAAAGAAGTCCATTTGATCGATTCGATGGATGATATTTTATTTCGGTATTTTGATCCGGAGATGGTACAGGATGTGGAAAAAGCGATTTATGCGGCTGGAGTCCATTATCATCCGCAGGAATTTGGTGTTCAGTTTGTGACGGACGAAGAGCGGGTCACGGCGCTGCGCTTGAAAGACGAAACGATCGCCGTTGATCTCGTGATCTCACCGAAAGCGTTGCGGCCGAATGCTGAGCTCTTTCGCGGGGTGATCGATCTTCACGAAGACAATACGGTGATCGTCGATGAGTATCTGCAAACGAGCCAGCCTGATATTTATGCGATCGGCGACATCGTACCGATCACGATTTCCGCGAAAAATGTCCATGTATTCATGCCGCTGGTCAGCCGGGCACTGCGGATGGGGCGCGCGGCGGCGCTGAATATCGCGGGGATCAAGACTGCCTATTCACTAGCTGATTGCGTAACGCTGTCGAAAGTTTTTGGATATTTTTTAGGCAGCTGCGGCATGGTCGAAGAAGAAGCCGCTTTTCAAGGGATCGATGTGCATACACTAGTCTGCGATCTGCCGCTGCGCGAGAACGCATTGGCGGAGAAGCCGCCTCACTTTGTCAAAGCAAAAATCAATTATGAAGCAGGAAGCGGGAAAATATTAGGGATCCAGCTGCTCAGCCGCAAGCCGCTTGTCGAAGAGCTGAACTCAGCATGCATGGCCCTGCATAAGCCGCTGACGCTGAATGAACTTGCCGTTGAGATGTTTTGCTTTTCACCGAATATGACTGACCGCTACAACTTTTTAAATCAATTGGCTTTCAATGCGCTGCTTGCGGAGAAAGCGGTTTGCGGTGAAAAGAAATGATCATCTTTTCATTTCGCCCTCATGAAAAGTCTGCTATGCTTGAAGAGTGAGGGAGGTAATTTGTTCGATGGATGTAAAAATTTTGCTGATGACGTTCTTTATCAATTTTGCATATGTGGCGATCAATACGATCCGCTTGATGCTGACGATGAAAGGCTACCGCTTTTTGGCACCGCTTTTATCGATGGTCGAGATCACGATCTACGTGCTGGGACTTTCGCTCGTTTTGAACCGGCTCGATCAGCCGCTGAACTTGTTTGTCTATGCGCTGGGCTATGCAGTCGGGGTGAGCGCGGGGATCATGATCGAAGACAAATTAGCGCTCGGATATGTGCTCGTCACGGTGATCTTGCCGAGCTTTACGGATAAAGAAGAAAGTCTGCCGGAATTTTTTCGCAAAAAAGGCTACGGTGTGACCGAGACGTTCGGGATGGGACGCACTGGTGAACGCTTGATTTTGCAGATCCTTTCGCCGCGAAAAAATGAGATCGAGCTTTACCGGCTGATCAAAGAAGCCGAAGAACACGCCTTCGTGATCACCTATGAACCGAAATATATTTCAGGCGGCTTTTGGACGAAACGCGTCAATCGCTGGCAAAAAAGAATCGATCAGTGAAACTTCCTGCTCTTTCGGTATTTATGGTTGACATTTTCTGTGCAGCTCTATACAATAATGACAATATAATTAAAAATTGATGAAAACGAATCCAATGAAATTCGGATATCACCAATATCAAGATGAGGATGGCGGATTTTTCCCGTTCTCATCTTCATTGTTTTCTATTAGGAGGAAATTGAATGAGCTTTAAAGCACTGAGTCAACCAATCGATTTCGATGAAGTGAACGCCCTCTCGCAGCTATCCGGGAGCGTCGCTGAACATAAAGCAAGGCGCGATGAAGAATTGAAACAGATCATTGAAGGCAAAGATCAGCGGATCCTGCTCCTGATCGGACCTTGCTCAGCCCATGACGAGGACGCGGTGTTGGAATACGCGACGCGGTTGGCAAAATTACAGGAGAAAGTCAAAGACAAGATTTTCATGGTGCCGCGAGTGTATACGAATAAACCGCGGACGAACGGCGACGGCTATAAAGGTCTTTTGCACCAGCCGAACCCCGAAGGCAAAGTCAACTTGATCCAGGGGATCGGCGCGGTCCGCCAGCTGCATAACCGCGTGATCACGGAAACCGGACTGACGACCGCGGATGAAATGCTTTATCCGGAAAATCTGGAATTTATCGATGACCTCGTCAGCTACATCGCGATCGGCGCGCGATCGGTGGAAGACCAGCAGCACCGTTTCGTCGCGAGCGGGATCGATCAGCCGACCGGCATGAAGAACCCGACGAGCGGCAATCTGCGCGTCTTGTTCAACTCGCTCCATGCGGCGCAGCATCAGCAGGAATTCATCCACAACGGGATCGAAGTCGAGTCCAGTTCAAATCCGCTGGCGCACGTCGTTTTGCGCGGCGGCTTGAATGAATACGGCGAAAACATCCCTAATTACCATTATGAAGATTTGATGAAAGTCATCGGCTTCTATCAGAAAGAAAAATACAAAAATCCGTTTATCGTGATCGATACCAACCACGACAACTCCGGCAAACAATACAAAGAACAGATCCGGATCGTCAAAGAAACGCTTGAAAACCGCAATTGGAACCGCGACATCAAGCAGCTGGTGCGCGGCTTCATGATCGAAAGCTATTTGGTCGACGGCCGGCAGGATGCTGACGGGAAAGTCTTCGGTCAATCGATCACTGATCCATGTCTCGGCTGGGAAGCCTCCGAGCGCTTAGTAGATTTCATTGCTGAACATGCTTAATGATTTTTAAACGATCGAGTTTCTTTTTGGAGAAACTCGATTTTTTTGTTTTCAAATATTGCGCGTTCAGTGTACACTTAAGAAAAGGGGGGCGCACGTTATGGAGGAATTTTACAAAAAAATCTTGATACCGGTCGACGGCTCGATTTTAGCGGACTTAGCCTACCAAAAAGCGAAACGCTACGCTAAATCAACAAACGCAGAACTCGTCATTTTATCGATCGTCGACACGACTGTTTTCTCTTTTCAGGGGATCGACTATGCTCCAGAAGTCAGCCGGATGGTCGATGAGGCCGAACAATTCGTTGCCGATTATGCCAAAGATGCGGAGAAAGAGCATCTCCGCTACAAAACATTGACGAAAGTCGGAACACCGAAAGGGACGATCCTGGATCTTGTCAAAGACCCGAATCAAAAATTCGACGCGATCTTTATGGGAGCCAGCGGAACGAACTCGTTGACGCGGCTGATCATTGGTTCGACGACTGAATTTGTCGTTCGTTTTGCGCCGGTCGATGTGCTGGTCGTGCGGACACATATGGATAACCATACCCGTCCGACCCATTAGAAGGGATTTTATGCCAGATAAACTTACTGAAGAAATCAATGATTTTCGCCAAAAGCGTCATTGGCGCGGCACAGAAGAATCGAAAGATTTAGCGATCTCGATCAGTCTGGAAGCCGCCGAACTCTTGGAATTATTCCAGTGGCGGACCTCGCAGACCGCAGAAAAGCAGACGGAACGGCTCAAAGAAGAGCTGGCCGATGTCCTTATTTATTCCTATGCGCTGGCCGACGAGCTGGGTTTCAGCGTGCAAGAGATCATTGAAGAAAAATTGGTCAAAAATGCCAAAAAATATCCGGAGTCTTAAAAAAGCTTCAAGAGCAAATCGCGCGATTTGCTCCTGAAGCTTTTTTGTTTTTTTATTCTTCTTGATCTTTTTGTGTTTCAGCATCCATTTGCCGGTAATGCTCCATTTTCTTATGGAAGAGCTTTTCGCTCGCTCCGTAAGCGGTAAAGGTGATCGCGTTCGCGCCGGATTCGATCGTCCGCATGATGCTGGTCTCGGTGCGCCCGCCGCTGGCCATGATCGGAAATTGCGGAAATTGTTCGCGAACTTTGCGGACAAGTTCAGGTGTCTCGGCGCCGCCGCTGATATTGAACATATCGACACCGGCTTCGATGCGATCTTTAAGGTCGTCGCGGTAATCAACGACCGTGTAAATGATCGGCAGATCGACAGATTCTTCGACGGCGCGGATCGTCTCCAAAGTAACCGGAGAGTTCAAGACGACACCGAATGCGCCGTTTTCTTCAGCAAAGGCCCCGACTTTCACCGATTTGTTCCCGGACGTCAAGCCGCCGCCGATCCCGGCAAAAACCGGAACGCTCGCGACTTGCTTGATCGCGTTCAAGATCGCGGTGTTCGGGGTCCACGGGTGGACGACTAAGACGGCATCCGCATCATTATTCGCGATGATCGCCACATCAGTCGTATATAAGATGCTTTTGATCCGTTTGCCGAAAATCCGGATGCCGCTCGCTTCACGGATCACGTGCGGCACTTTGATAATGCCGGAATCCTGCCGGAGCGGAGTAAACAGCTCGGGTACATATTTTTCTCTTTTCATTATTTTCACCTCTCAAAATTACCTTTTCTCTATTATAAACGCATTTCGCGCAAAACAATACTGAAAACTATTGAAAATGATAGGAGGAAGAGAGCATCCATCGCTGCTGAAAAATGAGAATTATGTGAAAAAATTTGGTAACAGCTGAAAAGATTAAAAAATCGCTTATTTTTTAACCTTGCGGGACTGCTTCTTAATAAACAGAACGAAATCAGGACAGATTCGATGAAGATCCCGAACGAAAAATGAGGAAATTCTAGCAATTATTGCTTTTTGGGTTAAAGAAGCTTAGAATTACACTCGCAAGAACTTTCTGAAAGTTCTTAATTTAGATAGGGAGTTTTTTACTTATGGAGCAAAAAGCGGAAAAGAAATTTTTTGGACAGCCTGCGGGGCTATCCACACTGTTCTTCACAGAAATGTGGGAACGCTTCAGTTACTATGGTATGCGCGCGATCTTGGTATACTACATGTTCGACACTCTGGCAAATGGTGGTTTGGGTCTGCCGCGAACGACTTCTGTAGCAATTATGTCGATTTATGGTTCGCTGGTTTATATGTCCAATATCGTGGGCGGCTGGCTGTCCGATCGGGTTCTTGGCGCACGGCGATCGGTCTTTATCGGCGGGATCGCGATCATGTTTGGACATATCGCTTTGGCAACGCCATTTGGTATTCCGGCACTGTTCCTTTCGATGATGCTGATCGTAGCCGGGACTGGGATGTTGAAAGCGAACGTTTCCGGAATGGTCGGACACTTGTATGCACCGGAAGATGTGCGCCGCGACACTGGGTTCTCGATTTTTTACATGGGGATCAATATCGGGAGCTTGCTTGCACCGATCATCGTCGGGACACTTGGGCAAAAATACAACTATCACTTGGGATTCTCATTGGCTGCTGTCGGGATGTTCTTTGGACTATTGCAATATTATTTCCACGGCAAAAAAACCCTCGGCAAAATGGGAATGAACGTGACGAACCCGCTCGTCGGCGAAGAACGCAAACACTTTTTGAAGATTTTTGCGATCGTCGTCGTGGTTTTGATCGTCTTCTTCGGCGGCGCTTCTGCGCTTGGCATGATGAATGTGGATTTCTTCATCAACTTTGTCAGTGTTTTGGGGATCGGCTTGCCGATCTTCTACTTCTGGAAGATGCTGACGGCCAAAAACGTCACGCCGGAAGAACACCGCAATGTGCTCGCGTATATTCCGCTCTTCCTTTCGGCGATCGTTTTCTGGTCGCTTGAAGAACAAGGCTCTTCGATTCTGGCACTGTTCGCCAGTGAACGGACGCAATCAACGATCTTAGGCTTCAATGTACCAGCCAGCTGGTACCAAACGCTGAATCCGCTGTTCGTTGTACTTTTGACACCAGTTTTTGTCACGCTTTGGAACCGTTTGGGCAAACGTCAGCCGAATACCGAAGTTAAATTTGCGATCGGTCTTGTTTTGACTGGCTTCTCCTTTATTCTCTTGATGTTCCCGAGCCTGCTCTTTGGCACAGATCAGCGGGTCAGCCCGCTTTGGCTGATCTTCAGCTTCTTGATCGTGATCGCCGGCGAAATGTGTGTTTCGCCCGTCGGCTTATCGGTTACGACAAAACTTGCGCCGAAAGCTTTTGAAGGACAAACGATGGCGATCTGGTTCATGGCGGATGCCTCTTCACAAGCGATCAATGCGCAGATCGCGCGTTTCTATCAGCCGAATACGGAGGGCTTGTACTTCGGGATCGTCGGCGCGGTCGCAGTCTTGGTCGGCTTGATCTTATTCAGCCAGCGCAACCGGATCCGCAAATTGATCGGCAACGTGCATTAAAATTTCTTTCAAACTTTCAATTTCAGGGGTCTTGCTTTTCACAAAAAAGATGTGTATAGTAGACCCTGTTTTGAAAGGAATGAAAGATCTTGGAAAAATTACAACAAAAAGGTTCAGGCATTTTGGGTATCTTGGCTGTCCCTTGCATGTTGACGGGATTGGCCGTTCCCGCTTTGATGATCGTCGGCAGTCTGCTTTTTTTAGGCTGTTTGTATTTGCTGAAAATCTAAAATAAGAATAGAAGACCAAAAAAGAGCTGGAAAGAAATCAAAGTGATTTCCTTCCAGCTCTTGATTATTGCGACTTAGACTACTTGAGCTTGGACGAGCTCGAAATAATTTTCGAGATAATCTGCCAACCCGTCATCAGCGTTGGAATAATTCGTCAAGTCATCGGCAACAGCTTTCAGCTGTTCGGTGCCGTTTTTCATGGCAACGCCCCAGCCGGCATAGCTCAAAAGTTCGACATCGTTGTGTTCATCGCCGAACGCCATTACGTTCTTTTGAGCGACACCCAAGCGATCCGCAATGTAAGAAACAGCGACCGCTTTATGGACCCCTTTGGCGACGATCTCCAAAATACTGCGCGGACCGCCCCACGTGCGGACATCGACGACTTCGCCGAATTGGCGCGCGATTTCATCGCGGCAGTGCGCGGCGTTTTCGCGAGTCGTTTCGACCATGATCGAGTTTGGATCATGGGTCAAGTGGGCAGCCGTCAAAAGATTTTGTTCGCTGGCTGCCGAGGCGAAAAGCCGCGGATCAAAGTGGGCCAGATCATCGATATAAAAATTCTCTTTATTTTCAGCGGCAACAAACGAAAGTCCAAGCGCTTCTTTTTGTTTCAAAAGATCAAAAGCGATCTCGCGCTGGATGATGGTTTCTTTTTCTCCCAGCCACTTTTTCTCAGGAAGATGGACTAAAGCGCCGTTGAAATTCGTCATCGGCGTATGCAAATTCAATTGTTGATAAAAGTGTTTACTCATGCGGTAAGGCCGGCCGGTCGCGATCACGACATAGTAGCCGCTCTCGATCGCCGCTCTCAATGCATTTTCAGTGCGCGGGGAGATCTGCGAGTTTTGGTCGAGCGTCGTGCCGTCCAAATCGATCGCAATCATTTTTTTCATAGTCATTCAAAGACCTCCTTGTACAGTTGTACATTACGATCAGTGTAACAAAATTGTCGGTGAAAAGAAAGAAATCGAGGTTTCTTTCATAAAAATTTAGTGATCTGTTTGAAAAAACATCAGAATGGAGCGTGTCGTTCGTGCATCATTATTGGAAGCAAAATTTAGCAATCTCATGGATCGGCTGTTTTTTCACCGGTGTGAGCTTCAGCCTTGTCATGCCGTTTATTCCGATCTTCGTTGAGGAGCTGGGCTCGCCGAAAGGGCAAGTCGAGCTGTTTTCGGGGCTCGCGATCTCGATCACGGCACTTGCGGCAGCGGTCGTTAGTCCGCTCTGGGGAAGCTTGGCCGACCGCAAAGGACGAAAATTGATGATGGTCCGCGCTGCGATCGGGATGACGATCACGATGAGTTCGCTGGCTTTTGTTCCGAATGTCTATTGGATGCTCTTGATGCGTTTTTTGACTGGTCTTTTGTCCGGTTATATTCCGAATGCGACCGCGATGATCGCCTCGCAAGTCCCGCGTGAACGGAGCGGCTGGGCCCTTGGGACACTTTCGACTGGCGCCGTCGCCGGCAATTTGATCGGGCCGCTCTTAGGCGGTGCGCTGGCCGAGTGGTTCGGAATCCGCAATGTCTTTTTAATCACGGGCGCGATCTTGTTGATCACGACGCTGCTGACAGTCTTTATGATCAAAGAGAATTTTGAACCGGTCCAAAAAGAAGACCTCATGACCAGTCAAGAGCTTTGGCGCAAGATCCCGAATAAAACAGTCCTTTTGGTTTTGTTCGTGACGACCCTGATCTTGCAGACGGGGATCACTAGTGTCAGCCCGATCTTAACGCTTTATATCCGCCAGCTGGCCGGGAATATCGATAATGTGCTGTTCATCAGCGGCTTGATCGTATCCGTCGCGGGAGTTTCAGCGATCGTCTCTTCACCGTCTTTGGGGCGTTTGGGCGACCGCTACGGCAGTGAATGGGTCTTGCTCGGCGGCTTGATTTTTTCATTCATCTGCTATGTACCGATGGCGTTCGTCTCTTCGCCGTTTCAATTGGGATTGCTGCGCTTTTTCCTCGGATTTTCAACCGGGGCGCTGATGCCTTCGATCAACACGCTGATCGGCCGCATCACGCCGCCCGAAGGAGTCAGCCGGGTCTACAGTTATAATCAAACTTTTTTGAATTTGGGGCAAGTCTTGGGGCCGATGGTCGGCTCAGGAGTGGCCACGCAATGGGGTTATAGTGCGGTCTTTATCGTTACGAGCTTGATGGTCCTATTCAATATCGCGTTGTCGTTCGTCAATGTCCGGCACCGTAAAAGAGCATAAAAAAAGAAGCCCGCGGGCTTCTTTTTTTATGCTATGCGGATTTTTTTGCCGGCTGTGAAAAATTACCGATCAAGCAGATGATCAAAGCTGCAGCCAGCGAAATGATGGTGCTCAACTTGAAATCATACGCCGCGCTGCTCAGCGCGCCGCCGATATAGCAGACTACTTGTCCAAGAATGAAGGACCAGAAAAAAGCAACGATATATCTCAAAGAAAGCCCTCCTAACGTCGATAGTTTCACCCTTATTTTAGCACGATTCATTGGATTGTAAAGAAAATGCCGCCGATCGAAAAAGATTTAGATTTTGAAGGGGCATCTGGTAAGATAGAGCCAAGGAAAGGAGACGAGCAAATGTTTCCACAATTGCAAAGTGTCAGTTCGTATTCGCTGCTTCAAAGCACATTAAAAATACCCGAATATCTCGATGCCGCCAGCCAGCGCGGATATACCAGCGCCGGATTGATGGATCTTAATAATATGAGCGGCGCTGTTGAGTTTTACCGGGCGGCTGGGGCGCGCGGCATCAAGCCGCTGTTCGGGCTTCAAGTCGATTATGAAGATGACCAGCATGCTCCCCGCCGTCTGCTTTTTTTGGCGATGACGACAAAAGGCTTTCATGCGCTGATCAAAATCTCAACACGCAAAATGACACAATCCAAGCCGCTGCAGCTGCCGGATTTTGCGCCGCTTGCGGAAGATGTCGCTGTGATCACGCCGGGCAACCGGCTGGACCCGGTCTTAGCACCGCTTTTTTTGGGAGAACAAGAGATGTCCAGCCGCAATTATGAAGAACTAAAACAGCATTTTTCCGGCAACCTTTTTTTGGGAATGCAAGCCGCGACGCTTTCTGCTCAGCAGCATGTCAATCTTTTGACGTGGCTGAAATTCGGGGCCGAGCACCAGCAGGAATTTTGTGCGCTTCAGGAGGTACGCTTCCTTGATGAAGAAGATGCAGCGTCGCTTGCGATGCTGCGGGCGATCGACAAGGGCGAAAATGCGACACTTGAAGAGCTGCCGAAAACCGGCAGCCGCTATTTGCGCAGTGCTGCTGTCTGTCAAGAACTCTTTTTGACTGCTGAACTGCCGGAGACCGAAACGCGTCAGCTCGCCAAAGCGCTTGAAAATGCGGAACGATTGGCTTCCGCTGCAACAGTCGAAATGAATTTCTCACGCACCAAGCTGCCGCATTTTCCGGTACCGGAAGGCACCAACGCTGCGGGCTTTTTGCAGCGTCTCGCACAAAAGGGTTTAAAAGAACGGATCTCCGCCGACCCGCGCTATGAAAAGCGGCTCGCTTATGAGCTTTCGGTCATTCATCAAATGGGATTTGACGATTATTTTTTGATCGTTTGGGACCTTTTGCGCTTTGCACGCGAACAAGGGATCACACTAGGTGCGGGGCGCGGATCGGCCGCGGGTTCGCTGGTTGCTTATGCCCTCTTTATCACCGGAGTCGATCCAATCAAATATGATTTGCTGTTCGAGCGCTTTCTCAACCCCGAACGCCAAAGCATGCCGGATATCGATATCGATATCCCGGATAATCGCCGCCAGCAGATGATCCGCTATGTGATCCAGCGCTACGGTGAAGATCACGTCGCGCAGATCGCCACATTTGGGACCTTGGCGGCGAAAATGGTCTTGCGCGATGTCGGCCGGGTCCTGCGCTTCTCGCAAAGTGAAATGAATCTTTGGAGCAAAGCGATCCCGCGTGAGCTCCACATTTCGCTGGTAAAAGCCTATGAAGAGTCGCGCCGCCTGCAGGCGCTCGTCAGTGAAAGCGAGCGGAATCGGCGCTTCTTTACGATCGCCCAAAAACTGGAGGGGCTGCCGCGCCATTTGTCGACACATGCGGCCGGCGTGGTGATCAGCGATCAGCCGCTGGATGAAACAGTGCCGCTGGAAAGAAGCGGCGAGACGCTTTTGACCCAGTTTACGATGGGGGACGTTGAAGCGGTCGGCCTGCTCAAAATGGACTTTTTAGGGCTGCGCAATCTGACGATCATCGCGGATACATTGGCAGCGATCCGCAAAGATACCGGCCAAACATTAAAACTTGAAGCGATTCCGCTGGATGATCCGAAAACACTGCAGCTGTTCCAAAAGGGCGAGACGATCGGGATCTTCCAATTTGAAAAAAGCACGGTCCGCAATGTCTTGCGGCGCCTGCACCCGGAGTCGATCGAAGACATTGCCGCGGTCAATGCCTTGAACCGCCCGGGTCCGTCGACCAATATCCCGACGTTCATCCGGCGCAAACACGGTGAGGAACCGATCACTTATCCAGCTCCGGCACTTGAGCCGGTATTGAAGAATACGTACGGCATCATCGTTTATCAAGAACAGATCATGCAGATCGCTTCGGTCATGGCCGGTTTCAGTTTGGGACAGGCCGATATTTTGCGGCGCGCGATCAGCAAAAAGAAAAAGCGGATCCTCGATGAGCAGCGGCTGAATTTTATCGAAGGGGCTGAGAAAAAAGGGTATTCGAAAAAAACAGCGGAGGAAGTCTACCGCTATATCGAGCGTTTTGCTGATTATGGTTTCAACCGCTCGCATGCTTTTGCCTATTCGTTTGTCGGCTTTCAATTAGGATATTTGAAGGCCCATTTCCCTGAACAGTTTTTTGCGGCGCTGATGGACTCCGTCAGTAACGACCGCGAAAAGATCCGTCTTTATATCAATGATGCCCGGCGTTTTGGGATCCGCGTCACGCCGCCGGACATCAATCTTTCGCGGCACGGCTTCGTCCAGCAGAAAGGAAAGATCATTTTTGGCTTTGACGCGATCAAAGGAATGCGGCGCGACTTTATCGATGCGGTCTTAGAAGCGCGCCGCAGCGGCCCTTTCCGCTCATTTGAAGATTTTATGCACCGTTTGGAAAAGAAGAAGCGGAAAAAAGAAATGATCACGCTCTTGATCCAGGCCGGTGCGTTCGATACGCTCACGCCGAATCGGAATCAGCTGGTGCAGGATATCGATCCGATCTTGGAAGATCTGGATTTCAATTTGGACTTTTCTGAAGAATTGGGTGGTTTGCGGCTGCCTGAAGTTGACGACTATCCGCTGGATGAGCGGCTGCAAATGGAGGAGAGCTTGCTGGGGGTCTATGTTTCTTCGCATCCGATCGAACGCTTCGATGTCTTGAAGCAGGCCGGCCGACTGCCCGAAATCGCGGAACTTTCAGCGAGCCGCCAGCCGGTCAGCGTTTTAGGATATGTCAAAGGGATCCGAGTATTTCGCACGAAAAAAGGCGAATCAATGGCAGCACTCGAGATCAATGATCTCTCGGGCGAGCTGCGCGTGACCCTTTTCCCGCGGCAGTGGCGCAAGTTCTCCGCGATCGTTTCCGAGGGAGCGGTTTATCTTTTCAGCGGCAAAGTCGAAGTCGACCGCTACAATCAGGGGTTGCAGCTGCTGGCCGAAAATATTCAGCCGGCAGACGATCTTTTGGCTGAGCTGCCGCAAAATGTCGTCGCGGTCAAAATCAGCAGCCGTGAGGAATATGCGGTAGTAAAAAAACAGCTGGATCAATCGCTTTCAACTCACCCAGGGCACGAGGGCGTCGAGATTTATCTGCTGGCCGAAAAGAAGAAAATACCATTTTCAAAGCTGCCGCGCGTCGGCGAGCTGCCGGGGCTGACCAGCGAAATAGCGGGCTTGATCGGCGAAAATAACGTGAAAGTGATTTCTTTTCAACGTTTGATCGATCCGCACAAAAGCAAGTAAAGAAACGAACGTTCTTTCAAGACTTTTACATGAAAGAATGGTAAAATGATTTGGAAGTGAAAGAACAATAGTATAACAAACCAACGTATAATTTATTAGAGGATCATAAAAAATCCATCGAAGAGGTGAAGAGGATGAAACGTATCGGTGTTTTAACAAGCGGCGGCGACGCGCCCGGCATGAATGCTGCTGTTCGGGCAGTTGTACGCAAGGGGATTTGCGAAAATATCGAAGTATACGGCATCAATTACGGTTATGCCGGTTTAGTTTCCGGCGACATCCGCAAACTTTCGATCGCGGACGTCGGCGATAAGATCCAGCGCGGCGGGACTTTTCTTTATTCAGCGCGTTATCCAGAATTTGCAACTGAGGAAGGCCAATTGAAAGCGATCGAGCAGCTGAAGAAGTTTGGGATCGAAGGCTTGGTCGTGATCGGCGGCGACGGTTCATACCACGGGGCGATGGCGCTGACAAAACACGGTTATCCCGCTGTTGGGCTTCCGGGAACGATCGATAATGATATCCCGGGAACTGACTTTACGATCGGGTTTGATACCGCGATCAATACGGTCTTGGAATCAGTCGACCGGATTCGCGACACAGCGACCAGCCATGTGCGGACCTTCATTATCGAAGTGATGGGACGCGAAGCTGGCGATATCGCTCTTTGGAGCGGGGTTGCCGGCGGGGCTGATGAGATCGTGATCCCTGAGATCCATTTCGATATGGCGGAAGTCGCCAAACGGATCCAAGATGGACGCGACCGCGGGAAAAAACACTGCCTGATCGTTTTGGCAGAAGGCGTGATGAAAGGAGCCGAATTTGCGGAGAATCTGAAAGCATACGGTAATTTTCATACACGGGTCACTGTGCTGGGCCACGTGGTCCGCGGCGGCTCGCCGAGTGCGCGCGACCGGGTCTTAGCCAGCAAGTTCGGCGCCTATGCGGTCGATCTGCTGCAGGAAGGCCAAGGCGGCTTATGTGTCGGGATCGAAGGTAATGAAATCGTTGCCCGCCCGATCATTGATACGCTTGAAAATCATAAACATAAACCGGATTTGTCGCTTTACTACTTGAATCATGAGATTTCATATTAATTCAGCTGTCTTGAATTGATAGATTATCTAGATTATCAAAAACAGATTGGAGCGTTCAAACAGATGAAAAAAACCAAGATCATCAGTACTTTAGGGCCGGCCAGCAATACCGTAGAGATTATCGCCAACTTGATCGAAGGCGGGGCAAATATTTTCCGATTCAACTTCTCTCATGGATCGCATCCTGAACATTTGGAACGAATGAAAATGGTCCATGAAGCCGAAAAGATCACGGGCAAAGAAGTCGCGATCCTGCTCGACACGAAGGGTGCTGAGATCCGGACGACTGATCAAGGGACTGCTGATGGCAAATTGACTTTCCAAGTCGGCGACAAAGTACGGATCTCGATGGATGCCGCACTGAAAGGGACCAATGAAAAAATCGCGGTAACGTATCCTGGACTTTATGATGATGTCGAAATCGGCGGGCACGTCCTGTTCGACGACGGGCTGATCGATATGCTGATCGAAGAAAAAGATCCCAAAAATCGCGAGCTGATCTGTACGGTCGAAAACGCCGGCGTTCTTGGTTCAAAAAAGGGTGTCAATGCCCCAGGCGTTTCGATCAATCTTCCAGGGATCACTGAAAGAGATGCAGATGATATCCGCTTTGGTTTGAAACACGAGATCGACTTCATCGCTGCCAGCTTTGTCCGCAAAGCACAAGATGTGCTCGATATCCGCGAGATCTTGGAAGAAACCGATATGACGCACGTTCAAATTCTTTCGAAGATCGAATCGCAAGAAGGAATCGACAATATCGATGAAGTCATTAAAGTATCCGACGGCATCATGGTCGCCCGCGGAGATATGGGTGTTGAGATCCCCGCTGAAAACGTGCCGATGGTCCAAAAGATGATCATCAAAAAATGTAATGCGCTGGGGAAACCAGTCGTTACCGCTACACAAATGCTGGAATCGATGCAGCACAATCCTCGTCCGACCCGCGCTGAAGCGTCTGATGTCGCTAATGCGGTCTTTGACGGGACGGATGCGACGATGCTCTCCGGGGAAACAGCAAACGGCGCTTATCCGGTCGAAGCGGTCCAAACGATGGCGCGGATCGATATGAAAGCTGAATCAGCAATGATGCTGACGGGAACTTTCCAAATCAATCAATTTGATAAAACAAACGTTACCGAAACGATCGGACTTTCCGTCGCGCGGGCAGCGAAAAATCTGGGGGTTACTTGTATCGTGGCTGCCACTGAATCCGGCTATACCGCTCGAATGATCTCCAAATATCGGCCGGATGCTGACATTTTGGCAGTTACGTTCGATGAACGGACCCGCCGCGGCTTGATGGTCAACTGGGGTGTCTTCCCAACCGTTGCCGAACGCCCGAACACGACGGATGAAATGTTCGAATTGGCGACGAAGAAAGCGGTGGATCTTGGGTTTGCCAAAGAGGGCGACTTGATCTTGATCACTGCCGGTGTACCAGTCGGGCAAAGCGGTACGACGAACGTTATGAAGATCCAGCTGGTCGGGTCTGAGCTTCTGCGGGCACAAGGGATCGGCGACCACTCTTTAGTCGGCAAAGCGATCGTTGCGAAAAATGCCAAAGAAGCGAACGAAAAGATGCAGGATCGCGCGATCTTAGTTGTGAAATCGACAGATAAAGAATATATGCCGGCGATCAATAAAGCCTCGGCCCTGATCGTTGAAGAACCAGGCTTGACTGGTCACGCCGCTGTGATCGGCGTTGCCAAAGATATTCCAGTGATCGTTGGGGCCGCTGACGCGACGAAGATGATCCATGATGATGAAGTCATCACGGTCGATCCGCGCCGCGGAATGGTATACCGCGGAGAAGTCACTGCGATCTGATCACGATGCTACGAAAGAGGAGGTATCCGGAGGAACGCTTCGCTGCCTTCTTTTTCTATGCTGAAAAGATGTCAAGAAAATTTCATTGACAAGCTTTTTCGTTACTTGTATAATTGCTAATGTTGTTTAGGAGTGAGAAAAATGAAGTGGACATTGCAGGAGCTGCGGAAGTTTCAAGGCGAAACGATCCCGATCCATGAAACACTGATGCTAAAAGAGAAACTGACCGAACGTGAAACACAGCTCATTGATGTGGAACCGGTCGAAGTCACTGGGACGCTCAGCGTAGAAAAAGAAGATGTGATCGCTCATGTTGATGTAAAGACCGGCTTGCGTCTGCCGTCAACGCGTTCGCTAAAAGAAACGCGCCACGCAGTCGATTTGTCTTTTGATGAGGTCTTTATGACGTCGGAACAATTAGCGGCACAGGCGGATCTCGATCCGAAAGATGTCACGATCGTCGAGAACCAAACGATCGATCTTGAAAGTGCCGTCATCGACTACATTTTGTTGAATATTCCGACACAAGTCTTTACCCCGGAAGAGCTGGCTGGCGAAGAAATGCCTGCTGGAACAGACTGGGAAGTAATCACCGAGGAAGAATACAATGAACGCCAAGCAGCAGAAAAAGAACAAAAAGTGGATCCTCGTCTTGCGAAGTTGTCAGAATTTCTAAAGAAAGATGACGACCAGTAAGATTGGAATATAACCGGCTTGCCGGATTACTTTAAGGAGGTGGATCATTCATGGCAGTACCAGCTAGAAAAACATCCAAAGCGAAAAAAGCGAAACGTCGGACACATTATAAATTGACGATCAGCGGGTTGAATGCTTGCCCTAATTGCGGCGAAACGCGCAAAAGTCATCATGTTTGTCCAGCATGCGGATATTATGATGGAAAAGATGTAATGACGAAAGAAGAAGCTTAAAAAGTATTGAACAGAATACTTTCAAACACCTCAGGCTAACCATGGAGCCTGGGGTGTTTTGCTGTCTGGATTCTTAAAGAAATTAGAGAAAATCGCGAAATAATCCTGAGAATATAGCGTTTTTTCTCATTAATAGGTATAATAGATTAGAATTTCATACATAATCAGAATCTATGTAGAAGGGAAATAATAAAAATATGAGTAAGATCTTGATCATTGAGGACGAAAAGAACTTGGCCCGCTTTGTTGAGCTGGAATTGAAGCATGAAGGATATGAAACAGAGGTCCACTATAACGGCCGGACTGGACTGGAAGCTGCTTTGTCTAAAGATTGGGATGCGATCCTTCTAGACTTGATGCTGCCGGAATTAAACGGTTTGGAAGTGGCCCGCCGCGTCCGCCAAGCGAAGAATACGCCGATCATCATGATGACCGCACGCGACTCGGTGATCGACCGGGTTTCAGGGCTTGACCACGGGGCCGATGATTATATCGTCAAACCATTTGCGATCGAAGAACTTTTAGCTCGTTTGCGTGCGCTTTTGCGCCGGATCGATATTGAAGGCGACAAAAATATCGCCAAACAAACGACGATCACGTACCGCGATCTGACGATCGAAAAAGAAAACCGCGTCGTCCGCCGCGCCAGCGAAGTGATCGAGCTCACCAAACGCGAATATGAACTGCTCTTGACGCTCATGGAAAATGTCAACGTTGTGTTGGCTCGTGATGTGCTGCTGAACAAAGTGTGGGGATATGAAACCGAAGTCGAAACGAATGTCGTTGATGTATATATCCGCTACCTGCGCAATAAAATCGATGTGCCGGGAGAGGAGTCATATATTCAAACCGTGCGCGGAACAGGATATGTGATGCGTTCTTGAAAAAAAGACTGAAAAAAATAAAAGAAGCTTATGAAGAACGCAAAAAAAGAGGGCTTTCGCTCTCGATCAAATGGACACTTGCCAGTTCCTTTTTCATATTTGTCGTTTTTACCGTCTTTGCAGCCATCACCTACAAATCGACCGTCAGCTCGATCGTCAGCCGCGAGAAAGAAAACCTTCATACGACGGTTGAGGAGATCGCAAGGCGGCTCGAGAACAATACCGGACAGCTGACTTTCAGCAATTCAGTTCATTCACTGACGGAAAGCAGCGAATATCCGGCGGCAGTTGATAACAGCGGAGACGCGGTCGCCAATAATATTTTCCGGCTTGATTCGTTCGTCTCAGAATTGTCGCAGGCAGATTTGAAAGTATTCATCTATAATACGAATCAAGAGCTGGTTTTCGAAACAAAAAATTCGACGGCCGCACTGAAGCAAACCAAAGATCTGGCGCCGACGATCGAAACGCTTGAAGGCGAGACCGGGATTCTTGAGATCACTGCGGTGCGCAGCAAAAAAACCAAGCAGCCGATCGGACATATCCAAGCATTCTATGAATTAAAAACAGTGAAGGCGATTCAAAAGCGGCTTGTCACAACATTGATCATTTTGGAAGCAGTGGCGTTTCTCTTATCAGCCGCGCTGGGCTATCTGCTTTCTTCTTATTTCTTGAAGCCGGTCAAGGTGCTCCGCGACACGATGGAAGCGATCCGCAAAAACCCGGAAGAGGATATCCATGCGCCGGTGATCAATACGAGAGATGAGCTGGCAGATCTTTCGGAGATCTTCAATGAAATGATCGACCGGATGCGCCGCTATATCGAGCAGCAAGAACAGTTCGTCGAAGATGTTTCGCACGAGTTGCGGACGCCGGTGGCGATCATTGAAGGACACCTGAAGCTTTTGACCCGCTGGGGGAAAGAAGATCCGGAAGTTTTAGACGAGTCGCTTTCGGCCAGCCTGCAAGAAATCAGCCGCATGAAGACGCTCGTCCAGGAGATGCTCGACCTTTCGCGAGCAGAACAAGTCGATATCCAGTACCGCGACAAGACTGCAAAAGCCAAAGAAGTGATCCATCAGGTATACAATAATTTTCAGCTGCTGTATCCCGAATTCACTTTTAATTTAGATGATGATCTGGATCAAGAAGTCGATGTCGCGATCTACCGCGATCACTTTGAACAGATCATGATCATTATTTTGGATAATGCAGTCAAATACTCTTCAAAACGAAAAGAGATCCATATCTCTGACGCTTTGGAAGGGACCGGCCGCTATTTGGAGATTGCGATCCAAGACTTTGGTGAAGGGATCCCGTCCAAAGAACTCAAGCGGATCTTTGATCGCTTTTACCGGGTCGATAAAGCGCGCAGCCGCAACCAAGGCGGGAACGGCCTTGGATTATCGATCGCGCAGCAATTAGTCGAAAATTATAAAGGAAATCTGCAAGCTGACAGCGTCTTGGGAGAAGGAACCGTTTTTCGGATCTTCCTGCCGCTCGCAAAGCATGTTTCTGAAGAGTAGCAGATCATAAGGAACCGGACAGCGGCAGGATTTGCCGTTTGTCCGGTTTTTCATTGAAAAACGCTTAGCAAAGCAGTTGCACAAAAACAAACAAATTGATTTTTTATTGCTTTAAATAAAGAACAAACGGGATAAATCACGAACGATATTATGAGATAACAAATATTTGTTCGAAAAATAAATTAAATTTAAAAAATGTCATTTTTTTGGTTGCTTTTTTAGAAAAGGCTTGCTATATTAGTAAATGTCGTTGAGATGCTTGCCAGACAAAAGCTTCGAAAGTATTTCCTGAAAAAAATATTTCGAAAAACGTTTGACATGAAGCTTGCGATTTGATATGATTTTACAGTCGGCTGTTTTAAATCCAACACAAATGAAATAACAACTCTTGAAAAAATATAAAATCTATTGTTGACAAGTAAAATCGTTAATGATAAGATATAAGAGTTGACGCGAACAAGTCGCGTTCAGCGCTGACAAGCGCTGTGTAGACCTTTGAAAACTGAACAAAGCAAAGACGAACCAATGTGCAGGGCGTTTCGAGCAATCGAAACATAACTGATACAAAGCAAATTAACAAATTTGCTGGCAATTCAAAACGAGTCAATCAAACAAACATTTAATGAGAGTTTGATCCTGGCTCAGGACGAACGCTGGCGGCGTGCCTAATACATGCAAGTCGAACGCTTCTTTTCCACCGGACT